>JALNZU010000027.1 GCA_023229245.1 Bacteroidales bacterium | reverse complement strand
TCGAAATGCCAGAATACAAACAGCAGGATGGAAAGAAGGAGTTTACTTGGTACGAATAATATACCAAGACGGAGTTCTAACCGGAAAACTGATAGTAGAATAAATGATTCTCCAGACATCAAGCAGTCGTAAAGAATCGTGTATGAGATTTCCCGCTGACGCTCGAAATATCGTGGATTTTTTTACAGACAGAGATTTCTTCACATAGGCGGCACAGCCGCCTATGTGTAGAACTCCTTACCCCAACTACTAGTTGTCATTCCGAACGCAGTGAGGAATCTAAAAAAATACATCTCTAATTTTTATGAATGGATAGAGCTTCTCGAGCATAACCTTCATGTTTTCATGCAGCTGCAACTCATCAGCCCTACAGGTCGTACGCTGTATGAAGCTCCGGTTAAGGGAAAGGTTGACCCCCTCTTTGGATAGGCCAAAAACATCAAAGGTTTGCTTTGAAACATCAATACCAATATATTTGTACATGATAATTTGTTTTGTGGCAAGAGAGTGATTGTCTTCCTATCAATCCTACATACAGGCTCATGGCCTACTGAACTGTCCAGGATGGCAATCAGGGGTGGGGGCTAGCATTTCGAACGGTCTCTAAGGACAAATGACGCATAATAGCATAATCCCACCCCTATTCTTGCCAGATTAATTAGAACAAAGTAAGTAAATAGTTAGATTAACTATTTTGCGACAAACATAGGATGACGTGGAGTTTTTTACAGACAGGGAGTTCTACACATAGGCGGCGCAGCCGCCTATGTGTAGAACTCCTTACCCCAACTACCTGTTGTCATTCCGAACGCAGTGAGGAATCTAAAAAAAGTGTATCTCTGATTTTTATTCGGGATGTTATTTACTTCAAATTACCTATGAGCAGGGAGTGCTGAGGAAAAATCTTTTAGTAAACCCTTAGTTTGAAAAATATGAGGGAATTAGCTTAAAGTTGGATATAGCCTCAGCAGTTTTTTTGCGTTAGCTATGTGTACGATCTTATCTGATTTGGTAGGTGAGATTATTGGGATTGTGTTCATCCCACAGACTGGTGTAGGTAAGTTTAAGATGGGGCAGTAAGTCAATATACTTCTTGATGGTTATCCATTTTTTCTGAATATTTTTTTGATATAGCTTCTCGCATTAGTATCCGGTGCTTATTTAGAATGATTCTTAAATTAGGGTATTCGGTATCAGAATACCAAAATAGGCCTAATTTTGCATCAAATTGAATAAAGATGCATACTTATTTCTATCCTGCAGATAGTTTATTCACCATCACCGAGAACTATCCCGAGACTTTGGATGTGTTTGTACGTCAGGGCTTTGCCCAGCTTGCCGATGCCGAAAAGCGAGCTAGCTTCGGCAAGGCCTTGCGCCTTGATATTGCTTTGAGCATGCGTCAGATTGACTATGATGCTTTTGAAAAACTGTTGTTAGCTGCAATTGAGGGACATGCCAATAACAAACAAATCACCGATTCCTCACGCCTAATCCGTGTCAAAGGACTGCTCCCTTGTCCGGTTCGTATTCCTTTGCAGGAAAAGTTAGAGCTATTTATTGAGTCATGTGCTGTGGAAGGCATACAGCTTGATGCACAGATGAAAGCAGCTTCTATGGGCTTAGACTGGATCAGCTCGGAAGTGGAAGCTGCCACAACGGCGGATGAGTTAGACGATATATATATGTCGGCCGGTTTTGATATGTTTTTTGAAGAACGATTCTTTAAGCGTTTTACCCGTGATGGGAGTTTTGTGAATCCTATTTCCTGGGATCGTATCAATCCATTGTTTCATAATGATAAGATTGATTTGCGCGATCCCGAAGGGAAGCACGGTATAGTGGCGGTTGTGCCGGCAGTTTTTTTGGTTAATACCGATATGCTCGACGGTCGTCCGATACCCGATAGCTGGCTTTCTCTTTGTGATCCAATGTACGAGCGAAGCATTAGCCTTCCTGTATCCGACTTCGACTTGTTTAATGCTATATTGCTGACTATGAAGCAGCGCTATGGCGATAGCTCGGTGGCAGCGCTTGGCCGGAATATGCTAAAAAGTCTTCATCCGGCGCAGATGGTACGCTCCGAGCGTCAAAAAACCGAAAAGCCTGCCATCACTATCATGCCCAACTTCTTCACACAAATGGTGCGTGAAGGCAGCCGCATGAAAGCCGTTTGGCCAAACGATGGCGCTATCATCAGTCCGGTATTTATGATAGGAAAAAAAGCGAAAGGTGCAACTATGCAAGCCGTAGCAGATTTTTTTGCCGGAAAAGAGGTAGCTGAGATATTATCCCATCAGGGATTGTTTCCCAGCCTGCATCCCGAAGTAGATAACAGACTTCCTAACACACGTCAATTTATGTGGCTTGGATGGGATTATATCCTGAATCATAACCTGAATCAGGAGTTTGATGCCTGTCAGAAGTTGTTTGACGAAGCACAGCTCAGATAATTGACTTTAGTTCATCATGAAAGAAAATAAAAATGAATTTAATTACTATATCCGGTCCCCCTTCTTCAGGTAAGACAGCGGTTACTATAAAAACTGCTGAGACCTTGATGCAGCGCGGCGTGAAGGTAGGTGCCGTCAAGTTCGACTGCCTGTACACCGATGATGATGTGCTGTATCAAAGAGCTGGCATACCGGTTAAGAAAGGGTTATCCGGTTCATTATGCCCCGACCATTATTTTGTCTCTAATATAGAAGCCGTATTAGACTGGGGCTTAAAAGAGAATTTCGATCTGCTTATCTCCGAAAGCGCAGGACTGTGCAACCGGTGTTCACCTTATATCAAAGATATCAAAGCAATATGTGTGATAGATAACCTCAGCGGGATCAACACACCAAGAAAGATCGGTCCTATGTTGCGTATGGCCGACATAGTCGTGATCACTAAGGGCGACATAGTGTCGCAAGCCGAACGCGAAGTGTTTGCCTCCCGCGTGAATGCTGTCAATCCTACTGCTATCGTCATGCATATCAACGGGCTCACCGGACAAGGTGCCTATGAGCTGAGCACGCTCTTATATGACGAGAAAGTGCATATTGATTCGTTAAAAGGCAGGAAGCTACGGTTTTCAATGCCCTCGGCACTTTGTTCCTATTGCTTAGGCGAAACACGTATAGGAGAATCCTATCAAATGGGTAATGTGCGTAAAATTAATCTGGACGAGAAATAATATGGTAAGTACATCATTCTTAATACAAAGCAGTTTATCGGACTTATTGGAAAAGTATCCCTATCTGCATGCGTTCTTTGAAGGACAAGCATTTGCCATTGAAGACAGAATGCATCAAACCCTTCAGCAAATCTTGTCGGGTATTGACGAGGAAGCATCTGAAGATAGTGCCTTTGATGCGACTACTTTTTTGTTGCAACTGAAGGAGTATATCGAACAGATGCAAGAGTTTTTGGGAGAAGACCAGCATAGACTCAATAGCATCAGTATATTGCCGGGCACTGATAAGTCGGGCACCTCTGAACAGTTTGAAGTCGTTGAACTGCATAAGAGTACTATTACCAGTATTGTTGGTCCTACAGGTTCGGGAAAAAGTCGTTTATTGGCTGATATTGAATGGGTAGCACGCGCCGATACACCTACCGGAAGAACTATATTAGTAAACGGCGAACTGCCCTCAACTGATTGGCGCTTCGCCTCAGCTAGAAAATTAGTGGCTCAGCTATCACAAAATATGAACTTTGTGATGGACCTTCAGGTGCAGGAGTTTTTAGAACTGCATGCAAGAAGCCGTATGGTAGCTGATGAACAAACGGTCATAAAAAAGATCATTGATGCAGCTAATGATCTGGCCGGCGAAAAGTTTGAACCACAAACACCTATTACCTCATTGAGCGGCGGACAAAGCCGTGCATTGATGATAGCCGACACGGCTATACTCAGCACAAGCCCGGTGGTTTTGATAGACGAAATAGAAAATGCAGGTATTGATCGTAAAAGAGCATTGCAACTATTGATAGGTGAAGAAAAAGTGGTGCTGATGGCAACACACGATCCTATTTTAGCGTTGATGGCCGACCAACGGATAGTCATCAAAAACGGTGGAATACATAAGGTATTGAAAACCTCACAAGAAGAAAAAAATATGCTCGTGGTGTTAGAAGAAGCCGACCGAAAACTACAGCATTTGCGTACTAAGCTTCGTTCAGGAGAACAGTTACAAAGAATATAAATCAAAAAAATAAAACATATGGCACACGATGGATGTACCGGAACTTTTGCCAACGGACAAATGGTAGTGGACAAAGTCCGACAAATGGGATTTTACGATCAGTATCTTCCTATGGCATTTGAAATTATTTGCGAGAACTGTAGCAATACTTTTGAGATGGAACAGTTTGAAACTCACTGCCCACATTGTGATATGGTGTATGGAGTAACGCCTTGTCATGCGTTCGACCCGACTAATATTATGGCAGCTGGTGTAGGATACTAACGAACTCATATACGCATAGAACTTTGAAGGGAGCTAAGCTAAAGCAGAAGAGAAAACCTAACAACAAAAAATGGAAGTGGATCCATAAATGGTTTTCGCTCTGGTTAGGATTCATAGTGATTGTGTGGGCTTTGTCGGGCATAGTACTCAATCACAGGAAGCTGGTATCAAATATTGAACTGAAGCGCTCCTGGATGCCACCAGCTTATCATTTTAAAAACTGGAATAATTCGGCAGTGAAAGGCGGCTGTCTGATAGCACCTGATAGCCTGTTGCTATTCGGGAATATTGGTATTTGGCTCACCGATGAAGGCTTTAGTACGTATCTGCCCTTTATGGAAGGTCTCCCGAAAGGTATGGACAATCGTAGGGTGGCGGCTATGGTTCTTACACCCGAAAAGAATCTGTACGCAGCTACTCAAACCGGGCTTTATCTATGGGAGGGCGAACTAAATAAATGGTATAAGCTGCTGCTGCCGCTAAAAGATGAACGTATCACGGATTTACGCCTGAAAGACGGAAAATTGGTAGTGTTGGGACGCTCAGAAGTATATCTTGCCACAAGCACCCATAAAATACCCGATTTTAACCAACTTATCTTGCCCGCTGCCGTGAACGATGACGGTAAAATAGGACTGTTTCGTACCCTTTGGGTGCTGCACAGCGGCGAGTTATGGGGGATAGCAGGACGAGTAATCGTTGATATAATGGCTCTGTCCCTGATATTTTTTGCGCTGACGGGATATGTGTATTTCTTCTTTCCGAAATGGATCAGAAGCAGAAAAAAACGCGATCAAGATGTCAAAAAGATTGTCACCGTAAACCGATTTGCAGTGAAATGGCATAAAAAGTTAGGTATATGGTTGGTCTTCTTCCTGTTGATTACCAGCTTAACAGGTATTTTTCTTCGTCCGCCACTGCTGATCCCTATTGCACATAGCCGCATCGCACGGATACCTTATTCATTGCTTGACAATCCAAACACATGGGAAGATAAGCTGCGCGCTATTTACTGGAATCAGGAGTTGAATCACTGGCTTATTGCTACCGATGATGGTCTTTATTTTTGTGATGAAGCATTTCAAACCGCCCCGCAGCCATTTGCCGAGCAGCCTCCCGTATCACTGATGGGTATCAATGTATTGGAGTACAATGAGCAAGGTGAATATCTGATTGGTAGTTTTAACGGACTTTTTCGTTGGAATCCAATTACATCAACGATTATAGACGGTATCACTGGCGAGCCTAGCGAAAAGAAAACTAATGCAGCCTCTCCCATAGGAAGACATATGATTGCAGGCAGAGTAGCCACAGCCTCTCAAACTTTAGTGTTCGATTACAACACAGGTCTGCTTGATGCCGAAATTCCTATGCCTGAGGAAATAGCCGGACTACCAATGCCACTCTGGAATCTGGCTTTAGAGATACATACCGGCCGTATCGTGCAGGATCTCATAGGAATAGGCTATATCTTCATAGTACCACTTTTTGGAATAACCGTTATCTTGATCTTAGTGAGCGGCCTGATCATTTATCTGCGAAGGCGGTAAATGTTAATTAGATTGAATATAAAATGCAGTAAAAGAGTATGTTAAGATTAAATTGTGGACTGTGTTTTGAATGTAAAATTGTATGTTTGTTTTCATAATGGAAAGCAATTGCTCCATTGCTTAAATATAGTACATGAAAAGACTGATTGCAAGTTTAATTCCTCCTCCGCAATGGCGTGTAGCCGTGGTAGTTATGATGGGTGCTATTGCAGGACTTATAGCTTATGCGGCATACTCCAGCAAAGCAGTATCATATCTTTCGGATGCGCCAGAGACTTGTGTAAACTGCCATATTATGGCACCGCAGTATGCCAGTTGGCAACATAGCTCACATCGTGAGTATGCCAATTGCAACGATTGCCATGTGCCGCAGGATAATATTTTCCGTACGTATTATTTCAAAGCTATGGATGGTGCACGTCATGCTACTGTCTTTACCCTTAGGTTGGAGCCTCAGAATATTTTCATTAAAAAAGCTGGTATTGGCGTTGTTCAGGAAAACTGTATCCGTTGTCATGAGCAGCTTATCACTGATGCCCGTCTGTTAGTTCAGACAGAGACCTACCACCATCAGTTTACCGATCGTTTGTGCTGGGATTGTCATAGGGAGGTACCACATGGAAGGGTTAAGAGTTTATCAAGTACTCCATATGCCAGAGTTCCCTTGCCTGGATCACCTGTACCGGAATGGCTTCATCGGTTTATAAAAGAATAAAAAATAAATAATTAAGAACGAACTATGGGAAACAATAAAGAGAGAAAATCTAATCCTTGGGTGAACTGGGCCTTGTTTGGCGGTACGATGGGTATAGTGTTTTTGTTGGGGCTTTTAGTCGCCTCTATCACCGAGCGTCGGGCAGAAGCTATTTTTGCCTATCAGCCTAAAGTTGCACTAAATGAGTTTGAACCCCGTAACGAGGTCTGGGGTAAGAATTACCCATGGGAGTATGAATCGTATCGCAAAACCCGTGAGACTGATTTCAGTACTCCTCACGGTGGAAATGCGATGAAGGATATGTTGGGTGAAAGTCCTGAGATGGTGATCTTATGGGCTGGCTATCCGTTTTCAAAAGACTATAACCAAGGTCGAGGTCACTCGTACGCAATAGAAGATGTGTGGAATACCTTACGAACCGGTGGACCGAAAACACCTGATGTAGGAATGCCAAGCACCTGCTGGACGTGTAAAGGACCGGATGTGCCACGATTGATGAACCAGATGGGAGTGACCGAATTCTATAATACTACATGGGCAGCACTCGGACCGGAGGTCGTCAATCCTATTGGTTGTGCCGATTGCCACGATCCTAAAACGATGGATCTGACAATCACACGACCAGCGCTGATAGAAGCTATGGAGCTTAGGGGAGACGATATAACACAGGCTACTCACCAGCAAATGCGCTCATTGGTTTGTGCACAATGCCATGTGGAATATTATTTCGACCAAGACAGACCCGGAGCCGAAGGGGCTAACTACCTTACATTTCCTTGGGTCAATGGGTTTCAACCCGAAGATATGTTGAAGTATTATGATGATATCGCATTCTCCGATTGGACACACGCACTCAGCAGAACACCTATGATTAAAGCACAGCACCCTGATTACGAGGTGTATATGACTGGTATTCATGCCGAAAGAGGTGTGGCATGCGCCGATTGCCATATGCCCTACATAAGCGAAGGAGGACTGAAATATTCAAACCATCATGTAACATCGCCCCTGAAATATATATCGCAGGCATGTCAAACATGTCACAGAGAAAGTGAATCAACACTGATGAAAAACGTCATTGACAGGCAAAATAAAGTGTTAGAATTGCGGGCTAAGGCTGAAAACTTACTCACCCGCGCACATATAGAGGCAAAAGCGGCATGGGATGCAGGAGCTACTGAAAGTGAGATGAAAGAAATATTGTACGATATCCGTGCTGGTCAATGGTTTTGGGACTATGTAGCCGCTTCACACGGCGGCTCATTTCATTCGCCACTTGAAAGCGCAAGAGTGATGGGAAAAGCAATAGACTATGCTCAGGAAGCACGGATAAAACTTGGACGACTGTTAGCACTAAAAGGAAAAGTAATGGCAATTCCTTATCCCGATATTTCCACTAAGGAAAAAGCACAAGAATATATTGGTTTGCCTATGAAGGAGTTGGAACAGGAAAAACAATACTTCCTCAAAGAAATTGTCCCGGTATGGAAAAAACAAGCTGCAGAACGCGAAGCAAGCTATGACCTAAAACCCTGATTCAGAACAAGACAAAAATATTTGGCTTGATAAATTGACTTGATCTAAAAAAAACTGAATAAACCAGCAGATAAATCAGGCCATACCGTATTCGGTAAGTGCCTTAATGCAAATAAGCCAAGACAGGCTTTCGCGGTTCAAGGTATTGCTGACAACTCTTTGAAAAATAGAAACATCTTTTGTTTTATAGTGTCTCTGAGTTTGCGAAAGGTATCCGCATCAGTCTCAAAACGTAGCTTTTTATCCAATGTCGGAAAGTAAATTTTCCTGACTTGTGAAGCTTGTTCAATCAACCATTGGGGTATATGAACCTCAGCTTGCTCGCATAGGATCAGAAGATAGTCCAAATGCTGGTCCCTCCACTTTTCAACATGTTGAGGTGCCCTTTTGCTACTCATGATAAACGATTCATACAGCAGTTGATCGGTTGACAGATGTATCTCGGATAGCGGCCTTGTTCCTGAAGTGATAATATTCAATTGAGGGTGGAAAGAACCTAAGAAACCCTCAGACAGGCGACTACGAAACGCATCTTCTAATGAAAGGAGTAAGATAGTCATGTTCAAAATTACAGGTTTTTTAGAGAGAAATCATATTCTCAAACCTAATAAATCTATTGGATTTTGAAATGCATACAGCTATTTGATTCGGTATCTTTGGCCTATTTGCCTATTTTTGTGCGGTGAAAAATATGGAGAAATATCTTACATCAGAACTATTTACCCTAATCTCATCCGTATGTAGGGATATGGGTGTAAGATGTTATGTCATTGGAGGTTATGTCCGTGATATGCTTGTGGGCAGAGCTTCTAAAGATGTGGATATAGTAGTAGAAGGGGATGGACTGAAGGTAGCTGAAGCCATAGCCCTGAGATTAGGTAAAGGTACAGAAGCCAAGTTTTATGGTCAGTTTGGAACGGCTATGATACGCTATGGCGAGTTTGTGGTTGAATTTGTAGGAGCACGCAAAGAATCTTATCAGATTAGCAGTCGTAAGCCTACAGTCAGTGCTGGCAGTCTGGAAGACGATCAGAAGCGACGTGACTTTACTATCAATGCTCTGGCAATAAGCTTAAATACACAGGATTATGGCTCTCTTATAGACCCTTTCAACGGACTTAAAGACTTGTCGAACAAGCGAATACGTACACCTTTAGATGCCGATATTACCTATTCGGATGATCCGTTGCGAATGATGCGTGCCATACGCTTTGCAGCTCAATTGGGGTTCAAGATAGAATTAGCCTCATTAGAAGCTATCAAAAGGAATAAAGAACGCCTGGAGATAGTATCTAAAGAGCGGATCACTGATGAGTTGAATAAGATTATTATGACAGACAAACCTTCCGTGGGATTTCACTTGCTTTACGATACCGGTTTGTTAGAAGTGTTTTTCCCGCAAATGGCGGCGTTGAGAGAACGTGAGACTATAGACGGCAAAAGCCATAAAGATAATTTCTACCATACCACTGAGGTGCTCGACAATCTGTCGCGTGTAAGCGATGACCTTTGGTTGCGATGGGCTGCCATATTGCACGATATTGCCAAGCCGGCTACAAAAAGGTTCGACCCCCAGCTCGGCTGGACCTTCCACGGGCATGAGTTCAGAGGAGCAAAAATGGTACCCGGTATCTTCAAACAGCTGAAGCTGCCTATGGGCGATCCCATGAAGTTTGTACAAAAAATGGTGCTCCTGCATCTTAGGCCTATAGTACTCTCGCAGGAAATAGTTACCGACTCAGCTATACGACGGCTGCTCTTCGATGCAGGAGATGATATAGATTCGCTCATGCTACTGTGCCAAGCTGATGTGACAACCAAAAACGAATATAAGATCAGGAAATATCGTGAAAACTTTGAGTTGGTACGAAAAAAATTACAAGAGATAGAAGAAAAAGACCGCATCCGAAACTGGCAACCGCCTATAAGTGGTGATATGATCATGGAGGTCTTTGGACTTAAACCGGGAAAAGAAGTAGGCGCGGTAAAAACGGCTATACGCGAAGCTATATTGGATGGAGTGATAGCCAATGACTTCGACCAGGCATATGAGTTTATGAAAGAGTCAGGCAAAAAAATGGGACTTAAAAAAGTTAAAGAGGTAAAGCCCGACAATAAAGTAAATAACGAGCCCACACCACTCTAAAATCTCTACCTCCATGCCGTCGAAACAAAAAAAACTGATAGTGATAGCCGGCCCTACCGCATCAGGGAAAACTCAAATAGCCATTCAACTGGCAATGGAATTACAAACCGAAATTTTATCTGCCGATAGCCGCCAGTTTTATAAGGAGATGCGGATAGGAACAGCGTCCCCCACACAAGAACAGTTACAGACTGTACCCCACCATTTTATCGGACATATCAGTATTCATCAGCCATATAATGTGGCGCAATACGAAACACAAGCCTTAGAAAAATTAAAGGCCTTGTTTCTAACGCACGATGAAGTGATACTGACCGGCGGATCGGGTTTGTTTATTGATGCAGTATGCATAGGTATGGATACTATGCCGGAGATATCTGATGAGGTACGGTCACAAGTAAATGAACTTTATCAGCAATCGGGCCTGAAAGGTTTGCAGGATTTAGTACAACAATATGATTCTGAGTATTTTAAATTAGTTGATACACAGAATCCACGCCGTTTGCAAAGGGCGTTGGAAGTTTATTTTCAAACAGGTAAGCCAATGAGTTTTTACAGGAAACGACAAACACAATCACGACCGTTTGAAGTGTTATGGATAGGTCTTCAGCCCAAGCCGGTTGTGCTGGAAAACAGGATCAGGCTTAGGACAGAGAAAATGTTGGCCGAAGGATGGATGGAGGAAGCCCGGCAACTGTTTCCCTATAGACATTTGAATGCGTTGAACACAGTAGGATACAAAGAGCTGTTTGAATATATGGAAGGAAAATACGATTTGGAGGCAACGGTAGAATATATCAAGCTGCACACTCGCCAATATGCCAAACGTCAGCGTACCTGGTTCAGAAAGAACAAAAATTATCACTGGTTCGACCCGGCGAGACACGATCTTCTTTTTGACTATGTCAAAAGTGTGCTTTAGTATGGATTTCTGATAGGAATCAAGTATGCACTCACCTAAATCCCTATTCCTTCTTTAAAAATCATTCCTTTGTTGTTTCTCCCGTCAACCACTATATGCAAAGGCTGTTGAAACCGGATATGACGTATAAACTGGTCTTCGTATTCGGTCTGAAAGCTATCTAAATAACTTACATCATACCATCCATCATTGAGGAATGGGTTGATGGTGAAATATCCTACCCCGAAGGAAGTCAGATTCTGGAAAAAATGTGTTCCCTGACTGGGGTCTATCCGATAATTTTTCAATCCTGCTTCCACTATGACACGTGCAGCCGATATTTGAGGCCATTTAACCGGTATCCCAAGCCATGGATCGGATGAGCCCCAGCGCCCTGGACCTATCAATACATAATTTCTGGCCTGGCTCATCATACTTGCGTTGAGTACTCCTATCTGCTCGGCTATCTGACGGGTCTTGGCCGGATTAAAGCTGTCAGGCTTCACATATATGATGTCGCAGATATCGGTTAGAACACCATTGCCTAAGGCACGGAATGATTTGATGATCGTATGTTCATCCGGTATGCGATGATTGTTTTTCAGTTCTACCGTCTCGCTCAGATTGGCGACAGGTCTTATTTGCAGCATATAGAACAGGCGCGGAGCTCCCATAGGCTGGTTTAGTTTGACGGCAAACTCTATCTCTATGGGCTTGCCCATCTCTTTCTGCCCTATCTCTAAGATACGTTGAAGGATCTCGGATAAAGGGAAGGTGTTGTATTTGAGAATATGTGCAAAAGTTACCAGTTTTTTGCCATCCAAATGGTACCCATCACGCAGCATATTATTATGGTAGTCGTAGGTTGAACAGATAAGCCTTAGAGCACCATCCGCATCTGCATCATTTAAAGTAAGCTGCAAGAGATTAGCTGCATCATCGGTAGATATTTTAAAACTTTCGGGATTAAGGTCTAATGCATAAAACTGCTTTTGTGTGTCGCGCAACGCTAGATCAGGCTGACTGGTTTGTAAAACTTTCTTAGGAAATTTTGGTGAGAAGCGTAGGGTTTGACCTCCATCTACTATATACTTTCCTAACCCTAATGCGATATCGGCTATCCCTTCCTCGGGTTTCTCAGGACCTATAGGATAAAAATTGATTGAACGGGCAACACCTGAAATAGCCGGATAATAATGTGTATGATAATTAGTGCCGCATACTTCTTGAAGCACTATAGCCATTTTCTCTTCGTCTATCACATTTTTTGTTGCCATCATATAAGCTTTGCTGTTTTGATAAAATGCCGAAGCATACACACTTTTGATAGCTTGTTCCAACAGCCGGTACATAGTTTTTTCGTCGTTTTCCACAAAAGGGATCATATAAGTGCTGTAAATACCTGCAAATGGCTGATAGTGTGAGTCCTCCAAAAGGCTTGAAGAGCGTATTGCCAATGGCCGCCTTGTGAAAGCAATGAGGGTGGATAGATCGTCTTTGATACGAAACGGAAGTTGAGCTTCTACAAAATATTTCAACAGTTCTTCATCACTCAGCGAGTCGGATAAGGCAACAGGATAGAGATTGTTCTCCTCCATAAATTCATCAAAGATATCTGTACATAAAACTACTGTACGCGGTATTCCTATAGTGATTCCTTCATAGCTGTCGTGTAGCTTATTGCGTTTGATAAGCGAATCTAAAAATGCCAGTCCACGTGCTTTCCCTCCAATAGAACCTTGCCCGATACGGCTGAAAGAAGTATACTCGTCATAACTTTTTCGATTGAACTCGGCTATCACACCCCGAGCCTTGTTGCGACGGAAATTAGCTATGGCATCAAACACAAAGCGCTTCACATCACTGCTATCACCAAAATCTTCAGGGGTGAATTGCTTGAAAAGATCGGCAAGAGGAAATAGTGCCCTGGCCCTGAGCCATTTAGATAAATGGTTGCGTTCAATATGATATTGCAACGAATCGTTGGGAACCTGAAAGATCTTCTCCTGCAAGTCTTTTAAATCTCTGGCACGCATCACCTCCATATTGGAAGACGGGTCTTTGAAGACAAAATCGCCAAAAGCAAAGTATTCCATAATAAACCTTTGCAGTTCCATCGAAAGGCTTTTAGAGTTTTTATTGATAAACCCAACCTTGATCTGTTTGGCCGTTTCTTCATTCTCAGCTTCTGACGATTGTAGCAGCAGAGGCAAGTATTTATCGTTTTTTTTCACTACCCTGCACAACCGGATACCGGCCTGATCATCAGGCTTTCCCTCGCGCTCATACGAAATATCTGATATGATACCTAAAATGTTTTGTTTGTATTTCTTATATAAGCTGATGGCCTCCTCATAAGTGGTAGCCAATAATATCTTAGGCCTGCCACGCATTCTAAGAGTTTTCTGGTGTTCGTTCAGCCCTTCGGTCATAAACGATTTCGACTGCTTGAAGATGATCTTATATATATTGGGCAGATAACTGCTATAAAAGCGTACCGAATCTTCTACCAAAATAATGCACTGCACCCCTACCTCTATTATGTCGTGATCGGCGTTCATCTTATCTTCTATCAGCTTGATGATAGCTAATAAAATATCGGTATTCCCAAGCCAGTTGAACACATAATCAACCGAGCGGAGTTCTTTTCTGTCCATCTTTAGAGCTAACTCCCGCGAAAGAGGTGCCAGCACTACAATAGGAATGGATTCTTGAGTGGCTTTAAGCTTTTCGGCTAACTGATATGTTTGCTTTTCCTGAGAGCTTAACATGATGATGATCAGATCAATACTTTCTTGATCTAACATATCGAATGCTTCTTTTTCAGAGCTTGCCAATAAAAAAATAGGGGGATAGCGCAAGTTAAGCGAAACATATTCATTGAAGATCTGTTCATCTACCCGACCATCTTCCTCAAGCATGAATGCATCATATACCGAAGAGATCAACAGTACATGATAAATACGGTTTTTCATCAGGCTGATAAATGAAGTATCCGTAAACAAATAGTTGCGCGGATGGATATTATGCTCTGGCAGGCTCATCAGTAAGTTTTTTGGTCGAACAAAAATAGGTGAACCAGACGGCAATACAAATTTTTCTTAGATGATTTCGTACAAACTCAGCTTGAAAAGTAGGGAATGAAGTATTTTTGAACCCGATTTTTATGATAACCGATAGTTTTGAGGCCGTATCACAAAAAATAGTAGTTTAAGCGGGTTTTGTCAAACAATTTCAATCCAATCTGGTTTATAATATCGAAACAATTCAGATTAGCTTGGAAGTAGCTGTCTAATGTAAATTTTAATTCGTCATTGAAGAAAAAGAATCAGGATCAGATGCATGATCTGACTTCCGGCAAGGTTGGCAGGCAGATACTCAGGTTTACCATTCCAATGTTGATTGGCAATGTCTTTCAACAATTATATAATGTGGTTGACAGCATTGTAATAGGTAAGTTTCTTGGGAATGAAGCATTGGCGGCTGTGGGTGCCAGTTTCCCTATGATCTTTACCCTTATCTCAATGATCATCGGCCTTACCTCGGGTGGCACTATCATTATTGCTCAGTTTTTTGGAGCTAAGAACATGGACCAGCTTCGCCGTACTATAGATACCTTGTATATCTTTCTGTTTGTGTCCTCATTCTTTTTATCTATAGCAGGCACTCTAATCAGTCCATCACTTTTTAGGTTGATCGATCTTCCAGAAGAAGTTATACCAGAGGCTGTCCGTTATTTTAATATCAACGCATGGGGGTTTTTGTTCCTGTTTGGTTTTCAGGGCACTACCTCTATATTACGGGGTATGGGCGATTCCAAAACACCGCTCTATTTTTTGATAGTAGCTACTGTGGTTAACACTATTTTAGACATACTGTTTGTGGTAGGTTTTGGTTGGGGCATCGAAGGTGCTGCCATAGCCACTGTGATAGCCCAGGCAGGTGCGTTTATCAGTCTGATATATTATTTGCACCGAACAAATCCGTTTCTTCGGTTTACACCTCTTAACATGCGTTTCAACAAAGCTATCTTTTGGCGAAGTGTTCAAATTGGATTGCCAACAGGGTTTCAGCAGACATTTGTTGCAGTAGGTATGCTGGCACTCTACCGGGTAGTGAATATGTTTGGTACTACTGTTATAGCGGCATACGCCGTAGCCATGCGCATCGACTCCTTTGCCAGCCTGCCGGCTATGAATTTTGCTACCGCTTTATCATCTTTTGTTGGTCAGAATATTGGAGCTAACAAACCTGACAGGGTAAAATCGGGATTGATGGCAACCTTAAAAATGACTTCATTAACATCGGTAGGCGTAACTATAGTAGCATGGCTGTTTGCCGAACCCATCATGCGCCTGTTTACCAATGATGCAGGTGTGGTAGCAGCAGGTAAAGACTATTTATATATCGTCAGTGCATTCTATATCATTTTCTCTTCTATGTTTGTACTGAATGGAGTGTTGAGAGGAGCCGGAGATACTATAGTGCCTATGTTTGTTACCTTGATTTCCTTATGGATAGTACGTGTACCTATATCGTATGTGCTGGCCCAAAAAATTGGTCCTATCGGGATTTGGTGGGGAATACCCATCGCATGGAGCATAGGAGCACTGTTTGCATATTTGTATTTCAGAACAGGTAAATGGAAAACCCGTAAAGTGATAAGTGATCTGTAAGCCTGTGTCAGGTATCCATGCTTTTCTTAATTTTGCCCTTACCAAAAGCTGGAAAATATTTTGCAAGACATACTCTGATAGCAATAAAAAGTGTAAACCCTTGAAAATAGATATGAAAGGATATAATCAAATCTTTTTAACCGGCTTATGATCAGTATATTATTATGTTTTTGATAAAACCTGTATTTATGAATAAGATTGTAATCACATTAATAAGTTTATTGCTTATGACATCTTCGTGTACACAGCAGAAGAAAATTCAATATCCTGAAACTAAACGAGAAAATCAGCTAGATATTTATTTTGGTCAGGAAGTGGCTGATCCCTACCGATGGTTGGAAGATGATAACTCGGCAGAGACAGCTGAATGGGTTGATGCACAGAATCATATCACACAAGACTATCTTGCCGCTATTCCGTTTCGCGATGAATTAAAGCAACGGTTTGAAACCATCTGGAATTATCCCCGACTTGGCGTTCCGTTCAAGAAAGGAGGTCATTATTTCTTTTTTAAAAACGATGGCCTTCAAAACCAGAGTGTTTTATATATGCAAGAAAGCCTTGAGGATGAACCTCAGCTCTTGCTCGATCCAAACTTATTTTCATCTGATGGAACTATTGCCTTAGGTACTGTCAGCCCCTCACCCAATGGAAAATATCTGGCGTATTCGATCAGCAGAGGAGGTAGCGACTGGAATGAAATAGTCGTCATGGATATAGCCACAGCTCAGATGCTTGAGGATACCGTCCGTTGGGTTAAGTTTTCGGGTATCACATGGTATGAGAATGGATTCTACTATAGTGCGTATGATGCCCCAGCCGAAGGACAGGCACTCTCAGGCAGCAACGAGTTTCATAAGGTTTATTATCACCGGTTAGGGACGACCCAACAAGAGGATACCATCATTTTTCAGGATCAGAAAAACCCAAAACGAAACTTCTATGCATCTGTCACCGATGATGAAGTATATCTGATTATCAGCGAATCGCAATCAACCAGTGGAAATGCATTATACGCTCGCTTAGCCAACAAGCCCGAGACAGCATTTACTCAGATAGCTCAAGGATTTGATTACGACTATTATGTAATTGATCATATAGATGGAAAACTATTGGTTCAAACAACCAATGGAGCACCCAAAAAACAACTGGTATTGATTGACCCGCTCCATCCACAACAAGAATATTGGAAAGTGGTCATACCCGAAAGTGAGAACGTATTAGGATCTGTCAGCCTCATTGGCGATTATATATATGCTGAATACTTAGAAGACGCTAACAGTAAAGGTTACTTCTTTGATTATGAAGGCAATATGAAACATCAATTGGAGTTGCCTACATTAGGTACTATCATTGGATTTAATGGCGATAAAGGGGAGTCTATAGCATTTTTTGGCTTTACCTCCTTTACTTTTCCATCTACTATTTATCAGTACGACCTGAAAACGCATACATCCAAACTGTATTCGGCAAGCGAAGTAGACTTTGATCCCGATGCTTTTACAACCGAACAGCTTTTCTTTGAAAGCAAGGATGGAACCCGTATTCCAATGTTCATCACCTATAAAAAGGGCATGGTGAAAAATGGAAAAAACCCTGTCTTACTCTATGGCTATGGCGGGTTCAATATTAGCCTGACACCCTCATTCAGTGTTTCCAGACTGCCCTTTTTAGAGCAGGGTGGTTTGTATGTCTCAGTCAATCTTCGTGGAGGAGGTGAGTATGGAAAAGAATGGCATCAGGCCGGGCAACAGTTCAACAAACAAAATGTGTTCGATGATTTTATTGCAGCAGCTGAATATTTGATTGATAATGAATACACACAGGCAGGAAAAATTGCCATTATGGGAGGATCAAATGGCGGACTATTGGTAGGTGCCTGCATGACCCAACGACCTGAGCTTTTCAAAGTGGCAATCCCTATAGTAGGAGTGTTGGATATGCTTAGGTATCAGAATTTTACTATTGGATGGGCATGGGCAACCGACTATGGCCGCAGCGACGACAACGAGGAAATGTTTCGCTATCTGTTGACCTATTCGCCTTTGCATAATATCAGAGAAGGAGTTGAATATCCCGCTACTCTCGCTATCACTGCCGACCATGATGATCGTGTGGTGCCAGCTCATACATTTAAGTTTATGGCCGAGCTACAGTCAAAACATCAAGGCGGAAATCCTGTGTTGGTTCGCATTGAAACACAAGCAGGTCATGGAGCTGGTAAACCTACATCAAAACTTATAGAGGAAAATACCGATATGTATAGCTTTATCATGTATAACTTAGGGATGCACCCTGAGTTTAAAAAATGATATAACTAGTTGTCGTCATTGGAAATCAGAAAAATAGCTTATATCGATTTTGTCGGCATGGACTATTGAGATGATATTAGTCGGGTAAAAATACATCTTCATGCTCTACTACTCCGTATTGGTAGTGAAGGGTTTTAATATGCCGGCCTTCAAAATCGTAATATTCTTCTGGCCCATGCTTCAGGTTCTGATGATAATGGATGATGCGTGAGAGCTTGCCATTGGATGAGTACCCTTTTTGTATTCCATCACCCATATTAAATTCAGCTTTGCCCACTATGATGCCGTCTTGATCATAAAACAGCCAGATGCCATGCATCCATCCCTGCACATAATCACCTTCTAACATCAACTGACCGGATTCGTAAAACCGTTGATACCCACCATCCAAGGTGTCGTTGCGATATTTTTCCACTGCTATCAGATCGCCATATACGCTATAATAGGAAGCAGTGCTATCCATGAGTCCATTGCGATAAAGTATGACAGACTGTTTCTGACCGCTTTCGTGATACCGTATTTGAAGGCCATCCAAGATATTATGCGAATATTCCGACTCCATCTGTTTCATGCCGTTGGGATAATACCACTCGCAACGCCCATGAAGTTGACCGGCTTCATCAAAGCGGAGGATGGATGCTAACTTGCCGTTTTCATGAAAAGTCTTTTTCATCCCTGACTGACAAGCTGTAATATATGCCATCAAAAGAATGAGTTGAAGATATGAGATTAGCTTTTCCATCTTTTAGGTCTAAGGCATAGTTTATCTGATGACCGGCTTGAGGAAGTAGTTGTGATATTTGTAAATATTCCACAATGTGTTTTCAGCTCCTTTGTTGTTTTCAGGTGGTGGAAACAGATAACTTGTTTGCAATAGTTGCAGCGGATAATGATGCAGGCAGCGGTAAAAATCGGGCCCAAACTGTTGCAATGCCGATAGGAAATACCACCCTAGATCGAAGCCTTCAAAGGCATAGGAATCAGGATCGGTTTGATGCTTTAACCGAAAATTATGGATGAAAAACTGAGTTTCCATAGCTTCATAATCAATAAAAGAAGGGCTGATAAAATGAGCTTGAAGGCGCATCAGGTTTTCGATAAATAGATTGTCAAAACGCGACCAATCCGGCAAAGCAACTACTTGCACCGATATGGTATCGGCTATCTGATTAAGCTTATTGATGAATTCCATAGCAAAAACCCGATCTTCAGAATACACAACCACTATATTATCACGTACAGCCGATGCCAATCTGCCGAAGCTATGGATGTCGTCCTGATCATAACTTAATGTGATCAGTCGATTATCAAAATTGGTATAGCTATCTGGTGTGAGTTCTAATTCGTTTACATTAATCCATCCGCCTTCCGAACGTATGCTCGGCCCATTATTGGAGCGCCCTCTACGATGAAGCCTGTAAAAAGAGTATAAACTTCGGTTTGAAATATGTACCTGTGGTTCTATCCGTTGCTCTAAGGCCGTTTTGAGCGCTTCTAATTCCTTTTGATCTCTGTATTTGTTTGCCTGATACAAAAAGAATTGAGCTTGTGGATAAGTCGAACAAAGTATTTGAGCTACCTCTCCAAACATACTCTGCATATCAGGCTTCACCTTGATAGCATATGGATTGTCGTAGGTAAATTCGCTGCGTTGCGACATGGGATTGACAATAGGTATCTGATGCTGCTTAGCAAAGTGCGCTACCTGATCAAATGCCTGACCAAAGAAAGGCCCAACGATCAGCTGAACTGATTGCAGACGTGGATCACTCAATGCATCCCGTAGCTTTTGCGGGTCTTGATCAATATCGTACACAACTATTTCAAGCTGTAGTCCGAAATGGGTTGACAGGGAATCAGCCGCCATGATAAACCCATGATAGAACTGTAGAAAAGGGGATGCCTGAGGCTTATCAGTCGGGCTTTTTTTGACCGCTTCCTGAGTGTAAGTCTCTAAATATAAAGGCAGCATCAGAGCAATCCGATAGGACTGCTGCCGGAAATATTCTTCCTGACGGCAGTCAGTTTCTGGTGTATCAGGCAGCTGTATCTCCTGTATGGTCTTTTGCTGTGGAAAAGTGTCAATCAGTGGAGTGTGTACAGGCTCTTCAGGAAATACCGGTTGTATCAGCAAATGCTCTGGAACAGGTATTTTTACTTGTTGATGTGGAAATACATATCTGCCTACACCTGGGTTATATGTGGTAAACTCATTCCAGCTAAGCTCAAAATTGCGGGCTAACTGCCGGCTGCGCTGTTCTTTATCAATGGTGTGGATAAAATAATCAAGGGTTATTTTTTTTTTAGGGATCAAAATTTTTTGACCTGTTTTAATGTGTTCTGTCAATCCCGGGTTGAGCTGTTTGAGCTCATCTATGCTGACGGCATAACTGCGCGAGATGCTATACAAAGTCTGACCTTTCTGTACAGTGTGATAAAAGGATGAATCATCCGGTATGAGTGGTGTTTCAGAGACTGTTTCAGTTTTTATAGGTGTAGCCGGTAATCGGATCACTTGACCTGCCTGTATGTTGGCTTGTATGCCCGGATTAGCAGCTATCAAGTCAGCCTGACTGATATGATACTGGCGTGCAATCGAATAAAGTGTTTCTTTAGGCTTGACTATATGCTGCCCCATATGATTGGTCGGGACTGGCTCTTTTTCTGTTACAACTGCAGCAACTGGCTTATTAGTAGTTTTAGTTGTTGTTGCGGCTTGAGTTTCTTGTGGTATCTCAAAAGGTAATACAGTTTGTGTCTCTTTGATGGATGCGTCTGCTAACTGCATTCGGGTTTGTTGTGTGTGCTGATCTTTTGGTTGGGAAGGCGTGTTAAAAGGGTCAAGGCTGCTTCGGGACTGGATAGTAGTTTGGGTCTGTTTTTCCTTTTTCGAGACTGGTATCAGCACATAATCTCCTTCCCGAAAAGGCTCCTTACGGCTTGGGTTGGCCGTACGTATACTCTGCTCAGCTACTAAGTATATGTTGGATAAATAGGCAAAGGTTTCGTTTTTACCGGCTACGTGATACACATATTCATATTCGTCGGAAGCATTAGCCGGAGTGGGTGGAGCAGCTGCTGTCATACTCTCGGGCTGAAAGCTTCTACCGACAGGTACTCGTAGCACCTGATTGATACGTATGCCACGACGAGCGTCTGGATTTGCCAACAACAAGGATTCAACTGTAACCCCGTAGGCCTTTGAAATACCGTAAAGCGTCTGCTGGGCTTCTACCTGATGAAGATAATACGACTTGCCCTGATATTCGGTGATCTGATCCGATACAGTAACCGGAACCTGTGCCATTATATAAGATGGCAAGCTAGATAGCAGCAGCATCAGGGTGATCCAACGTATCTCCAACCATATGTTCGTATTACGCAGCATGCGGATAGCTGATTTTTTCTATTCCCATTCAATAGTTGCAGGTGGTTTGGAACTGATGTCATAAACCACTCTGTTTACTCCTGCAACCTGATACAGTATCTCGTTGGAAACGGATAACAAGAAATCATACGGCAGTTGAGCCCATTCAGCTGTCATACCATCCACCGAGTTCACTGCTCGCAAAGCTACAACATTTTCATACGTCCGCTGATTATTACGTACTCCAACCGACTGAACAGGCAACAGTATGGCACCGGCTTGCCATACCTTGTCGTATAACCCATGACTTCTAAGCTTTTCGATGAAAATCGCATCAACCTCTTGTAATACGCGTATTTTTTCATCAGTCACCGGACCTAAGATACGAACAGCTAATCCGGGCCCTGGAAACGGATGCCTGTCAATCAACCAGGATGAAATACCCAGTTGACGACCTATAGCACGTACCTCATCTTTGAATAACACTTTTAGGGGTTCTACCACTTTGAGTTTCATGAAATCAGGCAGTCCACCTACATTATGATGTGATTTTACTTTGACTTGAGTGTCGGGCGATGAAACCGATTCGATGATATCGGGATAAATAGTGCCTTGAGCTAACCAGACCACATCTTGTATGGAATGAGCCTCTTCGTCGAAAACATGTATGAATGTGTTTCCAATAATCTTTCGTTTCTGTTCCGGATCGCTTACTCCGCTCAACGCTTGCAAAAAGCGAGCTGAGGCATCAACAGCTTTTACCTGCAACCCAAAAGCACTATACGACTTTTGTACCAGATTGAATTCGTCTTTACGCAACAAGCCGTTATTTACGAATATGCAATATAAATTCTGACCAATAGCCTGATGAAGCAAAATAGCTGCAACTGTCGAATCTACCCCTCCGCTAAGACCTAATACAACCTTATCGTTACTAAGAGTCTCTTTTAATGCGGCAATGCTTGAGACAATGAAATTAGAAGGAGTCCAACTCTTCTGGCAACCACATATATCCAACACGAAATTTTGAAGAATTTGATGCCCATGCACCGATTGGTGAACCTCAGGATGAAACAACAAGCCATAGATTGGCTTTTCAGCTTTTTGAAAGCCTGCGATCGATCCATCTTGGGCGTGAGCTATCGCAATAAATTCTTCTGGCAGTATCTTCAAATCTAATTCGTGATCTGCCCAAACAGTAGTGTGCTGCGGAATATGCTTGAAAAGCCGATGATCCTTTGTGATGACCGTTTGACTTGTGGCAATCGGAGCTCCAACACTATAGAAGGTATTTGGTTTTGGCTGTTCTCCTATGAGCAATACCGATCCCATTCCTATAGCTAATACAGGGATTTGATCAGGCAGAGCCTCCAAAAAACCAATCAACAAACTAATATCAGCCGCAGAATAGGTGATGCCGGAGAGAATAATCCCTTTGATATGTGACTGAAATGGTGGAATACGATGTACAGGATATATCTCACAATATACTTGCAGACTACGTACTTGTCTGGCAATCAGTTGTGTGTATGCAGATCCTAAGTCAATAATTAAAAGGCTGTCCTGATTCATATAGTAGAGAATTTGATTTTGCAAATAAACCTAAAAAATAGCTTTTATAGGGTGTCGCTGCAATGGTTTTTACAGAAATAACAGAAAAAATAATCACGGAAAGCTATCCGATAACTCACTAATTGAGCAGAATAGCAGTGTTCCATGATCGGATTGCCAACAAGCATAGGAATCAGACCTGTATTATTGGCAACCCAAAAAGATACACATGATTGTATTGAAGGATTTGATAAGCGCAATAAAAAAATAAAAAAAATTAATTTTTTCTTGTAATTATGAACATATGTTCATTATCTTTGCAGAGAATTAGTTGTTATGGCCAGACGTAAAGCATATAGGAGGATCAGTATGATGCCGGCTGTTAAAGGGTTTCAGCCTTACGGCCCGGATATTGACAAAGGATTGGAGGCGGTACGTTTGCATTTTGAAGAATACGAGGCCTTCAGATTGTGTGATTACGAGTTGTACAATCATGTAGAGGCGGCTGTTTTTTTGAATGTGTCGCGTCCAACTTTTACCCGAATTTATTCTGCTGCACGCAATAAGATTGCTAAGGCTTTTGTCGAAGGCAGGCCTCTTGTTGTGGAGGGCGGCATGATATTTTTCGACCATCAATGGTACGAATGTATTCATTGTGGGTGTAAGTTTCACCATACAGTTCGTATGGAGGAGCCTACGCAATGCCCTTTATGTGGAGGTGCCAAACCGAAGCTGATGGTTGAAGACACAGATGCAGCAGATAAGCCCGTTTCCATGTCTTATTGTATCGCATGTGGGTTTGAATCGGTCATTGATCAGGGGAACACAGATACATTGGAGAACTGTCCGCGTTGCAATAAACGTATGAGACATAGAGGCCGTAAAGCTGCGTACAGATAAAAAATGATTGACATGAAATATGCCATTGCATCATCGGGAAATAAAGCGGAAAGCTTGGTTTCGGCTCAATTTGGCCATGCTGCTTATGTGGCTATATATGAGACGGATACACAAGAGCTTCAGTTTGTTGAAAATCCTTATTCAGCGATGCGTCAGCAAGCCGGTAAGCAATTGTTGGAGATGCTCTTGGCTGAGCATGTGCATTTCATAGTTTCAGGCTCTTTCGGGCCTAAGATCATCCCGTTGATAGGCTCACGAAAAGTACAACTGATTGTATATGACCGCAAAGGAACAAGTGTAGAACATATTTTACACCTTATTAATAATAAAAAATCATAATTATGCCACGTTTAGACGGAACAGGGCCGGAAGGTAAGGGCCCGCAAACAGGAAGAGGGATGGGCAGATGTGCTAATCCCGACAGAGATCAGATGCTACAAACTCTTGGAAGAGGCAGAGGCCGCCGTATGCGCGCCGAAGGAGGACCGGGTATGGGACGACGCCTTAGATATCAGCAGAGAAGAGACTGGTAACACATTGAAAATCGAAAGCAGTATCGCTAGCTGGTTAAGTAGTTTACATCATTGGTAAAGATTGCGTTACCAAAAAGGAAATTTATGTTGTTAATCAATTAAAAAAGAATGTGTATGAAAAAAATCGCTGTTCCGGTAGTATCCGGGAAATTATCAGCTCATTTTGGGCATTGCAAACACTTTGCTATTGCCAAGGTAGAAAACAAGAAGATCATTCATATTGAAGAGTTTGAAGCTCCAGAACATCAACCTGGAAGCTATCCGGGATGGGTAGCTGAACAAGGTGTTACAGATGTGATTGCCGGAGGTATTGGCCCCAAAGCAGTTGAGCTGTTCAACCAGTTTGGTATCAATGTGTTTATTGGAGCACCCTCATTACCGGTCCAACAGATCATTGAAGATTTTCTGTACGATAGATTGGAGCTGAATGCCAATTTGTGTGATCATACTGATGGCAGGCATCATCAATATAATTAAGTGGGAATTTCAATACAGTGGAGAAAAAAATCAGGGATAAACGATGTGATGATTGCTTCAGACTGAATATTCAAAAGTTGAAAGATAAGTTTCCGAACACTGACTTCAGCCCTGTGGATAAGCAGTTGGAAGAAATGTTTGAAAACAGCCACTACAGTAGTCCTGAGATTCAGCAGCTATTAACCGAGGCTTACAAACAACAGATTGGGCATGAAGACTTGTATCAGGCCGAAAAGAAAATAAGCAATCGCATCGGACAAGCCTTGTATGACGAATGGAAAATAAAGATAAAGCAGATGACTGACCCGCATACTACCGCAGTACGCTTGTCGGTTGCTGCAAACATTCTGGATTACGGCTCGCATCATCCTATTAATATTGACGAGGCCATCACTAAGGTGTTAGAAACAGAGTTTGCTATTGACCATTCAGACGTATTGTTTGAAAAACTTAAAGAAGCTCGTAACATTCTTTATCTATGTGATAATACTGGCGAGATTTACCTTGACAAGCTTTTAATAGAAACAGTTGGGATACATCAGCCTGTTATTGCAGTAAGAGGTGGCGCTGTATTGAACGATGCATTGATGGAAGATGCTGAAGAAGCAGGATTGCACCGGCTTGGGAAATTGATTTCCAACGGAAGCAATGCCCCTTCTACTATACTGTCGGACTGTAGCCCCGGGTTTTTGGAAATTTATGAACAAGCTGATCTTATTATAGCTAAAGGGATGGGAAATTTAGAAGGACTGGTTTATGAACCCAATCCGAATATCTTTTTCCTGTTGATGGCTAAATGTGATGTCATCTCCGATTTGCTACGAGTCAGTAAAGGAAGTTTTGTCGTTGCTTATTCAATGGAATTATGGAATTAATTTATGTACTTATTGCACTTTTTGCAGGTAGTATAGGCAGTATAGGTTTGGCCGCCCTTATGCTTCTCCTTCCCGATAAACAATTGAATCGTTATTCGGGCTGGCTGATGTATCTGGCAGGTGGAACCCTGTTGGGTGCAGCATTTTTAGGGATGATACCAAAAGCTCTTTCCCTGACGGGCTCATCAAATGTATTTCTGTTCATATTGATTGGAATTGTACTGTTTTTTCTTCTTGAAAAAATAATTCTTTGGCGCAGCTGCCAGCATGAAGATTGTGATCGTGCCCGTAATGCTGCCGTTCCTATTATCCTGATAGGCGATGGAGTGCATAATGCCATAGATGGTATTGTCATCGCTGCTTCTTTTCTCAACTCCGTAGAGTTGGGTGTGTTTGTTACCATTTCGGTGATGATGCACGAAATACCCCAGGAATTAGGCGATTTTGGCATATTGCTTCAAAGTGGATTATCTCGTACCAAAGCCTTGTTACTGAACATGCTTTCAGGTGCTACCGCCATCATAGCCGGTGTGCTGGCTTATTTTATGTTGGAGTCAATGCAGGCACTAATCCCGTGGGCATTGGCATTCTCGGCTTCAAGCTTCATTTATATTGCATTAGCCGACCTCATACCTGAGATGCATAGAAAGACAAAACTTTCGGAATCAATCGTACAGCTTGCATTCGTGATAGCCGGCATCGCATTGATTTATGGCTTCATGTCGCATCACTGATGGTTGCGTATGAGTGTGTGTAATTCAAATATTAGCATGCCGGAACATGCATATCAATCTCAAAGTCAGGCCTATGGATAAAAATCGTACATATCGAATTGCGGTTGCAAGCGGAAAGGGAGGTACGGGTAAAACTTTGGTAGCTACAAATCTGGCGGATATGTGGTCGGTTGACAGAGAGTTGCTTTTAGTTGATCTGGATGTAGAAGAGCCAAATGATGCATTATTTCTTTCCGTTGTACCGGAGCCGGCCCAGACTCAGTTCAAAATGATACCCGAATGGAACAGTGATAGATGTACCTTATGTGATATCTGCACTGAAGTCTGCAACTTTAACGCCATTGCCCGTATGGGTGAGTATATCATTGTGTTTGAAGAGTTATGCCACAGTTGTTATGCCTGCTCAGGCCTTTGTCCTACAGATGCCCTGCCAATGAAACCTCGACGCATGGGCGAGCTTCAGATTGCTAAGCGGGAACAGTTTTATTTCATAGAAGGACGGTTAGATATAGGACAGGAACAAGCTGTGCCTATGATACGTAAAGTAATACAAACCGTTGATAAAAGACAGGATATACCTGATCTACAACTGTTCGATTGTCCACCGGGGACATCCTGCCCGGTTGTCAATGCAGTACATACGGCGGATCTCGTGATCTTGGTGACCGAGCCTACCGCTTTTGGATTGAATGATCTGCAGTTAGCCGTTGAGACTATGCGCAGTATGAATAAAGAAATGGGAGTGGTGATCAACCGAGATGGGATAGGAGATGACGCAGTACAGCGGTGGTGCGATGCATCCGGTATAGAGGTGATAGCTACTATTCCTTACGATAGCCAATTAGCGTACGCTTATGCGAAAGGCAAGCTGTCGTGGAAAACAAATAGCAGACTTCGTGAGGCATTAGAAGAGATCATAGCGTATGTGAGTGAAAAAATGAAGACACATGTTTGAGATAGTGATCATATCGGGTAAAGGAGGTACTGGAAAGACTACCGTAGCTGCTTCTATTGCCGTGTTGGAGAAAGACAATTCAGTCATAGCCGATTGTGATGTGGATGCCGCCAATATGCATTTGCTTTTGAAGCCTGACCGAAGTAAGAAAGAAAAATATTTTAGCGGAAAAACGGCTGTCATCCATGCAAACAATTGTACTGCTTGCGGAAAATGTGCTGAAGTTTGCGAGTTTGATGCCGTATTAGTCAAGGATGGTATATATTCTATTGATCCGTTTTTTTGTGAAGGGTGTGGCTATTGTGCAAGAGTTTGCCCCGATAATGCCATTGAGATGTTAGATGCTGATTCGGGCTATTTGTTCGAATCAGTAACACGTATTGGAAGTCCTATGGCTCATGCCCGCCTGCATCCGGCGGCTGATAATTCAGGTAAGTTAGTCGCCGAAGTGAAAAACAGAGCTAAACGAATGGCAGCAGAATCCGCTAAAGAGTATATCATCGTTGACGGTGCTCCTGGTATAGGATGTCCGGTGATTTCCTCTTTAGCAGGTGCTTCTTATGTGATATTGGTTACCGAACCCTCTACGGCAGCTTTACACGACTTGAAAAGATTGGTAGCACTGCTGCAAAAATTCAAGCTCAAAGCCGGATGCCTGATCAATAAGGCTGAACTGCATCCAGAGATGGTACAGCAAATAATACAATATCTTGAAAAAGAAAAGATCGATCTCCTGGGAATATTACCTTTTGATCAGGCGTTCCCCGATGCCATAGCCGCTGCAAAAGCAGTGGTAGAAACCAACGAACATATGAAAAAGCTCATGGCATCAATCTGGGAAAACACCAAATCAAAACTGAAAGCTGTTTGAGCAAAAAAATAAGATAAAGGTGAAACAGTTTCAATGAGTTAAAGAAAATTGAAGAGCTTTTAAAAATTATAAAACTATACACGAATGAAAATCGCATTTACTGCTACAGCTCCTGATTGGAGCGCATTGATAGACCCTCGCTTTGGCAGAGCAGCTTATTTAATGGTCTATGACGAAGAAACCGATACCTTGAAAACTATCGATAATAATGATATACGTCAAGCGGAACACGGAGCCGGTGTTGCTATGGCTCAAAAACTGTTTGAAACAGGCGCTCAGGTGCTGATAACAGGAAATGGTCCAGGTGATAGTGCCATGAAAGCTTTGAACAAAATGTCGCTCCAAATAGTCACCGGAATGTATGACATAAGCCTACAAAAGGCTTATCAACATTATTTGGAACAAAACAAATAAGGTGTACGCTTTTTTGTGATCACCCAAACTATTCATCCTATGATACATCTTTATACAGGCAATGGAAAAGGTAAAACTACTGCTGCACTTGGATTAGCCCTTAGAGCAGCTGGAGCTGGAAAAAGAGTTTTTATAGCCATATTTGTCAAAGGGAAGCCCTATTCTGAACATGAGTTACTGCATAAGATACCGGGGATTACGTACAAGCTATACGGGAGAGATTGTTTCATTATGCACCAACCCGAACCGGCTGATGTGAAAGCAGCACAACACGGATTCAGGGAGGTAAAAAAAATTGTGTCAGAACAGGATACGGATATGTTGATACTTGATGAGATATGTATTGCATTGCATTATCAATTGATTAATACCGAAGAGTTTGTTCGCTTCTTACAACAAATTCCAGGTTCTGTAGAAGTGGTTATGACCGGGCGTTATGCGCCTGAAGCCTTATACGAAATATCTGATCTGATTACCGAGATGCAGGAAGTGAAGCATTATTATCAACAGGGAATAGAAGCCCGTAAGGGTATCGAATATTAAAATAATCATCAATTAAAAAGTGTAAAACATGAAAAAGACTGATGTGTTGATCATAGGCGGAAGTGCCGCAGGGATGGTTGTTGCCCTCACCGGCAAGGCACACTGGCCTGACAAGGAGTTTATTCTTGTCAAAAAACAAAAAGACGTCATGGTGCCTTGTGGTATTCCCTATATTTTCGGAATACTCGAAACCAGCAATAAAAATGTGATGGCCGTTGACACTATGATGGCAAACAACCACATAGAAACCTTGGTTGACGAAGCGATTGAGATCGATCACAAGGCTAAGTCGGTGAAATTTCTGAGTGGTGAGAAAATTGAGTATGACAAGCTTGTAATAGCTACAGGGTCTATCCCGGTGAAGCCAAAATGGTTGCAGGGCGCCGACTTAGACGGGGTTTTTGTCATTCCCAAGGATAAGACGTATTTAGATGAGATGCATCAAAAGCTGAAAACCAGGAAAAGGATAGCGGTGATAGGGGCCGGATTTATCGGGGTTGAGCTTTCTGACGAGCTGAATAAAAGCGGGTTTGAAGTTACCCTGATAGAAAAACTTCCTCATATCCTGAATCTGGCTTTTGATGTGGAGCTCTCCGGTGAGATAGAAAATATGCTGACAACACGCGGTGTGAACGTGCTTACTGGTATGGGCATCACCAAAGTAATTGGTGACGACAAGGTGTCGCAGATTCAACTTGAAGACGGAAGTTTGATGGATATTGATGCCGTAGTGCTTTCGATGGGGTACATACCAAATACAGTGTTGGCAAAAAACTCTGATATCCCTATAGATGAAGACGGATTTATACTTGTGGACGAGTATATGAGAACGGATATTAAAGATGTATTTGCTGTAGGCGACTGTGCTCAAAAACATGGGTTTGTTACCCGAAGACGCCTGCCTACCATGCTGGCATCCACCGCTTGTGCCGAAGCACGTATAGCCGGAATGAATTTGTTTAACCTGCATGTGGTCAAAACTTTTTCCGGTACCATAGCCATTTATTCGACCGCAATTGGAAATACAGGCTTTGGAACTGCTGGCGTCATCGAACAACGTGCCAGAGAAGAAGGTATTGAGATCATCTCAGCTATGTTTACAGGTATCAATCGCCACCCTGGCAGTATTCCGGACGCTCATAAACAAACTGTGAAACTTATTGCTGCTCGCTATTCAGGAGTTATTATAGGAGGAGAGGTAATAGGTGGACTGGAAGCCGGAGAATTGACTAATGTGATTGGGTTAGCCATACAAAACAGAATGACAGTCAATAACTTGTTAGGAATGCAAATAGGAACTCATCCTTGTCTGACAGCCTCACCGGCCGCTTATCCCTTGATAAAAGCTGCTGAAATGATTTCAATGAAAATGACACAAGCCATGCACACAAAAAAATAATTAGTGTCGCTCTTATTGATAACGGCTTACTATCATTACTGTAGAAAGTGGTGTTGGCTTGTCAAAATATGAAGACTGGCAACGGCCCCCTTTCAGAAAAAAAGCGCACAACCCGGTATAAAATACTATTTTTGATGTCGCTACGTACTATTCATAGTTAGGTATGGTTTTAAACTATATTTGGGTTGCCTTTTTTATCATAGCCTTTGCTGTGGGGCTTGTTCGCCTGCTATTTCTTGGTGATACGGCTGTTTTTCCCGAGATGATGAACAGCACTTTTGAGATGGCTAAGACTGGCTTTGAGATTTCGTTGGGTCTGACAGGAGTGATGACTTTATGGATGGGCTTGATGAAGGTAGGCGAAAAAGGAGGGGTAGTCAATCTGTTGTCTAAGGCTGTAGGACCTTTGTTCAGTCGTTTGTTTCCCGAGATACCTAAGGGACATCCTGCCAGCGGCTCTATAATGATGAATTTAGCAGCCAATATGTTGGGCCTGGATAATGCAGCTACTCCCTTAGGCCTGAAAGCGATGACACAGCTTCAGGAACTCAACCGCGAGAAGGATACTGCCTCCAATGCCATGATCATGTTTTTAGTACTAAACGCCTCTGGGTTGACTATCATACCAGTCAGTATCATGGTGTTCAGGGCACAGTTGGGAGCTGCCGATCCATCGGATGTATTCATCCCCATTTTGATAGCTACTTTTTGTTCAACACTGACCGGTATCATAGCAGTTTCATTGATGCAAAGGATCAATCTGTTCAACCGCACTATCCTGGTTTATTTGGGTAGCTTCACCCTTTTTGTGGCAGCTATCATATGGTATTTCAGTACTCTACCGCAAGAAAAAGTTGCTGTGATTTCTTCAGTAGCAGGCAATCTGATCTTATTCACTATAATCTTCGCATTCATCTTTTTAGGTCTTATCAAACGGATCAATGTGTATGAAGCATTTATTGATGGAGCAAAAGATGGATTTAATATCAGTATCCGTATCATTCCCTATTTGGTTGCCATATTGGTTGGTATAGGTGTTTTCAGAGCTTGTGGTGCTATGGATTTCCTTACTGATGGTATCAGATTGGGGGTAGGGGCTTTAGGTTTTAATACGGATTTTGTGGAAGCATTACCCACCGCTTTTATGAAGCCGCTTAGCGGCTCAGGTGCCAGAGGGATGATGGTAGATACCATGAAACAGTTCGGCGCCGATTCTTTTGCCGGACGACTGTCGTGCGTCTTCCAGGGAGCTGCCGATACCACATTTTATATAGTAGCGGTATATTTTGGATCGGTAGGGATCAAAAAAACACGCTATGCTATTACTGCCGGACTGATTGCCGATCTGGCAGGAGTGATAGCTGCTATTTTTGTTGCGTATTTGTTTTTTGCTTGATTGCAGACTGTCGCAGTGGCAGATAATCAATCCAGGAAAGTGAATTTGCTCAATATTTTAGGTGAATATCACGGATGATTATTTGCTCTACCCGGCGTTACGGATTCATTTTTCTCAGCAAGAAAATGAGATAGTCAGCTTTCTGATTATTGTCAGCAATAAATTGTGTATCAATGCAGTGAAATCAGTTCATTGTAAAGTTGTGTTCGATATGATACCATATAACAACTGACGCCCGTTTTGTGTTACGGGCGTCAGTTGAGTATGTGATTGATCTTATGGCGACATTAGTTTTTCAGTACGCCCATTTCCTTACCTACCTTAGTGAAAGCTGTTATACACCGGTCAAGATGTTCGCGCGTGTGAGCTGCTGATATCTGAACACGTATGCGTGCTTGTCCTTTAGGTACTACCGGATAATAGAATCCTATCACATAAATTCCTTCGTCCAATAGTTTGTCTGCCATTTCCTGGCTTAGCTTGGCATCGTATAACATTACGGCACAGATTGCGCTGCGGGTAGGCTTGATATCGAATCCGGCTTGTATCATTTTATCTAAGAAATAAGCCGTATTTTCATGCAATCTGTCTTGCAGTTCATTGGTCTCTGCCATCATGTCAAACATTTTGATGCCGGACGCAACCACTGCCGGAGGCAAGGAGTTGGAGAACAGATAAGGACGTGAGCGCTGGCGTAATAGTTCAATGATCTCTTTCTTTCCGGTAGTGAATCCGCCTATAGCGCCACCAAAAGCTTTACCTAAGGTGCCAGTGATGATCTCTATCTTTCCACGCAGATCGAACAACTCGGTTACACCTCTGCCGGTCTCGCCTACCACACCGGCCGAATGGCATTCGTCAACCATGATCAGCGCATCATATTTCTGTGCCAATTGGTATATCTTATCCATAGGAGCTACATTGCCGTCCATAGAAAACACCCCGTCGGTTACTATGATGCGAAACCGTTGTGCCTGTGCTTTTTTAAGCTGCTCTTCTAAATCAGCCATATCGGCATTGGCAAACCGATACCGCTGTGCTTTGCTGAGTCTTACACCATCAATGATAGAAGCGTGGTTCAGCGAATCGGATATAATAGCATCTTCTTCGGTAAGCAGAGGCTCAAAAACACCTCCGTTTGCATCAAAGCAGGCTGCATATAATATGGTATCTTCCGTACCAAAGAACTCGGCTATTTTAGCTTCTAAAGTTTTATGAATATCCTGCGTTCCGCATATGAAACGTACGGACGAAAGGCCGTGTCCATGGCTGTCTAATGCCTCTTTGGCAGCTGCGATCAACTGAGGGTTGTTTGAGAGACCAAGATAGTTGTTCGCACAAAAGTTCAATACCTCAGCACCAGTATCAACTTTGATGACAGCTCCTTGTGGGGTTGTGATAATTCTTTCTTCCTTATAAAGTCCGGCTTCCCGGATGTCGGCTAACTCTTTTTGTAGATGAGCCTGAAGACGATCGTACATATAATTAATGTTTTAAATTGAAATTAAAGTTCATGTTTCTTTAGTATGGCAAAGATATGTTTTTTGAACGAAAGCATGTGAATATTTTAACTATTTGGGTGTGATTTTCAATGACTTCATAAATCATAGGAAGTCGTTGACTAACAAGTATATAAAAGTAAAGAAAAGTTTTGTCGTTCTGTAAAATGTTGTATATTTGCGCCACTTTGTGTGAAACCCTTAACAAATGAATTTAATTCTGATACATCCATGAAAAACATTTTGGTAATTGGTTCAGTCGGCCAGATAGGGTCGGAACTTACACTTGAACTTCGCAAGAGATATGGCAGCAGTAATGTAGTTGCCGGATATCGTTCAACTTTACCCACAGGCGAGCTGCTTGAATCGGGGCCTTCCGAACGTGTGGATGCCACCGATGCACAACGCATAGCAGAAGTGGTTAAAAAGTATAAAATAGATACTATCTATAATCTGGCAGCTATTTTATCGGCAGTAGGCGAAAGCAAACCTGTAGTAGCATGGAATATAGGTATAGGCGGCTTGATGAACTGCTTAGAAGTGGCTCGTGAATACGGCTGTGCACTATCAACACCCAGCTCAATAGGTGCGTTTGGTGGCGGTACACCATTGGATAATACCCCACAGGATACTATTATGCGGCCACAGACTATGTATGGCGTGTCAAAAGTAGCTGGTGAGCTGCTGAGTGATTACTATTTCAAACGTTTTGGAGTTGATACACGTTCGGTACGTTATCCGGGTATTATTTCCAATGTAACACTTCCAGGAGGTGGAACCACCGACTATGCAGTAGAAATATACTACGAAGCTGTTAAAAATAAGAAATTTATCAGTCCGCTCAAAGCCGGCACCTTCCTGGATATGATGTATATGCCCGACGCCATTGATGCGGCTATAGACCTGATGGAAGCCGACCCATCAAAATTAAGACACCGAAACTCGTTTAATATAACAGCCATGAGCTTCGACCCCGAAATAATTGCAGCCGAAATAAAAAAACATATACCCGAATTTGAGTTACAATATAATGTGGACCCCATGAAACAAGCTATAGCCGATTCATGGCCTAACAATATGGACGATAGCTGCGCTAAAGAAGAATGGGGATGGAACCCAAAATGGGACCTCAGCGAAATGACTAAAGATATGCTTAGAGTGATAGGCGAAAAACATAAAAAAGGACTGATCTGATTGGAAATTGATTGAGATCAAAACATAAATAGTAGCGATACTTTAGTAGCTGCCTGATTTACAGTTATTATTAAAAAATAAGAGCTGGTAATAATATGTGCGAGATTTCAGATGTTAATTCTGTATCAAAGACCTTGTATGTAAGGATCAGTTCACCATCGAAACGAAGTTTATCGAAAATGAGAAGCGGTTCTATGCATAAACTGATGGAATTGCTTTGTAAATAAGTGTTTCAAAAAATTGAGCCGATGAAAAAGTATAACACTTTATTAGTAATTGCGGTAATTTTTCTTACTTCTTGTCTTTCATCCGACAAGCAGGATTCTACTCTTCCTCGTGTAGCTATCTGCGGCCTGGCTATTGAATCGAGTACTTTTTCACCGGCTCAGTCGGTAGAGGCTGATTTTAGGGTACGACGTGCTGAAGATGTGTTCTCTTATTATCCTTTTCTGTCGCCAGACTCCAATATTCGTTCACGGGCTGTATGGTTTCCTGCCTTGCGCGGACATGCTATCCCGGGAGGGATAGTAACCCGTGAAGCCTACGAAAACCTAGTCTATGAAACCTTGGAACGGCTGAAGGAAAATCTGCCCTACGATGGTATCTTTTTCGACATACACGGAGCTATGAGTGTGGTCGGACTTGATGATCCCGAAGTTGATTTCATTGAACGCATACGCGAAGTGGTAGGTTATCAGACGCTTATATCAGCATCTATGGATCTGCATGGAAATGTAAGCGAGCGTTTAGCCAAAAACACCGACCTGATCACATGCTATCGTCTGGCACCTCATGATGATGTGTTAGAAACCAAACAACGTGCGTTGGAAAATCTTTTAGACCGCTTAGAAAGCGGCAAAGGAAAACCAGCATATAAAGCATGGATACCCGTACCCATTCTGCTTCCCGGCGAAAAAACCAGCACCCGTATCGAACCGGCTAAAAGTCTGTATGCAGCGGTAGAGCCTGTCACTCAACGAGAAGGTATCATTGATGCAGGAATTTGGATCGGATATGCCTGGGCCGATGAGCCACGCAATCAAGGCGTAGTAATGGTGGTAGGCGATGAAAAACAAGCCGTTACACAGGCTGCCGAAGAGTTAGCTACCGCATTCTGGCAGGCACGTAACAAATTTGAGTTTGTGGCGCCTACGGCAAGCTTAGACGAATGCCTGAGAAAGGCAATAAGTAGTCAGATACATCCTTTCTTTATCAGCGATATGGGCGATAACCCTACTGCGGGAGGAGCAGGCGATGTGAGTTGGACACTGACAGAAATCCTTTCCAGACCGGAGTTTCAAACGGATGAGGGACCTTCACTCATCTACGCCTCCCTGCCCGGACCTGACCTGATAGAAAAAGCCATACAAGCCGGGATAGGCAATACGGTAGAAGGATTTGTAGGAGCATTGGTGGATGATCGTTACGCCCCACCCATCAAACTTAAGGGGAAAGTATTGGCGATTGAACAGGGTGATCCGGCTGCCGGGACAGAAGTAGTCGTTCAAACCGGAAGCGTTAAAGCGATCATCACCAAAAACCGAAAACCCTACCACTACGAAAAGGATTTTACCCGTCTTGGACTCAACCCAAGAGAAACGGACATAGTCGTCGTAAAGATAGGATACCTTGTCCCTGAGCTCTATGCCATGCAGGCCGACTGGATGATGGCACTCACACCCGGTGGCGTTGATCAGGACCTGAAACGATTGGGGCACAAACGAATCAACAGACCTATGTTCCCCTTCGACGAAGATATGGATGAACCTAAGCTGACAGTTAAGCTAATTCCACTCTCAGGTGAATAGGGATAAGATAGCAAGTTTTAAGCGGGAGTAACCCGTACACACTCTTTCGATTCCTCAAGCATTCAGGATTACGCGATGGCTGAGGTTCTCGAAGTCATCGCATTGATATAACACTATGGCTGAGGCTCTCGAAGCCATCGTTTTGATAAAATGAATTGGGTCGCAGGGTAAAGCCCCGCCAGAGACTTTCTGTTTTGGAAAGATGTGGGATAATGCAAAAATTCGCATTCATATGCACAAAGCAAAGCAAGTATGTTTTTTCTGTCCTTTTTCTTGATAAAAAGGACCAAAAATCAAGCATGAATAAATGGCCTCCCCGCACTTGGCAAAGCATATAAATCTAAGCAAGGTCGCTTCGCTTATTAGGAGTGCTATATTGAACATTACTATAATAAAGTGGAAAATAAACTACTTTAAAAGCTATTTTTCGTCCTCCTAACAAGCTTAAACAGACCGCCCCAAAAGGCGGTCTGCCTTGCAAGATTTATTACGCTTCGCCAATTCTCAGGCGAGCGCTGCTCCCTATTCATGCCTTCCTCCCCGCCCGGCCCGTGAAAGATTTGAAATGTTTTTTGTTTGTTCAAATTTCAAAATCTCTCCTCCCATTCCTAAAGTATGCAGGATTACGCGATGGCTGAGGCTCTCGAAGCCATCGCATTGACATAACACTATGGCTAAGGCTCTCAAAGCCATCATATTGATATAACACTATGGCTGAGTCTCTCGAAGTCATCGCATTGATAAAATGAATTGGGTCAAAGGGCTAAGCCCAGCCATAGATATCATGCTTTTATTAAGACTTATACATAAACCAAAAAACCACTGCATTACTTTTTTCTTCTGTCCTTTTTCTTGATAAAAAGGACTAAAAATCAAGCATGAATAATCGGTCTCCGCGCTCACACAAAAGTGCGTAAATCTAAGCAAGGTTGCTGCAGTTGTATGGAGTTGAAATCATACATCCTCTAAGATTCAGTGGGATGAAGTTGGCTGAATGACGTTTTACGACCTCCATACAACCTAAAAACAGTCCGCCTAATCGGTGGACTGTCTTGCAAGATTTACATGCACTTTTGTGTTCTCAGGCAGGCGCTGCTCCGTATTCATGCCTTCCTCCCCGCCCGATCCGGGAAAGATTTGAAGTGTTTTTTGTTTGTTCAAATTTCAAAATCTCTCTTCCCATTCCTAAAGTATGCAGGATTATGCGATGGCTGAGGCTCTCGAAGCCATCGCATTGATATAACACTATGGCTTAGGTTCTCGAAGCCATCGTTTTGATAAAATGAAGTGGGTCACAGGGCAAAGCCCCGGCATAGATATCATGCTTTTCTTAAGACTTATGCATTAAACCAAAAGCCGCTGCATTACTTTTTTCTTCTGTCCTTTTTCTTGATAAAAAGGACTAAAAATCAAGCATGAATAATCGGTCTCCGCGCTCACCCAAAAGTGCGTAAATCTAAGCAAGGTTGCTACGGTTGTATGGAGTTGAAATCATATATCCTCTAGGATTTAGTGGGATGAAGTTGGCTGAATACCATTTTATGACCTCCATACAACCTAAAAACAGCACCACGTTTAGTGGTGCTGCCTTGCAAGATTTACATGCACTTTTGTGTTCTCAGGCGAGCGCTGCTCCGCATTCATGCCTTCCTCCCCGCCCAGCCCAGGAAAGATTTGAAATGTTTTTTGTTTGTTCAAATTTCAAAATCTCTCTTCCCATTCCTAAAGTATGCAGGATTACGCGATGGCTGAGGCTCTCGAAGCCATCGTTTTGATAAAATGAAGTGGGGCGCAAAGCAAAGCCCCGCCAGAGACTTTCTGTTTTAGAAAGATGTGGGATAATGCAAAAATTCGCATTCATATGCACAAAGCAAAGTAAGTATGTTTCTTCCGTCCTTTTTCTTGATAAAAAGGACCAAAAATCAAGCATGAATAATCGGTCTCCCCACGCACACAAAAATGCGTAAATCTATGCAAGGTTGCTACGGTTGTATGGAGTTGAAATCATACATCCTCTAAGATTTAGTGGGATGAACCTGTTTGAATACCATTTTACGACCTCCATACAACCTAAAAACAGCACCACTAAACGTGGTGCTGCCTTGCAAGATTTACATGCACTTTTGTGTTCTCAGGCAGGCGCTGCTCCTTATTCATGCCTTCCTCCCCGCCCAGCCCAGGAAAGATTTGAAATGTTTTTTGTTTGTTCAAATTTCAAAATCTCTCTTCCCATTCCTAAAGTATGCAGGATTACGCGATGGCTGAGGCTCTCGAAGCCATCGCATTGACATAACACTATGGCTGAGGCTCTCGAAGCCATCGTTTTGATAAAATGAAGTGGGTCGCAGGGCAAAGCCCCGGCATAGATATCATGCTTTTCTTAAGACTTATGCATTAAACCAAAAAACTGCTACATTACTTTTTTCTTCTGTCCTTTTTATCAAGAAAAAGGACCAAAAATCAAGCATGAATAATCGGTCTCCGCACTCACCCAAAAGTGCGTAAATCTAAGCAAGGTTGCTTCGGTTGTATGGAGTTGAAATCAATCATACTCAAGAGGTCAGTGGAAAAAACCTGGTTGAGTACCATTTTAAGACCTCCATACAACCTAAAAACAGCACCACTAAACGTGGTGCTGCCTTGCAAGATTTACCTGCACTTTTGTGTTCTCAGGCGAGCGCTGCTCCTTATTCATGCCTTTCTCCCCGCCCGGCCCGGGAAAGATTTGAAGTGTTTTTTGTTTGTTCAAATTTCAAAATCTCTCTTCCCATTCCTAAAGTATGCAGGATTATGCGATGGCAGAGGCTCTCGAAGCCATCGCATTGATAAAATGAATTGGGTCGCAGGGCAAAGCCCCCAACCCATGAAGAGGGGCAAGTGTTTCATGTGTTTATTTGTCCAAAAAATATCCTTTTGAAAAACACAGAAACACTTTAAGCCCAAACCGGGTTGGGCGCGAAGGTTTTGGGATGTTCACGATAGTGATCGGAAGGGAGCAGCGTCCGGGTGAATCGCCAAACGGCAAGGAAATCTTGCAAGACAGCCGACTCAGGGAGGCTGTTTGTAAAGCGACATGTTTGAAAGATGTTTTTCAAAGAAATTATGTTCGACCATCATGCCTGAAAGATACTGTTCTGCATGTCGCTTTACGGGATCTTGCTTAGATTTCCGCTGTTTGGTGAGAGCGGGCAGGTTCCTTTTGTTCATCCCATTGATCTTTGGTACTTTCCATCAAGGGAAAGTACAGAAAGGTATTTTCTTGTGCTTTTGCCGGTTCAAAAGCACCAAAAAACCTTACGTGAACGAAGCGTCCCCCTGCTCTGAAAAACCAACGCAAATCCATCGAACCGTCGCCCTTGTGGGGCGAGATGACCTGCTGTCGGAGGCCAGCTTCTATGATTTGCTGTTGTTTTTTCATTTATTGCCGACGCTGCTCCTTATTCATGCGGGTCCGCGCGCCCGACCCGGTTATAAGGGCAGGTGTTTCTTGTTTTTGGTTTGTCAAAAAGTAACATCCATGATATAAACTAAACCCCGGAGGGGTGGCAGGTTTATAAAAAGAGCAAACCACATCAAACATAAAACTCCTTTAGGGGTGACATAAATACCTGTCTACTGCCTGAGGCATGGTGTTCTCGCTTTAAAGGCAATTTTTCTTGTACTTTTAAAGTAAAAGTACCAAAACTATCGGTATATGATGAAAGGGTCTTCGCTTCCGATTTAGTAGGACAACCCAAGAAAGTATGTACGAAAAGCTTCTCTAGACTACAACAGTATAAACCAAACATTGAATTCCTAAAAGTTATCGTTTGTAAATAGTTTTAGGAATTTGTATATCTTTGTACCATGAAAATAATAGCACGTAAACAGTATTTAGCAATTCTAAGTATTCTTAAAAACAAGAACTTGATTAAGGTTGCCACAGGTGTCAGACGCTCAGGAAAGTCGACCTTGATGATGCAATTCCAGGACTTATTGCGAAAAGAAAATGACAAAGTCCCTATTGTGTCAATAAATATGGATATGCCCGAGTTTAGGTTTTTAGCTGAAAAAAGCTGGAAAGAAATCTACGATTATGTCATTAAGCATCTCAAAAAGAATGCAATAAATTATGTGTTTATAGACGAAGTGCAAAATGTACCGGAATTTGAAAAACTATTGGAAGGCTTGTATGTACATCCCAACATAGATTTATACGTTACAGGCTCAAACGCATTTTTATTATCAAGTGAATTGGCAACTTTGCTTACAGGCAGGGCTTATGAAATAAACGTACTGCCTTTTTCTTTTGCTGAATATTTGGAGTTCAGCGGAAAAACCACAAATCCTGACCGTGCTTTTGCTGAATATATAAATACCGGTGGTTTTCCCGAGGCTGTACGGCTTTCAGCAGAAGGAAATCATTTTGCAAATGAATACTTGCAAACAGTATTCAGAAACATTTACGAGAACGATATTTCTAAACGCTATACTATTTTTGCTGAAGAATCCTATCTGGGAGTTGTAAACTTTTTAATAGACTCAGTGGGTTCTAACATTTCGGCGGGGAGAATAGCCAAAGTTTTAACGGCAAACAAAAAGAAAATTGATAATAAAACAGTCTCGAAGTATATTAATACTTTAGTTGAAGCCTATTTGTTTTACAAAGTCAACCGCTATGACATCAAAGGCAAACAACATTTGGCAACGCAAGAAAAATACTATTTGGTAGATTTGGGTTTTCGCAATGCGCTGTTAGGTAAAGAATTAGAAAGCGATTCTGGACATTTGCTTGAAAATTTAATTTATCTTGAACTGAAACGCAGAAATAATCAAATATGGATTGGAAAGGCCAATAATTTAGAAGTTGATTTTGTTGTTCGCAACAACAAAGGTTATACACAATACATACAAGTTGCGCAAACAGTCCAAAATGTATCGACTTTGGAACGCGAGTTGGCTCCATTCAATCGTATTAAAGACCATCACGAAAAGCTTTTAATTACAATGGATTACGATACCGGAACATATAACGGAATAAAAAAAATAAACGCAGTGGATTGGTTTACAAAAAAGAGTAAATAAGGTGTAACAAATGAATGGTAACAATTAAATGATATACGTGCAATGCCAAAAATTGACAAAGAAACCCAACAGGAGATTGCTCGTCTCTCGCGGGATGATTTAACAAAATTAGTAGTTCGGGCCGCCTCAAAAAGCAAGGAATTTTACGATTTCCTGCTTATTAATTACTTAGACAAAGAGCATGCTGAAAAGGATTTATTTCTTCAAGCACAAAATGACATAAGAGCATTGTACAGAAAGAATTATAAGGGATTCTCCGATGAGTTAAGGTGGGCAAACATGCTTGCTGCCTGCAACAAAAGAATTAATGAGTTTTCTAAAGTTGTCAAAGACAAAAGCCTTGAAATGGATTTAATCATGATGGTTTTGGAAGAGCCATTTTCGCTACCTGCCTCCAGTTTTACAACCTGTTTTACAAGGTTTAATTATCAGGTTTATCTGTTATTGAAAAAAGCAATGACTTTGTCCAAAAAATTACATGAAGATTATCATATTCAATACCTTCCAAAGATCAATGAATATTTAAATTATATGCACAAATATTCTAATCACCTGGATTATATTTACGTCTTGCCGGACGAGATATAAGCCAGATGTAACATTTCCCTTTGAAAACTTTCAAGGCGGTGCAGTTTTGAAGTGTTTTTTGTTTGTTCAGATTCCAAAATCTCTCTTCCCATTCTCCTAAAGTATGCAGGATTACGCGATGGCTGAGGTTCTCGAAGTCATCGCTTTGATATAACATGATGGCTGAGGTTCTCGAAGTCATCGCATTGATAAAATGAATTGGGTCGCAGGGCAAAGCCCAGTCATAGATATCATGCTTTTATTAAGACTTATGCATTAAACCAAAAAACCACTGCATTACTTTTTTCTTCTGTCCTTTTTCCCGATAAAAAGGACTAAAAATCAAGCATGAATGCAGAATTACGCGATGGCTGAGGCTCTCGAAGTCATCGCCTTGATAAAATGAAGTGGGTCACAGGGCAGAGTCCCGCCAGAGACTTTCTGTTTTAGAAAGATGTGGGATAATGTAAAAATTCGCTTTCATATGCACAAAGCAAAGTAAGTATGTTTCTTTTGTCCTTTTTCTTGATAAAAAGGACCAAAAATCAAGCATGAATAATCGGTCTCCCCACAAACACAAAAGTGCGTAAATCTAAGCAAGGTTGCTGCGGTTGTATGGAGTTGAAATCATACATCCTCTAAGATTTAGTGGGATGAAGTTGGCTGAATGACGTTTTACGACCTCCATACAACCTAAAAACAGTCCGCCTAATCGGTGGACTGTCTTGCAAGATTTATTACGCTTCGCCAATTCTCAGGCGAGCGCTGCTCCCTATTCATGCCTTCCTCCCCGCCCGGCCCGTGAAAGATTTGAAATGTTTTTTGTTTGTTCAAATTTCAAAATCTCTCCTCCCATTCCTAAAGTATGCAGGATTACGCGATGGCTGAGGTTCTCGAAGCCATCGTTTTGATAAAATGAAGTGGGTCACAGGGCAAAGCCCAGTCATAGATATCATGCTTTTATTAAGACTTATGCATTAAACCAAAAAACCACTGCATTACTTTTTTCTTCTGTCCTTTTTCTTTGATAAAAAGGACCAAAAATCAAGCATGAATAATCGGTCTCCCCACAAACACAAAAGTGCGTAAATCTAAGCAAGGTTGCTGCGGTTGTATGGAGTTGAAATCATACATCCTCTAAGATTTAGTGGGATGAAGTTGGCTGAATGACGTTTTACGACCTCCATACAACCTAAAAACAGCACCACTAAACGTGGCGCTGCCTTGCAAGATTTACATGCACTTTTGTATTCTCAGGCGGGCGCTGCTCCGCATTCATGCCTTCCTCCCCACCCGACCCGGGAAAGATTTGAAATGTTTTTTGTTTGTTCAAATTTCAAAATCTCTCCTCCCATTCCTAAAGTATGCAGGATTACGCGATGGCTGAGGCTTTCGAAGTCATCGCATTGATAAAATGAATTGGG
>JALNZU010000026.1 GCA_023229245.1 Bacteroidales bacterium | reverse complement strand
CTGTTTTTCTTTTCTCTTATAAACATAGAAAATATTTCGGGACACCCAAAAATAGAAAAATAACTTGATATGTCATTGATTATTAACTATTTAATTTGGGTGTCCCGAAATGTGCGGAAGACAAGAGCGAATCTTTTCCCTTAGATATTGCTCGCGCCAATAGACAGGATTTAAAAGCTTGTCATCAGACATTATCCTCCGGCTAACTTAGCTTTAAAACCTTCTTTCAACAGTTGTTGCAACACTTTCTCACGAAAGTCACCTTGTAGCATGATTTCATTGCTTTTTACTGTGCCACCAGTGCCACAAAGATTTTTAAGCCGTTTACCAAGCTCTTGCAAGTCGCTCTCATTCCCAACAAAACCAATGACAAGAGTGACTTTCTTGCCTCCACGCTGTTTTTTGTCAAGCATAACCCTCAACTGCTGCTGATTGTTAGGCAAGCTTACTATAGGCTCATCAGTTTCGTATTGAAAGTCAGGATTAGTAGAATAAACAATACCTCCTTTACGCTTTTTCATCTGATAATTTTACTTTAACTATTTGTGTATAAAAATGTTGTAGATATTTTAAGTGCGTATCATCACAATGTAACCTTCATACTTCTTTATATTGTCTGTTACTCATCTAAGATGAAATTTTTGCAATCATCTCATCTAATGAGTTTTTTCAGTTCATGTTGAATTTTTTTCTGTGCATTTATAAATCTCGATAAGACCAATTCAGCTGGATCGAATACCCTTGTTTTGGTTGGGATTGCCACTTTAAGGCTTAATGGATTAACTTCGGCCTGAAGCATCAGGTCCATTTGCACCGGTTCTCCATCTAAATTAACAACAGGATTGGTGGTACGGCCTAGGCTAAGCTTATTAGCTTGAAATATCTTGACTTGCCGGGAGTGATGTATCTTATTTAGAAACAGCAAGTTGATTATGATAGGAAGCTCAAAGATAGTTGGTTTTTGAACAATGCATACATCTATCATCCCATCGTTCAGCTGTGCGTTAGGAGCGATAATGGTATTATATCCAAACTGATTTGAATTGGCTAAACTGATAAATAGGGCTTTAGTAGTGATCATAGGTCTTTCATCGATGGTCAGTGTATAATCCTGAGGCTCGTATCCCGGAAAAAGTGAGGCTACCAACTTGAAATAAGTAAAAAATCCTCTATGCTTATCTTTGGCGAATTGTTCAGCTATCAGCGCATCATATCCAACGCCGGCTATGCTGACAAACACCTGATCGTTGAGTTTTACTGTATCAATTTCAACTATATTACCTTCGTTGATAGCTTCTATAGCTCCTTTAAATGAGAGTGGAATGTTCAGATGACGGGCTAACCCATTTCCTGATCCACTCGGGACAATACCCAAAGAAGTAGTTGTGCCTATAAGTGATCGGGCAACTTCATTGATGGTGCCATCGCCTCCTACAGCTACTACCATATCAGCACCGTCTTTTACTGCCTGCTGTGCTAAAGCTGTGGCATGACCTTGCCCTTGAGTGAAAGCAATATCAAACGTAAACGCCTGGTGATTCAATCTGGCTTGTACAAAATCCGGAAAGCTTTCTTTACGACGCTGACCGGCTTTAGGATTGACGACAAAAAATAATTGCTTTTTCATGGCTCTATGTGCTGCTGATCCGGTTCATCTACTAAAGGAAACAACTGGTTACGTATCATGCGATTATTGTATTGCTGAATAATTCCTCTTGAAAACTGCAATAGTGGATCGGAAACAGATGAGTTCAACGGTAGTAGGTTATGTTCCATAGTTGGATCACTACGCAGATCGTACATCTCCAAGATCGCATCGCCATTGGTAATCACTAAGGTGTCGTTGCGGACGAACTTAAACATTTCGTTCATATAGTTTAATACATAAGGTGGATGTATTGGGTCGAACAGATTGCGTCCGAAGGAAAATACAGGCTGACGGCTGTCTAACAAAGCCATCAATGAAGGTAAGATATCAATATGCTGAGCCTTGTCTCTATAGTATGGGATAGCTTTTTCAGGAATATAAAACACTATAGGTACCGCATATACTGATTCAAAATCTCCCGAAATAGCCTGATAGGTGTTTTCGGGTGTATGATCGGCAGTGATGACAAAGATTGTTTTCTCAAACCAAGGCTGTTGGGCTGCCTCCTGAAAAAATATCTGTAACGCATGATCTACATAGCAAAATGTAGCTTCCATATTGTTGTGTGCCTGTTTGAACATTCCCTGAAATTCGGGTGGCAGGCTGTAGGGATGATGTGACGATAAGGTGAAGATCCCAGCTGCAAAAGGAGGCTTTATTTTATTGATCTCCTGAATCGTATAAAGCAGAAAAGGCTCGTCATAAATTCCCCAATGGCCATCGAAATATTTATTGGAAGGAAACTCGTCTCTCCCAAAATACTGCTCAAAACCACTCATAGCCGAGAAGATATCAAAACCCATAGTCCCATTGTTTCCCCCATGAAAAAAAGCCGTATTATAGCCTTCACCTTTCAGGATAGTACCTATACCTTGTATGTGGTTATTTATATAAGGTGAGCTCGGAAAATCGGATGGCATAAGCGAGGGAATCCCTGCTAATATGGAGGGGAGAGCCTCAATAGAGCGTTTGCCATTGGCAAAGCCATCAAATACTATGCTATGTGAAAATAAACTGTCTAAAAAAGGGGTAAGAGTTTGTTGACGAGGAGTGTAAAAACCAATATAATCGCGGCCCAGACTTTCGATGATGAGAATGACAACATTAAATCCTTGACAGGAAAGGCTATCCGATTTATCCAATGATTCGGATGTCATATGAATTGGTGTAAACACATCGATCAATTCCTGCTCCGTAAAATAAGTTTTCTCAGTTAGTGATCTACTGCCAAAGGTTTTTATAATGGAAAATGGAGTATTGATCAGTAAGGGAATATTACGGCTCTCAGTATATTGAGCAGCACTTATTAACCCTATTGGTTTAAGCTGAAATCCACCCCGGGCGGCAATAATAGTAAAGAAAATAAAAACCAACAGCCAGGAGGTTTGCCGCACATACCATCCTAACCTACGTATTGGTGTCGGACTTTGACTTTTAAAAAATCGGCCGAAATATACTAAAGTATATATTAAAAGTATGGCAATCAGTAGGATATACCAGAAGTCAATGAAAAAACGTAGCAATAAACCACTTGAATTTTCAGCCGGATTAAAGAAAAACTCTGTAAGTTCGGTAGTAGTTCGTTTGGAAATGTATCGATAAAGAATTACATCTATCAGATTGAGAATGATAAGGATGCTGTTGGTGATGACATAAATTATCCGTAATGATTTTTCGTATAAGGGGTGATACCTGAAACTAAATGGAAGCAGGCTCAAGAAAATAAAAAGCAGATTGAAATAAGCGATGACACTGGCATCGTAGCGTATGCCGACAAACATTATTTGCATGAGCTCGCCAAATCGGATATGATGGAAGCTATTCAGGTTGAAGATATAGAATAACCAGCGTGTAAAACTAAGTATAACAAACACGAACGCTAATCGAGCCACTAATAACATGGGCTGATTCAGACGCTGTTTGATCGAAAACCGTATTATCATCACTACTGCTTTAGAGAGGATTGCTAATCAATGAATGATCATGTAAATATGTGAGGAACATCCATTCACTATGTGACGCAATTCCTTGACAAAAATAAGAAGTATGGTTGGCTTATTCAGTTTTGTATGGTATTTTATCTGAATTACCCTCTTGGATAAACAAAAGTTGAAGATAGAAATTTTAAGTATAGAGTTGTTATAGCCTTCTACACTGGGTCTTATATCTTATGATTTTCTCATAATAGAATCGGTCTATCTCATTTGCTAACAGTAGCTCGCATATCAGGTTTGGAACACTTTATAGAAAACCGTACCACTGTTAGGCTTTCCATCTCAGTCGGCACGGTCTTTTGTATTCTGTTAAGCGGGAAAAGAAAGCTCAGAAATCGCTTATATATCCGTCGATATAACTTACTCGGGCGTCCAACCAATCCAACACCTTTTGCAGGTCTTGCTCGGTATTGCCCGTTGAGCCCCTCTCACCCCAAAGGGCATGATCATCGGCTAAGGCAGGTTGAATAGTAAAGGCATATTCTGATACATACTCCTTTAACTCTTTGTATTTATTTGTTTTAAACCAGTTCCATCTGTCCTTGAATAAGTTTTTCATATGAGGATCACTCATCAGTCTTTGAAAAAATAGTGAACCCGGTTTTTGATTTCCTAATAAAGGGGCATTTACCGCTGACATATCAAAGTGTTCTCTGGTAAGGCTGTATCCGAATCCCCAGTCGAAATCCCATAAGATACCCATATTATATTTCTCACCAACCGGCCTGTTGATATATGTGCTTCTCGGAATATTAATTTCCTGATTCAAAGTAAGTTGATGTACGATCATATAATTCACAAAGGCAAGATCATCGAAATAGTTTAAATACTCGTTGTTTGGAAAATCATCCTCAAAGAGCAAAGCCTCAAACTGTTCAAAGTCATCCTTGATTTCATTAAAGAGCTCTTCGGTTATGTTCTTGCTTTTTGGATTCTGGATCATCACAGGCAGCTCGTACTTGTCTGAAACAAAACACCAGTCTTCGTCCAAAGAGGAATCCATTTCAAGGAGAACGCCGTCGGCTCCAATATCTATACGATCTTCCCCAACATCCTTGTTTTCGGTAAATGTATAGACGCCCTGATATTCTCCATTAATTGTGAGCTCCACAGGAAACATATGGTTGGTGTACGGAATATCTAATAAATGACCCGTCTTGAATGGGATTGAGTTGTACAACATTGTTCCATCAAGATATTCAGCTAACAAAACCCAGTCTTTATAGGCAGGTAAATCTAACAGCGATGCTTTTTCTGTTAGCTTTAGTCTATAAGGTTTTTTTGGTAAAGTCCAGGTGTTGTTTCCTCTGCCTTTTATTTCTAACTCCCCTTCGTATATATCGTATTTTCCTTTGCCGTCTATTTCCATATAGCCAGTGATATAATTTTCTTTATTGATATCGCCTATCTGGTGATCATCATATAGTTGAATGAAAATATGAGGCAGTACGGGACCCGGTTCCGGTACCCATGTAACAGTAACGGAATAACTCGTCTTAGAGCTGTCTTCAGCATGAATCACGTATGAAAGTGGCTGGTTAAAAAAGTTAGAGCTTATACCCGATACTTGTTCTGTCGTATCCAGAAAAACTGTAATACCCTTATATTCAAAGCTGGCGATCAGCTCTTCCCTTTGGGCGATCTTGGGAATATGTAACAAGATTTCGTTCGTGCCTATCTCGGCTGAAACAGTCTCAGACAAAACAGGATTGAGTTCTTTTTCTAAGGTAAAACTGATAAAAGCTTTATCTGTCGATAATACAGGTGGATCGGGCTGCTTTTTTTTGCATGCTGCTAAAGCAACTAAAACAATGAGACTGAATGTAATTAGTTTGTGATTCATACTTACTATTTTAAAGAGCTACTTATAAAACTGATCTGCTTCGTTTGCAGGTTCACACAATGAAATGGCATGGATTATCGCGTCAAGCAGACCAGACTGAACTACATCATTTGTTGACTTGTGTAAACGCTTAGAAATTGTTGATATTGCTATCTATAAAATTTTTACGTGCTTCAAGCCAGTTCAATACTTTTTGCAGGTCTTGTTCAGTATTTCCGGTAGAGCCACGTGGCCCCCATAAGTCGTGATCGTTGGCTAATGCAGGCTGTATGGTATATGCATAAACTCTGACATATTCCTTTAACTCCCTGTATTTATAGGTAATAAACCAGTTCCATCTTTCCTTGAACAGCTGCTGCATATGAGGTGCCTCCATCAGGCGTTTGAAAAATAGGGTACCCGGATACGAAATATCAACGAATAAAGGCCAGGTAGCTGTTTGTTCATAATAATGACCTGTTTCGGGCTTGAATCCATATGCCCAGTCAAAATCCCATATAATACCCATGCGGTATTTACCGCCTGCAAGCTTGTTGATATACGTGCTTTTTGGATGATTGATCTCCTGATTCAGTGTCAGCTCATACACTATCAAATAGTCCACAAAAGCTTGATCATCAATATAATCCAAATAATTGTTGTCTGGAAATGAGTCGTCAAATACCAAACTCTCGAATGTCTCAAAATCAGCCCGTATTGCAGCTAAGCGTTCATTGTTCATATCCTTGCTCTTTGGATATTGAATCATCACCGGCAAGCCAAAATAATTCGACTGAAATTTCCAGTCTTCATCATAGTTATTGTCCAACTCAAGCAGTAAGCCGTTTTTTCCAATATCAATACGACCGACCCCTACTTCTTTGTGTTCGGTAAAGGCATACACACCTTTATACACATTGTTGATAGTCAGCTCTACCGGTATGATATGATTGGTATAAGGAATGCCCAACTGCCGGGCAGCTTTGAAAGGGACGGAGTTATACAACATGCTTCCATCAAGATACTCGGCAAGCAATACCCAGTCTTTGTATGCGGGCAATCCCAAGAGCGGAGCTTTTACATGAAGCTTGAGCCGATACGGTTTCTTAGGTAAATACCAGCTTGTATTACCCCTGCCTTTGATTTGTGTCAATCCAGTGTAGTCTTCGTAGCTTCCTTTACCGTCTATAGTGATAGTGGCATGTAGGTAGGTGTCTTTTTCTACTATTTCAGCACCATCTTCTACTTCTATAAAAATATGCGGGAGCACTGTTTTCAGATCATCCGATCGTTTGACGATCACAGTATATTTTTTTGTGCTATTATCTTTGGCATGTATTATATAATCAATAGGTTGAGAAAAGTCGTTGATAGTCACTCCCGATTTTTGTTCAGCCGTTCCAATAAATACAGCCTTCCCTTTAAACTCAAAGCTTGCAATTAAAGCTTCATTATTTATTGTCTGAGATATTTCAAGAACTATAAGAGAATCAATTATTTGACCCTCTACAGTATTTGTGAGATCAGGGTTCAAACCAGCTTTAAACTGAAAACTTACAAACTCCTTGTCAGTGGGATGAATAGTGTCGTTTGATTTTTTTTTGCATGCACTAACTAACAGGATAAGGAGGATGAGACAGATAGGTATATTATTTTTCATAAGAGCTAAATATGTGACTACTCAATTAACCTTACAACGTGTTAGACACGGCTTTATTATGATTTTCTCTGTATGATCTTTGTTTTTTATTTGACCTCTTTGCTTTTTGTAAGCTTGCACAAACCAACATCGAAACTATTCTATCATTTTGTACAGGACAACTTTTTTATGGCAGGTATTTGTGCGTAAATGAGTCAAGCCTCGCTACAGTATTTTTTAAGATGTTGATTGCAAAAAAACTTTTTTACCTTTGCATAGGGAATTTTGTTGAATCAAATATAAGCGAAGATGGATGAGCAAGAAAATATCGAGAGAAGGGAAGGCTTGTTTTCCCGTACTACCCGTGCAGGGAAGAGAACCTATTTTTTCGATGTAAAACAAACAAGAAATGATGAAAAATATTTGACCATCACTGAAAGTAAACGAAGATTCAGCAATGATCAAGGAAAATTTTTCTATGAAAAACACAAGCTATTCTTGTACAAAGAAGACTTTGAAAAATTTATGAAAAGTCTTACCGAGTCTATTCATTTTATTGAGACCGGTGAGTTTCCGGATGATTATCTGAAGGAAGAGAATCAGAGTACAGATGGAGATATAAGTACATAGGAATTGTAATTCTGGTATCAGAGGCTGAACTCAATGCAAGAAAAAATGAGCCTGCACTTGTTTTGCCATTGCCAATACACGCAGTATGACAAAAATTGTGCGTAAGTTGATCCGATTGCATGTGTTCATCCGCTTAGTTGAATCTCTGTGTGCTGCATACAATATACTGCTAGAATAATAGTTTGTGTATGAAAGTTTTGTAGATACGACTTGATCAGCGATTGTGAATACTTTTAACAGCAACAGCTGATAATATCCCTTTGGGATAGGTTCAGAGGGCTAAAAGAATTATTAACACTTGGAATAGTACGGTACGAGATATGGGGAAAATTATTGCCATAGCAAATCAAAAAGGTGGTGTAGGTAAAACTACTACTGCCATCAATCTGGCTGCCAGTCTGGCGGTGTTGGAGTTTAGAACCCTGATCATCGATGCCGACCCACAGGCTAACGCTACCTCAGGACTTGGTTATGATCCCAGAGATATAAAATATAGCATATACGAGTGCATCATCGAAAATCACGACCCTAAACAAGTGGTAGTCGAAACCAATACACCATATTTATATCTGCTACCGGCACATATTGATTTGGTAGGTGCTGAGATAGAGATGATACATATGTCGGATAGAGAACGTATGATGGCAAAAGTGATTGAACCAATAAAAGATGAGTATGACTTTATTATCATTGATTGTTCACCTTCATTAGGGCTTATCACTATCAATGCGTTAACAGCTGCCGATTCGGTTATTATCCCGGTCCAATGCGAATATTTTGCATTAGAAGGATTAGGGAAGTTGTTGAATACCATTAAGATAGTTCAAACCCGACTAAATCCAAACCTTGATATAGAAGGCATATTACTTACGATGTTCGATTCCAGATTACGCCTTTCAAAACAAGTAGTCGAAGAGGTGAAGACCCATTTTCAGCAAATGGTTTTTGAAACCATCATAAACCGTAATACACGGCTAAGTGAGGCCCCCAGCTTTGGTGAGACAATCATCATGCACGATGCAACAAGTACGGGTGCAGTAAATTATCTTAACTTGGCACGCGAAATCATTCAAAAAAACAAACTTGTAGAAAAGTCAGGAGGAAATTAAATTGAGTCAGCAAAATCCATCCAAATCTAGAAAAAGAGGCCTTGGAAGAGGATTGGAAGCAATCCTACAAAGCCCGGATACCGATATTACGTCACAGGATATTTCAGGGAATTATGTGGCCGGAGCCATTGCCGAGATAGAATTAGAAAAAATTGAAGCTAACCCGTTTCAACCCCGTTCCGATTTTGATGATATGGGATTGCGCGAACTGGCTACATCCATTCAAACACAAGGTGTTATTCAACCGGTTACCGTTCGTAAATTAGGGTTTGATAAATATCAGCTTATATCAGGTGAAAGGCGTCTGAGAGCATCGAAAATTGCCGGATTAGAAAAAGTCCCGGTATTCATTCGAGTAGCCAACGATGAGCAGATGCTTGAAATGGCTCTGATAGAAAATATTCACCGCAAAAATCTTAACGCTCTTGAAATAGCAATATCATATCAACGGCTGATAGATGAATGCCAGCTTACTCAGGAACAGCTCAGCGAAAGAGTAGGAAAAAACAGAACAACTATCACTAACTTCTTACGACTGTTGAAGCTACCGGCAGAAGTACAGGTAGCACTTCGGGATGGTCATATATCAATGGGACATGCCAGAGCTTTGATAAACCTTCAGGATGATAAACAACAACTGTTGCTGCTGCAACAAATGATTGACCATGAACTGAACGTAAGGCAGGTAGAAGCTATGGTACGTAAGATTCAGCTACCAGCTGAAAAAAAGAAGACCGAAAAAATGAATATAGTACCGGCTCTTTATAAATCGCAATTAGATTCATTGTCAAAACAACTTGATACTAAATTAGATATCCGTCGGAATGCACAAGGGAAAGGATCTATCACCATTCGGTTTAACAACGATATTGAGCTTGAAAGGCTATTTAGTACCTTGATCAATCCAAAAAGCTGATGCGCGTACCCATTCTCATCGGAGCAATTGTGATCATGGCCTCATCACAGCTTGCCTACTCACAACCTGCTACACAAGCTCCCGATGAACAGCCGGAGATATACACCCATTCACCGCATAAAGCAACAATATATGCAGCAATACTACCCGGATTAGGACAAGCATATAACAAAAAATATTGGAAAATACCCATTGTCTATGCCGGGTTTGCTACAATCACTTATTTTGCATTGGACAACCAGAAAGAATACCGCATTGCAAAAGAAGCATTTAATTATGTCTCAGCAGGCGAGGAATATCCAATTGATAATAAATACGTTGGACGGTATCCCGCCAGCGACCTGATGATCATACGCGATTATTTCCGCCGAAACACCGAAGTAAGTTGGATACTTATGGGAGTATGGTATTTGTTGAATATTATCGATGCAACGGTTGATGCACATTTGTTTTATTATGACCTCAGCGAAGATCTCAGTGTTGAGCTAATGCCAGCCGCTGAATCTAAGATTCAACCTAAACTTGGAGACCAACCCTTTTCGCATGCACGCCAGTTGATAACTTTAAGATATACTTTTTAAATTGAAACCTTTAAAAATCACTCTGATAGGATATGGTAAAATGGGGCAGATGCTGGCCGAACTTGCAGCTGTGCGTGGCCATATGATACATGGTATCATTGATCAAGCCGAAGACTGGGAAAAATATGCAGAAGTGCTATCAACCAGCGATATAGCTATAGATTTCAGCATACCTGAAGCTGCTGTAGATAATATGATCCATTGTTTCAATGCTGCTTTGCCTGTGGTAGTAGGTACGACCGGATGGTATGACCGGTTGGAAGAAGTACAGACTATCTGTAGTAAAGCCAAAGCAGCCTTGTTCTATGCGCCAAATTTTTCGGTTGGTATGAATGCGGTGTTTGCGTTGAACCTATCTCTAACCCGTATGTTGAATCAGTTTGATTATAGGTTCAGCATGGAAGAAAGGCATCATATCCATAAGCTTGATGCTCCAAGCGGTACTGCCATTCGCCTTGCAACAGATATTATTGAAAACAGCAATAGTCAGCGTGAGTGGAAGATAAGTGAATCACAATATTTGGAGGAAGAGGTGCTTCCAATCAAGGTGGTGAGGGAAGGCAATATTAAAGGATATCATGAAGTGAAAGCCGAATCGAAGCATGAGATCATAAGGCTTAGCCATGAAGCCCTGAGCCGGGAAGCCTTTGCTGCCGGAGCCTTGTTAGCTGCTGAGTTCCTTTATGGAAAGACCGGAGTATTTACTATGAAAGATCTGTTGAAATTTTGAAGGATATTACGCAAGATTATACTATGATAATTGACTTTAACCCCATAGATTTTCGTTCATATTTTTTCGGTCAACGAGTGTTAGTAGATTGATTATGAATTATTAACAATACCAACTATAAGACTTGGATTTAGTTGTTTAATTTCGCAAAAAAAATAAAATGCTGCAACTGATTATCATCATCCCCTTGCTGTTAACAATTCCAACGGTTTTTGCCTGGAAATTATTTATAAAAGCAGGTGTACAAGGATTTCATACTCTTATTCCATTCTGGAATTTGTATATGTTTTTAAAGATCATCAAAAAGCCGCTCTGGTGGTATGTTTTCATCATTATTCCGTTCATCAATATTTTTGTTTACATGCTGATGATCATTGAGCTGATTCGTTGTTTTGGACATGAAAAGCTTTGGCAGCAGTTATTAGCAGTATTGTTTCCTGTAGTTTATTTTCCATATCTTTCCATACAGAATATTGATTATCAGGACCCTCAATTTAAAGTTAAGGTAGCTAAAGGGCCTTTGCGTGAATGGGTAGACGCCATCATTTTTGCGGTAGTAGCTGCTACTATTATCCGTACTTTTTTGTTTGAAGCTTATACTATCCCTACCTCCAGCATGGAAAAATCTTTGTTGGTTGGCGATTTCTTGTTTGTAAGCAAAATTGCGTATGGTCCTCGCTTACCCAATACTCCCATAGCTTTTCCTTTTGTTCATCATACCTTACCATGGAGCCAGACCGCCAGTTCATATGTAGAATGGGTGAAATGGCCGTATTATCGTTTTGCCGGTTTAGGCCCTATCAAGCGTAACGATGCCGTTGTATTTAATTATCCCGATGGAGATACGGTGAGTTTGCGGTTTCAGAGTAATGTAAGCTACTATCAGTTAGTCAGACAGTATGGTAGAGAAAGAGTTTGGTCGGATGAACGCAACTTCGGGAAAATTGTTTCCCGACCAGTTGACAAGCGCGAGAATTATATCAAACGCTGTGTTGGACTACCCGGTGATACCATAGAAATCCGACAAGGTGATCTGTACGTAAATGGTGATCTCAATCAGTCGCCAGGTATCATACAGTTCAGATATCATGTAGTTACTGATGGTACCGGGATCAATCAGCGTTTATTAAACAAACTCAATATCACCGAAGGACGGATGGGAAATAGTTCGGGTGAATATGTGTTCTGGATCAGCGAGGCAATAGCCAACGAATTAAAGACTTTAGGGAATGTGAAATCGGTTACTCGTATGTTAGAAAATGCAGGCGAACGTCATGATGAAGTATTCCCAAACAGTGAGGTATATCCCTGGAATATCGATAATTATGGTCCTTTAGTTATTCCAGCAAAAGGCGTTACTGTTGATCTTACGCAAGAAACCTTACCCTTATACCGAAGAATTATTCATGCGTACGAAGGAAATACGATCAGCATGGATGAACAAGGCAATATTTTGATCAATGGCAGGAAAGAAACCTCATACACCTTTGCGATGGATTATTACTGGATGATGGGCGATAACAGGCATAATTCGGCCGATTCAAGGATATGGGGCTTTGTGCCACAAGACCATATAGTTGGAAAAGCTGTGTTCGTATGGCTGTCGCTTGATAAAGAAAAATCACTGTTTGATGGCAAGATCAGATGGAACAAATCAATGCGTGTAGTTCGTTAAGCTAAGTAAACAGGTAAATTCATAAGAGTCGGGTCAGATGAGAATTACTTTTTGTAGAAGCCTATGCTTGCAAAGTTGATTCGGCTCATCTTGCGATTGTAAAAAAAAAATAAGCTCATGCCAAGTGCCTGCACAGAATAAAACAGTGAAAATGAAGGGTTTGTATATAAATCAGATAAAAATAAAGTTATAACATTTTAAACGGATATAAAATAAACTGTATGAAAAAAGCAAGTATGATCACCTCCAAAGGTACTATGGTTTTGGAATTATATGAAGATGATGCTCCTTTAACAGTAGCCAATTTTGTGAAGCTGAGTAATTCAGGTTTTTATGATGGGCTTAGCTTTCACAGGGTGATACCCGATTTTGTGATCCAGGGTGGCTGCCCGAAGGGAAATGGTACCGGAGGTCCGGGCTATACCATCCCATGCGAGTTGGATGGCGAAAAGCAGTACCACGATAGAGGTGTGATCTCAATGGCGCATGCTGGCCGAAATACAGGTGGCTCCCAATTTTTTATCTGCCATAACAGAGAAAATACCGCACACTTAGATAGAAATCATACCGTATTTGGTAAGGTGATCGAAAATGTGGATGTGATTGATCAAATCAAGGCAGGAGACAAGATCATCAGTATAACTATAGCCGAAGATTGACAGATCCACATAGTGATCTGCGATCCATACGAACACAGTAATCATTCAAGCTAACATACAAATAGCCCTGAATCTAATAAGGGAAGTGATGTGTCATGCTGATAGTCAAAAGCTTATAGGCCTGCTACTAGTTGTTTAATAGATAGTCTTAAATCTCGCATTAAAGGTTTGCCAATCGGTTGTTTGATATGCTTCTTCTCCAAAATAATGCAATACAGGCTCGAATTTGTCGGCAGGGAAATAGCCTGGGACTACAGTGATTACTTTTAGTTCTTCATTCATAAACACATAAGAGGGATACGACATCCTACCGTTCATCAGCAATTGTGCGAGTTGATGTGAGCTTCTCTTCTTATCCGGATTGGAGTTAATATATTGCTTTCCATTGAAAAAGACTGTGTCGGTTCGCTCGGCATCAAATTTTACTGCATAAAAATTTTCATTGATATACTTGATTATAACGGGATCGCTGAAGGTAGTGTTGTCCATTTTCACACACCAGCCGCACCAATCGGTGTACATGTCAATAATTATTTTTTGAGGATGCTGCTGTACTTTCTCAAGGGCTTCTTCAAAACTTAACCATTGGATTTTTTCCTGAGCCAGGATATGGAATGAGAGAAATACGAGTATGGTTGATAGTAAAGTTCTCATAGTAAATTAGTATTTTGTCAGTCGGTCAATTTCACGTTTCGAATCTCTTTTTTTGAGGTCTTCACGCTTGTCGTAATGATGTTTTCCGCGTGCCAGAGCTATGGTTAGTTTTGCCCGTCCGTTTTCATCTACATACAGTTCAACCGGAACTATAGTGAATCCCCTTTCTTTTACCTTACCCGATAATTTTTTCAATTCACGCCTGTTTAACAGTAACTTACGGTCGCGCTTGGGTTCATGATTGTAGTGCGTTCCAAAACTGTATTCAGATATATGCATCTCTCTGACAAACAACTCATCACCACTAAAAGAACAAAATGAATCTGATAAACTGACTTTTCCTGCACGAATACTTTTTATCTCTGTACCTGTCAGTACAATACCAGCGGTGTATGTTTCAAGTATGAAATACTCAAAACTCAGACGACGATTTTTTATGCGGATAGATTCTTTCATCAGATAATGACTAAGTTACTTACAGTACATACGTCAATTATAGTATTCGAAACAGAAGAATTCGTTTCAGTTTATTATTCAGGTTTATATTCAAATCCTATCGCTTCATAAAGGTTAACACATGCACGGGCATTCTATTTTGTGTGCGGCAAAGATACACGAAAGCCTGTAGTACCACAAAAGCTGAACTCTTAATAGTTTCTAAAAATAAAGATTATTATTTACTCCTGCTGACACATCACACTCATTACGATATGTTAGGATCAACAGATTGGTTTCAACCTACAATATTCTTAGCAGATTTATTAACTTAGTTGAGAAACAATACATACAGTTTGGTTCTGCTATGGTCATCTTGTAGTATAAATGCTATCTTTTCGCTATCCGGCGACCAGTCTGGCGTTTTGATCTCGTTTTTGCTGAATACCAATGGTCGTATCGAGCCGTCCTGTATATTTATCATCAGCAGCCAATAGCCTGTTGAGCCATAGGCAGTGCAAATGATCTTTTGTTTGCTTTTTCCCCAGCAAGCGTCCGACAGCGATAAACTGTCATTGTGTATGGTTTTCCATGGGAGGCCATCCCAATAAACGATTTGGATATTCCCAGCTGATCTGCCATATTCATTCAAATGATGATAACTGATATAACTTCCTGAAGGCGACCATCTTGGATAAGCAATATCCTGGTTTGAAGAAGTGAGCAGATTTAAATTGTCGTACACAAAATCATACGTCATCAGTTGATAATGCGTATTATTTTCTTGTTTCCCGGCAAAACTTAAAAGGTTCCCCGACGAATTGAAAGCAGGCCAAAGCAGCTCAACTTTTCGTGTCAGTATTTTATCTAATCCGGATGTGTTTGAAGATATTATATGCACCTTATGTTTGCCTGAAAATTGGGAAACAGCTATCATCCTTTCGTTATCAGGATGAGGAGCAGGCATTTGCAGTTTTTCTTTATCCGAAGATAATTGAAATACAAAATCTGGTTCTTCTAAACCTATGCCCATGATCTGACTTAGGCTTGGAGTGCCTGCTTCAAAATATAATATACTGGCATCAGATGAAAAAACCGGATTAGCCATATGTTGGAAGCCTTTCGCAAGCTGTACGACTTTAAAATCTTCAAATATAATGGGTTGAGCCCTAACCTGAAAAGAGAGACTTACAGCTAATAAACAGGGTAACAGAATACGATAGAAGCTTTTCATACTATGATTCATCTGATTGATTTCATTTTGAACCGTCTCGTGCATGGCTGAGCAGCCATGACAAAAGGTGTGTATTGCTAAATACCTGATCCCATGCATTATGTCCTATATCTGGATATAATGTCATCAAGACATGAGAGTGTTGTTCTTGCAAACGAAGAAACAGTTTTTCTGAAAACTGTGACGGGACGATATTATCTGCTTCTCCGTGAAAGAGCCACAAAGGGGTATCGGATATTTTTTGAGTGAGTATGATCTCATTACCACCAGCTGCGATGGCGAATGCGGCGGCAAAGGTTTGTGGCCGGTTATAGATCAGTTCTAATGTTCCCATCCCGCCCATAGATAAACCTCCAATATAGAACCGTGAAGGATTAACCCAAGGTTGAAGCAGCAGGCTGTCGATCAGGTGCAATACAGACTGTAATGCTGCTCCCGGCCCTTGATCTGGAGTGAACTGAAAATCTCTGCTACCGTCTTTGGAAATCTCTATATGCACTGTTGCCCAATACTGATCTTCAGGGCATTGAGGAAAAATGACAATCAGTGGAGCAGTGTTGGTCAAGTTCTGAACTGTGAAATAATCTCCTCCGTGCACTAACTGTTTTTCATTGTCGCTGCCTCTCTCTCCTGCTCCATGTAAAAACAACAGCACAGGATATTGTACAGTGCTGTCAAAATCCATAGGCCATAGGATGCGAAACGGGAGCTCAAAATCGGACTGTATAAAAGTGGAATAGGCATAATCCAAAGATTGGGAGTAGCTTGGTACACTGAAGATAACAGCGACTATAAACGACAACAATAGCTTTTTCATACTGTGTTGATTTTAGTAAACTTACAGCTTCTTTTCTGATATAGGTTTGTGTTGGTACATGCTGGCTCCAAAAAGTGCAAAATCGTACTTCACCGGGTCAATAGGATCAAAGACTTTTAGCTTATGAGTAAGTTCAATAGCTGCTTTCCAATCGTTTTGTTTTCGGGTCAATAATCCAAGTTGTCTGGCCATTCTGCCTGAATGGAGATCAAGCGGACAAACGAGTTCTGCCGTACTGATGCCATTCCACAAGCCAAAGTCCACTCCTTTATCATCCTTACGTACCATCCACCGTAGAAACATATTGATGCGTTTTGCTGCCGATCCTTGTGAAGGACGTGCGATATGTTTTTGAGTACGCTTCAGATGTGGAAGCTTAAATATCTCATCAAACAGACTATTGATAGCGGTATAGGCACCTCCTGTACGAAACCCCTGAGTGAAAACCTGCTCTAAACCACCCAAATTGTTATACAGATGAGCTATAGCCAATAAAATGCTTACACAGTCGTCTCCATTAAATGTTCGATGTCTGAAATCATAGAACAAACTATAGTCCTTTTCGTTTGCTGTCGTGATGAAATAATACGGTTTTCCATCCATCAGACGGATCAGTTCTTCAGCCTTTTTAATGATGGTCTTACGTTGTCCCCATGCTAAAACAGCTGCTAAGAAGCCGGAAATCTCGATATCCTCCTTTTGTTGAAATTGATGTGGGATTTGAATAGGGTCGTCTGCAATAAATTCAGGATTATTGTAGGTATGATACGCTTCGTCCAACAATTGTTTTAGTTTCTGATCCATGGCACAAATAAACAAAAAAAGCCGCTTCGAGAAGCTCGAAGCAGGCTTAGGTAATGGTTTTGGCTCTATTCAATTAAAAAATATGATTACAAAGCCATATTAGGACTATAGTATTAATTATTCAAATGAGCTGCCTGCACATGTTTCATACCCATATTCAATGCTTGCTCGTTCATTGGTATCAGGTGATGATAGCGTTCAGGCAAAGATTCTTTCAGACCTTTAAGTACGTTTTCAAGTTGGACGATGGGTTTGACTTTCAGATAGCCTCCTAGTACTATCATGTTGAAAATCTTAGTATTTCCCATTTCCGTTGCTATTTGAGCACCTTCAATCTGATAGATATTGATGTCTTTCCTTGTAGGATGTCTTGTGATCCCGTTAGGATCGTACAAAAGGACTCCACCTGGCTTTACAGCTTCTTCAAATTTATCCATTGACGGTTGATTCAATATGATGGCTGTATCAAATTTTGTGAGTATGGGCGAACTGATCCTTTCATCGCTTACGATCACAATCACATTGGCTGTGCCACCACGCATTTCGGGGCCATATGATGGCATCCATGCTACTTCCTGATCCTGCATGATACCACTATATGCCAATATTTTACCCATAGAGAGAACCCCTTGTCCTCCAAATCCTGCTATGATAAGTTCTTCAGTCATAGTTATACTTTTTGTGATTTACTTTTGTTTGACCAATTCACCATCAACTTTGATATCTCCTAGTGGATAATAGGGGAACATATTTTCTTCCATCCAAATGTTTGAGTCAACCGGTGTCATCTTCCATCCTGAGTTGCAGTTGGATACAATTTCGACAAAGGAAAGTCCTGGTTTATTAGTCAATTGATTCTCAAATGCCTTTTTTATGGCTCTTTTTGTTCTTCGTACGGCTGCCGGGGTGTGTACTGCTTGTCGGGTGACGAAGTAAGTTCCGGGTAGCTGTGCTACTAATTCTGTTATTTTCAGTGGGTTCCCCATGCTTTCTACTACTCTTCCGTAGGGTGATGTGGACGATATCATACCCGGTAGGGTAGTAGGTGCCATTTGCCCTCCCGTCATCCCGTATATTCCATTATTGATAAAGATGATCACTATACGCTCACCTCTGTTGCATGCGTGTATAGTTTCGGCTGTACCTATAGCGGCTAAGTCGCCATCACCCTGATAGCTGAATACTATCTTATTGGGATAAACCCTTTTGATACCTGTGGCAACAGCAGGCGCACGGCCATGAGCTGCTTGTATCATATCAATATTCATAAATTCATAGGCTAAAACAGAGCATCCGACCGGAGCAATACCTATGGTTTTCTCTTCTAAGTCGAACTCTTCAATAACCTCCATAGTGATACGGTGAGCTGTGCCATGCCCGCATCCCGGACAATAGCTCATCACGTTATCAGTAAGTAGTTCTGTCTTTTTATAGACCAGATTTTCCGGCTTAATAATATCTTCTAATGTGATTGTTGACATGACTTATTCTCCTATAATTTTTTCTTCCAAAGCTTGTAGTACCTCTTCAGGTGTATGTACTATTCCACCGTATCGTCCGTAGTGAGCTACTTTTCCGTTTCCGTTCACAGCTAACATCACATCTTCTACCATTTGACCGGCACTCATTTCAACGGCTAACCATCCTTTGATCCCTCGTTTGCATAGTTCCTGTATCTGAACATTTGGAAACGGAAAGAGTGTAATTAAACGTAACAACCCTACTTTGATCCCCTTCTCACGAGCTAACTGAATGGTCTTCTGTGCGATCCTTGCACTCGAACCATACGCAACAATGATGTACTCGGCATCATCGCATTGAATGAGCTCGTAGCGTACTTCTTTATCAATTATCTCGGCATATTTTCGTTGCAGATGATGGTTATGCTCTTCCATCTTGCGGGAGTCTAAATCTAAAGAAGTGATAATAGTGCGCTCGGCTCCTTTTTTCTTGCCGGTAACAGCCCATGGATACTTCTCTGCAATTTCATCATCCGACATGCGAGGCATCTGCTCGAACAGCTCTACCTTTTCCATCATCTGACCTATCACTCCATCGGACAGTATCAGCACAGCTATCCTGTATTGAAACGCTAATTCAAATCCTAACTTGACAAAGTCGGCCATTTCCTGCACCGAGGCCGGAGCAAGCACTATTTGTTTATAGTCGCCATGTCCTCCGCCTTTCACACTTTGAAAATAATCAGCCTGTGAAGGTTGTATAGTTCCTAATCCCGGGCCGCCTCTGACTACGTTGGCATATACGCATGGCAGCTCGGCTCCTGCTATATAGGACAAGCCTTCTTGCTTTAAACTGACGCCCGGACTTGAGGATGATGTCATTACTTTTTTTCCGGCACCGGCAGCACCATATACCATGTTGATTGCAGCCAACTCACTCTCGGCCTGAAGGACTACCATGCCTGTCCGCTCTTCTGGCTTTTCAGCCATCAGATATTCAATCACTTCCGATTGAGGAGTGATAGGATAACCAAAATAGGCATCTACACCAGCGCGTATAGCAGCCTCGGCTAATGCCTCATTACCCTTCATTAATCTCAATTCACCCATATCTTTCTTTACTTTATTGTTAAACTTTTGTTCTGTAAACAGTAATAACCCCGTCAGGACACACAATGGCACAATTCATGCACCCAGTACAACCTTCCGGATAATGCATATATGCAAAATGGTACCCTTTACCATTTACTTCTTCCGATAGCTCAATAACTGCGAAAGGGCAGGCTGGAACACAAATGCCACATCCTTTGCATTTTTGCTCGTCCACCACTATCGCTCCTACTATTTTTGCCATAATATTTTTATTTTAATGATTTTTTTCTTCTGCTACAAAATTACGAAACAAAAGCCGTTAAAACCTGTATAAAAGCGACCTTTTTGCCTTTAAATAAGCAATTTATAAAGAGTATAAATAAGCAATAAGAAGATGCCTTTTTTATGGTTTTTATACACTGCATATGAGGCTTCGGTTTTTATAAGGGATAGTCTTCGTGAAATTTCTTTAACCGGTATTCCAAGTCATCAAACTGGTCTCGCTGAATCAGCGAAGTACATGCCCGTATGCCTTCATGGCGCTCGCTGCCGGTGATGTCTAACGAGATGGCGCTGATACCATAGTATAACATTTTCTCTAATAGTTCAACGCCTGTAAATCCCGGATAAGAATAGGTAAAGTAGAATCCATCAGCTATAGGCCTGTCTACATCAGTGTCGTAAACTATTTTAAAGCCGTTGTCGGTAAACAACTTTTTCATGATCTTTGCTTTCTCACCATATTCCTTCACTTCTTCAACAAAGTTAAACCGGCCATCGTTTACTGCTTTCAACATAGCGATCAGCCCATATTGTGCTGAGTGTGAGGTGCCCGAACTGAGCGGGTATAAAGAGCCAAAAATGATGGTATGTCCTAACAGATCGTTGGGATAAAACCGTTTCAGATCGGGAAAACGCCTGTTGAACAGCTCGTCAGATATCACCATCATACCTATTCGCTCACCTGCATAGCTGAAGGCCTTGGAACTGGAGATAAACAAAATATAGTTGTTGGTATATCTGGCTACAGTAGGCTGGAAAGGTGGAAGTCCCGGCCGGCTGTAATCCTGACGAAAATCCATACCGAAATAGGCCAGATCCTCCATGATAATTACATCGTACTTATTGGCCAACTCACCTATGATCTGCAACTCCTGCTCGGTAAAGCATATCCACGACGGATTATTGGGATTGGAATATAGTATATAACTGATAGTCCCTTTGGACAGAATCTCTTCTAACTTAGTGCGTAACTTTTCACCTCTGTATTCATACACATCAAAGGTTTCATAGGCGATTTGCAATACATGATGTTGTTGTTTATGTACCGGGAATCCAGGATCAATAAACAGAGCTGTATTGCGGCCTGCATGAATACGACTCATAGTCAGGAAGGATACGAAGCCTGCCTGCATAGAACCTACTGTAGGGATGCAACCTTCAGGGCTGACGTCTATGTCCATAAAAAGTTTGACGAAACGGGATGTCTCGCTTTTTAATTCGGCTACGCCTTGTATATCAGGATAAAGAGCGGCAACACCTTTTTTCAAAGCAGCTATCTGACCCTCAACACCAAGTCGAACAGGAGGTAAACCGGGTATCCCCATCTCCATACGAATGAAACGACTAGCCGTTAGCTCTTCAATAACATCAACTAACTTCTTAATTTCACGAATAGAGGCTTTACCAATTTCACGAATGCCGCATAATCGAACGGCTTCCTGAACTTTTTCATAGGCAATAGGTGTATCTTTCATAATGATATATTTCAGTTAATCAAATAGTTATACTAGTTCAGTCTTTTCATTGTTAATTATTGAACAAAGGTAGATAAAAAGCCGGCTTGTTTTGAGAGATGATTAGAAAGCAACCCTAATTTAAAATGATTATATATAATAATATAATAACAGCACGGTTTTTTTGAGACTGAAACCCGTATTGCAATGCGTTTGAGTACAACGTAAAGTAAAAGAGTTTTGCAATAGAATCAGGCTTACTAACGATGCAAAAAAGCACTGCATATTACCAAGTAGTGCAGCATAGTTCACTGCTTCTGCCTGTACTATAAAACATAGGAAAAGGGGAGTTAGTTATAGGGAGGTCGGCTTAAAAATAGGATGGGAAGATCATTTCACATACAAAAACAGCATAAAAAAACGCCTTTACCCAAAAAGGAAAGGCGTTGTATTTGAATCAATATTTATGATTAGAAATGGAAGTCGATTCCTATTGCCAACGATAATGATTTTCTACTATAAGTTTCACCATAAGAGCCAAAGTTTTTCACTGTGGGTGAATAGAAAGTGCGTAAGGCACCTAAGTTAAGATCAATTTTTTCGGTTGCTCTGAAAAGCAATCCTCCTGCAAAGCTAAATGTGGACAAGCTATGATTCAGATCGGATTGATAAGCTTTGGTAGCACCTGTCTCAGTTACTAAATATCCGGCACTAAGCATAAATTTTTCGCTGACCCAAAAATCAATTCCAAAGGCAAACTCCCATAAGTTATGGGCAATAACTTCTTTGTTTTCCACATATTTCCCGTCCAACATCTTACCGTAGTTGGCAGCTTTGTCAAAATAAGTATGGTATCCGGCGCTTAGGGTTATCCTGTCTGAAGGCCGGTAAGAGAGGCCTAAGGTAAGCAATCCAGGTATGTCGCTCGGTACTTCAGCACCATCAGGAAACATACCTACATCATCTCTCTTGGTGTCGTTCTTAATTTTTATTGCAGCTTTGTGTTCATACTTGATACCAAAGTTAACCTTTTCAAAATTAAGGGCAACACCAATGAAAGGTACTACTCCTGTTCCGCTTTGGGTAGCGTCAACTTGTTTATCGCCAGTAGCTTCTGCATTAGCGTTCATAGCAATTTGTTGTTGTTGAAAAGCAGGTGTAGCTGCTGCATAAGCTCCCTGTATCTGAGCTATATTGAGCATCATAGGGTCAATTTGTGGATCTATCATAGCAAACCCACCGGCTATGCTGGCCACTTGTTCGGCAGTGAGGTATCCCATTGACTGTGCTTGTTCTAATGTGAGATTTGCTCCGCCTCCATCAACCAAAGGCTGTAACATGCCTGCTACACCAGCCAGACCTTGAAACATGCCAGCCATATTAGTGAAGAAGGAGGGGGCAGAAACCATAGAACCTGAATAACCTAACACGGGAAACACCGGATTGATCTTGATATCACGCAAATAGCCTTCATATTTATTATCAATCATCACATATCGGGCTCCTATACTCACAGCTACTATATCGCTCAGCTGATAGCTTATGCCGGCCTGAAGTCCATAATAAATCGAACTGCCTTCAAACTCAGTATCAAAGCTATACCCTGATGTAGGGATACCTGCTGCACTGAGGGCGGCTGGGAGCGAGGCAACCTGCATCTCAAACGAAGGTAGGCCGTCTTCATACTTGGCACTACCACCTCCGCCTATTGGATTGAATCCCAAAGCAAAAGCAAACTTATTCTTCTTATAAACGGCATAAGCCGATGGGAATAAAGGAGCTGAAACAGGCCCTTCAAATTCGCTGGTGTTCAAACCCGGAAAAGAAGTTTGAATGTGCCGTAGCTGCGTTACAAACTGATTGTTTAACGACAGATGAAAGCCATCTTGCAGAAAACTGAGACCAGCCGGATTAAAATAGGCTGCATCAATGCCAAGAGACGCATCACGAGCAGGATTGCGTATAAAACTGGCACTCTGATTAGTGTTGGTCACTATGCCACCGGCCATCACAACAACAGCCATTAAGCTGTACAAAAGAGTAAAAATTGTTTTTTTCATATGGATTGAATTTAAGTTTAATGATACGAAAGTATATGAACTTACCAACATATCAAAATTATTAGATGCTTTAATAGATAATTATTTCTGAAAGCCCTTGTTATGCAACTAACATAGACTTAGTTGCGCTCTTGAAACTTGAGGATACGTTGGTGGAGATCGGACGGGTCAATGTCCTCTCCTTTAATGATGATAGCAGCTTGATTATAAAATTTGTTTCGCTCAACCAAATGGTTTTTGATAAATAGTAATAACTCAGCTGGCCGGTGAGAAAGTACCAAAGGGCGTTTCTTCTTGGAAAGGATCAGTCGCTTAAACAAACTCCTGGGATGCATCTCCAAATAAACAGTGATGCCGTGTTGGTTCATCCAGCTCATATTGTCGTGATAACAAGGTGTACCTCCCCCCGTAGCTATGACTACACTATTCAGTGAGGCAGTCTCTTTTAAAAGTTGGCTTTCAATATTTCTGAATGCCTTTTCATCGTATTTCTTAAAAAACGAATCAATTTCAATTTTGTACCTCTCCTCGAACATTTGGTCGAGATCAATATAGTTGTATCCCAACAAATTGGCTAATTTTTTCGACAGGGTTGTTTTGCCTGCACCCATGTATCCTATCAGATAAATTCGCATGGGAATGGTTGGGTTTAAAGCTGTTGCTTTCGCTCTACGGCTTTTAAGGCAGCCTGTACGATAGCTTTTGAATCCAGTTTATAAGCTTTTAACAGCTCTTCGGGTTTGCCGCTTTGACCGAACTGATCGTTCACTGCCACATATTCCTGCGGGCTTGGTAGCTGTTGTGCTAAAACCTGAGCGATGCTATCACCTAAGCCACCGTTCCGTTGATGTTCCTCAGCTGTAACCACAGAACGGGTCTTTTGTACGGAGGCTATGATAGCTTCGGTGTCCAAAGGTTTGATAGTGTGAATGTTGATCAGCTCAGTAGAAACACCTTTTTCCTTTAGTTCATTTAGGGCAAGATAGGCTTGCCAAACCATATGCCCTGTGGCAAAAATAGTTACATCCGATCCTTCGACCAAAAGATCGGCTTTGCCGATGATGAAGGGCTTGTCGGTTAATGTGAAGTTAGGTACTTTGGGCCTTCCGAATCTTAGATAGACCGGTCCCTGATAGGAAGCAATTGCCATAGTAGCAGCTTTGGTCTGGTTATAGTCGCATGGTACAATGACTGTCATTCCCGGCAGCATCTTCATCAATCCTATGTCTTCCAATATCTGATGTGTAGCCCCGTCTTCACCTAAGGTAAGGCCTGCGTGCGAAGCACATATTTTCACATTCTTAGCTGAATAGGCAATTGATTGCCGTATCTGATCGTATGATCTTCCGGTAGCAAAATTGGCAAAAGTGGCTGCATAAGGTATCTTACCGCCTATGGTCATCCCAGCCGCTATTCCCATCATATTGGCTTCAGCTATGCCCGTCTGAAAAAATCGATCTGGAAAGGCTTCTTTAAACGCATCCATTTTTAATGAGCCTGTCAGATCGGCTACTAAACCGACTACATCAGGATTTTGTCTGCTAATTTCCAATAAACCGGCTCCAAATCCTGACCGGGTGTCCTGATGATTTATAATTGTTAGATTCATGCCACAGTTCGTTTAATAATCGCCTAAGGTTTCTTCAAGTTGGTCCAATGCTCTTGCCAATTGCTCGTCATTGGGTGCAATGCCGTGCCAATGATGGGTACCTGTCATAAAATCTACTCCATAGCCCATTTCAGTATGCATCAACAGCAGTTGGGGCTGCCCTTTGAATGCTTGTTGACGGGCTGCTTCAAGTGTTTGCAGTATTTCTTCCATATCGTTGCCATTGAATGGGATGACCGACCATCCGAAGGCCTTGTATTTAGCTTCTAAATTTCCTAATGGCATCACCTGATCAACTGGTCCATCAATCTGTTGCCCATTATAATCGATGATGGCAATCAGGTTATCAGTTTTTTTACTTCCTGCATACATAGCGGCTTCCCATACCTGCCCTTCTTGTTGCTCGCCATCACCCATCAATACATATACTAAATAAGGGTCCTTATTCAACTTCTTGCTTAATGCTGCTCCTATAGCTACCGAAAGCCCTTGTCCTAATGAACCACTTGAAACACGAACCCCTGGAAGCCCGTCATGAGTAGTTGGATGACCTTGTAATCGGCTGTGTATCACACGGAAAGTAGCTAACTCACTCAAGGAAAAAAAACCCTTACGGGCTAACACGCTGTAAAAAAGCGGACTGATATGTCCGTTGGAAAGAAAAAACAAGTCCTCTTGATGTCCGTCCATAGAAAAAGATGCGGAATTGATCCGGAGATGGTCGAAATATAAAGCTACCAACAAATCAGCACATCCTAATGAACCGCCCGGATGCCCCGATTGATTGGCATGAACCATACGTACTATATCACGCCTGACCTGTGAAGCCATACGTGTTAATTCTTCAGTCTTTGTCATAAGTGTTGTGAATAAAACATTCTCTTGAAAAAGCTGATCAAAACAGCCACCGCAAAAGTAAAGAAAATACTATTACTTATCCGGTGAACGAATCAGATCAAAAACAGAAGAAGAAAATAGGGGAAACAGCTTGAAAAGAAGAATGCCCTTGAGGATCTTGCGGGTTGTAAAAAACAACAAAAACAACCGGCACCTCAAGGGCATTTAGTTCGAACTTATTTAAACAACCAACCAATTGAGACTGCAAAAATAATTCGGCATTGTGAATTGCTTAACGGTAATTCAGTTAACGGTTGAATTTGACAAGGAAATGGCCTGCCCAATCAAAAAGAAATAAGCTTTGAAATACCCTATAAGTGCAACCAAAAATGAAAATAAAAAATATTGCTGATTGATCAATAAGTTTAGGCTAAATTAGTGAATAAAATTGAAATGCAATTTAATCTGAATCAAGCTTGTGGTTACTGCTCTGAATATTTATCAAAAAAGTAGATGACCAGCTACCAAGGTAAAGTAGTTCAGACAATCTATGGCGATTTGACTTAGCCTGTTGTTAAACAGGGCATTATCTTAAAAATACTTTGATGGGATAAGGTATTGCTGTACGTATTCTCTGACACCATCTTCCAATGAAGTGAAAGTGGATTGATATCCTGTATGGCGAAGCTTATTCGTTTCGGCCTGAGTGAAATACTGGTATTTATCACGGATATCTAAGGGTGTATCAATGAATTGAATGTGTTCTTCTTTTCCCAAGGCATTGAATACTGATTTTGCCAGATCAAGGAAGCTGCGTGCTTGACCGGTGCCCACATTATATAAACCGGAAGGGATATTGTTTTGGAGCATAAACAGGATAAGGGTAGCCACATCTTTGACATAGATAAAGTCGCGCTTTTGTTGTCCATCGGCTATATCCGTGCGATGTGATCTGAAAAGTTTAATAAAGCCTTGTGCGTTGATTTGGTGATAAGCATGGAAAACCACTGATGCCATCCGGCCTTTGTGAAACTCGTTAGGCCCATATACATTGAAAAACTTTAGTCCGGCCCAAAACGGAGGATGCTCCTGCTGAAGAGCCCATGCATCGAAATCATTTTTTGATTGTCCGTATGGGTTGAGAGGCTTGAGTGAATCTACGATATCGTGTGTATCGCTATATCCGTTTTCGCCTAAGCCGTAAGTAGCTGCCGAAGAAGCATAGATCAACGGAATCTGAAACTGAGTACAAAGCTTCCATAAGGTCTTGGAATAGTTGAGGTTGAGATGATTGAATATCTCTTGATCGAACTCGGTGGTGTCGGTTCGTGCCCCAAGATGGATGACCCAACTGATAGCATTGGCATGTGTCTGAAGCCAGGAAGGAAACTCTTCCCGTTCAACCAATAAAGAGTATTGTTTATGGATATAATTGGGTGTCTTAGCCGTAGCAGCAGCTTTTTTAAAATCATCAACAAGGACTAATTCGGTATATCCTTCCTGATTTAAAAGTCCTGCAACTACACTGGCAATAAATCCTGCGGCACCTGTTATGACTATCATGGCATATGATTTTTGCAAAAATACCTTATTTCAAATGATTCCTTGCCCAAAATGATGCACACCTCTTTTTTCGTTCGCTAACAATCCTTATTTTCGCTTTTTAATTTTCCTCCTATGAAACTTGATGTAACCAGTTCTGTAAAATATTTTATCATTATTTATGGTTTGATATGTAGTTGTCTTTCCACAAAAGGACAGTTTACAGAGAGTTTAGCTCCATTTCCTTTCGATTCGGGCTGGCCGGTTGAAACGATAGAAATAGCTCGTCAGGATTTGAGGGCAGATCCACAAGTTGTCTCAGAGATTTTCCTTCCTATGATAGGCACAACAACTGAAGTAGCTATCAACTCCGATACGCATGGCACCTGGATCATCTTACCGGAAGCAGGCATAAAAATTTGGACTATCGAGCTATCGGCAGAAGATAATGGTGGAATAGGATTGTATTTTGATATGTTTCAGCCGGGTGAGTATGGCAGATTGTTTTTATATGATGATCTGGATCAGATGTATGGAGCTTATACCGTTTTGAGTAATCCGAACGAGGGTGCTTTTGCCATACATCCTATACAAACGCAAACACTCAGACTACAGTTTGAGACATCCATACATTCCACTGATTATAGTATCAGTATTAACGAAGTAGGTTTATTGTTTCCTTCTAAGTCAGGCTTAGGTTTTGGCACTTCGGGCTCTTGTCAGGTCAATATCAACTGTGAAGAAGGGGCGGAGTGGCAACAACAAAAAAGGGGTGTCGTTAGAATCATCGTTAAACAAGGTTCGGCACAGTTTTATTGCAGTGGCTCCTTGATCAATAATGCGTTGGCTGACCGGTTTCCGTATTTGCTGACAGCTAACCACTGTGGTGAATATTCTTCCACTACAGATTATAAACAATGGGTTTTTGCTTTTAACTACGAAAGCCCTGATTGCGACAAGCCACTATGGGAGCCCGCCATAGTTTCGCTTACCGGCGCTTCATTGGTTGCTAAAGCTGTTTCGGGTACCGATCAGGGCTCCGACTTTAAACTGTTGAAATTGCTTCAGGAGGTTCCCTTGTCGTACAATGCATATTTTAATGGCTGGTCGCTTCAAGAAGCTATAGGAGAGACTGGTGTAGGTATCCATCATCCCGACGGGGATTTAAAAAAAATCTCTAGCTATTCTACAACACCTGCTTCAAGTAATTATGGGTATATAAGCGATGATCCATCGGCTATGTACTGGCGTGTGAACTGGAGTGCTACCGAAAACGGACATGGTGTAACCGAAGGAGGATCATCCGGCTCTCCATTGTTCGATAATAATGGACGAATTATCGGGCTGCTGACAGGAGGAACATCTTCTTGTAACAACCTGACTGGTTATGACTTTTATGGGAAGTTCAGTTCTTCATGGACTGACAACGCCAATGATGCGATACATCAGTTAAAGCCATGGTTAGACCCAAATGATAGCGGTATCACATTTTTAAACGGAATAGGTTCTGACACCTTATATGTGGAAGCCGGCTTTGAGGCCGAACGCCGGGAAATAGCTATCAATCAATATGTCAACTTTGAGAATACATCTCAAGGTAAAATTGAGCAGTATGAATGGTATTTCCCTGGTGGTAAGCCAGAAAACAGCATACAAAAAGAACCGGAACAAATACTGTATCAGCAATATGGTGATTATGATGTCCGGCTTATTGCACATGGTACACAATATATAGACACACTGTACAGAAAAGCGTATATTTCAGTCTTGCCTTTTCTTTTTCCTAATCCGGCTGATGGCAGTTTTACGATGAGTTTTGGAGTAGATCTGACTGATGAACCGGAGATATCCATATATGATATGTCAGGACGTCAGGTCGCTTTTTATGCCCGGCGTACCGGGTCGCGGTTACAGATTCAGTTGTATAATCCGGTAAAAGGCGCCTATATCATACGCATCAACGATCGCTTAGTTGAGAAGAATCTGAAATTTATCATAGCATATTAATGTAGTAACTCAGTCACGATTACCGGTATAAGTCTTCCATTTTTGCAATACTTGCTGCATATCTTCCGGTAGCTCCGAATCGAAATACAGTTCCTGTTGGGTGACAGGATGAATAAAACCTAATGACTTGGCATGCAGGGCTTGTCGTTGTATAAGCTTAAAACAATTATCGATAAACTGACGATACGAACTGAAGATAGTACCTTTAACTATGGTGTTTCCTCCATACCATGCATCGTTAAACAAAGGGTGTCCAATATATTTGCAATGAACTCTGATCTGATGGGTTCGTCCTGTCTGCAACCTGCATTCCAACAGACTTATGTATCCGAGATTTTCCAATAATGAATAATAGGTGATGGCTTCTTTGCCGTATGAACCATCTGGATAGACGGCCATCACCTTACGGTCTTTTGTGCTGCGTCCGATATGGCCTGTAATAGTACCGTTTGCCGGCTCGGGCACACCCCAGGCAATAGCCTGATAGGTTCGCTCTACCGTCCGCTCAAAAAACTGACGCGCTAACTTTGCTTGACTGATCTCATCTTTGGCAATGACCATCAGCCCGGTAGTATCCTTGTCAATGCGATGAACTAAATAGCCACATCCGTTCTCGGGAATATAATATGGGGAAGTTTGAAAATGATAGGCTAATGCGTGCAGCAATGTGCCACTGAAATTTCCGTGTCCGGGATGAACCACTAAATTTGGTTGTTTGTTGAGTACTAAAATTGAATCATCTTCATAGATAATATCAAGCGGAATAGCCTGCGGAACTATTTCAACCTCACGGGGTGGATAGCTGAAAACAGCCGTGATCACATCTTCAGGCTTGACTTTATAATTGGATTTCACAGCTTGATCGTTGACAAGAATATTACCTGCCTTGGCGGTCTGTTGTATTTTGTTCCTTGAAATATTTTCTAATCGGTTAAGCAAAAATTTGTCAATCCGTAATGTGGACTGTCTTTTGTCAACCACTATTCGAAAATGCTCATACAACTCACTGTTCTCATCAGTAGGCTCATCATGCAGCATTTCAGGATAAGCATCCATAATTCTTAAGGAGTGATCAGCACTTTAGACTGATACACAGTATTTTTGTTTCTGTCGTATATCCTGATTATGTACAAGCCGGTTTTTAAATCAGAAATATCAATGGTTTCGTTCCATCTTGTTTCTAAATTAATACGTCCGGTAAGATCAATTAACTGAATGATTTCCGGTTGTATCCGGCTGTCGTGCAATTCCAATTGGATATGTGTGTTGGCCGGGTTGGGATGATGACTTATGAAATGAGTTTGCTTAGTTTCGGTTATCCCAATAAACTCACCCGAGCCAAAAGCCGGTCGCATCATCAGTGCGCCATCAATCTGACTTGGCTCCCAAAGCTCACCTATTTTATAAAATAAATATGCCCGGCTGTTATTCACCCGATCAAGACCTATATTCAGATTACCCGGGTCTTTTTTCATCAGGCCAATGTAAAAATTTCCATTTAGAATCACCGGCTGATCTAATTTATAAGTTGCAAACCCAAGCAAATTCTCACTGAATTGAGGTCGTTGATCCTCCTTCCTGTACACAATCTCATCAGGATGTTGATTGCGATCATTCCAAACGATCAGATCGAAACGCATATCATTGGTCATTCCCAGGGTCTTATTGAAGAAAATATGAATCGCTTTCAAAGTGTCGGGGGTGGCAAGGGTAAACTGATAAGCGAGATAAGAATAGGTTGGCTCTAAATTGTAGCCCATCTCGGCTGTACCATCGTCGTAGGCGTAGTAGTTGTAAAAGCCCTGCCGATATACCAAGGAGTCCACCAATATATTGCTGCCGGCCGAATCGCTGATATAGTGATAGGTCATAAATGAGACGGTGTCTTGCTCAACATTCAATGCAAATAAGGATTTTACGTCCGGGCAGGCATGTTTCTTGCCACAGCCGGAGGTGCAGCTTTGAAACCCATCGCTAAAAAATGGATGCAGGTTACAATTCCCTCCATCGTAAATAAAGGGCTGACTACCATCTATTTGGTCTATCTTGTACATGTATTTTGTATTCAGGGTTTCATTGCTTAAATTGAGAATAAGTAGATTCAACTCCGGCTTGGTAGCTGCAATTGGTGATACCCTGTATTGCCTGTATGGCATGGATTCATATCTTTTCAGAAATGTGGGTGCTCGCCCGCTGAAACAAAGCTTGTCGTAATACTTATCAGATACGTTTCTATCTGCATTCAGATAGATAAAATCCACATTCCATTGGTCGGCATTTCCCTGATCGCCTGGTGAGTTAGGATAAGAAATACTGGCATAGTTGAAAAAACGAAATTGAAATTGTTTTGAGAAAAAGACTGTATCAGTAATTGGGATCAGTACCTGTTTGAAATAGCTGTTTTCGTTTCCGCTTTCGTTAAACTCGTCTATGCTCATCCCTTGATGTGCCCATACGGTACGCCATATAATTTCTTCGACAAAGATGCTGTCGCACGGCATGGTGATATCGTCGTCCCATGTGTACACCCGGTCGCTGATCATAAATAAATTGGTGTCGCAGCCCTCCGGTGCCCAGATAGTATCGTTCATATTGATTTGTTCTGCACCGGTTTGAATTAGTATCAAAGCAGCGGGAAAGCTGATAGAATCCATATGATCGAATATCCATTGTCCTGAAGGATATCCAAACTGCAGCACTAATGAATCATCGCTTTCCGGGCTGTTGCCTCTTCCCTGTGGCTGAAAGAAAAAACTTAAATATAAAGAATCGGATGGATCTAGTTTACGAGCCTGGTCAATAAACATGGAATCCAGACGAATAGGCCATGAAGTGAGGTAATCGGCAATAAATCCATTGATGCTGGCGTGTTCGTACACATATCCGTATTCATCTAACGCATCAAAAGTGGCAGCGCCGGTATTGGGTGGGTAAAGCGGGAAATCCTGATTGACGAACACATGGCGATCCATCCATTTCTCAGGATCGGGATATATCTTATATGTTGAAAAGTCTTCAAAAAAAGGTAACTCCAATAGTCGGGTCTCTACTTCGGTTTGACGGTTTGACTCCTGCTGGTGTTTGAACAGCAATGGCTGGACCTGTAAACCGTAAACCTGTTCCTGTGCCATCAGTTTAGAAAAACACGGCAAAACCAATAGCAAGCTTAAATATAATAAGACTGTAGTTCTCATAAATCAGTAATCAAAATCTTTGTTTTCATACATTGTTTCATCCGGTTGTTCGATGTACAGGCTGTCGTTTATGAACTGTTCAAAATCGAATTTTTCAACCGATCTATACCATATGGTAATCACATTAGCTGCTTCGACTTCATTGCCTGGCAGCAGATAAGGTTCAACTTTAAATACTCTTCCATTCAAGGTATCATAATCATCTAAAAAATATTCATGCCCAACATTCAGAGTGGCCAAATGTAATAATCGTTTGGCTTCTGTTGATGATTTACCATATATCTGCGGAAAAACTGCCATTGGCTGCTCGCCTCCATCACCTAATACCAATTCAATCTTTGACCCTCTGTATAACAAGGTCCCGGGTTCGATAAAGATGCCGTTAAACTTTTGATCAACGACAGCATTACGGGCAAAATGCCCGGTAAAACTAAGCTCATCTATTTCAAGTCCGGCGGTCTCCATAGAAACAATGGCCTGACGTATAGATAGATTTATTAAATTAGGCATAACTACCTGTTCGGGCTGTTGGGCGACTATGATAAAATATACGTTGCGACCTTGTTTTACTTTAGATCCGGGAAAAGGGTCCTGTTGTATCACAGCTCCGGCAGGCAAGCTTTTGTCATAAACACTGTCAACAATGATAAACTGAAAGGATGATCCATAATCATCAATGATTTGCTCATGATCCGCTCCTACAAAATCCGGTATGACAAAAACTTGTCCATGCCTGGTGTACCTGTCCAAAGTAGAGAGTGCAGCGATTACTATCAGCACGGCAAGCACGGAAATAAGAACCGCATGCAAGAGGATTTTTTTCATCAGCTTAACATTTTATCATACCGAAAAGCCGGATTTTATTTCTAATTTCGCTTTTTTGAAAGTTGTACAGGCTAAAACTGTTAATAATCAACTTTTATTGCTTGATGGGCAGCAAAAGTACTGATATTTTATGAGCCGTTTACGCTATGAAGTATCAAATACAGTTTTCATTCAATATGGAGTAAAGCTATGACATCTCAAGGTAACACACTAAATATCGCTGTAATATGTGGAGGGGATTCGGGCGAATATGAGATATCCATTCAAAGTGGGAAAATGGTTGCCCAAACCTTAGATCGGACAAAATATACACCTTATCTGATTGTTGTGAAAGGCAATACATGGGTATATACTGATTCCGATGGGAGTGAGATACAGCTTTGTCGTACTGATTTTTCGCTTCCGTTGCCTGAGTCAACTGTTCGATTTGATGCAGTGTTTAATGCCATACATGGCACTCCTGGAGAAGATGGGAAGCTGCTGGCATATTTAGAGATACTGGATATGCCTTTTACCGGAAGCAGTTCTGCTGTTGCTGCCGCCACCTTTAATAAATATTTGTGTAAGCAAATCGTTAGCTCTACCGGTATAGCCTTGTCGAATGAGATTTTGATACGCTCCGAACAAACTATCAATGAACAGGTTATATTAGAAAGACTTGGATTGCCGGTGTTTGTCAAACCCAATAGCAATGGCTCAAGTGTAGGTGTGTCGAAAGTTACACAGAAAAATAAGTTACTACAAGCTATACGCATGGCATTTAAAGAAGATGAGGAGGTGTTGGTTGAGGCTGCTATTGATGGGAGAGAGTTTGGATGCAGCGTGTTTGAATTTCAAGGCCGTATGATGGTCTTTCCTGTGACAGAGATCATTACTATCAAGGAGTTTTTTGATTATGAAGCAAAATATACAGCCGGCTTGACTGACGAGATCACTCCTGCTCAGATTGATGAAGAGATGGATACAGAGATCAAGGCTACTGCTGCCATGTTATACCGGCATATAGGATGCAGGGGCTTTGTCCGCTTTGATTTTATTCTGGCGGCCGATGCCTTGTATTTCCTTGAAGTGAATACTGTACCCGGCATGACCCAAGCTAGTATACTGCCTCAACAGGCAGCAGTGATGGGGATAAGCATGGCTGATCTCTTTGGGATGGCAATAGAGGATGCCCTCCGTTTCAAGAAGTCAGGAAAAGGATAAACTCTTTGAAAGCTATAGCCCTATGGCTGATAGTGTTTTTCAGCTTTGCTTCCATCTCAGCAAAGCTCTGGCTATAGCCTTCAGGTATGAAGACCGGGTCGTAGCCGAATCCGTTTCTACCGGAAGCAGCAGTAGCGATAGTACCTTGAATCACTCCTTCAAAAGTTTTAGTTACATATCCATTGGTATAAGCTATCACTGTTTTGAAACGGGCTTTTCGATTGGTTTGAGAGCTCATTCTCAACATCAGTTTCTTCAGATTATCGGCATAGCTGGCATGCATACCTGCATATCGGGCAGAGTAAGTGCCGGGCTCTCCATTTAATGCTTCTACTTCTAATCCTGTATCATCAGCAAAACAAGGAATACCTGCACGCTTATATACATACTGAACCTTTTGAATGGCATTTCCTTCAAGCGTGGAAGCCGTTTCAGGTATTTCCTCCCTGATGTCTATATCGTGTAAACTGATCAATTGAAAACTTATAGGAAATAAAGCTTGTATCTCATTTAGTTTATCCTGATTATGTGTAGCAAAAACAAGTGGTTTCATTCGGTGATCTTAGCTTGTGATTTCCCAGTTCACGGGTAATAGTCCCGTTTTGAGTAATAATTCATTTGTTTTTGAAAAATGCCGGCATCCAAAAAATCCGTTTGAAGCCGAGAAAGGAGAGGGATGGGCTGCTTTCAAGACAAAATGTTTGGAAGTATCAATAAGCTTTTCCTTTGATATGGCAAAGTTTCCCCACAAGATAAACACTATGCCTGACCTGTATTCTGATAAGGCTTTTATTGCGGCATCAGTAAATCGTTCCCATCCCTTTTCTCTATGTGATCCGGCCTGGCCAGCACGTACCGTGAGTATGGCATTCAGTAGCAATACTCCATCTTTAGCCCATGACTCTAAATTTCCATGTCCAGGAGCTTGAAATCCCAGATCGGTTTTTAACTCTTTGAAAATGTTTTGCAGGCTGGGCGGAGGTTTGATACCTTTTTTAACAGAAAAACATAAGCCATGTGCTTGCCCGGGACCATGATAAGGATCTTGTCCTATGATAACAGCTTTGACCGAAGGTAAAGGAGTGAGATTGAACGCATTGAAAATATCCTTGCCTTGTGGATATACCGTATATCGCTTTTGCTCCTCTACTAAAAAACGCTTGAGCTCAAAGAAGTAATCCGCCTGAAACTCAGGTTGAAGCAGATTGAGCCAACTGTCATCAATAACAGGTTTAATGAGTTCTGTTGATCTGTCTGATGGCATGCATACAAATTATTTTCATGGACTAACAACAAAGAATTGACTAAAAAACCGTTACTTTGTGAGTTCGTAAGAGATAAATTAATCCGTAAAATTATGAAAAAAATTGCTGTACTGTTTATTACCCTGTTTGTTTTGACTTTTGTCTTTTCATCTTGTGCTTCGCAAAAATGTGCTGCATACGGGGAAGTACACAAGTATCAGAGAGAATCAAAGTACTGAGAACATTTGATTGGTCTATAATTTTTATGGTTGTTTTTTTAAAGACAGATGCGTAAGCTGCTGCTGATATGTATTATTGCGTTGGCGTCACCTGTGCTGGTTTCAGCTCAGGACTGGATGCCTCCCGATACTTTGGAGGATATGATCATATACTCGCATGAGCGTTCGGGCTTTGGAATGATACATTCGGCTGGAATTGGTCTTGGTTTTCGTGCCGGATACAGTTCGACAATTTTCAGAACACGTAATCTGAGTATTGAGCTTTCTACCCTGATCTCATTAAAACAGTTGAAGTTCATCAATCCTTATTATGCCAATGCCAAACGGTTTGTGTATGGGAAGCTGAATGATGTGGGCTTGCTTCGTGCCGGCTATGGGTTTACTAATCTGATCAACCGAAAGCCGTATTGGGGAGGTGTAGAGCTTCATTGGCTTTGGGAGGCAGGACCAAGCCTGGCGTTCGAGAAACCATATTACCTTTATGTGTTCAAGGTAGTACCTGCTTCTGATGATGAGTTTGATTATGTGTTAGATACACAAAAATTTAGCGATAAAGATACCTGGGTGGAGATATTTGGCAGAGCACCTTTTACTAAAGGGATCAATGAATTGCGATTAGTGCCTGGAGCCTATGCAAAACTTGGACTGTCAATGGAGTTTGGAGCAGTCAGAACCTCTATTAAAGCAGTAGAAACAGGTGTGATAGTATCATGGTTTCCCCAGCGCCTGCATCTTATGGATGACGACAATCATCAGATGTTGTATTTGAATTTTTATATCAGCTACAGTTTTGGCACCAGGTTTAATAAATACTGATGATTGATTACTGCTTTTACTATGGAACTTCTACTGTCTGATCATAAAAAAAGCCGGTCATTTCTGATACCGGCTTATGAGATGCTATTGTCCTAAGTATGCTTTGAGCAAGGTACTTCGGGCAGTATGTTTCAGCCTGCGTATTGCTTTTTCCTTGATCTGTCTGACGCGTTCGCGTGTGAGGTCGAATTCGGCACCAATTTCTTCAAGCGTATAGCCATGACTCATTCCGATGCCGTAATACATATTGATTACATCACGTTCTTTCTCACTCAATGTAGCTAAGGATCGTTGAATCTCACGGCCTAATGATTCGCGCATCAGGGGTTCGTCCGTTTCTTCTATGTCTTCTGGGACATACAGATCAAGAAACACCTGATCATCGTCTGCTTTCAGAGGAGCATCCATTGAGATATACCGGGTGTTGATTTTCATAGCATTTTCTATCTTATGCTCAGGCATATCTAATTTTTCTGCTATCTCATCCGTAGATGGTAAACGTTCAAACTCCTGTTCCAATCTCGAGGTTGCTTTTTTGATCTTATTGAGTGAGCCTACCTGATTGAGCGGCAGTCGAATGATACGGCTTTGTTCGGCTAAAGCTTGCAGGATTGACTGACGTATCCACCAAACGGCATACGAAATAAATTTAAAGCCACGGGTCTCGTCGAAACGACTGGCGGCCTTGATAAGTCCTAAGTTTCCTTCGTTAATCAGATCGGGTAGGCTCAACCCCTGATTTTGATATTGCTTGGCTACCGATACTACAAAACGCAAATTGGCATTGACAAGCCTCTCAAGGGCCTGTTGATCGCCAGTTTTTATCTTCCTGGCAAGCTCCACCTCCTCATCGGCTGTAACCATCTCCTCTTTTCCAATATCCTGAAGATATTTATCAAGTGATGCATTCTCACGATTGGTTATTGACTTGGTAATTTTTAGCTGCCTCATGATATAACTAGTTAATTTTAATACTACTTCTGTGACAATATTGTCGGATCACCATTGTATTCTGGTAAATAAATGTGAAAGAAAAAATATATGTATGACAATGAATTATTGGATCCCTTTCCCCTTTTTCCTTTATTAAGAAACGCAATTTATTTAAAAATGTTCTAAATCAGTCATAAAATTAATTTAAAAATTCAAAACTTATTTTCATTCCATTCGGATACATGCCTTGTACTTTAATAAATCTCGAACGGGTATTATTAATTGCTCTGCTGATGTCGTCTTTGGTATCAATCTTTTGATTGTTGATGGACAGAATGATAAACCCATTGGATATCCCGCCACGCTGCATGATCCCATCCTGTACTTCTACTACTTTCAATCCATTAGAGATCCCATATTTTTGTCGTTCTTTGGTGCTAAGCTTTGCAAGCTTAACTCCCAGATCTTTATTGAAAAAAGCGTCTTCCGTTTTCAACACCTTCGTATTGCCGTCTTGATTTCTAAGTACTACTTTATAGGTTTTGGGTTTTTGGTTTCGTAGTACTAGTACCTCAACTTCATCGCCCGGTCTGTGTTGACCTACTGTCTCCAACAGTTGTGATAATGTGTTTACAGGACGTTGGTTCAGTTCCAATATGACATCTCCTGTTTCTAAACCTGCTTGTGCAGCGCCACCCTGAGGCAGTACGTTGGCAATATATACCCCTTTTATCTCATTTTCTCCAACTTGTTTTGCCAACTCCTGATCCATTTCCCGTATTTCAACACCAAGAAAAGCACGTTGAGGCTCACCAAAGCGGATGATGTCGTCGGTAATTTTCTTGACAATATTTGAAGGGATGGCAAAGGAGTATCCTTCATATACGCCTGTATGTGATGCAATAGCAGCATTTATGCCAATCAGCTCACCGGCTGTATTAACTAAAGCCCCTCCACTATTGCCTCTATTGACTACAGCATCTGTTTGTATGAACGAGTCAACCGATGATCGTTTTCCTAAGATATTGATATCTCTTGCCTTAGCACTTACAATACCAGCTGTAACGGTAGAGTTCAGGTTAAAGGGATTGCCAACTGCCAACACCCATTCACCTACTTTTACATGGTCGGAATTGCCAAACACTAAAAATGGAAGTTCTTGAGCTTCAACCTTGATAAGGGCAATATCAGTATTTGGATCGGTGCCTACAATGACAGCCGGCATTTTTCGCCTGTCGTTGAATGTAACCTCAATCTGATCAGCACCCTCTACTACATGGTTATTAGTTACTATATACCCGTCATCCGAAAGAATTACACCTGAACCAAAGCCTACTAAACTACGTGAACCCCCATGATACGGGCTGTCGAAAAAATATTCACGCAATGGCCCAAAGAAATCATCGTATGACGAAGTACGCTGCTTGATTTCTGTACGTATATGAACTACTGCATTAACCGTGCTTTCTGCTGCATCTTCAAAACTGATCTGTTGTGGAATAGATGCGTAACGAGCACTATATACATTTAAGCCTTCCGGCTGAACATGAAGCCTTTCAACAGGATCAGGTAAAAAATTACCATCAGCCTGTTGTTCCCTATGTACAATGAGAAAGATACCCAAAACCAGGATACCACCTGTAATACCAAAGATGAGATTACTAAGTTTCTGTTTCATGGTTACGCAAAATTTAATCTGTTTTAAAATTAATTTTTAAATAAAATGTGATACAATATCTATCAATTTCTAAGCAAAAGAACGATAGTTGTTTTTAAAAGTTTTGTGGATACTGTTAATACATGTTAACCGTCCTATCTTGGCTTGTACGATACATCCATTAGTCTGTGATTGATATATCAACTTGTTCAGATATTTTTCCGTCACTTTAGCGTACATTTGTATGCAAAAATCAAGCCGTTATATGGTTATCAGCATTTGGTTAACTATTATTAACGACCTCATTTTAAATAAATAGCATTCGAATTGGAGCCGATCCTCTACTGAAATGACTGGGTTTAGTAATATTGCAATAAGAAAAAGGAAACTCATCAGATCAGATTAGTCGCTGGCAAATTAATTAGTGAGCTGTAGTGTAGTTGTTTTATGATGTCATAAGTTATGGAAATTTCGTTTAAAAAGATGCATGGAGCAGGGAATGATTTTATTCTCATCAATGATATGAGAAATTCTTTTACTATTGATAACAAGCTTATTGCGTTGATGTGCGACCGAAGGTTAGGTATTGGTGCGGATGGCTTGATCTTGGTGCAAAGTAACCGTTCAGCTAATTTTCGTATGGTTTATTTTAATGCCGATGGTTTTGAGGGCACTATGTGTGGAAACGGGGGCCGGGCTGTGGCAGTATTTGCCTTTTTAGAGGGCTTGGTGGCTGAACAGACTATTTTTGAAGCGGTAGATGGTCTTCACCAGGCTAACATATTGTCGAAAGAGAATAACAACTATCAAGTTTCGCTCAGTATGCAGGATGTAACACATTTTGAGAGCACTGCTGATACTTTTATAGCTGATACAGGTTCGTTACATTTAGTAGTGCAACATGACAATGTGTCAGATTTAGATGTGGTAAGCGAGGGCCGTAAGCTGCGAAACGATTCAAAATATGCCCCTTATGGTATCAACGTCAATTTTATACAGCGAATGAATGATGGGTTTTTTGTCAGAACTTATGAGCGTGGAGTTGAAGATGAAACGCTTTCATGCGGCACCGGAATAACAGCAGCAGCACTGGCAGTTCATCATTGGTTTGGAGAAGAAGATACTATACTAAAGGCAAGGGGAGGGGTGTTTAAGGTTTCATTTACTAAACAGCAACAGCGATACACAAATATCATCCTTGAAGGCCCTGTGACTGTAGTGTATGAAGGAATATTTTTACCAATAAACTCTGTGTAACAATCGATCTGCAAAGCAATTCTGTATATCTCAACAGAAAAGCATACAGTTACTTCGATCGACTTTTATTGTCATTTCTTATGAGTTAGCTTGTTTGAAAAAGTTTATGTCTATTACTTTGCAGCAGTTGAGATGCCTTGTTTAATGCTTTTTTCGTATTTTAGTGGCTCAATTTTCGGGTGGATGTTTATTCAAAAAGGGACGGTGAGTTTAAGGGCATTGGAGCCAGATGATGCCAGCAATTTGTTTCAATGGGAAAACGATATGTCGGTTTGGGAAGTCAGCGAAACACGTGTACCGTTCTCACGTTTTCAGATCGAACAGTTTATATTAGGCGCAGGAGATATCTATAGCAGTAAGCAGTTACGAATGATGATAGATGTACAGTCTGCCGACATGGATGTTCAAACGGTTGGAAACATTGATCTGTATGATTTTGATCCTTATAACAGCAGAGCTGGCATAGGTATTTATATTATCCAAAGCTATAGAAATCAAGGGATAGGCAGCACGGCATTGCAATTGTGTCTCAGCTATTCGTTCAATACCCTGAACCTGCATCAGTTATACTGTTTTATCTTACACGATAATCAGGCAAGCATCCGACTGTTTGAAAAGATTGGATTCGTGAAGACAGGAATTCGCAAAGACTGGATATATCGCCCATCAGGCTTTGTTGACCAGATTCAGTATCAATTATTTAAATCGACTTATAGTTGAACATGGCTTATTATCATTCATCATATGGTGATTATAAAAGCAGGCGCCGTAAAAAGGTCAACCGCCGGAATATGGGAATACTGCTGATAGTGTTGCTAATATTGACGGCTCTGTTTGGGATATTGGTGTATAATGTGTTCATATCGAATAATGTGTGGACAGAACAAGATGAGAAGGCTGAGATTATAATTCCTTCTCAATCAGATTTTGAACAACTGAAAACCATCATATATAATAAGGGCTTGGTGATAAACCGGCATACCTTTGAGTTAGTCAGCAAATGGCTTAAATACACTGATAATGTGAAGGCCGGTCGATATCTCATTCCTGCTGGAATGAACAATTTAGAGTTGGTTCGTTTACTTAGGTCAGGAGCACAGACGCCTGTGCAACTAAGCTTTAACAATATACGTGATATTTATCAGTTAGCAGGGGTGGTTTCCTATCAGATTGAGGCCGATTCGACGGAGTTGGTACGTCTGCTTACTGATAGTGCTTATCTGAGCTATTTAGGCTATAATACCCAATCCATACCTGCCTTGTTCATACCCGATACTTACGAGTTTTACTGGACTACTGATGCCGAACGCTTTGTGATGCGTATGTTCGACGAACATCGTAAATTCTGGAACTCAAGCCGAAGGGCTAAGCTTGAAGAACTACAAATGACTGAATTAGATGTATCGGTATTGGCCTCTATCATAGATAAAGAAACTAATAAGGATGACGAAAAAGCCCGTATGGCTGGTGTATATATTAATAGGCTTAAGGTGGGATGGCGATTACAGGCCGACCCTACCTTAGTGTTTGCTGCAGGCGATGTGGAGATAAGAAGGGTGCTCGACATCCATAAGACTATCGAATCGCCCTATAACACTTATAAATACAGCGGACTTCCACCAGGACCGATTTGCATCCCCACTATTGCTTCTATAGAGGCCGTACTGAATTATGAACAGCATTCTTACTTTTATTTTTGTGCGAAAGACGACTTGTCAGGCTATCATGCATTTGCTTCTTCACTGACACAGCACGAGATAAATGCGTGGCGCTACAGAAAGGCATTAGACCAACTCAATATAAAAAAGTAAATATATGGCAACAGCTTTTAAAGCATATGATATAAGAGGAGTTTGGGGCAAAGACATTGATAGTGAGCTGGCATATAAGATAGGATTCTTTCTGCCCGAAATACTGCAATCGGAGCATATACTTGTCGGACGCGATATACGGAATTCTTCCGACCCGCTTTTCGAAGCACTCTCAAATGGAATAACCGATACAGGCTCACATATTACCGATGCCGGACTTAGTACGACACCTATGATCTATTGGGCAACAGGATTTTACGGATATACCGGCTCCGTCATGATCACAGCTTCACATAATCCAAAAAACCATAACGGACTAAAAGTCTCGGGCGATAAGGTGAAACCTATTGGGTATGACAACGGCTTGAATAAATTGGAAGAGCTAATCAGAAGTAAGCCTGTCAATCCGACTCGGCCAAAAGGCACGGTCTATACGAAGAATCTCATACCAACCTATATCAGATTTCTAAAGCAGTATCAAACCGATCTGAGTGCGTTGAAATTGGCAGTGGATTGTAGCAATGGCATGGCTGCCTTGATCATCAAAGATTTGATAGGTGAGGATCATTTATATATCAATGATACTATGGATGGTAATTTCCCGGGGCATGAACCTAATCCATTGGAACCAATAAATCAGCAGCAGATTAAACAACTTGTTGTTGAAAATAATTGTGATATAGGACTGATCTTTGATGGCGATGCCGACCGTGTGATGTTTATAGATGAACAAGGTCAATTTATTTCACCTGATCTGATCATCGCTCTGATGGGGCATCACTTTTTTGAAAAGAGAGCTATGCATGGCGATGTGCTGCAGGATATTCGGAGTTCACGCTCTGTAAGCGAATATCTGAATACCTTTGGAGCAACTATGCATACATGGAGAGTAGGTCGGGCTTATGGAGCTGGTAAACTAAAAGAGATTGACGGACTATATGGCGGTGAGCTAGCCGGACATTATTATTTCCGCGAGTTCTATTATTCCGATTCGGCTATGATGGCTGCCCTGATTGTCTTGCAATTGATACAGGATTTTAAGACCAAAGGAATTCCTCTTTCGCAACTCATACAACGCATACAAACGTTCGAGAATACTGGTGAGATGAATTTTAAGATCAATGCAAAACAACAAGCAATGGATGCTGTAGTACAACATTTTATGGATAGAAGCTCGCCACAGAACTACATGGATTTTGATGGCTATCGCCTCGATTATCCCGATTTCTGGCTTAATATACGTCCTTCAAACACTGAGCCTTATCTGCGTTTCATAGCCGAAGCCAGATCGAAAGAGAAATTAGAAGAAATAAAAGAAACAGTCATTAGTATTTTAAACAGATACAGGTAGAAGAAATGAACAGACAGACTAAAAATAACAAGTTTTTTAAATTAATTGCAGCTAGTTTTTTTATATTGCTAGCACTACAGAGTTGTGGCCCCGATCTGCAAAAGTCATATATACATCTCCAAAATGGTATTGATCTGGTGTTTCAGGCTCAGCATCAGCAAGCTATAGTCGAATTGGATAAGGCATTGAAGTACAATCCCGAATCTTTTGAAGCATATTACTATAGAGGTGCGGCCAAACGTAATTCAGGTGATATGGAAGGCGCATACGACGATTTTCAACAAGCTATTGAAATTAATCCTCTCTATGCCGAGCCATATTTTGCGTTAGCCTTACTGTACGAATATCGTAACGATAAAGATATGGCCTGTTATTTTTACCTGAAAGCTGAAGAATTAGGTATGCTGAATATAACTGATTATACCCGATGGTGTAAATA
>JALNZU010000062.1 GCA_023229245.1 Bacteroidales bacterium | reverse complement strand
CTTGAATTAGATAAAGGCGACATCGTTGTTGCTGTCGGTCAATTAAATGGCATAGAAAGAGACGGTAGATTTCTACATTACATTTACGGCCAACAATTAGTTTTAATTAAAAAATTAAAAAAGGAGGTAAAACAATGGCAATATTAAATGACGGTTGGAATTCAATCGGTTTAACACAAAAAGAACTAAAACTAATTATTAAAGGCTTAGAAACACTTAACAGCTATCATTACGATAATAAGCAACACCATGTAGATTTAACTAACTTACTTAAAAAAATAATTGAATTTTCAAAGCACAAAAAACTTAAGGAAATGAGAAAAAACTTAAGGAAGCAACAAAATGAAAAAACTAGCTAAACAATTAGTGGATGACACTATTAACAACACTCTACGTGGAGTAAATTTTTTTAGCTCAAATAATGATACTTTTAAAGATTTCAACATAGATAAATGGCTTTACTTATTTTACATAATCAAAGAAGATCAAAGAGTTAAACGTGTTGAACTTTATTTTGGTACCACAAAGGATAAATTTGGTTTAGAAATAAGAACCTGGAAGTAAAAATAAAAAATGAATCAACAAATCACTAGCTTAGCAGACTACTCAAGGATCTATTTTAAAACAATCCTCCATGATGACTCTACTCGAAAATATTTTGATATGTACAAAGATAGTGATATTTGCAACGGTGAACTTAAAGAATTAAACGTCCGGCTTGCAGTATTTAGTATAAATCATGAAGAGTTTTATGACATTCTTTATGATACTTTCATCCTCTCCTCCTCCGTCAGTGAACAAATGGAGAAATACAAATATTCAAAGAGATCAGTTTTAAGGAGAAGAAGAGCGGCTCTTGAGCTGTTTTATAACTATCTACCGGCAGAATTTAGGTAAAGAGGTGCCAACTTTCATGGAAGAAAGGGTGCGAAGCCATATAATAATATAAATAAAAAGCCAATTTTAACGTATAAAAAAAATATAAATACCGATATATTTTATATCGGTATATTTTTGTTAAAATTGGTATTATTCGGAAAACCAAAAACCAAAAACCAAAAATTTTGGCACTTTTTGGTAAAAATTAGGGGTTGCATTTTTAAAATATACCCTTACATTGAGGGCATGAAAGAGAACTTGGACCTTAAGACGTACACTGAAGAGCAACTAGCTGTTTTACCTAAAGTTAGAGTCACTTACATCTATGATCGTGACGAAAAAAGGTGGATAGCGATCATGCATCTTGATGAAAAACTTAAGATCGAGTTTTATTTAAAAGAAATAGAGATAACACTTTTGATGCAACATCACAAAATTAGTAATTTCGGATCCAGGCAAACCTTTGACAAAGAATACCTCCTTTTTAAAGGAATTGCCGCTAAAGGAACAAAGGCCGAACGTGTCTGGTATCGAATCGACTTATTAGTTGTGCCTAAATATGTTGTTAAAAAGTTTCTTAGTGTAGGTGAAAGACTCTATGTTCAAAATGATAAAAGACTCAATGATCTCTTTCAAAGCCTTGCTTAACCTGGTTGATTATGAAAGACGAGAAAGCGAGAAAACTACGGCTCAGCGGCAAATGGACCTATATCGGTATAGGAATAGCAATTCTTCTAGCTGTATGGATTGTCTTCACCTGGTTAAACATCGCCTTTGGTTGGTTTGAAATATTACCTTTCTAATTGGTATCTTTAAAAACTTAACCTGCTTGTGAGTTTCTATGCACCTTAAGTCTTAACTCCTTTCCTTAAGTGCAAAGTTTAGATCGAGCAGCACATTTTTCAAGAGGAGAATAAAATTATGAGAAAATTGAAGAAAAAACAAAAAAGAGTATTACTTGTTTCTTTACTCTTTTTACTTGGCATCGGCTTAACAGCTTTAATCGGCTATGGCTCTAGTGGCTTTAGCAAGTGGGATAAAGAGTCCTGGAAAGAACGCTTTGTCATTTCACAAGTTGAAGAAGAAGATGATGATGAAGCTGATGACACAGCTAGCACAACTGACACGACTCCTGAACCATCCGGATCAGAGTCAGAATAGGGAGGTAGTTTATGGCTAGAAGAAGCGGAAGACTCCTTTTAGGATTACTCATTGGCGGTCTTTTGATTGGAGGCCTAGGTTTTTTAACTGCAGGTTTTACTAGTTTTGATCCAACTGAATGGGCCAATCGTTTTAAACCTGTAATACCTGAACCTGATGATGATGATGATGATGACACCACAACGGATCCAGACGACACTACTGATCCAGATGAAGAAGAACAACCTTTAGATCCGCAACCTGAAATTTACAGAATTGTTTGGACCGCTAATGTCAATTTAACAATCAATGATTTAGAAGCAGAATATTATGAGATTATTGATGGTGATCAAGAGGATATTAAAATAATTGATATAATAAAATCTGATTATTATCATGACAGTTCCACAGCAAGACTTTCAATCGTTTCTCGATTCACATTGCCAGTGTATTTAATTCAGGACAGTTCCTATGACAAACTTGTGTTCTATGCTTTTGTTTATAACGATGAGTTAGATGTAGATTTTGACATATCGTTAGACTATGGAGTTAATGTTTTAGCTTTGGGTTTATGTGAAGATTATTATGTTCCAGAATTCAAACTAATAAGTCACCGACCTTTTAAAGCAAGTGATTTTGAAACACCAGAAGAACCAGCACCACAAGCTCGACATATTGGCGTTCAAATGGCGTTCGGTATTGATGGAAGACAAGAACTTAATGTTGTTTTAACACCAGCTAATGCTGATGTTAATTTATCTTTTAGTGTTGATAAAACAGAAGTTATCGTTAAAAAAACAGGGTATAAATCCGCGGATGTGTATGTTACTAATTATTTTGCAGGTTATGCGACTATAACAGTCACTGATTCTATTAGTGGAAAAACCGGAACAGGTAAAGTTTATTCTTACGGTAAAACTATCTTAGTTTCATCTTGGGATTTAGTTCAAGGGTATCATGGAGGTTTTATCGTTTCTAATAGTAGTGATCCAAGAGAATCCGGAGGACCACACAACGTCGTTGCAGCAGGAACGGTTGATTATGGGTTAAGTTATTATAATTCTACCGGTGAATTTCTTCCATTAGTACACGACACAGATGATTATTTCTATTCGGGAGATTGGATTCACCTTATTGATACGGTATATTTTCATGTTGCTTATAATGGAAGTTTTGCTCCAAAAATTAAAAACACCTCTGATAATAATGCAATTTATTCTAAGTCAAACGACGTAGCAAAAGCTCCTGGTGTAGCACAAACTATTATCGAAGTTGAGTTAGTTGAGGGATACAATGATATTTTAATTATCGGTGGAGAAACCGGAGGTAGTGTTTTAGCAGCTTTAACATTGGTATATGCACAAGAAGTTTCTAATATGTCTGTACCGGACCTAACATTTATAAGTTAAGGCATTCAAACAATGAGTAAATCGAAAAAAAAAACTTAAAAGTAACTAATGGAATCCTTATTGGATTACTACTTTTAATTACAAGCGTATTTATTGGCCTGAATGTTGTTGAGTTTCAAAAACCAAGTCCACCTGAAGTAACTCCGTTTCAAGTTTATATTGACGATAAGATTCAAAACGATGGGGATGTTGTGTTTTTGACTGAAATAGGTGATATTAAAACAATCAAATTATTAAGTTACGGAGCCACATATTATTATGGAGCAAGAGTTGAATTAGATACAAATATCGATAGTTATATAAAAATCACCGACAAATCAGAAGAACAACTTAACACCTTACTAGAACTAGAGTTACTTAATAAGGCCACAGAGGACTTATATATTAAATTTATTGAGCCTACAGAAAATTATTCTATTACTTTAAAAATAAAGACAAGCGTGGTAGAAGTTACAAATTTAGTAATACCTGATCTTGTCTTTTTATCTTAGGAGGACATATTATGAACAAATTACTAATTGCATTTATGGTCTTTGGTAGCTTGTTTTCAAGCAACTTAAATAAAGGACCGGCACAAACACCTTTACAAGCAAATGACGATCCTATTGTTGAACCTAGTAACTACTTAAACTTAGGTGCAGCAGATACAGATGCAGCATGGATTACAAAACAAAATCCTGAACGACCAAAAGACAGTCCACAAGTAAGAAATCCAATTATATTTTTTAATGCTAATCCTAAGTATCAAATTGACCATATTAAGCATATTAATTATCGAGTTAAAGATGTTGAAAAAAATAAAGCTTATCATGGAACGGTTAGCTATGATGAAACTTTTACAAGCATATTTTATACGGAACGTAGATGGTTGCCATCGCCTCTTCCTAGTCGTTGGCCAATAACAACAATAAAGTATGAATATCATGATAATTCTTTTGTAAAAACATCTGAAGTGGATAGCATTAGCGATGCAGCTTATGCCGCATATACAAAAAACATTCATGTTTCATATCCTGAAATGGGCAAAACAAGCGTTGAAATTAAAGCTTTATTTTCTTTATTAGGACAAATCGATGAAAACATACCTAAGAGGGTTCTTTGGGAACACAAAACATCTAAAGAGGGATATAAGAATTACAATGCTTTTAATGTTGATAAAGGATCGCCAAATTTTAAGTATTATCTAATTTTACCTTTAGAGTCAACAAATGGTGTTGTGGTGGATTATTTATCATTAGAAGCTTATGACGTTAACGGCAATCTTATTACTGATGTAATTGACATTGAACAAGATGATAATTTCGATCCTAATCCTAATGATCCAAATTCAACACCGCTTCAAGACGTTTATAAATTTTTATTTATTAAAGAAGAGGGCAAACTTAAAACATCACCAGCTGTGTATTTTCCTGGTTCTAATAAGTTTAAATTAGTAGGTATAGAAATTAGTGTTTATCAAAAAAAGGATGATAAAAATTATCCTGTTTATTTATTTGCCGGAGATCTAGTTGGAAAAAAGACAATGGATTTAAAAGACGGTGTTAGTAAAGAATGGAAGTTTGTTGGTCTAGAAAAACGTTATACAACTTATGAGTTTCAAGGTACTAATAATTCTTTACTAATTGACATACCTATAGAAGTAACCGACATTACATATATTATTTACTATCAAAAGATAAATATTGTTGAGGGTGAAAACTTAACACCTTTTGCCTTCAATCTTACTGATAATGAGGGCAACTTTGGTGTAAGAGGTGAAACTCCTTTAGATGATGATCCAAATAAGAGAAAAAGCTTTTGGGAATGGTTTAAAGATTTGTTTTCATTTGATAAAGATGTCGGTATTTTTGGATCACTTAAAAACATCTTAGGAACATTGCTAATTTCTCTTATCGTTTTAGCGGTTTTTGTCCTTGTTGTTCGTCTAATTAGATACAGACCACGGAGATAGTATCGTGGAGTTTAAAATACCTAAAAAGCAAGTGTTTCTTAAGCTAGCACTTGCTACTTTAATCACACTCGTAGGCGTCTATTTATTGTCGGCCTTATTTCTTGTTAGCAACCGTGTTAATTACGAGCTAGTAAATACTACCTGGGTGAGTCGTGGCGGTGGAGCAATAAGCTTCATCAGCGACACATACGGCGAATATCTTGACGCTGAGTTCGACTTATTTGAATTTACTTACGAACAAAGTCGAGGTTACATCATTTGTGATCAAGAAGATGGTCGATTATTTGAACTTATCGGACTACCAGAGGAACGTTTATACGCTGTTAATATGAACATCATGTTTTACGATTTAGCAACTTTAAAATAAGGAGGAAATGATATGAAAAATAAAATAAAACAACGCTTTAATCATATTATTACTCATTTAAAAAAGTTCTTTAGTAGTATTATCCCTTATTTAAAAAAAGTTAATCATAGAACTTATATTTTACTAGGTCTTTTATTGCTTTCTACAGCTCTTAGCATCATCTTCTTTACATCTAGCTATCCTAGGACCTTAGAGTCAATTAAAAGCTTCTTTAAGGCCTTTCTTTTTCTATTTAAAAATCCAGATGAGGCACCTTTACCACCATTACCTAATGATCCTCTTCAAAGTAACATAACTGTACCTCTTTCAGTTAAAGAATTTGTTTATAACTTTAAATCTTGGGCCGTAATTTCATTTAATGGTGATTTTTTTGTTTTTAAATCATTTGAAATGCTTGTTTTTATAATGAATAGCTTAAAATTTATGGTCTTTATACCTTACATCTTGATTTTCGTGATTCTTATTAAAGAAAACATCGTAATAGAGGAAGAAGATCCAATTTATCGAGAAAGCAAAGCTCTGACTAAGTATAAAAAATTTGAAAATAAATATTTACAACCTATTTTTGACTACTTTGAGTCTTGGAGAGTATACCTTAAATATGATGCACCAGATCTTTACGGCTATCTTTTCATCTTTGTCTTTTTGTTTAGCTACCGTTTCGTTGCGATGGGCATCGATTTCTTAAGTTTTTACCTGGTCTTTACTAAAACATTTAGTTTAAGTCAGTTGCCGGCCTTATTAGGCTCGTATTTAATTGATTTAATAAGCATAATTATGGAATATCCTAAAATAACAATCGCGATACCTATTTTTATCTTTATTTTAATTAGAAGACATAAGACAGCTAGAGAAAAACTTAAAAAGATGCTTGAGTACGACAAAAAAGAACAAGCATCTCATGGTGTTTCAAATATGATCTCTGGACCACCAGGCACAGGTAAGACTGAACTAATGACCGCACTTGTCTTTTTAGCTAATGAGTCACTAATCGAAAGAGCTTTTGAAAAAGTAAAGAAATTTGCTAAGATGTTTCCGGATTTTCCGTTTCCTAGACTAGAGGCTTACATTCGCGACGGCATTAAAAGCCGCCTGTTCGTTAATCGAGCACAATTAAGTGAAAACATCCATAAATTATATAAAGACGACCAGGACGAGTTTATAAGGCTTTTTGATTATAATCCTAAAATAAAAAAGAGCGTGCACTTTGATGGCATTAAGTATTTTAGAATAGATGAAGCACTATCGATTTATGCTCAAGCTTTCTTTTTATACGACGCTAGAAAGCCACTTTCTTTTGCTAACTATTCGATCGGTTTTGACTACATTGTCGATGGACACTTTCCGATCTATGATTTTGATACTATCTCGGCCGATAAAGAAAGAAACAAGAGAAAAACAACTAATATTTCATCATTTGACGCATATCGTATTTATAACAAAGTGGGTGATTTAATCTTAAATCATGAGGATGATAGCTATATAATGGACGGCCATGTCGAAGCAATCACTGAAATTGATAAAGAAAGAGGCAATAAAATTTCACAGGCCGGCCAACGTAAGGAAGAAATTACAGCTAATCAATTAAACGATGGTTTTAATGACTATATTAAGACGATGCGGCATCAATACACAATCGATGGCACAGCGTTTATTATCAATTACTCAGATACACAACGACAATATTCTGTTAATGCTGATTTAAGAGAAACAAATGAGGGCCGGTTAGAAATCCTTAAAAGAAGCGATATTAAAGTTACTTTACCGTTGTTCGAGCTAGATTACTTAATCTTGGGCTTTATAACTAAAACTTTTGATAAATATATCTATGAATTTAGAAAATTACGTAATGATGCAACGCTTTATAATTACTTATTAAACAAGCTTGCGGCCAAAGCAGGAAATTACCTCCAAGAACTTTATAATTTATATAGTTATAGTGTTCTTTCATACACTTATAGAAGAAATGTAACTACTGATTATCAAGGAGAGGCTAGCAACAGGAATTTCTATATGATCAATCAAATTACTCGTGCAAATAACTACGCTACTGATGCATATAGTGAGTACTTTAAAGGCGAACGTTTAAAGGCCACTAAGGGCTTTTATGATGCAGTACAATATAAGACACATCGAGCAAGCGTGCAAGAGCTAGATGCTCAACATTCCTATTGGATTGATAAGCTTAAAAACATGACAAAAACAGTCATTGAAGACGAAGAAGACACTAAATAATACTCTTTTATTGGTCTATTTGAATAACAAAAACGACCATCATTTTATCGTTAATCCACATGATTGGTTCTAGTGCGTTCTGTCTTGGGCCACCAAGATGGCTTCCACTAGAACCGCTTTGTTTCGGTTCTTTTTTTGTATTTTCTTGCAGTTCGTCTAACATTTCAAAGTGAGTTATAGGCTCTGCATCATCAAAATTTAGATAAACTACAGCTTTATCATCAAACACAAACACCGAGTTAATAAAGTAGTTTACAGCTTTAGCTTTGTATAAGTTGTTTTCATCCT
>JALNZU010000025.1 GCA_023229245.1 Bacteroidales bacterium | reverse complement strand
TTCATAGCGCTTATTATAGAAAACCCCGATTTTGAGACATTATGCTCGTTTTCGGGGTTTTGTTTCAGTAAAGATACAACTTATTTATCTATAAATCAAATATTTAATCCTTTTCTGAAAGTGCCTACTGTAATTTACCTGATCATGCTCATACTTGTCTCATTTAGAGATTTCATCAGGAAATTTTTTGGGTTCAGCAAAATCGGGATTTGTCAAAAAAGTATCATCTCTAAGGGTACGTATAAACGCTTTGAGGTCTTCTTTTTGTGGCGGAGTAAGTTGTACTCCACCCCGCAGCACATGATGCATAAGCGGATCAATTTGTTCGGATGATTTCACATGATGTGAATAAAAATCAATGACTTCATCTAAAGTAGCAAATCGGCCATCATGCATATAAGGCCCAGACAGTTCAATATTACGTAGTGTAGGTGCTTTGTACGCTCCTTTATCCATAGGATCACCAGTAACAGCAAAACGATCCATTGGCTCATCAAAAATGGTGTCTTTGCCGTTATTATAAAAAAGATGGGTAGTAAACAGTGGGTTTCCTGAGCCTCCATGACAATGGAAACAATCAGCTCCTTCTTCGGTAGTGAAAAGAACAAACCCATTTAACTCGGAGGCGGTCAGCTGTGTCTCACCTCTCAGGTAGCGGTCAAAACGGGAATCGGTGGAGATAAGCGTGCGCACAAACTGTGCTATAGCTCGTTCCATATTCTTAAAGGTGATCTTGTCCGATCCGAATGCCTTAAAGAAAAGTTCGGGATAGCCCTCTAAGTTTTGAAACAGTTTTTTGATACGGTTTGTATCACCAGCTATTTCATCTTCAGCTAATACGGCTATACGTACAAAATCCTCTATATTCCGCAAAGCCGGATCATCATTGTCGGGTGTGATGAACCCATTCCAGCCATATCCGTTGTGATTCCATACCAGATTGATAAGAGGCAGCATCACATGCTGGGTTTGTATCCCATTGATACCATGAACGAATCCATCTGTAAAGACAGGATGATCAATACCGGCTTCAAAATTATTTTTCTGCAGGTGACAAGTGCCGCAACTCATCAGCGAATCGGGGTGAGTACGCCCACTCATCCTGCCGTCATAAAACAAATAACGCCCCAATTCGACACCTTCGACTGTCATAGGATTATCTTCGGGTATGTTCAGTTTAGTAGGAAAAGCAAAAGGAATATCAATGATATAAGGAGTTGTTTCATGTACAGTTATTGGCTCCTGTTCTGTTTTACATGAACTCACGATGAGGAGTATCATCACCCATCCTACATATTTTTTTAGTGCATTCATCCTATAAATCCTCCATTACATTAAACACATCATGCCCGTTTTCGATGGCTATGCGCATTGCATCCTGTTTCTGCATAATCGCACCTCCCCATTCGTTATGGTCATATACATTCGGGCTTTGAAACCAGTTTTCGATCTGCATCTCTATTACTAAGTTACTTGACTTTTCTCCAATGATCTTGAGATCAGACATGGGTAAAGAAACCTTGAAATAGTTGTGGACAAAATCGATTATCTCTTCTCCATCATATATTTGTCCTATGCCGAGATGAAAATTAAACGGTTCTTTTTGCCCTTGTGGATTCAGCCATTTTCCGTTCAGCTTCATATAATGATAACCTCCACCCATATGTTCCGGCCAGAACATAAACGATTCTGGAGGATTGACAAAGCGATTCGACAGATTGGTTTCCTCCGTAAATCCAAATACAAACTCAAGTGCCTTATAATTTCCTTCCGGTATAGCCAGAATTGTACGCTGCATGGTTTCTTCCAAATCTGTATCAATATACCAGGCTTCATCAGTTCCCATCAAAGAAAATGATTTATTAGCCTCATCAAGCAATGCCAGCTCGGTGATAAACCATTGAATCTCTGAGATCTGATATTGATTTCCTGCTGCATTAATATAGTTAATCTGATTGTAAACTGCCGGTTGACCATCTACCGTATGTGTAATTCGGATATTGACTGACCCTTCTTTTACGGGTTTTTTACACGAAAAAAGACCAATCATAAAGACTACCGCTACTAAGAGCAGTATTTTTTCTAAGCTTTTCATAAGTTTTGATATAATTTGTTCGATATACACAAAACCAACAAATTTCGTGCTAAAAAGACAAACTGTTTCTACCATTCTGCACTATACAGTTTTAGTTCTATTGATTGAAAGTATATGTAAAGGATCGTATCTGCTGTATCAAATTGCCGTAACTTTGTTCGATAAACAGAAGCAGTCATGGTGAAATTTAAGGCAGGCGATCAAGTAAAGTTTTTAAACGATGTAGGTGGTGGTACTATTGTACGTATTATGGATAGCCGATTAGCTTTGGTTGCCATAGATGATGGATTTGAGGTTCCTGTGCTGATGTCGGAATTGATTCCGGTTGAGCAAAGCCGCAACAAATCAGATCGTGAAACAGCACAGCAGGCTTTGCAACAATCTTTGCGGGAAAAAGAAGAACACGAAGCGAAAGAACGCGATAAAGCCCGTAAAAGCGGACTACGTAGATTTGCCAAAAACCCGGAAACGGAAGGATTTTATTTAGCGTTTGTACCCCACGAACAACAATGGCTGCTTACCGGCTTGATGGATGTGGTACTCATCAACCACAGCCCTTTGAATATACAGTATTCCCTGATACTTAAAACTGATAACCAGTTTGTTACCGCCGACTACGGACAGATGATGCCCTACTCCAAAATAGTGATAGAAACAATCTCAAGAGAAGATATTCAACAGTGGACTCAAGGAGTAGTTCAAGCTGTGTTGATTGCAGAGCAAGGCTCAGTATTTTATCTGCCGCTACATGCTGTTTTCAACATTCGTCCCAATCGGTTTTACAAAGAAGGCAGCTATGTGGCGTCGGCTGTTTTAGGTGAAAAGGCTATTATGGTCATGCTTGACGGACTGCTTTCGCTGAAGACCGACAGCCTGATGATGCAAAAAGACTTTGCAATACCGGTTTCGGAGCCGGTCAGACAGCCATTAAAAGAAAAGCCGCTGATAGAAAAGCATGCCAAAAGTCCGGGTGAAGCTATAGTAGATCTTCATATAGGTGAGTTGGTGAATAATATAGCCGGTCTATCAAGCCATGATATGTTTAAAATACAGATGGATTATTTTCATAAAACGTTGAACAGTGCCATTAAGGAGGAGTACGACAAGATCACCTATATACATGGGGTGGGAAACGGAGTGTTGAAGAACGGTATAATCAAAGCGCTTGAAAATTTCGAAGGATTGAACAACCGCATGGCAAGCATGAGTAAGTTTGGTGTAGGCGCTATTGAGATACTGATCAAGGATAAATGAAACGCACTTTATTTCAAAGGAGAGTCAGGTTCTTGCGCCATCAGGTCATATACTTTTTTATCTACAAATCCCGGGAAGAATTTGTTGAGCATGACTGTCAGTTTGCCTTGAGTTGTCAGTACAATAGTTCTTTTTCGTTTGTGGATTGCTTTTAACAAATGACGTGCTACTTTCTGGCTGCTCATCATTTTGCCTTCGTCGCGTGGTGATTCACCTTGTTGGCTTCCATCGGCTGCCAGAGCTGTATTCCGTATGTTGGATGCGGTAAATCCCGGACATGCGATCAGTACATGCAGGCCGGTTTTCAGGTTTTCGATGCGCAGTGTTTCTAAAAAGCCGTGTATGGCAAACTTGGAGGCGGAATAGCCGGTGCGGGCAGGTAAGCCCTTATAGCCGGCGATAGAAGAAACACCCACCACACTGCCCTTGCTCTGTAACAGGTAAGGCAAAGCATACTTAGTACAATAGACTGTACCCCAAAAATTTACATCCATCAGCTTCTTCAATACTAAAAGATCTACTTCTTCAAAAATTGCCCGCATAGACAAACCGGCATTATTGATCAGCACATCTATCTTCCCGAAGTGATCTATTGTTTGTTCAACTAAATTCTGGCAGTCTTCTTCATTGCTGACATCAGTTTGAACTTCTATGGCTTCTGCCCCTTTCTGACGGCAAAGCCTGGCAGTTTCCCGCAGTGCTTCCAGGTTACGTGCTGCCAACACAAGATTGTATGATTCAGCTGCTGCCACTGCCGTAGCTCTCCCAATACCCGATGAAGCACCGGTGATGACAAGTACTTTTTTTGACATTTTTATAGATGTTTCGATTCACAAAAATAAGGAAATACCACGCTGTTAAACCTAGTGAAACAACACACTTAAATTAATATCAGAAGTAATATCACATCAATAACATAGCAGCCAATACATAGTAAAAGTTACGTTCATTGTCAGGTGATGATAGTAAAATGATAATTTTGATATCTGAATTTAGTAAAGAAAAACCTAGCATGTCAGAAGCTGAAATCATTAAAGAGCTGAAACTGATCCCGGGTGTAGGTGAATCCATAGCGACTGACCTGTATCATATCGGTATCAGACGCATTGATGATCTAAAGGGGAAAGACCCATTGGAGCTGTACGATCAATCTAACCGATTTGCAGGATGTGTTCAGGACATATGCCTGTTATATGTATTTCGTTGTGCAGTATATTTTGCTGAAACAGCTGCTCACGAACGAGACAATGAGAAACTGAAATGGTGGAATTGGAAAGACAAGAAATAAACTTTACACATATCCTTCAAGTTTCCACAGCCTTGCTATGACAAAAAATTTGCAAATCAGTATCGCCAATCTTGAGTTCTTTCTTTCAGGATACTGTAGTACTACCAATGTTTTTCACCGGGCAAACAGATGAACACCTTTCTCGTTATCATCGTTTTACACGATAAATCATCTTATCATTAGTTTACACGATAATTTATTTTATCATTGATTTGCATGATAACGTAATTTATCGTTTATTTGTATGATAAATAAACCAGGTTTATTTTCGCATATTCATTCATTTGTTATGATAGCAGTAATAAAAGGAGATATTATCGCTTCCAGAGGCATGGAGGATCAGTCCAAATGGCTTTCCCCATTCAAAGATTTGCTTTCATCCTGGGGGCAATCGCCTATGCAATGGGAATTGGTATGGGGGGATTTGTTTCAGTTGGAGATTGAAAATCCCGAAGAGGCCTTATACAAGGCTTTTCGGATAAAAGCTCTGATAAAAAGGTTGGTCATTGAACCTAATAAAGCTACACACAGCGGATTAGATGTACGCATGTCGATTGGAATCGGAGAGAAGACATTTTACGGAACTCGTATTTCAGAGAGTAATGGCCCTGCATTTATTTTTGCCGGAGAACAGTTTGACAAGCTGAAAAAGGAGAAAGTCAATTTGATGGTCAAAACCTCAAATGTATCATTCAACTATGAAATGAATCTTTACTTACGTTTGGCAGGTATTTTCATGGATAACTGGAGCGTGTATTCGGCAGAATTAGTGGATTTAGTTTTGCAACAACCGCATCTCACACAAGCAGAATTAGGTGAGTATCTGAAAATAAAACAAAACTCAGTAAGCGGGAGATGGAACAGATCGAAAATTGATGAGCTACTTGAAGTGGAGACGATTTACCGGCATAAACTACAGCAGCATTTGCTATCATGATCGTACTCACAAAACTCATACTAGCCCATCTGACAGGAGACTTTGTACTACAACCCAAAGGATGGGTAGCAGATAAAGAACGGTATAAAATACGATCGTTGAAGCTATTCCTCCATGTGCTGTTGCATGGCGGCCTGATCATTCTGCTACTATGGGATGTTGGCTATTGGTTGTTGGCCGGCATACTAACTATCACTCATCTGATGATAGACCTACTAAAAATTTACTTTCAAAAAGAACACAATCAAACCTCCTGGTTTTTAGCTGATCAGGCAATGCATCTCGGAAGTATTTTAATACTGTACTATTTTTGGTTTAGGCCTGAGTGGCATATCTCACTATTGGTACTCAATCCGAACTTCTGGCTATTGATCACAATATTGCTGTTTCTTACTGTAGTTACTGCGGTTTTGATAAGGTTTATTATGCTAAACTGGTCTCTTTCAATTAAAAACTCAGACTCTGAAGAAGACTCGCTCAGCAAGGCCGGCACCTATATAGGAATTTTAGAACGGCTGTTTATTTTTGTATTTGTTGTGAGTGGCAACTGGGCTTCCATAGGCTTTTTGTTGACTGCAAAATCGGTATTTCGCTTTGGCGATCTAAGGGAAGCCAAAGACCGTAAGCTCACCGAATATATCCTCATTGGAACTTTGGTCAGCTTTGGTATTGCTATCATCTCAGGAATGGTATTCCTTTGGCTCACCGACTATTGAAGCACTATAGAAACTGTCTCGAAAATATATGATCCATGATAAGGCAATATACAGCGTAAAAAAAATAACTGAATGCGATGAATAACGACCGTTGGTTTTTAAAACAGGCTATAGAACAAAGGAATACATGAAAAATATGCGATTTTCCCTGATAACTGCCATACTTTTAGCTATGGTCATTTCATCGGTACGTATTATCTCGCCTCCAAGACATGCTCTGAGCTGGGATGTGTTTGGATACTACCTTTATCTTCCGGCCACCTTCATTTATCACGATCCCGGTCTTAGCAATCCGGAATGGCTTGATGAAATAATGAATACCTATCAGCCTTCCGATACTTTTTATCAGCTTGTAAAAGGAAAAGAAAGCAATAGGATCATTAAATATTCCTCTGGACTGGCACTGCTTTATGCGCCTTTTTTCTTTTTGGCCCATTTTATTGCTTCCTTTACCGGCTATGCAGCAGACGGCTTTTCGCTGCCATACCAATATATTTTAAGTGCAGGAGGCATTCTATGGGCAATTGCAGGAATATTCCTGCTGCGAAAGTTGCTGCTGAAGTTCTTTAGCGATCAAGTTTCAATGGTAGTTTTATTGATGGTGATTGCCGGTACAAACTATTTGCATTTAGCCGCCCTTGATGGTACCCTGTTAACGCATAACTTCCTGTTTACTTTGTATGTGATTTTGTTGCTGTTCACAATCAGATGGCACGAACAACCTACCTGGACTATAGCTCTTGCAATCGGGTTAAGCTGCGGATTAATGATACTTATCAGGCCATCCGAAGCAGTATGCGTTCTGATCCCCTTGCTTTGGAATACGGGAACTCATGTATCGCGCAGGCTGAAGCTTACGCAGATTCGTAACAACATTAGTCATATTCCTATTGCGTTGGCCGGTGGAGCTTTTTTTGTTGCCATACAACTGATATATTGGAAGTTATTCAGCGACCAATGGTTCTTTTACTCCTATGACAACCCCGGAGAAGGGTTTCGGTTTTTCCCGCCTTATCTGCTCGAATTTCTGTTCAGCTTCAGAAAAGGATGGCTTATTTATACCCCTTTGATGATCATTGCCTTGACTGGTTTTTATCACTTCCATAAGTCTTTCAGACCTATGTTCCCTGCTATATTATGGTTCTTTATTGCATCGCTCTGGATCGTTTCTGCATGGAGCTGCTGGTGGTATGCCGGAGGAAGTTTTAGCGCAAGAGCCATTGTGCCTGCCTATGCGGTACTCTCACTACCTTTAGGTGCATTGCTAAGTTCCATAAAAAAGAAATGGATAGCTCCAATAGGAATACTTATCCCCCTGTTCATGGTGCTGAACCTCTTCCAGTCATGGCAGTTTACCAAAGGTATCATTGACAAAGAGCGCATGACCCGCTCCTACTACTTTGCGATATTTGGAAAAACCACTATCAACCGCACACAGCTTGAGCCTTTATTGCTTGTGTACCGGTCAACAAGTATGGAGGAAGCTCCCGCAACACTTGACAAGTATACACCGGAAGTTTTGTACGATTTTCAAGCTGAAAAGGAAGTACAAAACACACCATTTCTTGATAGCGACTATCCATTCTTTCAGGGTTTAGACCGTAAATATCATGAACTGACTGATAAAGATCATTTCTGGATAAAGTTACAAGCCGGAGTAAAAGTATCTGAAGACTTTGACGGAAAGCCTCCCCTATTAGTAATTGCATTCCATTATAAAGGTGATGCATATAAATACAGAGCCAGACCACTGATAAAAACAAATGAAGACTCGCTGCTTACTGTTGATTACTGGTATCTCAGTCCAGAACCCAGAACCAAAGATGACAAGCTAAAAGTGTATCTTTGGAACAGGGATACAGTCAGGATGGTTCCTGCATATCTTCATATAGCATTATGGAACCCGGATCAAATGCCATAAAGGAAAAAGCGTCCTATTCCTCAAGGGTAAAAACTGTAAATCAAGTTGTTGCGCATAGTATAACATGAATACTGCCGTTAATCCCAATCCCTAAAAATTTAGGGTTTCGGATTAAAATGAAACATGCAGGTCTTACCAGAATTTTCTATCCGAATTGAAATTCTTCTTTTCAATCTGCTTGAATACAATGTTGCTCATAATCATTATTTCTTAATAATCAATACAAAATTCCGAAATACATTCGGATAACTACACTACATTTTTAACAAAAAATATTACATGCCAGAAATGCTGACGGATACAAATGCCTCAAATTTAATAAACACGAATCGGCATCTTATAACCGAACCTTACCTGTATTTCGATATTCTTTAGGGGTCATTCCGGTATGCACCTTGAAAAATTTAGTAAAAAAGGAAGCATTCGGAAAATTAAACTCGTCAGCAATTTGTGCAATGGTGAGGGTTGTTGTACTAAGCATCATCTGGACATTAATAATAATTTGCCAATCAATACACTTTTTCGCTGTTTGCCCGTCAAGTTCTTTGCAGATAGATGACAAATGCCGGGAGGAAATGCATAGCTTATCAGCATAAAACTCAATTCCCCTTTCCTGTTTACAATGTTTAGTTACCAAACCCATAAAGTCAAAAAATAACTGGTCTTTCCTCGAATATGGCTGCCTGTTAACAGGTTCTCCTTTCTTATATAAACCAATTATCTCGTAAACGATGGCGGTAACCAAGTGTTGAGTTATTTCCTTCCTGCAGGGGTTGTTCAATCTCGCATCAGAAGCTTTCATATCTTCATACATTTTCATCAGGTCTTCCTGTTCCTTATCTGAAAGGGAAATACATCGATCTTCTTTTATAAACAAATAAATTTGCGTGAATGAAGGTATATTGATGTTATATAGAAAATCTGGTGTCACAACCATAACATATCCTCTAAAATCTCTGCTCTTTTTTCTCACATGAAGGATATCTTCCGGAAATACGACACACATATCTCCCTCCTTCAGATGGTACTTTTCAGACTTTAAAGCAATTTCAGCTTCTCCTTTCAGGCAAATACATACCCCGGCAGCTTCCACGATACGTGGAAACCGTTCTGATCCGAGCAAATCCTTATCGCTTCCTTCTATCAAAAAATCGTCGAAGAAGTGGCTATCATCATCAAAAGATAATTTTTCTAACCGGAATTCTTTTGGTTGCATATTAATTAAGTAGGTGCTATTGGCAGATATCACTTCCAAAAATAATCATTAATATTTAATAAAACGTGACTAAGCAGCAAATATTTCCGATTTAGAGCATTTTATGCTAAAAATAGGGCGTGTTTGATAAAAATATATCCCCATACCTTTGCGCCTGAATTATAAAATAAAGGTATGACAATGAAAACGAATACGCTTCTGCTCTTGTGTTTGAGCGGAATTTCGATGCTTACAGGCTGTAGGCATAAGGAAATTAAACAAGGGAATATTCCAACTATTAAAACCGAAGCGGCGGTTATTTATGGTGAAGTAAAAACAAGTTCTTTTCCTCCATGTGAACAGAGGAAATTGTATGATCTAACTTGTTACCAATAAAGTTAATGAAAGATGCGGTCTCTAACAAAAACCGAATCATTCGTATTTTGGAAGATTATTACGTGAAACTCTCGAATGCATTAAGGAGTACTTCGGATATTACAGTCAATAAACTAATTGATAATTGTTGAGTACAAGGAAAGAAGTTAATTCAACTCAATTATCTGTAATTAAGAAATTCCAAAGCAAAAATGATATGTCAAAATAATATCTAACTTTGCATACTAAACGGTAGGTATTATGAATGATTCAAAGAAACAAATTTTGCTGACAGCTACAAAGCTTTTCCTCAAGAACTCATACAAAGAAGTATCCTTGCAGGATATCGTAAATGAAGTAGGATTGACAAAAGGAGCATTTTACCATTATTATACAAGTAAAAATCAGATATTTGGAGAGGCTGTCAAATACTTCTATAACCATGTCCTTATTTCCAATTATAGCAATTTCCCAAAAACTTCCTTGAAAGAGTTTTATGAAAGTTATTTGCTTAAAATCCAAGAATCAGATGCGTTTGATGACATGGAAGATGATACAAACTTCTTCTTCTTTCTGTCGGAAGCATCCAAAAAGATTCCCGATTTCAAGGAAATACATATGATTCAGCGAAAGAAGGAGTTTTGGGAATGGACTGAAATCATTGAAACAGCCAAGTATAATAAAGAAATTAAAACCCATATTTCCAACGAAGATCTGGCGATGTTGTTCTTGAATATAAGTGATGGAGTTTTGTTGAATATGACACTTTGCCAAAACGATGGACGAGATTTATTGAAAGATATTAAAAGGGATTGGGATAACCTGTACAGCTTGATTAAGGTACATAAGAAATAAAAAAACACTTTTTCGCCCTTCCCTTAAAATATTTTCTCTCGTCAGTTGTCTTCATAAGTAGAGCGCTCTTAAAAGCAATAATTTGTAAAACGTATAAAAAGAAAAAAGTTATGATGACAAGGAATTTTGGAATGGGATTCTTCGGAAGAGGTCATTTCGATAAAGATGTAAGGAAACAGTTTCAGGAAAAATGGTCTAAGATGACCGATAGTGAGAAACTCGAATTTATGAATAAAAGAGTAGAGCATATGGAAGAAGATCATTTTTCGGTTGAAGCGATGGATGCCCGCTGTGAAGGCTGGATGAAAATGACGCCAGAAGAAAAACAGGCATTCGTTGATAAGCGGAAACAGGCATTTGAGGGAAGAATGAGTGGTATGAGTGTTTTTTACGGACACATGCACCCGTAAAACAAAAGGAACGATAAAGAACATTTGTTCTATTTTTTCAGAAAATGAACAAATGTCCTTCTTTCTTCAATTTACTGACAATAAATAATTTAATAATATGAAATCTAAAAGTATATTTATTTTCCTATGGATTTTAGTGTTGGCTGCAATAGGTGCAGTGGTTATGCTGCTATGGAATTTCCTGATGCCGGGCATTTTTGGACTGGCTGTGATTAACTACTGGCAGGCAGTAGGACTGTTTGCACTTGCCCATATTCTGTTTGGAAGTTTTAGTCGAGGTCATATGATGAGTGGAGTGTGGCATGAACGCAAAAATCCGATCTATGAAAAATGGAAAAAAATGACACCGGAGCAACAAAAGGAATTTATCAATAGAAGACGGCAATTCGGATTTGGTCATTCTTCCGGAATGGACCGTTTTGACAAGAAAGAACATGGGGAACAAGGAAACGAGGATAAATGAACATAGTGGGAAATCGGATGTGGAAAAGCTTGTAAAAGAACACCAACCCCGCTTAAAATCGTTTATCCGAAAGAGAGTTTCCAACAATGAAGATGCGGAAGATATCTTGCAGGACGTGTTCTATCAATTTGTTAAAGCTATTGATAATAATATCAGTCCAATAGAACATGTTACGGCGTGGTTGTACCGTGTAGCCCGGAACATAATTATCAATAAGGGTAAGAAAAAACAAGAAGAAGACTTACCCTTGCTTGGATACGATGACGAAAAAAACGTATTGACAGAATTCTCCAAAGTTCTGTTTAATGATGACAATCCGACACCCGAAACTGAATATTTGCGTTCACTTGTGTGGCAGGAACTCGAAAAGGCTTTGTCTGAGCTGCCTCCCGAACAAAGAGAAGCTTTTGAACTTACAGAATTGGACGGCTTACCGGTGAAAGAGGTAGCAAGAAACTTGGATATACCAGTCAATACATTGTTATCACGGAAACATTATGCTGTTAAATACCTGCGTCAACAATTACAGGGATTATACAAAGACATTTTAGAACAATAATTTTTTTGACCATAAACATACCTATCGGTATGTTAAGAAAGAAAATTAGATATGAATCAAGTAAAGATCAATAGCAAAAAATGCGATGGCTGTGGTACCTGTGTGAAAAGATGCCCAGAAGGAGTTCTGGGGCTAAAAGAGCTTTCGGATGATGAAATAACCCAATTGTCTTTTCGAGAACAATTGACAGTTAGGTGGAAAGGGCGTATGAGAGCTTTTGTCCAATTTCCTGAGTTATGCATCGAATTAATAATAAACTATCATTAAACATAATTATATGATAACATATTTTGTAAGAAAAATCACAACTTCACTAAAAGTCACTGAAATAATTAGGGAATCCCCGGATACATTTACTTTTAAATTCAAAGCTTTAGATAACATCAAATGGAAACCGGGCTCTCATACTCATTTTATGAGTTCTAATTTAAGAAAAGGGAACAAACTAAATATAAGACTGATGAGAAAGTTGTCAATAATGACACATCCATCTGAAAATGAGATTGGATTCACAACTAGAATTCGTAATAATTCATCAGAATTTAAAAAATCACTTTATAATTTAAAAATCAATGATGAAATCCGCTGTTTTAAACCAGTAAATAATTTCAAAGATTTAAATTTTAATAAACCAATAGTGTTAATAAGTATGGGAGTTGGTATTGCTACATTTAGACCAATTGTTTTAGAGTATTTAGCAAACAGTACAACAAATTCATTTATTACAAATATAAATATTGATAGAGTTGATTCCTTTATTTATGACAAGGAATTTAAGAATTTTCCTAATAATATCGTAAAAAACTGTTTTGTTAAGAATAGAGATGATTTATATAAAGAAATAAAAGCAACATTTAGTAACAAAGAGAATATTTATTATATAGTTGGTTCAACAGATTTCAACAAAGCTATTAGTAAATATTTATTGAATAATCAGATTTCTAAAAATTCAATTCTATTTGATAAAAGAAAAAGTTAAAAAAGATGATAATTTATAAAATTGACTGCAAAGTATTGAGTGAAAATAATATGGAGAACAAGGAAACGAGGATAAATGAACATGGTGGGAAATCGGGTGTGGAAAAGCTTGTAAAAGAACACCAACCCCGCTTAAAATCGTTTATCCGAAAGAGAGTTTCCAACAATGAAAATGCGGAAGATATCTTGCAGGACGTGTTCTATCAATTTGTTAAAGCTATTGATAATAATATCAGTCCAATAGAACATGTTACGGCGTGGTTGTACCGTGTAGCCCGGAACATAATTATCAATAAGGGTAAGAAAAAACAAGAAGAAGACTTATCCTTTCTTGGATACGATGACGAAAAAAACGTATTGACAGAATTCTCCAAAGTTCTGTTTAATGATGACAATCCGACACCGGAAACAGAATATCTGCGTTCGCTTGTGTGGCAGGAACTCGAAAAGGCTTTGTCAGAACTGTCTCCCGAACAAAGAGAAGTTTTTGAACTTACAGAGTTGGACGGTTTACCGGTGAAAGAGATCGCAAGAAACTTCGATATACCAGTCAATACATTGTTATCGCGGAAACATTATGTGTTAAATATCTGCGTCAACAATTACACGGATTATACAAAGATATTTTAGAACAATAATTTTTTTAACCATACACATACCTATCGGTATGTGGAGAAAGAATATTAGACATGAATAAAGTAAGGATCAATAGCAAAAAATGCGATGGCTGTGGTACCTGTGTGAAAAGATGTCCAGAAGGAGTTCTGGTGCTAAAAGAGCTTTCGGATGATGAAATAACCCAATTGTCTTTTGGAGAGCGATTGACAGTTAGGTGGAAAGGGCGTATGAGAGCTTTTGTCCAATTTCCTGAGTTGTGCATCGGTTGCGAAGTTTGTAAAAAGAGTTGTCATCTGCGTGCCATTACAATAAGTGAATAATATTTTTTAATCATATACATACCTATCGATAGGTATGTAATAAATAAAAGAAATGATATGAAAATGATTTTTAGTTTTTGCGTCGTTGCCATTCTCTATTTCGCAGGCATTGGCAGTAAATGTTTTGCACAAAATAATGCAAGTAAAGTATTAACTCTGTCGGACTGCTTCGAATATGCGTTTGAGAATAGTTATGATTTACGGAAAGCCGTATTGGACAGGTTGGAATCAGAAGCTGCGCATAGTGAAAATAAAGCCGCTTTATTCCCTCAAATAATAGGTTCAGCAACCTTAACCAACAATATAAAGTTAGCCTCGATCCTTATGCCGGGCGAGTTTTTCGGATATGATGGAGATATAGCGATTGAAATGGGTGCTAAATATAATTCCTATGCGGGTTTAAATTTAGAACAAGTTATTTTTGACGCTAACCTTTTCACGGGCATTAAAAACAGCCGAAATGCTCGAGAACTCACGCGGTTAAAGGAGCAAATGACAAAAGAAGAACTTATCTATAATATCGGGAATGCTTATTACGATATTATCTATTCGCAAAACCTATTGGAGAGCAACTTGCAAACTCTGGTAATCATGGATTCTATTTATGCAAAAACCGAATTGCAGGTCGCTCAAAACATTACCCGTGAAATAGACCTGAACAGAATGAAAGTTGGTATCAGCAATATGAAAGTGGATATTCATAAGTCGTTGGCAACAATAGTTCAGCAAAAAAACTATTTGAAAGTTCTTATCGGGATGCCTATCGCATATGATTTTATGGTATCGGATCAGATCGAAGCGCCGACTACTGAAAGGATATTTATAGAGGATACCGATATACGCAATCAGATTGACCTTCAAATACTCGATAGAGAACAAACAGCGGCTTCTCTTGAAGTCAGACAAATAAAGAATTCATATATACCCACCCTTTCCTTACGAGCTTCATCATCTTATAATTTTGAAGCTCAGAAATTTCAACTTAGCAATTCACAATTCTGGTCTAATGGAACGTTTGTTCAGCTTACCTTATCCGTTCCCATTTTTGACGGCGGTCAGAAGCTTCATAGAATACGACAGACACAATACAGGTTCCAAAGAGTGCAAGAAGATATAAAACAAACGGAGCAGAATATCCTCGGCGACCGAGAAAGTTACCGAGCATTGTTACTTACTGGCTATAATAGCGTACAGGCTCAGCATGAGAATTTGGATATTGCCGAAAAGACCTACCAACAAGGAATTATGCTTTATGAAGAAGGTCTTTACAGCATTACAGACCTTCTCGATACGGAAAAATCATTCAGGGAAGCACAAACGGCATATACTTATGAACTCGTAAATTATCAAAAGACCATGCTCGACCTGATGAAAGCAGAGGGAACGCTTGAAACATTAGTCAATAACAATAAAAAATAATTAAAATGAAAACAAAGAAAATAGTCAATATTCTAATTGTCGTAGCAATTATCGGGTTAGTCATATGGAAGCTCATTTCCAATAAAAAGGAAATGGATGAAGTGGCTGCCCGTTCATTGATCGTGAATCCTACCGTACCCGTTCGGGTAGAACAGGTACGGATGCAGTCTGTAGCAGGCAATATAAATGTCAATGGTCGCATACAGGCGGCTAATGAAGTTACGCTGTATTCAAAAGTACAAGGAATTGTACTCACTAAATTTAAGAAAACAGGGGACTTAGTGAGCAAAGGAACCGTTATCGCTCAGATTGAAAACAATGTAGTAAAAGAATCTCTCAGTCTTGCAAGAATGAACCTTGCCAATGCCGAAATGGATGTGGAACGATATAAAAAATTGGCTGACGCAGGTGCAGTTACTCAACGGGAGTACGAAGCTATCCTTATGACTTACCGTGAAACTCAAAGGGCGGTAACCAAGTTACAGGATCAGCTAAACAACACGACGCTTGTTTCGCCAATAAACGGCGTTCTTGAAAAGGATTATTTTGAAGAAGGTACATTGTTGAGCGTAGGAAGCGAAGTTGCAGATTTTATTGGTTCTTCACAACTAAAAGCCGTGTTTAACATCACGGAAAGCGACGTTTACAGGATACGTAAAGGTGATAAGGTTATCCTAACCTCCGATATACTTCCCGGAAACGAATTTACAGGTGTAGTCGATGTAATCGGCTCCCGAAGTAATTCATTACTGAATTATCAGATTGAAGTAAAGATGACCGATAAAAACGTCGGAATACTGAAAGCGGGAATGTATGTGTCGGCAATGATAGAAACAGACTATCTAATAGACAACAAGCAATTGATAGTCAATCGTGCCGCCATTATCGAGAGCCTTAAAAACCCGGAAGTTTATGTTATCAGAAATAATAAAGCCTATAAACAAAAAATCACTATTGGCGCTATATCCGATAATTACATAACCGTTACCGACGGATTGGAAGAAGGAAATCAGGTTGTTGTTGCAGGTCAGATAAACCTCGTGGACAGCAGAGAAGTAACTATTGTCAAATAATTTGCAAGCCATGAAATTATTAAACTTAATCATAAAACGTCCCACCATTGTGGTAGTGATGTTCATCATACTTGTGGGAGCAGGTATAATGTCTGCCGGACGACTGAATCAGGAGCTTTTCCCTCATATAGACATGCCAGTTGTTGTCATTGCAACTGTATATCCCGGAGCCAGCCCTGAAGAAGTGGAAAGTTCCGTGTCCAAGAAGATTGAAGATGCCGTATCTTCTTTGGAAAATATTGACCAGATAACCACAACTTCGATGGAAAGTTTTTCATACGTGGTTGTTCAATTCAAAGATGGTACGGATGCCAATATAGCGGCACAGAATGCACAGCGCAAAGTTACTGCTATACGCAGCAATCTCCCAATAACAGTAAGGGAACCCTCTGTCGATATATTCGACATTAACGATCAGCCCATTATGACTTTATCAGTTACAGCCGATATAGATGAGGTTGAATTGTACAATATCATAAAAAATGAGATTTCGCCACTTTTTGAGCAGATACAGGGTATCGCTCGTATTAGCCTTTTAGGTGGTCAGGAGCGTGAGATTCAGGTAGATATCAACGAACAACGGCTTGCGGTTTACGGTTTAAGTATTTCCGAGGTTTCCAATACCCTGAATTATTCCAATACAGATTTTCCGGCAGGTAAAATAACAGATGGCGGGAAACAGGTCTTTATCCGTCTTTCGGGAAAATTTGAAACGATAAAAGACATTGAAGAGATTGTGCTTAAGAATCTGCCCGACGGTTCAGTCGTAAAAGTATCGGATATAGCAACCATATATGATAGCCAAAAAGACGTGGAACAGCTACTCCGCTTAAACGGAGTCAACTCTATCGGCATTTCTATACAAAAACAACTTGATGCAAACGCTGTAACCCTATCCGGGGAAATTCACAAGGTAATCGATCGAGTAACGGAAAGATTTAAAGACGATGGCCTGATTTTACAGATAGCATACGACAGTTCTGACTTTACAATAGAAGCAACAAATTCTGTAATAAAAGACCTTATTATGGCAATCATATTTGTTGCATTAGCTATGTTGCTTTGTCTCCACAGCATTCGCAATGCGCTGATCGTAATAGTGGCTATTCCGGTATCCTTAATTTCCACCTTTACGTTTATGTATCTGGCAGGAGCATCGCTTAACGTAATGACTTTAATGGCATTGTCACTTGTTATCGGTATTCTGGTGGATGACTCCATTATCGTCATCGAGAACATTCATCGACATCTCGAAATGGGAAAAACAAAGGTGGAGGCTACTATCGACGGAATACGTGAAATTGGAATCTCTGTTGTTACCCTTACACTTGTCCTTGTCGTGGTTTTTCTTCCTATGGCTTTTCTTGATGGTATGATGGGCGGTTTTTTAGGGGAGTTTTCACTTGTAATCGCAGTCGCATCGCTTATTAGTCTCTTGGTTTCACTAACCATTATCCCTTCCCTGACCATACGTTTCGGAAAACTGGAAACAGTTAATACAAAAACAGTAATTGGCAGGTTCGTAAAATGGTTTGAAAATAGTCTCGATAACATAGGAATGAAAATAAGGAATCTGCTTCAATGGTCGTTAAGCCATAAACTTATCACGCTGGCAATTACGGCATTGCTGTTTGTATCCTCTATCGGTCTTGTTGTTACAGGAGTTATCGGCACGGAATTTATGGATGCAGGCGATCGAGGTGAGTTTTATGTCATGATTAAAATGCCCAAGGACGCGACCATTGAACAGACTAACCTCACTACATTGCAAACGGAAGAATTACTGAAACAGCAACCCTTGATTACCTCCGTTTTCACCCAAGTGGGTGTAGAGGAAAACGGTTCTGTCGAAGCCAACCGTGCTGAAATGAAAGTAGGAATAGTCGACTACGACAAACGAAACGTTTCCGATAAGGAATATGCTCGGCAGATAAAGCTGCTGTTGCGTCAGAATATAGTTGATGCTGAAATTACGACTGCGCCGGCCGGCCTTTTCGGCGGTAACTACGATTCGCCTATTGAAATGTATATCATGGGTGATAATATGGATGAAATACTGGCGGCTTCGAGTCTTATTATAGATAGTCTTAAGATGATACCGGGTATTTCGGATTTGAAAATATCCGTCGAAGCGGGAAGTCCCGAGGTTACCGTAACCCTTAACAGGGAAAAAATGGCAAGGCTCAATGTCTCGCAAATGACTGTCGGAGAAGCATTAAATTATTCTTTTTCAGGAAATACCGACACCAAATTCAGGGATAATAATTATGAGTATGATATTAATATCCGTTTGGACAGGTATAACCGCAGAAGTAAAGCCGACATCGAAAACCTTACTATTATCAACGGTGAAGGAGCAGAGATAAAACTAAAACAAATTGCTACCATCACGGAAAGTGAAAGTCCTTCCCGGCTTGAACGTTATAACCGAACGAGTTCCGTTACTATCAGTAGTATGGTTGTCGGACGTCCCTCTGGAGATGTTGGCGATGATGTTGTAAACACGATTGAGAATCTGGAGTTATCGGATTCCATACAGGTTAAATATGCAGGAGATATTGAGAATCAGGAGGAAGGCTTTGGGGATTTGGGTACGATAATGCTAATCTCTTTCTTGTTGGTTTACCTGCTCATGGTGTTGTTGTATAATAGTTATCTGCATCCGCTCGTAATTATTTTCTCCGTGCCACTGGCTATTATCGGTGTATTTTACACGTTAGGATTGTCTGGAACTCCGTTGGGACTTATTACAATGTTGGGTATTATTATATTGATAGGGCTTGTTTCTCGCAACGGAATTCTGGTAGTTGATTTCATTAACCAACAACTTGAACGGGAGGTTCCGATTAAGGAAGCACTATTAGAAGCAGTAGGCCGCCGTTTCCGTCCGATATTTTTAACGACCCTATCTACCGTCGTTGGTATGGTTCCTATCGCCATCGCTCACGGGGCAGGTGCTGAATGGAAAAACGGTCTTGGATGGGTGTTGATTGGTGGTCTTGTTAGTTCCATGCTACTTTCGCTTGTTATAATTCCTCTTATCTTTTATATTTTACACCAGATAAAGAATAAGTTGCAAGAAAAAAGTATGCTTAGCTGATAATTCTAGCTAATTACAGCGGCAAACAGAATAATTGTAGGTAAGTAGTTCAACAAAATTAGTTCAAATGATAATTTTGATTCTTCATAAGCGTTATTCACATACTAACCTCAATAACAAGTATGGGAAAGATGAAAGCGATAGATTTGTCCGCGGAGCAGGTTGAGCGGATATCACTTCCAAAAATAATCATTAATATTTAATAAAACGTGACTAAGCAGCAAACACTTCCGATTTAGAGCATTTTATACTAAAAACAGGACATATTTACAAGTATATATCCCCATACCTTTGCGCCTGAATTATAAAATAAAGGCATAACAATGAAAATTAATGTGCTTCTGTTCTTGTGTTTGAGCGGGATTTGGATGCTTACAGGTTGTAGGCACAAAGAAATTAAACATGGGAATATTCCAACTATTAAAACGGAAGCGGCAGTTATTTACGGTGAAGTAAAAACAAGCTCTTTTCCCGGCAAAGTAAAAGCCGCGTCCGAAATAAACCTTTCTTTCCGTATAAGCGGCCCGATAACAAAAATCAACGTGACGGAAGGTCAGTATGTGAAAAAAGGTCAAATCGTGGCAGAAATAGACTCCCGGGATTACGCCATTCAGCTCTCCGCGACCGAAGCGGAATATAGCCAAATAAAAGCGGAAGCCGACCGTATAATCCTATTACACGGAAAACAGAGTGTTTCCGATAACGATTATGACAAGGCAGTAACGGGCCTGCAGCAGATTACAGCCAAATATGATGCTGCCAAAAATGCTTTGACAGATACAAAATTAAGAGCTCCTTTTGACGGTTATATACAAAAACGTTATCACGATAAAGCTGAAGTTATTAGTGAAGGGATGCCTGTTTTTTCAATGATCAGCGATGATTTACCTGAAGTTGAAATTAATATTCCTGCCGGTGAGTTTATCAAGCGAGATAAATTTGATTTGTATGAATGTTATTTTGATGTATTTCCGGAGCAGGTTTTTTTATTGGAACAGATTTCTATCAACGAGAAAGCAAATGTAAACCAGCTTTATACTATGCGTTTTCGTTTGAAAAAAGACAGCTCTATGCGTATGCCCTCGCCAGGAATGTCGGCCATGGTAACCATCAAATACAAACCGGAGCAAAACCAGAATATATCAATTCCCACAACAGCCATGCGTGATACTGAAAACGGCACAATGGTATGGGTATATGATGAAATAACCCAAACGGTACAGGAACGAAAGGTCACGGTAATCCAGATACTAAACGACGGCAAAATTATTATATCGCAAGGATTGGATGTCGGCGAAAAAGTAGTAACGGCAGGAGTACACTCTCTATCCGAAGGCGAAAAGGTGAAATTGATATCCGATGTTTCTTCAACCAATGTGGGGGGGCTGTTATGATCGATTTAAGCAGTTGGGCATTACGTAACAGTAAATTGGTTACGTTTCTCGTCATCGTTCTTGTGGTAGGCGGCTTGTATGGAATCTATAACATGAGTAAGTTGGAAGATCCCGAACTTAAAGTGAAATCAGCTGTCGTAACAACTGTTTATCCCGGTGCATCGGCACACGAAGTTGAACTGGAGGTGACAGATATTCTTGAAAAGTCCATTCGGACAATGAAAAATCTAGATAAGGTTGAAAGTCGTTCCCTGGATAACGCTTCTGTTATTACAGTAACTATTTCCGATGCGGTATCGGAAAATCAGATAGAGGAAATGTTCACCATCCTGCGCCGAAAGGTATCAGATGCACAAACCAGCCTACCTGAAGGATCTTCGCCGTCAATAGTTATGGATGATTTCGGGGATGTGTCGGGTATGTTTTATGCTCTTACCAATGACGGCTATACGGAACGGGAATTCATAAATTACGCGGAACTGATTAAACGCGAAATTATGGACATTAAAGGCATATCAAAAGTAAGCCTGTATGGTCAGAGAGAAGAATGTATCTATATAGAGCTCCATGAGGATAAAATGGCAAACCTCGGTGTTTTCCCGGCAGATGTTATTTCAACGCTGGAGGGTCAGAACCAAACGATATATTCCGGTTATTATGAATCAAACAACCACAGGTTGCGCGTTACAGTCAATGACAGGTACCGCAACGTGGAGGATATCGGAAATTTATTGTTGCAGGGCATGCAGGGAGAACAGTTCCGGCTCCGGGATATCGCACGGATTTATAGCGACTATGAAAAACCGGTAAGCGAAGAAATGTATTATGACGGGCAGCGTGCTTTGGGCATTGCCGTATCGGCATTAAGCGGGACCGATATCACTAAGTTAGGCAAGCAGGTGGACAAGCGGATGCAGCAGATCTTCGACACAAGAATTCCTGTAGGACTAAAACTCCACAAGGTATTCTTCCAGCCCGATCGTGTAAATAGTGCTTTAAAATCTTTCATATGGAACCTTATCGAATCGGTTCTGATTGTCGTTTTAATACTGATGCTTACAATGGGTTGGCGAAGCGGTTTGATTATTGGTATTAATCTTATTGTAATCGTTCTTGGCTCACTGCTTATCCTTTATATGACAGACGGGACGATGCAGAGGGTTTCGTTAGGAGCTTTCATACTTGCAATGGGTATGCTGGTGGATGATGCGATAGTAATAGTGGATGGCATTCTTGTGGACCTTCAAAGAGGTCTTCCCAGCCAGAAAGCACTAACTAACATCGGAAGGCAAACAGCAATGCCTCTTTTGGGTGCGACATTTATATCAATCCTTGCATTTCTTCCTATATTCTTGTCTCCTGACAGTACAGGCTTGTATGTCCGCGACCTTTTTGTGGTTCTTGCCGTATCCCTGTTTTTAAGCTGGATCCTTGCCCTACTGTATGCCCCGCTTCAGGCAAAGCAGATGTTAAAAGCTAAAAAGAATAAAGAAGGTAAAGACCCATACGATAATCGTGCATACAAGGTTTTGCGTTCCATTCTCTCCTGGACGCTGGCACATCGTACTGCAACTATCGGAATAACCGCTTTGCTTTTAGTTGCTTCCCTCTTTAGTTACCGCTTCCTGCCGCAAGGTTTTTTTCCGGATATGGAGTACGACCAGCTTTATATCGAATATAAACTACCCGAAGGCAACAGCAGTAAACAGGTCAGGGAAGATCTACACTCAATTACCGGTTACCTGTTATCCCGTGATGAAATTACCCATGTTACCGCTTCGGTCGGCGGAACTCCCACTCGATATAACTTAATCAGGAGTATGTCAGATGGAGGGCTTTCATACGGCGAATTGATTGTAGATTATACTTCGTCCGATGAACTTCTGGCTACAATGGACGAAATACAGTCCTACCTTACCGAACAGTACCCGGATGCTTACGTGAGGTTAAAACGATACAACCTTATGTGGGAGAATTACCCGATAGCAGTACAATTCAAAGGTGCTGACCCCGCAGTGTTGCGTGAACTTACCGAGCATGCTCTCCATATTATGAATGAAAGTCCTGCACTCATGCTTACCCGTTCCGATTGGGAGAATAAAGTCCCTGTTCTTGTTGCAGACTACAATCAGAGAATGGCTAGAAACGCTGGATTGAGTAGACAAGATGTAGGGTTATCATTGCTGGTAGCAACCGATGGTATGCCCGTAAGTTCATTTTACAAAGGCACGGATGTCCAGACGATATATCTTAAGACCGTAGACCATGACGGGAAGCCCGTGGAGTCCATTGAAAACGCTTCTGTTTTCAGTATGATGCCCTCCCTTTCATCACTCGATTCTGATATGTTATCCGGGCTTATGACAGGCAGGTTTTCGGAAGAAGATGTTTTGAACGAATTGATGAGTACAACCCCTATAAGTCAGGTAACGGATGGGATAAGGCTTGTTTGGAATGATCCTGTCATAATAAGGGAGGACGGACAGCGAGCAATGAGAGCGCAAGCAAACCCGGTCAATGGAATCAGTACGGAAGATGCACGGCAAACCATTGTAGAGCAAGTTGAAGCAATAGAACTGCCCGAAGGCTACACCATGAAGTGGAAAGGGGAAGCGGATGCCAGTGAAGATGCTAGCAATTCCCTTTTCAGCAATTTCCCGATAGCTGTAATATTGATGATATCCATCCTGATATTATTATTCAAGGACTATAAAAAGCCATTGATTATTTTCTTTTGCTTGCCTCTTCTTCTGGTTGGAGTTGTATTCGGAATGCTTATATCGGGAAAGGTATTCGGCTTTACCGCTATGGTAGGAGTTCTGGGTTTAATGGGACTAATTATCAGGAACGGAGTTGTTCTAATGGATGAGATTAATTTGCAACTAAGCAAGGGCGTGGAACCAGTGAAAGCATTGCTCGACAGTTCTTCGAGCCGTTTTCGTCCGGTTATGATGGCATCTCTTACAACCATACTGGGGATGATTCCATTGCTGTCAGACGACTTGTTTGGCCCCTTGGCAGCAACCATGATGGGCGGACTATTAGTAGGAACGCTTATCACATTGCTCATCGTCCCTACTCTTTATTCACTCTTTTTCCATATTAAAATAAAAAAACAATGAAAAAATTAAGATATATATTTATTACTCTACTCTTACTCTCTGCCGGTATAGTATCGGCTCAACAGTCGCTCTCTCTTGCACAGTGCAGGCAAATGGCGTTGGAGAATAACAAGCGAATAGCCATTGCAGGGAGGGATAAGGAAAGAGCGGATTTAATCACGGGAGCTGCCCGTACGAATTATCTTCCAAGATTATCGGCGGAAGGGTCTGCCCTATTTTCCCGTTCGGATACAAAAATGAATTTACAAATCGGCGACTTTCCCCCGATGGATTTTGACCTCGATATCAACAGGATATACATGGCTGACTTAAGTATCGAACAGCCCCTTTATACGGGAGGAAAAATAACATCTGGATATAAGATGTCGCAAATAGGCAGCGACATTGCCGCTCTAAATAAAGCATTAACCGAAGATGAGGTTTTACTTGAAACGGATAATGCTTATTGGGCATGTGTACAAGCAGGGGAACTGCAACGGTCAGCACTGCAATATAAAGAAACGGTGGAAGAATTTTACCGTGTGGTTGAAAACGCCTGTGATGTCGGTATGAAGTCGCAAAACGACTTGATGAAAGTTCAGGTGCAATTAAACCAGGCGGATTTGCAGTTGCACCGAGCAGAAAACGGAGTACGCCTTTCCCGAATGAATCTTTGTAACATTATCGGCTTAGACATTCAAAGTGAGATCTCACTCTCCGAAACATTCACGGAAAGCTATGTGGAGATTAACCCGAACGCTACTGTCTTTTCTCGCCCCGAATATACTATGCTTAGTAAACAGATTGAGCTTAAACAGTACGAAAAAAAATATGTGAGGAGTGATTTTTTACCACAAATAGGAATCTTGGGTTCTTACGGATACATCCATGGAGCTAAATTTAATGGAGTTCACGTATTTGATAATAGACCTTCTTTTTCTGCAATGATGTCAGTCAAAGTGCCATTGTTCAGTTGGGGGGAAGGAACGAAAAGAGTTAAGGCTGTGGAGCGTGAAATTCAGATAGCTCAATTACAGCGTGATGATGCAGAAGAAAAGATGCAGTTGGAACTTCAGCAAGCGATTAATGCGTACAATGAAGCCCTATTAGAAATACGACTAACGTTGAAAGCAAAAGAACAAAGTGAGGAAAATCTACGAATAAGTAGGGATAATTATGACTCAGGTATGGAAACAATATCAGATTACTTGGAAGCACAAACTATTTGGCGGAATGCAAAGACGGAACACATAACGGCAAAAATCAAACTGGAAATCCGAAAAACGGAATACTTAAAAGCTTCCGGTAAACTTTAAACATATAAATATAGAAACGAACATGGAATATCTTGAGAAATTTAATCAATTTAAAGAATCAATTACATATAAAGCAGATAGAATAAGTGTGAATGATAAAGTCATTATACGAAATTTTGATTTTGAATCGAAGTTTTATTCGATCTTACCTGGAGGTAAAGGAAACGAAATCAGTTTAGATAATCTTATGTCTTGCAACAAGCATAAGCCTGAATCAGAAGTGATTAAAGAACTATCTGACATAAAAGATGCAGATATTACAGAGAACAAAAACTTTCGATATCATGTAATGATGCCAAGAGGTGAAATAAAATCAAAAAACATCCTTTTATTTTTTCATGGGTTTAACGAGAAATTTTGGATGAAATATTTTCCGTGGGCACAATATATACTCGAGAAAACTGGAAAAACAGTTATCCTTTTTCCTATAGCCTTCCATATGAACCGGGCGCCAGCTTTATGGAGTAATAGTAAAGAGATGTATTCAATCAGTAAACAACGCCAGCAAAGATATCCAAATATAATTGCTTCAAGTTTTTCAAATGTTGCAATCAGTACACGTCTGCATCATAATCCTCTACGTTTTATATGGTCAGGTTTCCAGACCTATTATGATGTAATAGAACTAATAACGTCCATAAAGACAGGATTGCACCCTATCATTCATACAGATGCAAAAATTGATATTTTCTCTTACTCTATAGGATCGTTGTTGTCCGAGATTTTAATGATGACAAACTCAAATGGATATTTTTCGCAGTCCCGATTAGTATCTTTCTGTGGAGGAGCAACATTCAACAACATCACTCCTGTTTCAAAATCTATCTTGGATAATGAAGCCCATGAGTGTCTTCTTTTACAATTGGGAATAAATTTGGAAAATCACATGAAAAAAGACACGAAGTTATATGAATATATGGAGAACAGTCCAGAAGGCAAAAACTTTCGGTCTATGCTCAATTCTGATACATTTATAGTGTATAGAGAAAATAAATTCAATGAAATCAGCGAGAGAATTTATGCCATAGCATTAAAAAAAGATAAGGTATTCCCATTTAAGGAGATAATTAACACTTTAAAAGGAAGGGAGAATAATATTCCTATACGAGTTGACATACTTGATTATCCTTATAATTACTCACATGAAGAACCTTTTCCTGTCAAAGAGAATATAAAACATGAGGTTACCGAGCATTTTAAAAAGACATTTGATTTAGTTTGTGATTTTCTAACCCAATAATAAATAAACAGCATGAATAAATATGTTCTTTCAATGATAAGTATTTTTCAACCTTCTTCCTATTTTCCCTTAAATAATCAATGATTTTTTCTTTTATTTCCAATCTTGTTTTGAGTGAGATCCGCCACATTGTACCAGCGCGATAGTTTTTAAATACCTACTAATAGGGATAGCTGAAGCGTGTTATGAAACCTATCTTTGCGGTTTAAACTAGCGGTGGCTATACTGTTATGATGTGTAATAAAAACATAAAAGAGGCTTTGAAGATTACTCTCCCGGTAATCTTTATAGCTTATTTTTGCAGCATCACTTTCTTTACTCACAGCCATGTTGTAAATGGGGTTACAATAGTTCACTCCCATCCTTTCAAAGCAGATGCTAACGGAAATCCGAATCACGAGCATACGGGAAATGAATTACAACTAATAGATGCTCTTTCCACTTTTTATGTGGAAAATGCTATTATTTTAGCAGTTCTTTTACATCTCTTCTGTCAGTGGAAGCAAAACTCTTTTATCGAAGATGTTTCCCCAATTGCGCTTAGAAAAGTTAAATCACCTGATCGTTTACGCTCACCTCCTGCTTTTTAAATTACAATCAGCTTTTTACCACTTTTAAACTCATAGGTCTATTGAAGCAAGGCTAATGGGCTTAGTAGGTGTATTCTATTGTGTAATTTTTAAAGTAAAAAATAATGAGAAAAAATATAATACTTTTCTTTTGCCATATATTTGTTATGAACATGATGGCTCAACCTCCTGCATCTTGGGGAACAGATGCAAATGTAATAGGGCACGTCATCGATAAGAAAACGGGTGAACATCTTCCTTATGTTACAATATCACTGAAAGGAACTACAATCGGTACAACAACTGATGTTACCGGACACTATTTTTTGAAGAACCTCCCAAAAGGTAAATTTACGCTTGAGGCGAACTATATGGGGTATCAACCGCAGCAATTGGAAATAGAATTAATTGAGAAAAAAACATTAGAAATTAATTTTGAACTGGAAGAAGGTACCCTAAACTTAGACGAAGTAGTTGTTTCAGCTAACAGAAATGAAACAACACGACGTTTGGCTCCAACTTTAGTCAACGTATTAGATGTAAAAACTTTCGAAAACACCAACTCGTGTACTGTGGCTGACGGATTAAATTTTCAGTCGGGTTTAAGGATTGAGAATAATTGCCAAAACTGTGGTTTTACACAAGTACGAATGAATGGGTTAGAAGGGGCTTATTCTCAAATATTAATTGATTCCCGCCCAATTTTCAGCGCTTTATCCGGAGTATATGGGTTAGAGCAAATCCCGGCTTCAATGGTGGATAGGATTGAAATAGTACGCGGAGGTGGTTCTGCTTTATTCGGCTCTTCTGCAATTGCCGGAACAATTAATATTATCACCAAAGAGCCAACTCGAAATTCCGCACAATTGTCACATACTCTAACCTCAATAGGAGGAAGCAATAGTTTTGACAATAGCACCTCTTTCAATACTTCATTAGTATCTGATAATCAACGAATAGGAGTAATGGCATTCGGGCAGAAACGCCATAGATCAGCTTACGACCATAATAATGATGGTTTTTCCGAAACCCCTCAATTGGACACCCGAACATTAGGCTTTCGTTCGTATATTAAAACCGGTATATATTCAAAATTAACATTTGAATACCATAATATCCATGAATTTAGACGTGGTGGCGACAGACTGGATGAAGAACCATTCAATGCTTTTATAACAGAGCAGATAGAGTCTTTCATTGATGGCAGTAACTTGAAGTTCGATATGTTTTCGCCTGACTTTAAACACCGGTTCAGTATTTATACGGCAGCTCAATTGATAAATCGTAAGTCATACTACGGAGGAGGCACTCCCGTAAATGAAATTTTAGACAATGATGGTCTTATCGAAGCTGACAAGCTTGAAGAAGTTGAAGGCAGAATGAATTCTTATGGAAGAACCAAAGGTATGACATACTCTATCGGAGGACAATATTCTTACGATTTCAGTAACCTGTTATTTATGCCCTCTACGCTAACGCTTGGGGTAGAATATAACTCTGACGATTTAAGTGATAAGAGTGGGTACAGAGAAAGTCCAATTGAACAAATGGTTAATACACAAAGTGTTTTTGCTCAAAATGAATGGAAGAATGACCGATGGAGCTTTTTATTGGGAGGACGTTTAGATAAGCATAAACTACTTAAAAATGCTATATTCAGTCCTCGTGTTAATATCCGTTACAATCCTATTAAAGATATTAATCTGCGGTTGAGTTACGGTCAAGGATTTAGAGCACCTCAGCTTTTTGATGAGGACCTGCATGTTGATTTGGCCGGCGGAGATATTATCATCAGACAACTTGATCCTGATTTAAAGGAAGAGAGATCACATAGCGTTAACGCTTCAGTAGATTTGTATCGCCAGATAAACAATAAAACGATGTCAAATCTTCTCATTGAAGGCTTTTATACAAAATTGAACCATCCTTTTACTGCTGTTAATCAAGAACAGACAGACGGAAGTATTATAAAAATAGTTGAAAATGCATCTGGCGCTAAAGTATATGGTGTGAATCTGGAAGCTAACCTTGCATATAGTGATCTTTTACAATTTCAACTCGGCACTACTATTCAGAGAAGTCGTTTTGATGACGCTCAAAAATGGTCTGACGACGAGGATGATGTAAAAGCTGAAAAAAGAATGATGCGAACACCGGATGTATATGGCTATTTTGTTGCTACACTTACACCGTCTAAGAGATTTAACACAAATCTATCAGGTAAATACACAGGTAACATGCTTGTTCCCTATGAAGGTGGTGGCGAATTAAACAGAACAGTCAAAACCAAAACATTCTTTGAATTAGGCTGGAAAGTATCCTATGAAATTCCATTTTATAATGGTACTGAATTTGAAATCAACGCCGGTATTCAAAATATTTTCAATTCATATCAAGATGATTTTGATAAAGGAGCAGACCGTGTCTCAAGCTATATATATGGTCCGGCTATGCCACGAAACTTTTTTGTTGGAGCAAAACTTAGCTTTTAAGAAGACGACCGATATAAGAGATAAGAGTAGCCAACCCATTTTTGTGTAATCATCCACAGTTTGGACAGATCCCTTTTATTAGTACCTCATACTCTTCTCCTTTATATCCTGTCGGTAAGCCGTAATCATATGAAGGGACTTCTCCTATGCACGCTACAGTATGGCATATTTTACAGAAAAAGTGCATGTGCTGGTGATTCCGGAAAGCAATTTCACTTAGGGCATACTTCACGTTTTTATTATCAATCACGATGCGATGAATAATTCCAGCGCTGAGTAAAGTTTGAATTGTGCGATAAAATGTTATACGATCGTATAACTCGCCCATATCTTGTTTAATATCTTCTTCAGTCAAGGCAACTGCACTTTTTTGAAGGATGTTGATAAACATGAGCCGATGTGCCGTTTTCTTAATTCCTTTGTTTTTGAGCCGGTCTATAGCATTCATATTCAGTCGTAAATATTAACAGGCAACAAAAATAGAATAAAACAAAAAATAAAGCAAATGAAACAATGTTTCATTTGAACTTATTACATATCTTTGTCCTTTGTTTGTTTCGAACACATCGAATGAAAGCATTTAAGAAAAATAAAATCACCCTCATTGCTTGGTTATTGCTATTGGTATTCAATTTACCTATACTAATAAAAAACATTCATATTTACCAGAATGAATGTGCGGGTTATTTGCACGAACATTCTACGGGTGGTAAGGCAAAACACGATTGTAACACTTGTCCGGTTTGTCAATTTGTTTATAGCACTTTTCTATCGGATGATATAGATCATACAAGCAATTTAATCACTGTATTCAGTTGCGAGATATCTATTCCTTATATTGTAGGAAACTACTATTCTGACCATACATACATATCCTTACGCGCACCTCCCTTTACAGCATAATTTTCTATAACTTCAACTTCTATAACTTTCTCCTTATTCGTTGATAAAAAGGAGTTCTGATTCTTTTGGTTACACTTATTTTTTAAGTGAATTTCAAGCAATATGCAATAAAACTATCCACACATGAAAGTATCTAGTATAGTCATGCTGTTATTGTTGGTTGTCGGACAACTAAATGAGCAGGGTCAATATAACTTGCAGGGAACTGTTCATAATAAAAACAAAGAACCGATACCCTATGCAACTATCCACATTGTAAACAAAAATATCTTTTTACTAAGTGATAGTAATGGCACTTTCTTTTTCGTGTCTAGCCCCAATGAAAAAATAAAGTTGCAGATAAGCGCTATGGGCTATGAAGCGAAAGAATGGGAATTTACTGTTACCAATGACAGAGAACAGTATTTGTTTACGTTACCGGAAGGCGTCATTGTACTGGGTGAAGTTGTTGTGAGCGGAGATAGCAGAAGAGACACGCAAATGAAATCTTCTCAAAATATCGTGAGAGTTGAAAAGTCTTTTATCGAAGAGAATTTTTCGGGGAGCCTAATGCAGACATTGGAGACTATACCGGGAGTAAAAGCGATGAGAATAGGTTCTGGGCTGTCCAAACCTACAATAAGAGGTTTGGGGTTTAACCGTATGATTGTTGCTGAAAACGGCATTAAGCATGAGGGGCAGCAATGGGGTGAGGATCACGGGCTAGAGATTGATCAGTTTTCAGTTGATGAGGTAGAGGTTATAAAAGGACCTTCTTCATTATTGTATGGCTCCGATGCTATTGGTGGAGTAATCAGTCTAAGAAACAATTACATACCACAAATAGACTTTGGAGGGCGAGTGAATTTTTTCACCCGCAGCAATAATAAATCTTTTGGGCTTCATACCCAACTGGCAGGGAAGAAAAACAGATTCTATTATAAGGCTAACTTAACCCTTACCGACTATGCCGATTACAAAGTTCCTACTGACAGCATTCAATATCATTCGTATTATATAAAATTGAAAGATCTTCGTTTGCGTAATACTGCGGGCAATGAAAAAAATGTTGGATTAAATCTAGGATATATTTCCGATAAGTTTAATACAAGCCTACAAGTAGCCAACGTTTATGCCAAAAGCGGATTCTTTGCGGATGCTCATGGCTTGGAAGTTCGTCTTTCCGATATAGATTACGACAAGTCAGACCGTGATATCGACTTGCCTTTTCATTCGGTCAATCATTTCAAACTGGTAAACAATTCTACATGGAATATAAGACGGGTTTACCTTGCAAGTAATCTTTCTTTTCAGAATAATTTACGGAAAGAATTTACAGAACCGGTTTCTCATGGCTATATGCCTATTCCGCCTGATAGCTTGGAACGTAAGTTCAATAAGAATATTTATACAGCCAATATACATTTGAAATACCTATTAGCTGACAAACATAGTCTTGAGGCAGGAATAAATACCGAATATCAATACAATAGACGTGGCGGTTGGGGCTTTATTATTCCAGATTTTGAGACGGCTTCGATTGGCGGATATGTTTTAGACCGCTATCATATTTCGAATAATCTTATTGCCAGTGTAGGCATACGTTTCGACAGGATAAGAACAAATATACATAGTTACCGAGACTGGTATAAGACGCCTGTCAATGAAACAGAATTTGTTTACAAAGAGCGCTCTGCTAATTTGAAACGTACTTTTAATAGTCTTTCATGGTCGTCAGGTATTAACTATAATATCGGGGTGTGGAATCTGAAAGCGAATATTGGTAAGAGCTTTCGTGTACCTATCCCAAAAGAGTTAGGATCGGATGGTATCAATTATCATATTTTCCGTTATGAAAAAGGTGAACCTGATTTATCCCCCGAAGAATCGTATCAGTTTGATGCTGGTGTCAGTTGGCAAACTGCCCGGATAACAATCCAATTATCACCTTATTTAAACTACTTTCCAAATTATATATATCTGAATCCAACTCCAAATTATTATGAGGGTTTGCAAATGTATTATTATACACAGAGTAAAGTAATACGATGTGGATTTGAAGCTGAATTTGACTATAAGTTGACCGAAATTTTTAGTATTGACTTAAAAGGAGAATATTTATATGTCAAACAGCTTTCGGGAGATAAAAAAGGATATGCTTTACCTTTCTCACCTCCAGCATCGGCTGACATAGGAATAAAATATATTCCCGACTGGAAATGGTTTGGTACCGACGGGGCTATATCGGTATCGTACAAAATAGTAGGCGCTCAAAACGAGATTGTTCCACCAGAAAGCAAAACAAAAGGCTATCAGACCTTCGATATGGCTTTAGCTACATCATTTAAATGGAATAATAATAATATACGAATTAATCTACAAAGTCAAAACTTGCTGAATAAAAAATATTTCGACCATACAAGCTATTACCGTCTGATAGATGTACCCGAACCGGGTCGAAATTTCTCGCTTATGATTGGATTTGATTTTTAATCAAGTAATTTTTAACTCAATAAATTTAATAACCGGAATTAATCCCACAAAAAACTAAGTAATCATGAACAAAAAATTAATCTTTGGAACACTATTACTACTAAATCTATGTATAATAGTAGCATTCACTTCATGCAGTGATGATAACATAATTTCTAAACCGACTGTCGTTATTAAGGAGTTGGGATCGGGACACGATTCGCCCAATGACAAGATCGCATACATTGGTGAAGATGCGCATATAGAAGCTGAAATATTTGCAGAAGGCCTTATCGCAATGATTGAAGTGGAAGTCCATCAAAAAGACGGAAGTTATAAATTTGGTAAAACATATACTGATGAAAAGTATGTAGGAAAGAAAAACAGCACTTTCCATGAACATCTCGATATACCTACTGAAGCCATTGCCGGCGATTATCATTTACACCTAACCGTAACCGATAAAATAGGGCAAACGGCAACAGATGAATCCGATTTGAAGATAGGACACAAGCGAGAAGCATCTATAGTCAATATGCATACTGAATTTAAGATTGTGGCTGCCGATCCCTTAAAATCTATCTAAGTGCGAATTTATAATGACGTTGATATTAAAATAACTTACCTATACTGTATACGAAATCGGGAATATGTTTTATCATATTCCCCTTAACATCTCAAAAAATGAAAATAAAAATTATTTTAACAGTATTTACACTCTGCTTTTTTCTTGGGGGATGTAGCAATGACGATGAATATAGGGATATGGAAAAGCCGTCTATTGATATGTCAATAGATGATGCCTACCCAACTAACTGCGCAGTTCTTTATCGGGGAGAAACATTTTCTTTTAGGGCTATTTTTACGGATAACAATGAACTTGGTGATTATAATATAGAAATTCACAATAATTTCGATCACCATTCACATAGTACGGATGATGTGGAATGTGATTTAGAGCCAAAGAAAAAGCCTGTAAATCCGTTCATTTATAATCAGGATTTTTCTATCCCTAATGGAAAAACCACTTTTAAAACAGACGATGCAATTTTTATTCCTAATGACGTAGATACAGGTGACTATCATTTCATGATACGCCTGACAGATAAAGCTGGTTGGCAACAGCTAAAGGCTGTTAGTATAAAAATAAAGGATGAATAATCTTATGGAGAGTTAGCAGAAGTAAACAAACAGATCCATCCGGTAAACTGCATCTATACCAAGACTTGGCCGGTTTCTATCTTATGCCGGGCAGGAGTTGGTATAATTGGTTTGCAGGGTGATCAGATATAACGGACAGTGTTTTTGAGAGCCATCCGTAAGGTCTTATTCCATTAATTTTGCAGGTGGCAAATAATGAATATACGACAGCTGTTTCTATGTGTATAAGCGATCCGGACAGGATTCGAACCTGTGACCCGCAGCTTAGAAGGCTGCTGCTCTATCCAGCTGAGCTACCGGACCATTTTTTGAGGTGGCAAAGGTAGGAAAATTCTTGTTGTCACAAACAAAAATCCGCTTAAACAGATTTTTTGCTAATCAGTGGTACTGATGTTTACAGTCAAGTCTGCAACTGCTTTGTATAGCAGCTCGTGTATATCAGAACGTATGTTGAGCTTTGCCAATCGGTTAATTTTGGCATCAGGATAGACCCTGTTCGACAGAAACACAAAGACTAATTTATTATTCGGATCGGCCCAGGCGATAACGCCTGTAAAACCGGTATGACCGAAACTCTGCATAGAAGATACCATTGCAATGGATCGGTTTTTATCTTTAGGGTCTAATGGAGGTTTGTCGAAGCCTATCCCTCTTCTGTTATCTTTTTGGGCAAAATGGGCTTGAGTGAAATACTCTACCGTTTCGGGTTTCAACAGTTGTTGTCCGTTCCATAAGCCTTTGTTAAGCAGCATCTGCATCAGATCAGCCACATCGGCAGCAGTACCAAATAATCCGGCATGCCCTGAAACGCCACCCATGAGTGCAGCACCCTGATCGTGTACCGTACCCTGCAGCAGTGTACGGCGAAAATCACGGTCATATTCAGTAGGTGCTATCCGATCTTTTGGATACCATTCCAATGGGTTAAAACCTATCTGACCCAGACCCATTGGCTGGTAAAAATACTGCTGAAGATACAGTTCAAACGGTTGGTTAGTAGTCAGTTCAACTAAATCAGGCATGAAATAAAATCCCAGATCACTATATCTGTATTCTTTTTTTTTAAGACGGCTGCTTGCGATTTCATCGAACAGCTTGTATCTGTAATTCTTGTTGAGAAACAAATGGTCAGATACCGGTACAGGAAAAGATAGATTCAAAGAAGAGCTGAACAGACTGCTGTCAAAACCATTATTTGTAATCAGTTTGCTATAAAATGGGATCCAGCCGTCAAAGCCCGATTGATGGGTCAGTATATCCATCAGACTGATAGACGCTTTATCCGTATCTTTCAAATAAGGGAAAAAGCTGCTTAAGCTAGCGTCAAGAGAAAGTTTTTTCTCCTCATACAACTTCATGACAGCCAAAGTAGAAGCCAATATCTTGGTTAAAGATGCCAGATCGTATAGGGTAGAATCAGTAACAGCAATCAGATTATCATAAGTAAGAAACCCAAATTGTTTGTTATAGATTGGTTTCCCGTCTAACAAAGCTATGATAGCACAGCCGGGATAAGCCTTTTTTTTTATACCTGATATAGCTATGGAATCAATCTGTCGGGAATATTTTTCAGCTATTTGAATAGGTTCTTCTATCCAGGGTGTCGTATGAGGTTGTGTTTGTGAAGGGGTGCTCACCGTCAGTCCGCTTCCGGCTCTATAACCTGATTTCAAACTTACCGGAAGTTTTCCTTTAGCTGGTTGCTTGCCTGTCATAATAGCTGCTACAGCTTGTTTGGCTTCTATACGATCCTGAAAGCCAATTAGTATAGCGTTGAACATCTCAGTTTCTGAAAACAGATCCAAGGCATAAGGGGAGGCGAAAAGGACAAGTGTGGCAGGTGTGGTTTTGGAAACCTTTTCAATAAGGCGAATCGCATCATTCTCTATACCAAAGTTTTGCTGAGCTAATATATTTGTGTTTTCGATGCTGATAATCATCTCATCCATCTGCTTCAGATCAGTTTCCAACTTCAGCAATTGTTGTGTGGATGGATTCTTAGGCAGTTGATAATGCTTCATATTGATCCCTTCACGGACAAGCTGCTCATACAAAAGGGATGATTTCGTGCTTCCTACTGTAAGGAAAGCCTTTTTTTTGTCGGTAGTACCTAAAGGCAAGGTTTCTTGTTCATTCTTTAGCAAGGTAATTGCTGATGCAAACAATTCATAGCTTACCTGGTGATATTGTGGCTGTTGCAACGCACTCTCCATAGCTTCCGGATTGACAGGGCGATACTGGTTTAGACCGGCGCGATATTTATACAACAATATCTTCTTACAACTTTCTTCGATACGCTCTTTCACTGTCTGATCTTTTTCCATAGCTTCCATAATAGTAGCAACGGCTACAGGCACATTTTCGGGAAGCAACAATATGTCATTACCTGCCATTAAAGCTTTCAGTTCTACCATGCCGGGCTGTTCTCCTTGTGTAACCCCTTTCATATCTAATCCGTCTGTCACCACTATTCCGTTGAAGCCAAGCTCATGTTTGAGGAGCTGTGTTACTACAGTATAGGATAATGTAGCCGGCCTTTGTTGAGTATCTAAAGCGGGTATAAACAAATGTGAGCTCATCACGCCTTCTATTCCTTTTTTTATCAGTTCCCTGAAAGGCTTCAGCTCTATGCTATCAAGATGGGCACGCGTATGAGGTATGAGGGGTAGTGCATTGTGGGAATCTGTTTGAGTGTCGCCATGCCCTGGGAAATGTTTAGCTGTAGGGATGATGTTTCCCTCTTGCAGCCCTTTGGCGTAGGCCCAGGCTTTTTCTACTACTAAATCGGGGTTTTCACCAAAGCTTCGTACTCCAATGACAGGGTTGGCAGCATTATTATTTACATCCACGACCGGTGCAAAGTTGAAGTGAATACCCATAGCATTGCATTGCTCAGCTATTTGTTGCCCCATTGTATAGATCAACTGATTATCTTGTACTGCTCCCAAGGTTATTTGAAGAGGATACGAAACTGTTCCCGGGATACGCATTGCCAACCCCCACTCGGCATCTATTCCTACAAACAGTGGTGTTGCTGCCTGCTGTTGCCATCGGTTAGTTTGTATGAGTTGCTCACGGGCTTGCCCTCTGAAAAAGCATACACCTCCAAGGTTATACAGCTTGATGTAGCTCTCAATCCGTTCGTCATAAGGCTTATCAGGCTGGTTGGCACGTATCATAATTAATTGGCCTATTCGTTGTTCCCAGTTCAGGCTCTGATAGATCGAATCAACCCAGTAATGGGCAGCCAGATCAGAAGACGAGAGCTGCTGCTGCGAAATGCTATGCTGGGGGAAACAAAAAACGACTACTGAAAAAGAAAATAGAAAAGTTAGATTTTTAATCATAAGTGACACACTTTAATTTAGATTGTTACGGCAGGTCATAGGCTTCAAGATCAGCTATCCCAAAAGGTTTGGCGATGACATGCTTATGGGCATCAAGTAAAAACAAACTGGGTGTGGCATAAATCATATACTCGTCACTAATAGGAGTAGAACCCGTATGTTGATCTATCAGATGTATCCAGTCGGGAGCTTCCTTAGCTACTAGCTCACGCAGTTCAGGGCTATCGGGGCTGATCAACACAGATACCACTTCTATATCAGGATGTTTTTTGGAGTAGGAATACAGTTCAGGGATCAGTTCTAAGCAATATGGACAAGTAACCGACCAAAACACAAGAATAGTATGCGGTTTGGAAACCTTCGACAAGTCAAACGGATCTCCTTGTATATCAGTAGTAAGTATATCAGGTGCTTTGACTCCATCAGCGATTTTACGATAGGGCCCTGCTATGCGTTCAATTTCCTGTACCATATCAGGTTCCATACAATCGGGATTCAGATGGGGCAGGCTGCTTAAAAAGTCGCTGACGGCTGTAAGACCCATTCTATAAAATCCTTCAATAAAATATTCAAGGGCAAACACATATACTTCATTGGAGACAGACGCTTGTTGAAAAATCAGGTTCAACGCTTTTATAAACTCAAGCTGAACCTCTTCTATACTCATATTCGGCCTCTGGTACAGGGCAAGAAAATCAATCATTTTGGTAGTTAGTATATCCGAATGGATCAGATCGGTATCCGTGAAATCAATGCGGTCAAAAAAATGTGCTTTCAGTTGTTGGCGCTGCGCCTCGAAATCTAAACTAAGATCAATAAGTGGTGGCAGGTCGGCCTCAATAAAACGTGCCGCCAATGATCCTGGTTTTTCAGCAATGAGCGCCTCACCTTTTTGATAAGGCAGATGTTGTAAGCGATCGAAAGCTTCACGAGTCTGTATATAAAAAGTGTCATTTTGCGGAAACTCACGTAATATAGGTTTTAACAGATCAAGCTTGTACAATGTCTCACTTTTCAATAGGCTGTATGCATACCAGTTTCTATTTTCCTCCGACAGGGTAAAATCCACTATATGATCGCTTTGTTGGCCATCCGAAACAAATTGTATCTTTTCTGTTCCGTTCACCAATAAGCGAATGGAATTGCCGTCTTCTGTCTGAAGCATATACATTCCTGCAGGCCAGGCAGTCAGAGGGAGCAGCATAAAATAGCCGCCGGCATCGGTCTTGGTTGAATCTACTAATATCTTTTTATCGCCGCGTATCAGAAGAAGGCGTAAATTTTTGTTTCTGTATCCTGAGATACTTCCTTCAATAGAGGCTTGTGCCCTGACAGATCCAGGAGTTAACCAGGCAGTAGCTAACAAAAAAGAAAAAATCAATAAAATGGTTTTGAATGTATTCATTTGTCGTTCAGATTTTATTTACCGGCCTTGTTTTTTACGTATATATAGTCAAGTTGCGAAATTAAATAAATTGTATAGCTGACTTGGCCCATGAGTGATATTTTCTGTGATACAGCCAATTTGACTGACTTCTTAGAGCAATTCGATTTAAACCTATATTAAATCATCCGTGAACTGTTTCACTATTAAATTGTTATCAGTTATTTTCATCATCTGTATCGGACAAGTCTTCGTCTAATAGTTTCATGGTCTCCGAGACCGGCAGTTCTTCCACTTCACGCAGTTTGCGTTCTATTGCACGTGTTCGGGTTCCCACAAGTGTGTCTATCTCATTGCCGGCATCATCAATTTTTTTGCGCGCCTTTTCCAAAATAGTTCCAAATTTCCCAAACTCAGTTTTCACTGCTCCCAAGATTTTCCATACCTCGCTGCTTCGTTTTTGTATGGCTAATGTTTTAAATCCCATTTGCAGACTGTTTAAAATAGCAGCTAAAGTAGTAGGGCCAGTGATAACAATTTTAAAATCGCGCTGCATCTGTTCGATGAGGTCGGTATTGCGAACCACTTCGGCATATAAGCCTTCCACAGGCAAGAACATAATTCCAAATTCAGTAGTAAATGGAGGATCCAAATACTTGTCACTTATATCTTTAGCGAATTTCTTAATTTGGTTGAACAATATTTTATTGGCTTCATCGATCAGTGCAGGATTAGCCTCATCGTATGCATGCTGGAGCTGATGGTAGGATTCAAGCGGGAATTTGGCGTCAATAGGCAGATATACTTCTTCCATGCTATTGTCTTTTCCCGGCAGTTTGATTGCATACTCCACATGGTCGGAGCTGGATTTTTTTGTTCTGACATTTTGTTCATACTGTTCGGGTGCCATGATCTGACTTAGGATACTACCCAACTGTATCTCACCTAATATCCCTCTTGTTTTCACATTTGCCAGAACGCGTTTCAGTCCGCCTACATCCTGCGCCAGATTCTGCATCTCACCCAAGCCTTTTTGTACGCTTTCCAATTGCTTGCGAACTAACTCAAACGAATGGCCTAATCGAGCTTCAAGGGTTTTCTGCAGCTTTTCGTCCACCGTCTCACGCATCTTTTCCAACTTCATCTCAGTACTATTGATCAGTTCCGACTGTTTCTTCTCCATTTCGGTAAATTTTTGCTTCTGTAGCTCGTTGAAATCTTTGACGTTCTGGCTGAAGCTGTCACGAAAATCTTTTAGGTTACGGTCTAAGCTGTCGCGCATATCCCTGCTGGCTTGTTGTTGCTTATCCATGATCAGGGTCAGCCGCTCTTCCATAGTTTTGGTCAATTTGCCAAGACTGCTTTCATTCTGGTCGGTTATGATCTTGAGTTGAGAAAGTTGGTTGGCAGATATCTCCCGCAAGGTCTTCAAAAAATTTTCTTGAAAACTATTCAGGCTATTAGCCATTTCTTCTCTGTTTGCTCTGAATTCATCCCGAAATAGCTGCTCCTGACGCTGTAAGTCTCTTTCTAACTGCTCTGCTTTCCTGATAAGTTGAAGACTTTCCTTGGACTTGTACCCATGAGCTGTTCGGATAAATAAGACGATCAATATGATTAAGGTCAGCGAGGCTAAAGCAACAAGTATGAGTTCCATTTCAGGTGAAGTTTAGGTTTCATGCAAAGGTATCTAAAATCATCAGCCTGTAAAAGGTAATTTTTCTATCCTCATGGATTTATTGTATAGTAATTTTTTCAACACTTTTAGTTTGATTATTTTTGCATGACAGTTGATGCTGTCTTATTATAAAGCTAATTATTTGATAGTATGGGTAGAGCATTTGAATATCGCCGCACGGCCAAAGAAAAAAGATGGGATAAGATGTCGAAAGTATTTCCTAAACTTGGCAAGCTGATAACTATAGCTGCTAAGGAAGGCGGGCCTGACCCCGAGATGAATGCCAAACTGCGTCATGCCATTTTAAATGCCAAGGCGGAGAATATGCCTAAGGAAAATATTGAAGCAGCTATTAAGCGTGCCTCAGGCAAAGAGGCCGAAAGCATGGTTGAGGTAGTGTATGAAGGCAAAGGGCCTCACGGAGTATTGGTGTTTGTGGAATGTGCTACAGATAATACCACACGTACAGTAGCCAATGTGAAATCGTATTTTAATAAAGCAGGAGGTGCTTTGGTACCTAATGGCTCGTTGGAGTTTATGTTCAGTCGAAAAGCGGTGTTTGAATGTCGCTATACAGAAGAAATAGACCTGGAAGAATTAGAGTTGGAACTCATTGATGCCGGATTAGAAGAAATAGACCAGCATGAAGAACTGGTTGTGGCATTTGCAGATTACACCTATTTCGGTACTATGCAACAAGCGTTGGAAAGACTTGGGATAGAAATACTGAAAGCCAATCTGCAACGGTTTCCAACTAATCCGGTCAGCTTCAGCGAAGAGCAAATGGCGGAAATAGATAAAATGTTGGACAAAATTGAAGAAGACGATGATGTACAAGCCGTCTATACCAATATAGGTGAAACCTGATCATACTTTCAGCCGTATCGGATTTTGTATTTTCTCTTATGATGAGTACTAAAAAAAGACTTTTAGAAGGCAACCCAAATTGCCTTCTAAAAGTCTTTTTTTGTTCGATCTGTTGCAATTTTCTGAGGCCTTAGCTTGGAGTCTAAGTCACCGGCTTTAACAAAATGCCAGTATAGCTAAGATCGTACGTAGGAATCTTTTATTCCTTTTTCATGTTCAAATATCAGGATGCATTTTGTTTGACAAACTGTACATCAGCGCTGATCCTTACTTCATCGCTTACTAATACTCCGCCGGTTTCTAAGGCAGCATTCCAATTCAGTTCCCAATCCTTGCGATTGATCCTGCCTTCAACAGTAAATGCCATTTTTTCAACACCCCATGGGTCTTTGTTCAAGCCACCATATTCTACATTCAGTACTACTTCCTTGCTGATATTTTTGATAGTCAGCAGTCCGGTCAGCTTATAATTCTCTTCATCTATTTTCTGAACCGATTTTCCTTCAAAAATCAGTTTAGGAAATTGTGCGGTATCAAAAAAGTCGGCACTGTTCAGGTGAGCATCACGGTCTGTATTGTTTGTGGTAACAGAAGTAGCATCAATCTCAACCCGTACAGGTGCTGTAGTGAAGTCATCGCCTTCTATAAAAGCCTGAAAGCTGTTGAAGCTCCCTTTGACATTAGAGATCATCAGATGCTTAACTCTGAAATTCAGATCGCTGTGTGCCGGATCAGTAATCCATTTTGTTGTTGACATAATAAGAAATTTTAGTTGATAATAAATTGAATAAATAATTGATATATTTTTTTAAAGCATTGCGTAATTATACATATTCACTTAATAATCAGATCAATACTTTTATTGCTTTTCAAACCTTTATCCAAAAATAGTTGTTTTTTTCTTGGTTTGCATACAAAGCAGGGTCATGTTGCTAATTTGTTTCGACAGGTCTGAGCGTAACAAAATAAACCCCAAACAGCGGTTTTTGTTCAATAGCAACAAAAGTTATGAAAAACTTTATGCTATTGTAGCTCTCTGAACGGATAATTTCTTTTAATTTAGCCCATTGTCTTAAAATACAGTCTGTTTTTAATTTTTTACTCAAATTCATTTGTCATGAAAAAAGGTGTGATCGTCATCATTAGTATTGTTTTGGTTGTTATGTTGTTATATAGTTTTTTCAAGGGGAGCTATAATTCAATGGTACAACAAAATGAGCAAGTATCGTCGCAATGGGCTCAGGTTGAAAATGTATATCAGCGTCGTGCCGATCTGATTCCCAATTTGGTAAATACCGTGAAGGGGTTTGCCACTCAAGAACAGGAGGTGTTGACCGGTGTGGTAGAGGCTCGTGCCAAAGCTGGTTCTATTCAGCTCAATTCCGACAATCTCACTTCCTCAAATATGTCAGCTTTTCAGCAGGCTCAGGAGGGCCTAAGCAGTGCTTTATCACGCCTATTGGTTGTGGTAGAGAGATATCCCGAGCTCAAATCCAATCAAAACTTTTTAGAGCTGCAGGCACAGCTTGAAGGAACTGAAAACCGTATTGCGGTAGAGCGCATGAAGTTCAATGAAGTAGCACGATCGTATAATACTTATATTAAATCGTTTCCGCAGAATCTGTTAGCAGGTTTATTCGGCTTTGAAACAAGGCCTTACTTTGAGTCTGTTACCGGTGCAGAAGAAGCTCCAAAAGTTGAATTCTAATATTTTTGCCTTATGCACAATGCCAGAAACTTTTTTTCAGCTGCCGAGAAGCAAGCTATACGACAGCGCATTGAGCAAGCCGAACTGAATACCTCTGGAGAGATACGGGTACATATAGATACCTTTTGCAAAGAAGATGTGTTAGACAGGGCTGCTTATCTGTTCGACAAACTCCAAATGAACCAGACAGCTAAACGAAATGGAGTACTGATATATATTGCTGTGCGAGACAAAAAGTTTGCTATTATAGGTGATGCCGGTATCCATAGTATGGTAGATGATAACTTCTGGCAGGATGTGCTGCAACAAATGGAGTTACATTTTAAACGGGGCGAGTTCTCGGCTGGCATACAGGTCGCCATAAAGCGTGCAGGTGAAAAACTGAAACGATTTTTCCCTTATCAGTCTGACGATATCAATGAACTTAGCGATGAAATATCATATGGAAATGATTAGAAAAGCCTTGTTCGGGTTGATTTTCTTGCTTGGCATTATAGGGCCAGACATAGTAGCTCAACTACCTCCCCCACCTCATCCACCCCGCTTAGTAGTAGATCGTACCTCAACTTTAGATTTATCACAGACAAATCGATTAGAAGAAAAGCTCGTAGCTTATTTCGATACTACTTCAACGCAGATAGCTGTGGTGATGCTGCCCGATCTGGCAGGGTATGACATCTCCGATCTGGCTTTTCGTATAGGCGAGAGCTGGGGAGTAGGACAAAAAGGGTTCAATAACGGTATTGTCATCATAGTTCGGCCTAAAACGGCCAAGGAGCGTGGAAAAGCATTCATAGCAGTGGGCTATGGGTTAGAAAGCCTGATACCCGATGCAATAGCAAAACGCATTGTTGAAAAAGAAATGATTCCCAATTTTCAACAAGATCGGTATTATGAAGGCCTCGACCAAGCTACCGATATTATCATAGGGTTGGCTTCTGGTGCTTATTCCAAATCCAACTATCAGGAACAGGACGGTTTAGCTTTCTTGGTTGTCTTATTAGTCATGATTTTTATCATTGTTATCTTTTCCCGCTTGATAGGTCGTGGGCCAACACATATGGTTAGCTCTTCCTCGCCCGAGATGACGGTTTGGAAAGCACTTTGGCTTGCCAGTCAAGCAGGAAGAAGCCATACTGGGAGCTGGGGTGGGTTCTCAGGTGGATCAGGTGGTTTTAAAGGAGGGTTCGGAGGGTTTGGCGGTGGCAGCTTCGGTGGTGGAGGAGCAGGAGGCAGTTGGTAGGTAGTGTGAAACACTCTATATATAAGGTAACCAGAACAAGATATCCGGGTACCATCATTTTCGAGCCCGTAGCTCATTCCTATATACAGAAGGAAGCTTACCACTGAATTTCTTAAAAGCTGCCACAAAAGTAGAACGACTATGAAAACCAGCCGACTCGGCTATGCCATCCATGCTGTAATCATCATACTCATCGTGATGAAAAAGCTCAACAACACGTTTACAACGATAATCATTGATAAAAGAAGTAAAATTTTTGCCGTAATGATTATTAATAATGATGGAGAGGTACCTAGTATTGGTTTGCAATTCTTGTGCAATATCCTCTAATCTAAGTTTGGAATTCAGATACGGCTTATGTTCCAAAAAATAGGTTTCAAGGTTTTCAATCAGTTCGGCACGAAGCGTGTCGCTTATTGCATCCAATGCCTGCTTCTCGGCTTCACCAAGTTGTTGAGGATGTGAATCATCAGTCTTTTTATCAGCATAAAGCTGTAACTTCAGATCAGAGTCGCTGAACCGAATCCCAAAATATGCATGCCCTATATTCAAACTCAACACTGCAAGAATGTATAAAGTGCCGCTCAAGGATTTTTCGTCAAGTACTACATAATTACGAGCAATGATCAATGCCATGAGCATAAAAAAGCTGAAAGTGAACAACTTACTGGTGTTCAAAAAATTTGTAACCATAGTGTTTCCCTGCTTACGCTCATCTCTGTGTATGGCTACAAACAATTGGTGAAATCGGATGATATAATATATACACTGTATGATCAGGAGGGCTACTATTCCGGTTTCTATTAAAAATGTTTGATGTCCGGGTTGTTTCTTCAGCAGAAACATGCCATATATCAGATCAAGATATTCTGGCCGGTTAGCAGTGATCAGATACCAGAAAGGAGCCAGAGTAATAGCGCTGACCATCAGCGGAACAAAATGTAATATTTCGTTGACTTCAAACCGATACTTATACACCAACATAGATTTCATATGCAGATAATACAGTGGAGCAATAGAAAAAACTGTTGTCAAGAGTAGAGGAAACAGTATTGTCAATCCACGAGTATGTTCAAACAGGTGTATATGGAACAAAAAGATATTCGCTCCGAATGAGAGCATAAAAAAGCTATATATCAATCGGGCGATGGAGCGTTCGGTGAGATAGAAATATAATCCTAATATAAAAAAGCCCAGGTTCTGATAACTGATCAAGAGCCACAAGGAGTGATTAAATATTTCCATCCGAGTAAAATCCTTTAT
>JALNZU010000011.1 GCA_023229245.1 Bacteroidales bacterium | reverse complement strand
TAGACCTTACAGGCTTCCATAAAGGAGCTTATGTGATGCAGTTCATCAACGAGCAGGGTGAACGAGTGCATAAAAATATAATTATCAGTGAATAATTGTTTTGGTTAAGTAGATGAAAAGCCGGCTTGAATAAAGCCGGCTTTTTCTTTAAGTTTATGAGCATGTCTGATGGACTGATTATCAATAGAAGGCTTAAAAAAATCAAAAGATCAAACGTATAGTAGTTCCAATACCTAATTCGGAGTGAACTTCAATGGCACAATCGATAGCTTTTGCCAAATCACGTATCAGATGCAGTCCTAATCCTGTTCGTATGCCCATAGTATGTCTATCGTCATATAAGGCTTGAAAATCTTTATCGGTTCCTCCAGTACCATTATCGGTGATACTGAGTATGATGCGTTTGTTTTCGGTGAAAGCTTTCCATATGATGGTAGGATTCTCTTTTTGAGTTGTAGCTTTAATAGCATTATTAGTTAGATTTCGAGTAATGATTTTCAGATAGTTTTGATCTGTATATAGGTTGATCTGTTCCGGATCGTGAAATTCAAGTACTATAGCAGTATGATATTGAAAAAAGTCCTTTAGCTCTTTAAATAACTTTGCAATCTTGAAAGGATTAGGATGTGGGATGAAATTTTCCATCTGACTCTTACTCCAAAGGAGCAGATCGTCCATAGCTGAAAGGAGACTCTGAGCGGAGTTAATAGTCTGATTCTGTATTCTCTCTCGAGTAATCTCATCCAGAGGATTCTCTTTAGCTTGCAATATTTTGATTAAATTGATAATACTGGAGATAGGGCTGCGCAGATCGTGATTGAGAATACCGAAAAATTTAATTTTGATCTGATTTGCTTCGGCAAGCTCCTTATTAACAATGTTCAATTCGGTGTTGTGTTTTTTACGTATCCTATTTTGTTGGAAAAGCAAAACAATAATGACGATAGTCAGTCCAATGCCAATGAGCAGCAATTTGGACTGCTGTTTTCTTGCCCTCAGGCTTGCATCTTTAATGGCAAGTTGTTTTTGGTTGTCTATTCGCAATGAATCTTCGCGTCTTGAAAACTCATACTGTATCTCCCGTTTAGCTGTTTCTTTGGTGTTTTCTACGGTGTACAGGCTATCCCTATAATAGATATGTTGCTGATAAGCTGCTAAGGATTGCCGATAGTTTCCCAATAATTCATATGCCTTTGATAATTCCAATGAATAACCTAAATAACGCCTGAAGTCTTTTAATTCGTAGAGGATTATTAGCGATTCCTTAAAACAATGAACGGCTTTATTTACCCAATAAGATTGATAGGTATGATATTGTTCGTCGCTTGACTTTTTTAGATATAGCCTACCTAAATCACCCATATTCACAGCTTCAGAGAGTAGGTCGCCTGATTTCTTACTTTTTTCGATAACTAATTTAAAGTACTTCTCCGATTGATGATAATCACCTAATCCAGAATAGGCTAATCCTAAATTACCTTCATTAACTAGTTGAATAAAAGGATCATTGAATACCTTATTTCTTTCAATAGCTTCAAGGAAATGTTGTTCAGCATTTTTATATTCTGCTAATTCGTAATAGGATAATCCCATATTGGTCAGCAGTTTGACATAAAGGGTACCGGTATCAGTAGTGTCCTTAGAAAGTAAGTCAATTGCTCTTTGATAATAGTTTAGTGCCTTATTGACATCCCCTTCACCACGATGAGCTATAATACCCAGCGTATTGAATACGCCTGCCATGTCAATCCATTTGTTGTGACTTTCGTAATACTTCAACGTCCGAAAAAACTCATCGCTTGCTTTCGAGTAGTCACCCACACTATACAGGGCGAAGCCCATAAGGTACACTGCCTCCCAGTATAAGTCAGAATTATTACTTATAGTAAACTTAGAAACGGCAGTATCAAAATATTCTTTGGCTTGTTCATATTGCCTGCTGTTTTGGTAAAGCTTCCCTACAAGAAGATAAAAATAGCCGCTGTCAGTCGAAAGATGCTCTTCGATCTCGTATAAAAGATTGGTGATAGTATCATTTGTCGTCTCACCTTGATAGAAATCCACAATATTATTGATTAGAATCTTTTTTGTCTGAACATTTTCTGTATTGGCAAAAAGAGAAAATAATGAATCTATTTTACTGTGACCCAGAGTGTTATTTGCGGCTGCGGAAAAAAAAGAAAAAAAGGTGAGTTGACATCCAATCCATATGGATAAAATAAAGAATGAAAGAGCTCTCATAAGATATATTCTTTATGGTTGCTGGCTAACGGGCAAAGATACGCTAACCCTCACTTGCAAAACAAGTGTCTAATATGTTTTATTGATAAAAAAACCGACCAAAGATATTGACCAGCTTGAGCGTATCGTTTATCTTCTGATGATTACACTTTCAACAAAGCCTGTTCAAGATCCTTGATGATATCTTCAACTTCTTCTATACCCACGCTTAGTCGTACCAATCCTTCTGTGATACCTGCTGTTTCTTTGGCTTCTTTACTAAGCTTGGAGTGTGTCATGCTTGCGGGGTGCTGAATAAGTGTTTCAATACCACCTAAGGAGACTGCCAACAGTGCTAACTGTACATGATCCATCATCCGCTTTCCTGCTTCAAATCCTCCTTTCAGGCTGAAGCTGAGCATAGAACCCGGGCCTTTCATCTGGCGTTTTCCAAGCTCATATTGTGGATGCGAAGACAGTCCAGGATACAATACCCATTCAACCTTTGGATGCTGTTCAAGATATTGAGCTACCTGAATCGCATTTTCCTGAGCCTTTTCGATACGGATACCTAAGGTTTTTAGTCCTCTGCGTGTGAGCCATGCCTGATGCGGGTCCATATTGAAGCCCATATTGACCATAACCGGACGCAGCTTTTGATACTCTTCTTTTGTCTTGGTAACTATCATCCCGGCTACTATATCGGCATGTCCGTTAATGAATTTTGTCATGGAATGCAAAACGATATCTACCCCAAGCTCAAGGGGCTTTTGCAGATATGGACTACAAAAAGTGTTATCCACACATACAGGTATTTGATGTTGACGGGCGATGCGTACCACAGCTTCCAAATCGGTAATGCCAATGGTTGGATTAGCTGGTGTTTCAAGATATATGAGGGCGGTATCAGGCTGTATGGCGTCGGCTACATTTTGCGGATCGGTAGCATCCACAAAGCTTGCTGTTATCCCAAAACGAGGATAGATAGTTTCCAAAACCCCACGTGATGGGCCATATAAAGAGTTATGAGCTACTACATGCTTCCCTTGGCCGAGATAAGTCATATACACCGTATTAACGGCTGCCATACCCGAGCTGACGGCTATGCCTCCATATCCGTTTTCTAATATGGCTACTGCGTCTTCCAACTCTTTTATAGTTGGATTTCCTAATCGGGTATAAATATATCCGGTGTCTTCTCCGGCAAAACATTTAGCACCATGATCAGCCGAGTCGAAGCGGAAGGTAGAAGTTTGATAAATTGGACTGATGGCGCTGTTACGAACATCGTCCATAGTGCCGGCATGAACGGCTTTGGAGTTGAATCCAAGATTTTTTTGTTTCATATGTAATGTGTTTAAAACAAAAAACGATGGAAACAACAGTAAGCTGTTTCATCGTTTTTTCGTATTAGGTTGTTGTGTTCAAAGTACAATTAAAAAGGCCAGAAACTATTGTCGTACCATATTTTCTCTTTGAGGTCTTCATTCATTTTATGCAATAGCTGGTGGTGAGTTTTCTCCCAGTCGGCTAGCATCTGGTATAGTTCTTTTTCATGGGGGTCGTCGGCCTCTTTAGCTCTTTGTGTATATAGCTCTATAGACCTGTTTTCTAAATCAATAGCAGCTGAGATGGCAGCTGCTTCAAATCCGGCAGCGCTGATCTCTTTTTTGATCTCATCGGATAGGATCAAGGCGGCATTAGTATCGTCTATGGGCTGTTTAAAATCGGGTTTGACGAATGTCTGGGTTTTTTCGTATTGGGTAAACTGATCGGAGAGAAAACGGGCATGATCCTCCTCTTCGGCTGCCATCATCTCAAAAATTTCTTTAACAGCTTTGCTTTGGGTTTGTTTGGCTACCTGCGCATAAAAAGCCTGACCACGCCTTTCCAATAGTATGGCCGCTTTTAGAATATCAATAGCTTTGTTAGAATCCATAAAAAAAGTTTAAAAGTGAATACCACAAAATTACATATTTAAAACTGAAAAAATAAAACATAGCATTAATTTCTATGCTAAATAGGATCTGATTTGTGACAGAAAAAGTTAATATCTTTGAAAAATGAAATACTCTGATTTTTCTTGGGATTTTAGAGAAGCTGATACTAAGAGGTTTACTCATTGCTACCATAGCTATCCGGCTATGATGATACCTCAAATTGCTGAACGGCTCCTTGTTAAATATGGGATGAACTCCAAGATACTTTTTGATCCATATTGTGGAACGGGTACTTCATTGGTAGAAGCTAATCTTAAAAATATTCATGCCATAGGTACCGATATAAATCCCCTAGCACGACTTATAGCAAAAGCAAAGACTACTTTGATTAACACACAGCTATTAGACCTGTATTTGAAAGATTTTAACGACTTTGCTTTTCAATTTAGATTTGGTATCACAAGAAACTATTCAGTGGTGTTACCGCAATTTTCAAATATTGATTTTTGGTTTAATAAGAGGGCACAACATAAATTAGCTATCATTAAGTCGTTCATTGACAACATTAAAGATGATCATGTAAGAATGTTTTTCTTAGTTGCTTTTTCTGAAACTATTCGAGAATCATCGCTCACAAAAAAAAGTGAGTTCAAATTAGTGAGAATCCAAAAAGAAAAAAGGGATAATTTCGATCCTGATAGCTTTGGTATATTTCTTTCAAAATTGAGTCGAAATAAAAATGGACTGCTTGAATATGAGAAGGCAAAAGAAAATGTAGCAACCTCAGCTATACATAGCTTTAATACAGTCAATTACATACCGGATAGCAAAATAGCTGATCATAGCATGGATATCATTTTAACTTCACCTCCTTATGGCGATTCAAGAACTACAGTAGCCTATGGACAATATTCGCGCTTATCTAATCAGTGGATGGGAATTGAAAATGCCAATAGAATTGATGAGCTTCTGATGGGTGGAAAGAAAAAAAATCATCCTTATTCTATTAACTCATTTATACTCAATGATACAATAGAGAAAATTGCTCAAACTGATGAGAAACGTGCAAAGGAGGTTTTTTCATTCTTTGTTGACTATAAAAAGTCGATTGATAATGTCTCAAAAAAATTAAAGCCTCGAAAATATGCATGTTATGTAGTAGGTAATAGAACTGTAAAGTCTGTACAAATTCCAATGGATGAAATTACAAAAGAGTTTTTCGAGATGAACGACTTTAGGCATGTCGAGACTATAATAAGAAATATTCCAAATAAGAGAATGCCATCAAAGAACTCACCTTCAAATGTGGTGGGTGATAAATCTACTACTATGAAACATGAGTATATTGTGGTAATGCAAAAAAAATAAATGAACCAAAAAGAAATTCAAACATTATTACAGCGACTTAAACAAAGAGGGTTTATTCAATCGCATAGAAAGGGGGCCACAGGTATTGGATATACGTTGGAGCAAGAATTAGAACTTGTCGAAAGCAATGTGTCCATTCCTGATATTGGAGGAAGAGTGGAACTGAAAGCCACTAGGCGTAGTTCAAGCTCATTAGTAACCTTATTCACTTTTAATCGTGCGGTATGGCAACTACCTAAAAGACAGATCATTGAAACCTATGGCTATATAGAAAAATCTGAACGACAAGCTCTTTATTCTACAGTTTTTTATGGAACACCTAATCCACAAGGCCTGTCAATCAGTTTCGAAAAAGAACAAAACAAAGTATTGCTTCAATATGAGGATGAGGTTCTTGCTATTTGGAGTATCTATACTATTATCGGTAAATTTATTACTAAATTAGAACGGTTGCTTTTAGTTATAGCTGATAATCGCTTCTCAAAAGATGATATCCACGAGGAATTTCATTATAACGAGGCTTATTTACTTGATATTCCTGACCCAGAGAAGTTTATGCAGGTTTTTGAAAACGGCCAAATAGCAATAGACCTTAGAATGCATCTTAAACCTAATGGAACCGTCAGAAACCATGGAACAGGATTTAGGATAGTTGAAAAAAATCTTTTAAAGCTGTACAAACATCAAAGGCGGCTGATCTAACACGTTTCAAAAACCAATACCTTAATCAGTAAAATACATTGATTTTACTCCTTGCAACTACGCAAGTTCAGAAGTCTTGCGCATAGATAATTCAAATTTAGCTTTACTTTTGCCAGAGTACGAAACCATGCAACGACTATGATTTATTTGCGAGATGATTATATCCGGCTGTTCGAGTCTGTAACGGCTCAACAGCCTCTTGTCGTATCTCCCTTGCCTTCGGCGGGTTCCATACGAAGATACTATCGGATTACCTCTGAGGGTCATAGTTTGGTAGGAACTTTTAATGAGAATATCTCAGAAAATGAAGCCTTTTTTGAGTTTGCTAATGGCTTGAGATCAATAGGTGTGCGAGTACCCGAAGTGTATCAGATCAGTTCGGATCGTAAGTTTTATTTACAAACGGATTTAGGTGATACAAACTTGTTTCAGCTTATTACGGATGACCAAGCTCGAGTGTCAGAAGCTCAGTTACGAGCCTGGCTCTACGAGGCAGTGCGCATGCTTGCCCTGATACAGTGCAGGGCGGGAGAGCAGGTAAATTTTGAACGATCATGGCCAAACGCAACTTATTCTACTAAAACCATTTTAGACGATCTGTACTACTTCAAGTACTATTTTTTGAAAATGTTTCCAAACTTCGTTTTTAACGAATATGATTTGGATGCTGATTTACAGCGTTTTGCGATTCTACTTGCTTCAGTACCCTCCGAATTTTTTATGTACCGTGATTTTCAATCGCGCAACATCATGGTTTATCAGGATCAGCTTTGGTTTATTGATTTTCAGGGTGCTCGCAAGGGACCATTGCAATATGATATAGTGTCTTTATTATATCAGACTAAAGCTGCCATACCGGAAGCAGTGCGCAATGATGCCATAGACGTATATATTACTTCTCTGCGTCAGTATATTGATCCCGACTCGTTATCATTCCGGAAGTTTTTACCTTATTTTGTGTTTTTCAGGCTGCTGCAGGTGATGGGAGCTTATGGATATAGAGGCCTGATCCAGAAACGACCTCACTTTTTACGAAGCATTCCGTTTGCTCTACGTTCTCTTGAAGATCAGTTACAGCATACTCCTCTAAAAACGGAATTTCCGTATCTGTATGACGTTCTCAAACGATTGTTGGATATAGACTTACCAAATATTCCTGTATCGCACAATAGGGGAGAGCTTCACATAACTTTATCCAGTTTTTCGTACAAAGATGGAGGGATTCCTATTGATTATAGCGGAAACGGAGGTGGTCATGTGTTCGACTGCCGGCCTTTGCCGAATCCCGGACGGGAAGAAGCTTTTAAACGGATGACAGGAAAGGATAAAGAAGTAGTTGCATACCTTGATTCACAAGAAGTCGTAGCAAAGTTTTTTGAACATATCACTCAACTACTTAACCTTTCGATAGAAAATTATATTGAACGAAATTTTGACAACCTGATGGTAAGTTTCGGATGTACCGGAGGCCAGCACCGATCGGTTTATATGGCCGAAAAAACATTTCAATGGATACATGAACATTTTCCTCAGCTTAGCATAACGCTTGAACATCATGTACTTCAGAAACAGAAATAAAGCGTATGTATGTTGAAGCCTGATGAAATACTTGTTTTTATCTTAGCTGCAGGCAGAGGAACCCGCCTGGGTAGCTTGACAGCCGACCGGCCTAAAGCATTAGTCGAAGTAAACGGCATTCCATTATTGCAAAGGGTCATCAAGAAAATTCAGCAGGAAGGGTTTACCAATTGCGTAATCAATGTACATCATTTTTCAGCGCAGATCATTGACTTCCTGAAGCAACACCGTAATTTTAATCTGAATATCATTATTTCAGACGAAACAGACCAACTGATGGATACAGGAGGTGCCTTACTTAAAGCTCTGCCTTTGATGCAATCTTTTGAGCATATTTTAATTCATAATGTGGATATATTATCGGATTCACCACTTCTGGATTTTTGCCGGCATGCCGCAACACTGGAGTTGGATGCTTCACTGATGGTACAGCAAAGAGAGAGCAGCCGAAAGCTGCTGTTCGATGCTTCGATGAACTTATGTGGATGGCATCATTTAGAAAAAAATGAAAGAAAGCTGCTGTCCATTCACTGCAAACCGGAGATAGAGCTTGCATTCAACGGAATACATTATTTACGGAAGAGATTATTACTCGACTTTCCTGTACAAAAAACAGCTATGATTGATCTATATCTTCAGGCTGCTGAGACATATATGATAAAAGGAAATCTTCAGCAGGGACGCTATTGGTTTGACCTTGGGAAAGAGGCAGAAATTGACTATATAGAACAGGAGTTGCGTACCTTAGGTATTGACTGATTAAAATTTAAGAACCGGAATGAGTGATCATCAAAGATTCATTGACTTAGTTGCTGACAATATTTTAAAAGAGTTTGGAGGCCGCTTGCATCGGTTGCTGATTGTTTTTCCAAATCGTAGGGCAGCCATCTTTTTGCGTCAGGCGCTGATCAACCGGTTAGGCGCATCTTCATGGCTTCCCGAGATAAGCTCTGTAGAGGATGCATTTGCATCTTGGTCGGGTTTTAAATTAGCGGATACTTTAGATCTGATCTTCGAATTACTGGATATTCACCTTTCTATGGGGCAGCAAGCAGAGGAGAATCTGAGTACGTTCGCTCCATATGGTATTCAAATGCTGAATGATTTTGAAGAAGTAGATCACGCAATGGTGGACAGTAAGAAACTATTCAGCTTTTTGTCCGAAGCCAAAGCCATTGAAATGTGGCATCCCGATGGTAGTCCTTTATCGGAATATGAACGTAAGTATCTTCATTTTTTTCGCCTTTTGGCTGAGTATCACAACCGTTTATCGGGCTATATGAATGAGATGAAAATTGCCTATTATGGTTTTATCGCTCGTTATCTAACTTCGTTGAAGCCTGAAGTCCTTTCTAAGTTAATCCCTTATGAAAAAGTTGTATTTGCCGGGTTTACACAATTGACAAAAGCCGAAGAACAGATTTTTGTGGCGTTGCATCAAACGGATAAAGCAAGTTTTTTCTGGAATTTGGATGGATACCTGTTGGATGAATCCTTGAATGGATACTATGAAGCAGGCGCTTCATTGAGGAGAATGTTTCATAGACATCCGCAGCTTAAGCCTGAGCGCTTTTCCAATAAATTGATGAGCAAGGCAAAGGAAGTCCGTATTATCGGTATTTCCTCAAACACTGGCCAAGCTTATGCTCTGGGATCAAATCTGCAACAGAAAAAAACTGCCGACCATCATACAGCAGTGGTACTGGCTGACGAAAAGCTCTTGATACCTGTATTACATCTGATCCCTGAAAATATTTCTCATCTCAATGTTACTATGGGGATACCTTTCCATCAAGGAGCTGTATATTCATGGATACTTTCTTTTTTGGAATTGGCAATAGAGCGGCAGCGATTTCAGACAAAAAATATACTACCGTTGCAACCGATGGCTTCTATTATACATAATGAGTTGATACGAATGCTCTTACCTGAAAAGGATTTGCAGCAACTATTTCATTTTTATGGACAACTACTGCAATCAGGCTTACTTTTTATAGACGAAAAAAGGATCACTGATGGTAAGACCGAACAATCGGCTGTAAGTCTAAAGTTCTTCAAGCAGATAGTTGAGCTGCTCCGTTTACCTCCATTAGAATATATTCAAGAGGTGTATCAAATGCTTTTACAATGGTTTAGCCAGTCTGAAGCCAATTTGCAGACAGCTTCTTTACAGTTTTTTATGCAGCAATTGACGTTGGCAAAAAAATTTATTCATCGGTTGACACATCTATTTCAGACACGTACTCAGCAAGCTGATTTTACTTCATTAAAACTATTGTTCATCAATCTGTCACATACTGCTTCTGTACAACTTCGTGGTGAGCCACTTGAGGGACTGCAACTTATGGGATTGCTTGAGACTCGCAACCTGGATTTTGATGAGATACATATAGTTTCGGCCAATGAAGGTACACTCCCGGCTTCAAAAGCAACTAATTCGTTGATCCCAAACGATATTCGCCGGCAGTTTGGATTAGCAGTCGCACAAGACAAACAAAACCTTTTCGCCATTCATTTTTACCATTTGATAGCTCATGCCAGCAGAGTGTTTCTGTATTATAATACTGAGCCTGACCCCTTAGGTGGTGGAGAGATGAGCCGATTTCTGTTACAACTGAAATATGAGCTATCACAACACAATACGCATCTCAGTATTAGTGAAGACGACTTTATACTCCCAATACAAGCTCCTAAAAATACAGCTGAGATCCTGATTGAAAAAACACCTGAAACTATTCTCCTGATACGGAAAAAACTTGAAAAAGGAATATCAGCTTCTTCTCTTTCGCATTATTTCACCTGTCCGCTGAAGTTTTTTCTGATGGATGTGTTAGACATAGAAGAACCAGAATATCCTGAAAAAGATATAGCTGCAAATATGTTAGGTACTATGGTACATAACAGCTTGGAGACCCTCTATCAACCTTTGCTGAATACGAATCTTACCAATACTATGTTGAAGCAAGTGCGGGAACAACTACCTGATGTGGTTCAACAGGTGTTCAAAGAAAAATATTCAGATGCTGATCTTGAGCGTGGGTATATCCGATTGGCATGGTTGGTAGCTCAAAAATTAATTGAAGGCGTGATTGAATTGGATGAACAGACTCTCAAAACACATAGCATTCGCATTCTGCACTTAGAAGCAACGCTACAGCAAACCCTCACTATTGCCAATCAGCCGGTTAAGCTGAAGGGCATTATTGATAGGGTTGATTTGCTTGATGGTAAGCTTCGTATTATTGATTATAAAACCGGTAAAGTAGAATCCAAAGAGCTTACTATAAATGAAGCGGATGATTATGCACACAAAGATAAAGGCAAGGCGTTGCAGTTGGCTTTGTATGAGCATTTGTTTCGCAATACCAATCAAATCCCGCCCACCACTGAGATTAATGCAGGTATCGTCAGTCTGCGAAGGCCATTGGATGGGTTACAACCTGTCAATCAAAAACTTCACTATCCGTTGCCGGTTGAAGATATCATGCATTTAGTCTTGGAGAAGATAGCTAAAGAGTTGTTAGACACCACCACACCAATCAAACCTTCTGATGATCCTAAATCATGTATTTATTGCCCGTTTAAAGAATTTTGTATGCGTGGCAGCTAAGGTTAAATGCGGTGAATAGGCAATCCCATAGGGAAAAACGATTTGTCTGATGTGTTGTTTTAAATGACTTCGTATATTTGCTTTGCAATCCAATATATTTTATCAGCGAAATAGACAACACCATGAAATCCCAACCTAAATTTAATATCCTGATAGTTGATGACAGGCCGGAGAACCTTTTATCTCTTGAAGGCATACTTGAAAGTAACGAACTCAATATAATCAAAGCCGGCTCGGGTAATGAAGCTCTTGGACTTATGTTGGAGCATGAGATCGCATTAGTTTTGTTAGACGTTCAGATGCCAGGTATGGATGGCTTTGAAGTAGCCGAGATCATGCGCAGCTCCGATAAGACACGTCATATACCTATCATTTTTGTGACAGCGATCAGCAAACAGCGACAGCATGTGTTTAAAGGATATGAAACGGGAGCAGTAGATTATCTGTATAAACCACTTGACCTGGAAATTTTACAGAGTAAGATAAAAGCATTTATTGAGTTTTTTCAACATAAGCATGCATTGGAGCAGACTACCAAGCAGTTGGAAAAGACTATAAAAGAGCTTAACCATGCCAAGCAAATTGCCGAAGAAGCTACTATAGCCAAAAGCTCATTTTTAGCTAATATGAGCCATGAGATTCGTACCCCACTAAACGGGATCATTGGTCTTACCGATATAGGACTGATGGACGATGCCATCAGTGCCTCCCAGCGCGAACGATTAGTGGATATACGCAACTCGGGTGAAGCCTTGCTGGAAATTATTAATGAAATATTGGATATCTCAAAGATAGAAGCCGATAAGTTGGAGTTAGAAGAAATAGAGTTCAGCATTAGAGACCTGGTTGAGAAAGTAGTGAATCTGTTGTCGGTAAAAGTATTTGTGGAGAAGTTAGAGTTCATATGCGAAATTTCACCCGATCTACCCGATATACTTATAGGCGACCCATTACGCATCCGACAGATTTTGATCAACCTGCTTGGAAATGCTATCAAGTTTACCGAAGAAGGAACAATAGGCATCAGGGTGAAGATGTTAGAACATATTGAAGAACAGGTAAGGCTTGAGTTTAGTGTGTTCGATACGGGTATTGGAATACCTAAGAAAAAAATAAACCGTTTGTTTCAATCTTATACTCAGGTAGATACATCTACTACCCGAACTCATGGCGGCACCGGGTTAGGACTAACCATCTCCCAAAAATTAGTGAATATGATGGGAGGCATCATAGAGGTTGAAAGTGCTGAAGGACAAGGAAGTACGTTTAGCTTCAAATTAAATATGATCACAGGCGAACAACTTGAACTACCTTGGGAACTCAAATTATCAAAACCAGTGACGGAATTTGCCGTGCTATTAGTAGATGATCATCCTGCATCTGTTTCACTATTGGACGAAATCTTCAATCATTGGGGAATTAAGTTAGTATCAGTGAATACATGCGAATCGGTGCTTAAGATGATCAAAACAACAGACTTCGATCTGATCATCATTGATTATTATCTGCGAGAAAAAAACGGATTTGAACTAGCTGAAGAGATCATTGCCATGCTTAAGTCGCGTAAGAAACCAGAAATCGTACTATTATCGCCCAGCAAATCGAATATTGACCTGCTCAAGCTGAAACGTACCGAGAAATATGACTTCCTGACAAAACCTCTGCTACAGTCAGCACTGAAACAATATCTGAAGGATAAATTTGGTGATACTACACTAAAACAAGACCCCACAACAGATACATCTGAAACACCAAGCTCAAGCAGCCAGCCACTACACATACTCGTGGCCGAAGACCAGATCATCAATCGTAAGATAGTAGTTCAACTGCTCGAAAAGCGTGGCTGGATAGTCGAGTTAGCCGAAAACGGTAAAGTAGCTATGGACAAAGCGTTAGAAAAACAATACGATCTGATCTTGATGGATGTTCAAATGCCTGAGATGGACGGATTCGATGCTACACGCAACATACGTAAGTTTGAACAAGACAAAGATTTCCACACACCTATAGTTGCTATGACAGCCCATGCGATGAAAGGCGATCGCGAGAAATGCCTGGCAGCTGGAATGGATTATTATATTGCCAAACCTGTGAACCCGGTAGAGCTATACGATACCATCGAAAAATTTGCCCTGATGCATACCTAAACATAGCTTTTGATAAACCGAATACGACTTGAAGCGTATTATGTGAAATAAATTATTATACCCAAGTGAACCGATTAGTATGAAAAACTTAGATTATAACAACGCTACCACCTGGGAAAAGCTTAAGTTTTCACTTAGATCATGGCGTTATATAGGCGTTGGTAAGTCGTTATTGATATGGTTTTTGGCTATCTCACTCATCCCTCTGGCAGTAATAAGCTTTATCAATTTTTTAAATGCCTATCACGGACTGACAATAGTAGCCGAGAAATCGCTTAACACTACTTCACAGCTTAGAGTTGAATATATCAATACCTTTTTCAATGAAGTCATAGAATTTCTTGAAACCAACAGCAAGCATCGCGGCGATCAGCAATTGTTGAAAGAGCTAAGCCTTGGTTACCAACGCTATAAAAACGACCCTGAACAATACGTTCAAACCGAAGAATATCAAAACCTGATACAAAGTCATAAAGACGAGTTCAAAAACCTGATCCATAAATTGGGATATTACGACATATATTATATAGGTGAGCAGGGAAATATACTTTTTAGCATGCGCAACGAGGCTGATGTAGGCAGTAACTTATTTACCGGCCCGTATAAACAAACACGTTTTGCTGCTACAGTACGAAACACATTGGAGCAAAAGAAACGGTATTTCTCCGACCTTGAATTTTATGAACCATCATTTGAGAAATTATCTGGTTTCTTCGTACAGCCAGTCATTGATGAATCGGGAGGCCTGATAGGAATGATCGCTTTACAGATCACTATGGACCGCATTAACCAGATCATCCGACAAGATGCTGGCTATGGCGAAACAGGACAAGCTTTTATAGTCGGAAGCGACCGCCTGTTACGCTCAGCTATGCGGTTTGGCGATGTCTCCGATATACTGCATACCAAACTGGATAACCAAAAAGTGAAAGACTGGTTATTTTTTCTACAAAACCGAAATAACTTGTCGCTGCTGAAAGAAAAAGAGTTGGAAGAAGAAAAAGTATCTACTTACGACAGCGACCTGAATGGAAAATATGTGTTGGGTATCTATCGCAATCTGAATCTGGTAGAACAGTTAGGTGTAAACTGGGCATTGGTAGAAGAGATTGAACATAATGAAGCTTTTGCCTATGCCAAAATGTTGTCTGATATAGTCAAACTGACCTTTATCATCACCATTATAGTAGTTTTCTTTACATCTATTTTAGTAACCAGATGGTTTGTCAACCCAATCAAGCAACTTTCATCGTGGGCTAAGGAAGTAGCTGACGGACTGCTTGATACCAAGCAAATCAAAGCTCCAAATAATGAGATAGGGGAAATGGTTGATACTTTTAATCGCTTATTGAATGCCCTTCAGGAGTATGCCAATGTAGCCCGCCTGATGGCTAAAGGCGATTATAGCGAAAAAGTCAGGATACGAAGTGAAGGTGATACCCTTGGGAAATCAATGAATCAAATGGTCGAAAGCTTCAAACAGGTTGTTGATCAAGCAAATCGGATTGCGGAAGGCGATTATAGTGTGAACGTCATACCGCGCAGCGAAAAAGATACCCTTAATCTGGCGCTCTTCGAGATGACAAAAACATTGAACCAAAACGCAATCTACACCGCTAATCAAGACTGGCTTAAATCGGGTATTAACCTGCTCGACAAGCAAATGAGCGATAACAGCTCGTTGAAAGACCTGAGCGAAAAGATCATACATTTTATCACACCCTATGTTCAGGCCCAGTTGGGATATATCTATTATGCGGATCAGCCATCGGAAACGCTGACCATAATGGCTTGTTACGGACATAGAAAACCTAAACAGGACAAAGTGCTATCCTTTTCGGATGGCTTAGCCGGACAAGTGGCAAGTTCCAAACAACCCATGATCATTAAACAAGTTGAAGGAAACGAACTGATCATCAAAACCGGTAGCTCAATGATTAATGCATCTACAATTATACTGATGCCGCTGATGCATGAAACAGAGCTCGTTGGGGTTGTAGAATTGGTGACTACTCAACCGGACAACGAACTGACTATGGATTTTCTGAAGTTAGCTAATGTAAATATTGCCATAGCAATGAAAACCATGTTAGCAGCAGAAAAGGTAAAGCAGTTATTAACACATACACAAGAACAAGCCAATGAACTTAGTGTGCAGCAGGAAGAGCTTCGGCAGGCCAATGAGGAGCTGCAACAACAAACCATAGCTCTTCGCACCTCTGAAGAAAACCTTCAGGCACAAAAAGAAGAACTGAAGGTAACCAATGAAGAATTAGAAGAACGCACCAAAGCATTGGAAGAACAACGGGATGCCATCAACGAAAAAAATAAAGAGTTAGAAATAGCGCGTAAAGAGATTGAACAGAAAGCCAAAGATCTGGAACAGGCATCCCGATATAAGTCAGAGTTTTTAGCTAATATGTCGCATGAACTGCGGACACCACTTAATAGTATTTTAGTGCTCTCACAACTCTTAGCCGAAAACAAAAAACAACATCTTGATGAGAAAGAGCTTGAGTATGCCAAAACAATCAATAGTTCTGGTACCGACCTGATAGAACTTATTAACGAGATACTCGACCTGAATAAAGTTGAATCGGGTAAGATTGACCTTTATATCGAAAGTATGTATTTAGATGACGTCTCGTCTTTTGTACAGAAAAACTTCGGCACTATGGCCGAACGAAAAGGATTAGAGCTTGCTGTAACTACTTCAAAGCTTCTTCCACTTTCGATAAAAACAGATAGCAAACGATTATACCAGATACTCAAAAACCTGCTTTCCAATGCGATAAAATTTACTCATAACGGAAGCGTAAGGCTCAATATATACAGGCCAGATGCGTCTCTGATACCCGATTCATTTGTCATACCTCCAGAAGAGGCGATAGCTTTTTCGGTGATAGATACCGGGATTGGTATCCCTCACGACAAGCTTCAGCTCATTTTTGAGGCATTTCGTCAGGCCGATGGAACTACAAGCCGTAAATATGGCGGCACGGGATTAGGGCTTAGCATCTCAAAAGCATTTGCCGAACTATTGGGAGGAGCATTGCACGTCGAAAGCCAAGAAGGAAAAGGTACTAGCTTTACATTGATACTGCCCCAAAACTATATTGAACGGTTTGGAAATGACGAGCTAACTGAACCAAATCCACCATCTCAAGAAGAAATAGACCTTACAGAAGATACGAATATTTCTCAGGCTGAGACAAGCACAACGATACCTTCACCTGATACCGTTACTATAGCAATAGACGATAGGGGTGAGTTGTATCCAAACGACAAATTATTGCTGATCATCGAGGACGATGTGGATTTTGCCAGCCTGCTGCTTGATCTGGCACATGATTATCAGTTCAAAGGTCTGATAGCTTATGACGGTGAAAGCGGCTTGCATTATGCCGATTTTTATCAGCCACATGCTGTGTTACTTGATATTGGACTGCCGGGCATAGATGGATATCAGGTGATCGAACGCTTAAAACAAAGCAAGCGCACACGACACATACCAGTACACATCATTTCGGCCGCCGATAAGTCGATGGAAGCGATGAAGAAAGGTGCGATAGGTTATCTGCGGAAGCCTGTCAGCCGCGAAACATTGGAAGAAGCCTTCACCCGAATTGAAGACGTATTAGCAGCTAAGATACGAAATCTGTTAGTAGTTGAAGATGATGAGATTACCCGTAAAAGCATTTGTAACCTACTGCAGATAGAAGGGGTAGAGATAGTTGCTGTAGCTAATGCCGAAGCAGCAGTAGAACATCTTTCCAAATCAAAGTTTGACTGCTTGATCCTTGATCTGGGTTTAGAAGGGATGAGCGGGTATGAATTGCTCGACTGGATCAAACTTGAAAAGAAAATTGAAAATCTTCCTGTGATCATTTATACTTCACAAGAGCTATCGGAAAAAGATACCATGAAGCTTCAACGGTATGCCGACAGCATCATACTCAAAGGAGCACGATCGTTTGAACGACTGCTGTCAGAAACTATTCTCTTTCTGCATCAGGTTGAATCGAAATTGCCACCCAGCAAACAAGAAATGCTGAAAAAAATACATACACGGGAAGATATATTGAGTGGAAAAAAAATACTTATAGTGGATGATGATATGCGTAATGTGTTTGCATTGGCAAGCCTGCTCGAAAGTTATGAGATGAAAGTCATCATCGCACGAAATGGCAAAGATGGGTTACAGAAACTCAGCGAAAACAATGATGTAGACCTGATACTGATGGATATTATGATGCCCGAGATGGATGGGTATGAAGCTATTCGGGAGATTCGTAAAGACCCTACACATACCCAGCTACCTATTATCGCTTTGACAGCAAAAGCTATGAAAGACGATCGCGAGAAATGTATTGCAGCCGGAGCTAATGAATATCTGACCAAACCTTTTGATAATGATAAACTAGTATCAATGCTGCGGGTTTGGTTGTATAGGTAATATAAAATTTCCACCTACGGTAATTGGGAAAAAGACCATATTGGGCTATGACAAATTCCAAAGAGTATCATAGGCTTCTTGACCTACAGGAATTAGAGGTTGACCTGTTCTTACATGCACTGAACAGTCAATTTGGCTATGATTTTCGGGAGTATAACAAAGCACATATCATCCGGAGGTTAGTGTTTCGAACCAAAGCATTAGGCTTGAACAGCATTACTGAGTTGCAACATAAGCTTTTACATGAGAAAGGATTCATCGAAACTATCTTACGCGATCTTTCAATCAGTGTTACCGAAATGTTTCGCGACCCGAGTTTTTATATCCGCATCCGTAAAGAAGTCTTACCTATACTGAAAACCTATCCGTATATTAAAATATGGCATGCCGGATGTGCTACAGGCGAAGAAGTCTATTCTTTTGCAATCATGTTGCAAGAGGAAAAACTATTAGACCGCACTCAGATTTACGCCACTGATTTTAACCCTATCGTTTTAGAAACCGCACGTAAAGGGATATATCCTATTGCCCGTATAAAAGATTATACAAGCAATTATCAAGCTGCCGGAGGTACACGCTCATTTTCTGATTACTATATCGCAAAATACGATTCGGTGATCCTTGATCAACGCTTGCGAACTAATATTGTCTTTGCCGAACATAATCTGGTAACCGATAGCGTGTTTACCGAAGCACATCTTATCGTATGCCGTAACGTATTGATATATTTTAATAAAAGTTTACAGGCTAAGGTGGTGGCCTTATTTAAAAACAGCCTGATCAAAGGCGGCTATCTGGGCTTAGGCTCCAAAGAAAGTTTGATGTTCACCGGATTGGCCGATCAGTTTGTTGTGATAGACGAGAAGGAAAAAATCTTTAAACTTAAACTGCAGTAAGATAAAAAGATTGAAGGAACAATCATTTAAATATGAAGCGATTGTTATAGGTACATCAGCAGGCGGACTGATGGCTCTTAAAACAATTTTGAGTGCCTTGCCAGCTCATTTCTCTATGCCCTTGCTGATCGTACAGCACCTGGCACCACGTTCCGAAGGATTTTTAGCACATTATTTAAACAATACCTCAGCTATCCATGTTAAAGAAGCATCGCCTTACGATATGATACTAGCTGGTAATGCCTTTATTGCACCACCTAATTATCATATGTTGGTTGAGAATGACCGCACTATTAGCCTTACTGTATCACAAAAAGAAAATTATGCAAGACCCTCTATTAACGTGCTGTTCGATAGTGCTGCACGGGTATATAAAGAAAAACTTATTGGACTTATTTTAACAGGAGCCAACAACGATGGTTCTCAAGGAATCGTTCAGATCAAAGCAGCAGGAGGTTTAACTATTGCACAAGACCCACAAACGGCCGAAGCAGCAATTATGCCCCAAATGGCTATCAATACAAATTGTGTGGACAAGGTCCTGAAATTGAATGAGATAGCTAACTTATTGATTGCGTTAGATGACAACCCAACCCAATGACTGTTAAAACAATATACCAACCGAATACATTTTTTTTGAATGACCTGAAAAGGATACAAACATTTCTGATGTGAACAACTAAATTAAATCCTCTAAACAAGCTCCTACGCATAAAATTAGTAATGACCCTTTTGACTGTCTATGACAAATATGATAAAAGCCTTAATTTTACCCTAATAATTTTAAAGTTGAATTTCCCATGATGCGTATCCTGATCATCAACGGTCCCAATCTGAATTTGACAGGTTTGCGACAGCCCCATATATATGGTACTACATCTTTTGATACCTTTTTGAATGCGTTGCATCAGAAGTTTGAAGCCCATGAGTTAGTGTATTTTCAATCGAATAGCGAAGGAGAGCTAATTGATTTTCTTCAACAGGAAATACCCGTTAGTGATGCAGTGGTCATCAATCCAGGTGCGTATGCCCATACCTCCATTGCGTTGGCCGATGCATTGCAAAGCTTTGCTATTCCTATAGTTGAAGTACATTTATCCAATATTTACGCCCGGGAACCATTCAGAGCACATTCATATGTTTCAGCAGTAGCCGCAGGAGCTATAAGCGGGTTGGGCTTGTTTGGCTATGAGGTAGCTGTACGATATCTGATTGATAATTTCCGTAAATCAACTGATTGACCGTAAAAAGCGGTTGCACCAAATATGCTACTTCAAGCTTCGTTGATCTAAAGTAGAGAAAAAATGTTTCTGAAAAAGAAAATAGTCTACCACTAGATTTCTATGGTAAATCTGGTTGACTTTCACTGGTTTTATCTTTCTACGTTGTGCATGTAACCTGGGAAGTTTACGATAAAAATGCATATGGGCACGCAGCACCGCTAAAAAATCACCTGTGCCGCCATCGGTAAGAAATTTGATGCTTGCGATCCCATCTAATATCAAGCGCAGGAAAATGATTACAAACAATCGGCCGGCAGGTAGATTTTTGTACAGCATACTCAAATTATTCCGAAAATTCAGATAGGTTTTTTTGGGTGACAGCTTTGGCAGTGTCCCGCCTCCTATATGATACACCTTTGATTGAGGGCAATACATGATTTTATATCCTTTGATCTTTGCCCTCCAACAGAAGTCTATTTCTTCCATATGTGCAAAAAAACTATCGTCCAGGCCGTTCAACTGATGAAAGACAGCACTTCTAACCAACATACACGCACCGCTGGCCCAAAACACTTCTATGATATCATCATATTGCCCCTGATCGGGTTCTATATGCTGAAAAACCCTGCCACGACAAAAGGGATAACCAAACGCATCAATAAAGCCGCCAGCTGCACCTGCATATTCAAAATAAGCCTTATCGGCAAACGAAAGCAATTTAGGCTGGCAGGCAGCTATTGCCGGATCGGACTCCATCAGCTCGTACAAAGGCTCTAACCAACCTTCCGACACTTCGATATCAGAGTTGAGCAACAGATAATAGCGATATTCTAAGTTGCGCAGCGCCTTGTTGTAGCCGCCGGCAAATCCATAATTTTTTGAAAAAGTGATGCACTGTATTTCGGGAAAGTTCTCCCGGATATATTCCATTGAACCATCGGTTGAAGCATTATCAGCTACTATAAGATCAGCTAAATGGCAGCTCTTGGATAATACATCAGCTAAGAAACGTTCTAAAAACCGTTTTCCATTATAGTTTAAAATGACAATGGCGATCTCTTTTTTCATAAGTTGTCGTGCGGTGGTTTATGCTTCCAGCGCCTATGACTCCATAACCAGGATTCGGGCTGAATGCGAATAGAACGCTCTAAATGTTGTGAATATTGCCGGGTGATAGAGTAGGGGGCCGTCTGACTGCATTCAGAACAGATCTCATGAACAGTAATATCATAATATCCTCTTCTGACACGGTGAAGATCGAGATAAAGTACTGCATGATTCAAACGCTTGGCCATTTTTTCCAATCCCATGAAAAACGAAGTGTCCTGATTCAAAAAAGTAAGCCAGTGATGGCTGTCGCGTTTCAAGGGTGTTTGATCGGCAAGTATGAGTATGGCATGAGGCTGCGACAGGCTTGCTAAATATTTATAAGCTGACTTTGACTCAACAAGCTCAAGCCGACCAAAACCTTGGCGAATCTTTTTTAGAAACAAATCAAATTGATTGTCAGACAACTTCTTATAGATTGCTATCATAGGTAGTTCAATACTAACGGATAAGAATGAGGCCAACCACTCCCAATTACCTGTATGACCTATAGCAAGAAATACTGATTTTTGTGTGGCATACAAGTTTTCAATGGCTTCGGGATTAGTGATACGGATCCTTGACTTGAGGGTTGATGGCTTTAAACGAAGCAAACGAATAGTCTCAAATAAGACGTCACTGATATTTCTATAAAATCCTTTCTCAACCTGTTGCAACTCTTTGACAGATTTATCAGGAAAGCTGTTTCCAAGGTTTAAAGCAATCACCTTTCTTCTGTATCTTACTAAATGTTGCAACACCCATGCAACTATATCGGATAGACAATAGGAACACTTTTCAGGTAGTAGTGCTGTACCGTAGGCCAGTCCGTAAAACATATAAAATCCAAGTTTTTTGAAAACAAGTTTCATAGATAGATAAACGGTCTGGTTTTTTTAGATTTTCAAGCCGGATTTTTTTTATACGTCTATCTTGGATGCTTGTAATAGTCGTAGGCACGATTGCCAAATGCATCCTCAGGTGAGGTTTGATCAATATTGTTCGGGTCCCAGGTACGTTTGTATATGTCAAGTTGCCAGCGATAGTTGGCCAACTCACCTATGGCATCGGAATGTACTAACACAAAATCATTGGTAGCCATATCTTTGGTAACAAACACAAACCGTTTATTACGTTGATTCCCAAGCGAGTAATAATGCCATATTTCGTATGGATAAGCTGCAGGCTCGTTATAACTTTCTGCTATATGGTTAGGTGGGCCATATTTTAGATACACCCTTCCTCTATCCGATTCATAGCCACGTTTTGTGATAGTCTTATACGTAGCATTCACTTTGATCACATCTTCAAAATACGTGAGCCATGCTTTCTCCGGCTCATCATAATTGCGCTTCTCCCAGAAATAATAGAAAAAGCGTTGCATACTGCTTAATTCCGCAGTATTTGACAGGTTATAGGCGTAATCGCGCTCTGCTTCAGATGATAAAGGTGCCAAACAACGAAGATACTCTCTCATGATTTCTATATCCTCATACTGGTCAACAAATGTATGGCTGATGTTGACAGCAGATAAATCGCTGAGCTGATGTGTTACCGCAGGATTATGCCGACGGAAAAATAATTTATTGGAGGCTAAGATCTCATTGTGAATATCACGTACTTCAATAGCTAAATTATAATTTCCTGAGGGTAATTGGCTGATATCAATACTACTCATCAACACATTTACTGGCTTAGAATCCATTCGTTTACGGAAAATAAAATCCTGCATCATATTCTGACTCTCGGCTGACTCGATAAAATATGAGACAAGGAACTTTCCTTCATCTCCAAGTATCAGGTCAGTGAAATACACTTCGGTATAAAAATTAAGAGTCGTGTTTGATGCCGGATAAAACGCATATACCAAAGGGATCAGATCGTAATCATTTTTGGTTATTACGCTCGGAACATCGACTTTATGATATGTATCAATCAACTGAATAGCCGAGATTTGTATGGCATCATCGGGAAACTCCAATACTACTGTTTCTTCTGTGCTGAAAGCCGGTACCTCAGGATTATTCAGGTCGAAGATTTCAATAAACATTTGATATTCACCATCAGACAACATAAATCGTTGTTGATCGATAATCCCGAAATTGGTTTCTTCCGGATCCTCAACTAATGGACTTTGAAGCTCATATTTTGTGTAATTCTGAACCGTACTATCCTGCATGAAAATAATGGTAACCTGTATGTTTGCCTGATATAGAGAATCTCCGACGGCTGCAAACACCACACTTTGACCGCTGACAGCCAGATAGGTTTCAAGATATGAGCCTTCACCAGGGACGGTAAACGTTCCATACGATAAATAGGCTAACAGGTTTTTCTCCTGTTGCCCGAAAGTATAGATCGAACCAAGGAGAAACGCAACAATGAAAACAATTTTTTTTATCATATATATCCTATATCAGATGCAAAGGTAGGTATTATGCCAGTTCCAAAATTACTGTCAACACACCTTATAACTAATTTCACTATCGGAATTGAAATAGGGCTAATGAGTCTTTTCATCCGATTAAATTTTTGTACTTATTTCATCAAGGGTGAACGATGATACTAAAATAAGTTTTGTCCAACCTCTCATAAAGTTTGTTCAAAGATACTCAAACCATGATGTTGATGCAAGTGTTTTGCAGAAAAAAAGCGTCTATCAGTCTTGGTCTTTATCTGGCTATGAGAAAAACCAATAATGTTGTTTACTATAGACTGTGGAATTGAAAAAGTTGTATTTTTGCGGCGGAGGAATGGCAGAGTGGTCGAATGCGGCGGTCTTGAAAACCGTTGAGGTGCAAGCCTCCGGGGGTTCGAATCCCTCTTCCTCCGCTCAAAAAAACCGGTCGTAAAAAGCCGGTATTTTTTTTGCCCGATTTATTCTACAGGAAGCTGTACCATCGTCTGTAACATTTTTAATTTTGCCTTATCTTGCATGCATTCAATGATCTTTGTCTTAAACTTCCAACAGGTCATTTGTCTTTTATCGGTTTGACGACTGATCTCATAGGTAGAAATTTTTGGATCGCAGCAAATCATGCGGGCAATGTGAAATGCTTCTATTATCGGAAGCTTGCAACGGTGAAAAAGAGTATGAGCCGTTGCCGATTCATCCGTCTTACATCTGGTACACCTACGTGAATAAGGCTTTTTCCCAGAACAATAATTGTCATGCCCACATTTTCTGCATATATATCCATCCCTCCATTTGTGGTCTGCCAGAAATTTTAAAATAAGCTCCTCTTCCGACAATTGCCTTTCTCCTATACCTATCTCCATATTATTTTACATGACAATTTTACATCCATATCCTATGGTATATAATTTGAGTACAAAAATATCAAAAAAAGTGATTGTTAAGCGATTTATTTATATTTTTGCCAAGTTTTATCTTTTAATAATTGAATCATGATGAGGACCTTGTTCAGTATACTAGCTGTTCTAACTATGTTAACTACAGCTTGCAGCACTACAACCGGAAAGCAGACAGATGGTAACAATGCTATGGCCATTACTCAGGAAACCGGTAAAGTAGAGTATTTGACTTATGATACTTTTTTGGAGAAAGTATGGAACTTTGAAGCCAATCAGCAGAGTTGGGTATATGAAGGTGAATTGCCTGCCATTATTGACTTTTACGCCGATTGGTGTGCCCCTTGTCGAATGATTGCACCTATCATGGATAAGCTGGCAGAAGAATATAAAGGCCAACTGAAAATCTATAAAATCGATGTGGATAAAGAACAAAAGTTAGCCGCAGTGTTTCAGGTACGAAGTATTCCATCGGTATTATTTACACCTGTACATGGAAAACCTATGATGCAAGCCGGGGCACTTACCGAAGAGATGTATGTTAAAGTGATTGAAGAACAGCTGCTTAACAAATAAAGAAAATAATTTAAACACCTAATGTTAATAAATTTATCATGGAGCATTTGACCAAACAGACCTTTTTGGAAAAGGTTTTTAACTACGAAAAAAATCAGGAATGGAAATTTGAAGGCGAGTTACCTTGCTTGATCGATTTTTATGCCGACTGGTGTCAGCCTTGTAAAATTGTAGCACCTATATTGGAAGAGCTATCAAAGGAGTATGCCGGAAAGATCAATATCTATCAGATTGATACAGAGGATCAGACAGAGTTGGCAGCTGCTTTTGGTATCCGTAGTATTCCATCTTTGTTGTTCTGCCCGAAAGACGGACAGCCTCAAATGGCAATGGGAGCACTACCAAAAGAAACTTTGAAGCAAGCAATAAATGATGTGCTTTTGAAAAATTAATTCCTGTTAAAATAATATTTGCCTTAAAGCTGTCCGATAACGACAGCTTTTTTGCTTTTGATAACATGCATAGAAGCCTTCATATAAAGACTTGGTTGGTTAGGTGCTTCTTAAGCAGCAAGCTGCCAAACGAGACCATAAGTTTGATCTGTTGCCCTATTACATATTGCCATTTTGTCAGTAATCTTGTTTATTTTTAAAGAAAAACGTATTTCATTCATTAAAATATTATTTTTGGTAAAAAAAGGCATAAAAAAAGGCAATTGTGAGAAAGACGATATTTTTACTGATAGTGCTTCTGATTTGGTCTGTAAAACTCTTTTCAGACAATTCGATGCAGTATATTGACAGTCTTAACAGGCTCATCAGCACTCAAACAGGTGTTGAGCGTATCGAAACACTTATTGCACTTTCAGAAGCATACCGGGAGATCTCACCCGACGAGAGCTTTAAATTAGATACTCTGGCCATCGATTACGCTACCAGAGAAGGTCTAGACAATATACAAGGAACTATCCTTATCTCAATGGGTAAAACAGCTTTTGTAACAGGTGATTATACATTGGCTTTAGACTACTACCAAAAAGCAGTAAAGATTTTAGAGAAAGGAAAAAACTTTGAAGATCTTTGTAAAGCCCAGATAAATATTGGTATAGTATTTAAAAATTTAGGTAAATACGAGTTAGCTATCGAACGATTCGATCAGGCAGTGCAGTTGGCATTTCAACACAACCTTAAAGGTCAACTAGCCTCATCTATTACAAATCGGGCAGTAGTGTATTATACCACAGGAAATTACAATAGTGCTGCTGAAAGCTACCAACAAGCTATTCAATTATATAAAGAACTGCATGACACACTTAGAAATGCCATACTCACCATGAATTTAGGCTTAGTTTACTGGCAATGGAACAAAAGCGACAAAGCGCTTGAGATGCTTTTATCGGCAGCTAAGGTGTTCGAGGATAAAGAAGAAATATACGAATTAGGAAGAGTATATAACAATATTGGCAGAATCTATTCTATTGATTTTCAGAATAATTCAAAAGCATTGGAATATTATCAACGCTCACTTGAAATGCGTGAGTTGTTGGGAAATCAATTAGGAATGGCTATAGTTTTAGCTAATATGGGACAGGTTTTCAGCGATCAAAAGGATTACGTAAAAGCGTTACACCACTATAACCGATCGCTAACTATCAGCAAATCTATCGGATATAAAGACGGAGAAGCTCTCGCAGACTTATACCTTGGCAGGACATATCAGGCAATTGAACAATTTGAGTTGTCAAATCAGTTTTTGGACTCATGCCTGATGATTGCTGAAGAATTTGGACTGACATCCTATTTCCGACCGGTCAATCTTACGAAGATGACCAATTATTTCAAAATGCAGGATTATAGCTCATTCCTCACGGAGTATCAGAGCTTTATGGATAGTTATGATTCTACTTTAAAGCGCTTGTCTGATCTGCAATACAGTGAAGTATCCTTGCAGCAGCAACTAAGTGATATGGAAGCCAGCACCGGACTGATATCGAGTCAACTCTTGCGGCAAACTACCCGTATTAATCAGTATAGATTGGCATTAGCCGGTGTTGTACTGATAAGTGGTATCTTAGTTATCTTCAGCTATATCAGAAAGTGGAAAAGTTGAGAAAGCTATCCACATCAATTTCTCCAATCCAATAAACGTTTCTCGCCTTGTAGCTGTTGAATAGCAGTAATATCCTGACTAACTTCCATCACACCCTGATATTTACCGGCTTCATCGCGCAAAGCAAAATATTGTATTAGTATCTTTCGGCCTTTCATAGTGATCCAGAAATTGGCATCATGTTTACGTCCTTCACGAAATGCCTGTATGATCTCTTCTACCATATGGACACTTTCTGGTGGATGACAGTTTCGCACATCGCGTCCTATCACGGCTTTGCTGCGTGGGAAGATACGATGAGGCGGATCGGAATAAAAACGTACCTTATCCTGTGCATCCACATATGTTATATCCACCGGTAAATGTTTGAACAACATTATTATTTCCTGCACCTCTAACAGACCAGTTTGCAAGTCAGTCTTGTTATTGATAAAGGGCAATCCTTCTTCAACTGCCGGTGAAGCATGTGTTGGCTCGTAGTAAGGTAATCCCATCTGAATGCATTCCTGCAAGATTTCAGCATACTGCAGATCGCTTATCACACCTACCATCTCGGGAAATAAAATTCGCTCGTCGCGCAACTTAATTGCATATATAGTAAAAAAGGCATCCGAAATGTTTCGGTTAAACACCTTCAGATTGAATGGAATAGCTTGAATAGAATCGATAGAAGCTTTTAAATGCCGCCTGATATCATCATGAAACGACCACATAACTGACAGACACTTATAGTTCTGATATTTTTGTTCCATCAAAGGGAAAAGAATGTTTTCTTTGATCTCATAGAAAGCAATAAATTGGTTCAAATACTTGATGCCTTCTAAAATTTCCTGTTTTAGCTGCTCATCATCACTATTGCTATTTAGCTTACGTATCAATGGTTTGAGCTGGATGAGCTGTAATTCTAATTTGCGATAGTTTCGCAACAACACATCCATCAAACTATCCTTAGGTGCAACAGGCAGATCGAATGATTTTACTGTAGTCCCCAGCACGTTCATAAACTTATTGATATGTTGCTTAAACTTGGGAGATACTTGGTGTATCACTGTCAACCTATCCACCGCTAACATGATATCAAAAGCTGTAACAGCCTCTATTTCATTAGTATGTGATCTGATGAACTCTATGGCGTTCTGTTTTTCTTCTATAACTTTAAATAAGCTAAGCAGAAAACTTAAGTTCTTTTCCTGAGATTGCGTAAGAGGTACCATAAGCTGTTGTAATTTTTATAAATGAAGCCAATCAAAGGTATGAAAAAACATTTTGCGATAGGCTGTATCCCCTGTTAAAACAAGAAAAAATTAGTACAGATAAAAAAAACGACTTCAATGTACTAAATATAACAAAGTGTACGTTTGTTTTTCATAACGAAACTAATTTATTGCTTATGAAAGATTTCTTTACTCCTTTTCATTTCTTATCCGCTATTGATGCTTGGGACGAAGCCTTGTTGAGTAGTGTAGAAAACGGTTTGGATAGGGAGCCTATATCCGATATCCCTAATCCAAAAGTGATTGATCAGATATTACGTTTTGCTGCCTCTGTCGAATCCAGGCAAAGCCTTATGATAGGTCTGATAGAAAGCTTTATCAACTGATATTTCTATATTTTCAAGATTTAAACGTACATCCGTTTAATGCTTTTGGCTGATATGCGGTATTTGTGTTCCTTATTGATGCTGTTGTGACAAAGAAAGAACGCTTTCAACGGGTTATAGCTTATTTTTCGGAGCATATGCCTGTTGCCGAGACCGAGCTTCATTACGACTCGCCTTATGAGTTGGTAGTTGCTGTTATCTTATCGGCTCAATGTACTGATAAACGGGTGAATATGATCACTCCAGTTTTTTTTAACCATTTTCCGTCGGTTGAAATCTTAGCAAAGGCTACCCATGAGGAAGTGTTTGAAGTGATACGCTCGTGCTCATATCCCAACAACAAAGCCCGACATCTGATAGGATTTGCTCAAACGTTGTTAGCTAGCTTTAACGGGATAGTGCCTGATACGGTTGAGGAGCTTCAAAAGTTACCTGGTGTAGGCCGTAAAACAGCTAATGTGATTGCATCTGTTGTATTCAACAAACCGGCTATGGCCGTCGATACTCATGTGTTCAGGGTAGCCGAACGAATTGGACTTACAACTAATGCCCGCAACCCATTGGATTCGGAGCGACAATTAGTAAAATACCTTCCAGAAGAGGTGATCTCTAAAGCACATCATTGGCTGATACTGCATGGGAGATATGTGTGCAAAGCCCGAAAGCCTTTATGCGAGTCATGCGGACTGAACGATTTTTGCAGATACTATAAAAATCTTAAGAAAGAGACAGCTAAGTAGCACACATATACTGTCACTGATTTTTTTTCATCAGGCTGGCTCGCATAACTTGGGAATAATACGTATTTTTGTTCAAAGAAAAAATTATGCTTACGAAAGGAGATAAAGCACCCGACTTTAGCGGGATAGATCAATTTGGTCATAAAATAAGTTTAGATAGTTTCACAGGAAAAAAAGTTGTACTGTATTTTTATCCTAAGGATAATACACCCGGATGCACTAATCAGGCATGTAATCTGCGCGACAACTACAATGCATTGTTAGAAAAAGGATATGCGGTCGTTGGTATCAGTCCTGACGACCAAAAGTCGCATGAGAAATTTTCTGCTAAATACAGCCTACCGTTTCCATTAATAGCTGATCCTCAGCGTTTGATCATTGATGCATACGGGGTATGGGGCTTGAAAAAGATGTATGGCAAAGAATACGAAGGTTTATACAGAACCACTTTTATACTTGATGAAAACGGGATCATTGAATCGGTCATTGATAAGGTGAAGACCGATGATCATTCGGCACAGATATTTAATTTACATACTATATAATCATGACATCAGACAAAGCAAAAGAAAACTTAGATAAGCTTCGCCTTGAGAAGCTGAAGGCACTTGAATCGACACTTGGCACTATAGAGAAGACCTTTGGCAAGGGAAGTATTATGAAATTAGGAGATGATGCCATAGAAACGATGGAATCTATTTCCACAGGCTCTATAGGCCTGGATTATGCCCTTGGTGTAGGTGGACTTCCTAAGGGCCGTGTAACAGAAATTTATGGGCCTGAAAGTTCAGGTAAGACAACATTAGCATTGCATGTAATTGCTGAGGCGCAACGGCAAGGTGGTATAGCAGCTTTTATTGACGCCGAGCATGCCTTCGACAGATTTTATGCCGCTAAATTAGGCATCGATGTGCAAAATCTGCTGATCTCGCAACCTGACTACGGCGAACAGGCACTTGAAATCACTGAAAACCTGATCCGATCTGGTGCTATAGATGTGATTGTGATTGATTCGGTAGCTGCACTTACGCCTAAGAGTGAGATAGAAGGTGAGATGGGGGATTCAAAAATGGGACTACAAGCCCGATTGATGTCGCAAGCGCTTCGCAAACTGACAGCTACTATTAGTAAGACCGGTGCCGTTTGTGTGTTTATTAACCAGCTACGCGAAAAAATTGGGGTGATGTTTGGCAATCCGGAGACTACTACAGGAGGTAATGCATTGAAGTTCTATAGCTCCGTAAGGTTAGATATCCGTAAGGTAAGTCAGATAAAAGATGGAGAAAACATCAGCGGAAACAGGGTTAGGGTGAGAGTAGTAAAAAATAAGGTCGCCCCACCTTTCAAACGAGCCGAATTTGATATACTGTATGGAGAAGGTATCTCTAAAACAGGTGAAATCATTGACTTAGGAGTAGAAAATAATATCATCAGAAAAAGTGGGTCATGGTTTAGCTATGGAGATACACGGCTTGGTCAAGGACGCGAAGCAGTTAGAAACCTGATCATGGAAAACCCAGAGCTTTCCGATGAGTTAGAAAATAAGATACGGGAAGCTCTTGCAGGTGAAAAATAAATCAACCATAGGATGTACTCTCAACTGATAACTGATCCACACTGTTTCAATCTTTAGCCTACATTACATCTATGAATCATCCTGGAGTTTACTTGTTTTTACTTGCGTTTATTTTGATAACGGCTTGCCAATCACTATCCGACAAACCGGACAGGCAGGCTGTAGGGGAGATCAATAACCCACTCGAACAATTAAACGATGCCATAGCAAAAGATAGTACCAATGCGGTATTGTACAATCAACGGGCACAACTTTATCTTGGAATAGGACAAGCCGACAAAGCCTTGATGGATATCAGCAATGCATTAGACTATGACGAAGCGAATGCAGATATCTTTATGACTTTGGCTGATATTTATTTTGTGATGGATCAGCCTGATAACGTAAATACTTCCCTGTTAAAAGCAGCTGATTTAGAACCTGAAAATCCCAAACCTTTGATAAAACTAGCCGAGCTGAGCCTACTTACCGGTAAGTTAGGTATTGCATTGGGATTTACCGATAAAGCTCTCGAACTGAACTCATACAATCCAGAGGCATATTATGTGCGGGGTATGGTTTTTTTAGCTCACGAAGACACCTTATCGGCATTGAAAAATTTACAACTTGCATTAGATCAGCAAGACGATTTTTATGAGGTTTTAATGCAGATTGCTAGTCTTTATGCCGCCCAACGTAACGAATTAGCAACCATGTATCTGCGTAAAGCATTACAGTTGTTCCCCGATCGCATGAAAGCCCGATATGAACTTGCGTTGTACTTGCAGGATAATGACCAGTTTGAAGAAGCACTGTTACAATATGACACATTGTTGACGGTAGTTCCAAACAATAAATACGTCTTGTTTAATATGGGCTATGTATATATGGTGTATATGGAGCAGTTTTCCAAAGCCATAGAGTATTTCGATGAAGCCTTATTGAACGACCCGAATTATATTGATGCGCTTTATAATAAAGGAAGGGCATTGGAAGAATTGGGCAGGTATTCAAATGCCCGTGATATATACGACGAAGTACTTCGTAGAGAAGCAAATTATATGCTTGCCGTTGACGGGCTTAACCGGCTCGACCGCCGACGGTAGCTATAACTCTTTGTACGACTAAAGTTTGTACTAATCATAACGGATCAGATCGGTAAACAGTATCCCGTTTAAATGGTCTATCTCATGCTGAAAAATACGGGCAGTATATCCTTCAATTTTTTCTTCATGCCATCGCATGCGCTTATCCTGATACCGGATCACCACCTCCCAATATCGTATAACTGCATTACGAACATAAGGGATAGACAAACAGCCTTCTACCTGCGAATATAACGAATCGCCGGTAGCAATGATAACAGGGTTGATATAAGTCTCAAAAGGATGATCTTGTTTATCAAACCGTTGAACGATTATCATATTCCTGTTGATACCCACCTGGGGAGCAGCTATACCTACACCTTGATTATCAGGGTCTGACACAGTAGCCAACATACGTGAGGCAAGTCGTTTCCAAAAGCGGCGACTTTTTGACGGTATATCGCGGGATGGAGTACGCAATATGACTAAGTCATCCTTATCGGTAACCTGAGTGATACGCATGACCTCGTTTGGTTTCCCATCCCGGATCAATACTTTTTCAGATTTAGCAATAGGCTGAGCCTGAATTGAATAAGCTATAGTACTCAACAAAATGAACAGAAAAAAATGGCGCATGAGAAAAGTGTTGAAAATTGGCAGTAAATTTACCTGTTTCTTTTTGTTTGCCAAAACTGAAAAAGTTTTAGCCGGAAAGAGAGCTTGAAAGAGGATACACACACTGTTATAGCAATTAATAGGTATCAGGGATCTGGGAAAAACGAAATAAAAAAGCAACCTTATGAATTTAATATCTTCCATATATAATTACTGTGACCGATGGTGTGAGCATTGTGAGTTTACTCAAGCTTGTGCAATCTATGTACAAGAGTTGGAACGGGGAACATTAGAACCAGATGGGTTGATCCTGATGGGTCAAAGTATTGAACGAGTTAGCGAATATTTAAAAGAAGTATCTACTTTAATCACTGCTTTAAAGGAAAAATTAGAGGCGTATGAGCCGGAAACAGAAGATAATGAGTTTGAATTATCTGACGATCTGATGTATTTTAATTCAAACCCTTTTCAGGAATTAATTGATCAAACTTTGGAGTTTTTTCAAAATTTGGATACATGGTTTCTCAATCAGGTTGATAATATGGATCGTATTAGGGTACAACTTCTTAGTTCCGGAACTTTGGAAGAGTTTCATGCGTTTGACTATGCATGCGAACTAATTCAAAGATACGGCTTTCTTGTAGCTGTGAAGACAGAAAGGGCACTTTTCAATTATACAAACAAAGAATTAGTTGATCCCATTCAAAATGATGAAAATGGCTCAGCTAAGACTGCGTTGATTGCAGTGGACAAGATAAAAAAAGAATTAGTCTATCTGATGAGCTATCTTGTTGATGAAGAAGATGTTATTCTTGATGCGTTGGCCTTTCTATCATCTTATAGCAAGCAACTAAGTCAGATTTTTCCACAATGGAATGAGTTCAAACGACCAGGTTTTGATGATGATTAGATACTAAATAACTTTATTTGATATATGGCAGCAAATACCTTTGGTGAAATTTATCGTTTAACCTCTTTTGGCGAATCGCATGGGGTTGGTATAGGCGGTGTGATAGATGGTTGTCCACCTGGTTTGGACATAAATTTTACATTTATTCAGTTGGAGCTGAACCGTCGCAGGCCCGGGCAGTCGTCAATCACTACAGCCCGTGATGAAAAAGATGAAGTAGAATTTTTATCGGGTTTGCTCAACGGAGTTACTACTGGGACGCCCTTAGCTTTCATAGTCCGAAACCTCGATCAAAAGCCGAAGGATTATTCGCACTTGCAAGATACATACCGTCCGTCCCATGCCGATTTTACCTATGAAGCCAAATACGGAATACGAGATCATAGGGGAGGCGGTCGGGCATCAGCACGGGAAACCATAGCCAGAGTGGTGGCAGGAGCCATAGCTAAGAGTTATCTGAAACAGCATGGCATTTCTATACAGGCTTACGTGAGCAGTATAGGAGAGATCGAGATTCCGAAAGCGATCAACATACCTTCTTTTGAAGCGGTAGAAAGCTCATTGGTACGCTGTCCGCATCCCGGGAGTTCACAGGCAATGATACAGCTTATAGAAGAAGTAAGAAAAGAGGGTGATACCCTTGGTGGGATTATCAATTGCCATATCACCGGACTTAAAGCCGGATTAGGGGCACCAGTATTTGATAAGTTTCATGCCGATCTGGCTAAAGCCGTGATGAGCATCAATGCGGTCAAAGGATTTGAATATGGAAGCGGTTTTGATGGTGTGAAGTTGCGTGGAAGCAGTCATAACGACAAGTTCGCTGTTAAAGACGGAAAGACAGTTACGCTTACTAATCATTCTGGTGGGATACAAGGGGGGATCACCAATGGAGCAGAAGTTTATTTTCGAGCTGCTTTCAAACCGGTGGCTACTTTGATGTCGGACCAAACCACAGTAGATAAATTTGGTAAGACAGTAATCATCAAAGGGAAAGGAAGACACGATGTGTGTGTAGTACCAAGAGCTGTAGTAATAGTAGAAGCAATGGCAGCAATAGTAACTATGGACCATTTTCTACGACAAAAAGTTTATCAATAAATAATACATAGCACCTATGAAATATGTTAAAATATTTGCTGTAAGTCTGGGAGTAATATTAATAGCTCTCATCCTGATCCCGTTTTTCTTTCAGGATAAATTGGTTCAGTTAGTCAAAGAAGAGTTGAATAAATCAGTGGAGGCCACCATCGACTTCTCATCGGCTCGTCTGAGCCTGATCCGTAGCTTCCCGGATTTTTCACTTACACTCTCACACTTAGTCCTGACAGGAAAAGCAGCTTTCGAAAATGATACACTGCTTTATGCAGATCGGTTCAGTCTGACCTTGGATATACTGAGTGTTTTTAAAGCCAGTCCTTACGAAATAAAGAATATTCGCCTGAAAGAACCTTTGTTGCATCTGATCGTATTGGAGGATGGTCATGCAAACTGGGATATCATGCCCGAAACAGAATCAGAAATAGAAGAGCCCACCACTTCAACCGATAGCTTCAGCTTGAGTCTTAAAGCCTTGCAAATCTCGAATGGAAGCCTTATTTATGACGATAGGGAGATCCCATTTGTTTTAAAGTTAGACCAATTAAATGGGCAGATCAAAGGTGACTTAAGTACAAGCCAAAGCCGATTATATGCCGGACTTCAGATAGCTTCTATTGGAGTAATCTATGATGGAATGGCGGTGCTGAATAAAGTAAATGGTTTTGCTGAAGCTGTTATTGATGTGAATTTCGATGATAATAGCTATGTCATTGCAACAGATGTGTTGAAACTAAATGAATTAGGACTTGACTTTGCCGGTAAATTTATTTTGGCTGATACAGCTATAGGAATGGATTTTACCTTAGCAGCAGCTAAAGAAAATTTCAAACAATTGTTATCTCTCATCCCATCAGAATATATGCGCGACTACGAACAATTGATCGCAGATGGCAATTTTGACCTGAATTTCCGAATGAATGGAAATTATAGTGAGACAGCTTTTCCGGCTTTTAATGCAAGTATGACCGTTGATCGTGGAGTGGTTGCATACCCTGATATAGCGGAAAAGATAGAATATATCAATTTGAAATTGAAAATAGAAAATGAAACTGGCGATTTAGATCATACCCGTATAATTTTGAACCCGTTTCAGTTTAGTCTGATGAACGATCCTTTTTCAATGAATCTTACTCTACAGCAAATTATTAGCGATCCATTTATAAAAGCCGATTTGAAAGGAAAGCTGCACTTAGACAAGTTAGGAGACTTTATTCCACCAGAATTTATCTCTTCCTTAGACGGGTTGCTGACAATTGATGTAGCGCTCAATACCCGGCTCTCAAGTATTGAACAGCAACAGTTTGAGCAGATACAAGTCGAAGGTAGCGCCTTAGCTGATGGGTTTAAAGTCAATCTTGCTGAGAATGACTCCGAGCTTGTAATACAGCATGCGTGGCTCGGATTCTCGCCTAAGGCTGTGAGTACTAAGGTGAACGAATTACGATGGGGAAAAAGTGATTTTAGCTTTTCAGGTGAGCTGGATAACTATTTAGACTATCTTCTTCGACAAGGCATATTGAATGGCAGCCTGAATCTCACCTCATCTTATACCGATATAAATCTATTGCTTAGTCATTTTGCCATAGATACCACTTCTACGGCTGTGGATGACACCATATCTTTTTCATTAGAACTGCCTGATCGCATGAATATCCGGTTCCATGCAAATATTGATCAATTGGTTTATGAAAACTATGAGCTGAAAAATCTTGAGGCAGACCTTCGCTATTCTGATAAAGTCATTCAAATAGCTCCGCTCAGTGCCACACTTTTGGGAGGCAATATCCATATGTCGGGTAGTTTTGATGCAGTTCAGGCTGATTCTCCGCTGATTGACTTTGATATTACTCTCAATCATTTCGATATTCCAACAGCTTATCAATCTATAGGTCTTTTTCAAACGGCAGCACCTATAGCGCAACGTACTCACGGGAGCTTTTCTACTCACTTTCATCTCAGAGGCAATTTAGACCAAGATATGCAACCGGTTCTACCAAGTTTAAAAGGAGGTGGCGGCTTGACAACCAGTAACATACGTATTGATTCAGTCAAAGCTATGAATATGTTGGCTTCTCTCTTAGGCAATAGCGATTATGCACGTTTAGTTACCGATGCCGTTGACCTGAGTTTTGAATTTATCAATGGCAGGGTATTTCAGAAGCCTTTTATGCTGCGCTATGCAGGCTCGGATGTTACAATAAGCGGCAGCATGGGTTTTGACCAAACTTTGGATTATGACTTATTGCTTAGAGTACCTTATGAAAAGTTAGGTAGTAGTGTCCGTGATGGTGTCTCAAAATTGGTTGAGCAAGCCGGAGGTAAAGGTTTTTCGCTCAAGGCCGACACTGATATCACCATCAAGGCTAAGATGACTGGTAGTGCAACAGACCCTAAGCTAAGTATTGATTATAAAGACTATGCAAGTAATCTAAGTGCCGATTTGAAACGTTTAGCACAGCAAGAGATGGATAAACAAAAAGCTGCTATGCAGGCGAAGCTCAGTGAGGAGGCTGCTAAGATCATGGCTGAAGCGCGTGCGCATGCTGATCGGTTGATCGCTCAGGCAAACAGCTCTGCTAAGGCTGTAAAGAGTGAAGCTGACAAAGCAGCAAAAAAAATTCGGGATGAGGCCGAACAACAAGCAGCAAAACTGATCAATGAAGCTAGACCTAAAGGACCCATAGCTGTGAAAATTGCAGAAGAAGCGGCAAAAAAACTTCGACAACAAGCTGATAAGACGGCCGAAAATATTGAGCAGCAAGCTGAAAAAAGTGCTTCAACTATTCAACAGGAAGCACAAAAAAAAGCCGACGGCCTCATACAGGAAGCCGAACGAAAAGTAAAAGCGTTGTAAATTATATTGAACTAAAACCCGTAGTAGGTCTTTAATAAACAAGATAATACTGTTTAAGGTCTATTAGACTTCATCCTCGTAAAGCGATAGAAAAGTATATCCATTACCCATCGCATCCAAAAAACGGATAAAATCTTTTGTGGCTATACTCAAACTGGCAGTGTTGTCGTTGGGATGAAAACTTAGCTTTTTAGCTTTCAACAGATTCTCATCTATAAATAAATACACATGCCTGCTGTGATCATGGATCAGGCCGAAAGGTGATACGCTTCCTGGTTCAAGATGTAGATAACGCTGCATCCTTTCGGGAGAGGCAAAACTAAGCTTACCTTGTTTAAGTCGTTGCTCTAAATCACGTATGTTTAATTGCTGCATACAATGAAAAATCACTAGATAATGACGGTTACCTTTATGATTGCGAAAAAATAAATTCTTGCAATGCACTGCTTCTAAGTCTTTCCAATACAGCAAAGCCTCTTCTATAGTAGGAGTAGGGGGATGATAGAGCACCTCATACGGTATTTCTAAACGCTTGAGCACATCGAATACTTCTTCATGCCTTGGATTCGTCATACAAAGAATTTTTTTAGCTGCAAAGATAACAAGCTCTTATAAGTATTTCGTTTCATGTAAAAACCGTGATCTGCTGAGCGTAGCTAAGAGTGTGTGTCAGTGTATGATACAAGTGAAAAACTAACAGATTGGTTGTGGTAGTAGATTTGTCAACCTTATCTTCGTTCAGGCCATACGGACTATCTTCGGATAGAACATTCCATTGATTTCTACCAATTCTTTTTGATATTCCATTACTTGGTGTATGTCCTTATATGCGAAAGGGGATTCGTCCAAACCACCTCCAAGCAGCTCTACGCCTTGCTCTACAAGATATTTTTTCATTTCTTTTTCGCTAAAGGTTTTTTTTGCCTGGTTGCGTGATACTAATCTTCCGGCCCCATGTGCTGCCGATTTCAGTGCTTCTTCATTTCCTTTGCCGGTTACTATAAATGCAGGTGATGCCATTGTTCCGGGTATGATACCTACATCGCCTATATCAGCTGGAGTAGCGCCTTTGCGGTGTATGATGATCTCTTCACCTGTTTCCAGCGTCTCTTTCCATGCAAAGTTGTGGTGGTTTTCCAATATTCGTATCGGCTCCTCTCCGAAGGCTTTTGCTAATCTGCTGTGGATGATACGATGATTAGCGTGGGAATAATCTCCGGCTAAATTCATGGCAGCCCAGTATTCCTGACCTGCTTCGGTATCTAACTCCAACCATGCCAGGCGTCCGGCTTCGCCTTTTAACCCAAGCTGCTGCTGGGCAACACGGGTATAATGCTTACATACTTCAGCACCAAAATTGCGTGAGCCTGAATGACTTAACACAGCAAAATATTTCCCGGGCTCTATACCTATCAACTCTGAATATTCAGGTATATCCACATAGCCCACATCTACGAAATGATTTCCATGGCCCGATGTGCCTAATTGTGCCACAAATTTTTTATGCAGTGTCTTCAAAAAAGGTATCTCACTAAACTCTTTTCTGCCCGTTATCTCATGTTCTTGCACATCGCTGAACGTGGCAAAGCCAAAACGTGTCTCACTCATAAGGATCTTTTTGATTTGCTCACTATCTTTAATTACTTTTTGCGGGGATGATTCAAAGACCGACAAACACATCCTACATCCTATGTCCATACCTACCCCATAAGGGATCACCGCATTATAAGTCGCTAATACTCCACCAATTGGAAGTCCATAGCCTAAGTGAGCATCCGGCATTAAAGCTCCTTTGATGGAGATAGGCAGTTTCATAGCAAGCTCCATTTGACGGATGGCTTCCGGATCAATCTGCTCAGCACCATAAATTGTAAAACCTTCACTTGTCTTTACAGGACGAGTTGTGGCCTTTTGCATATCTGGCTTGCTTGCCATTAACTTAGCCAACTCATGCCAGACAGGATCATGTATGAAGTGATCCGGCTGAGTTAAAATAGATTTTAGTGTTTGAAGCATTTCAACTTTATCGCTCCTCTTGAAATTTTTTTGAGCCAATTGAATTGCAACCCTGATAGATTCAGCATTGCTGAACCCTAAGCGTTTTAATTCGCTACCTCTGATATTGATTTTCTTCATCTGTTCGCAATTTATGCTTTTCTGTGATTAAGGCTATTCCAATCTATGAAATCCATATAGCACCCACTTATTTAATCATTTTTTATTAGCTGTTCCATGCATTAAAAAGTTTACATCTATTGTTAATATCTTTTTTAGTATCGCATGCAAGCATGAAAGATACTATAAAATGTGTTCATAATCAAATTTTCAATTTTGTTTGTGGTCAGGCCAGACTTACTGATGATTATCCAAAGTCTTTTGGCTATTTTTGTGATTTTGCAGGATTATGTATGCGGGGTGTTAATCATTTGCTGATCAGTATATTTCTTAGTTTTTTTATTTCCAATACCTTTTCTCAGGAATGGCAAACGGTGACTATACCTATTGAGATGCAGGTTTCTGCAAATAACGGTTCCACACCTACTCAGTTCATACTACACAGCTTAAGCCCTGTCTCAGGTGATGGTGATCTGGTGGCAAGTTTGCGTAACACTATTCAGTTCAAGACTTTATTGAAACAGTCCGAATCCTCATTGGCAGAGATACATCTGAATATTCACAACCAGACGATCACTGGAAACACAACTTATAGAAACTTTGATATGGCTGGGGTCTTGCAGCCCGATTTTTTCAAAGGTCGTATCTATCTTCATTCGATGTTTGGTACTACTGAAGAACGCAAGTTTGAAGCCCAAGCCGACAGCCTGACTGATGACTATTTTTTGGGAACAGTGAATACTAGAGCTTTTCCGGTAAAAGAAGCCAGACTTGAATTTGACTTCAGTGGTTTTACTGCTAAGGCACGCGAACAGTTTGAGGCTCATCTGCATTTCATCAATACTTATTGGGCTGCTGCGAATTATTTGGATACGCTTTTTCTTATGGCCGAAAAGCAGGAAGAGAAGATAGCGAATGATACAAAAACGCTATTTGTGTTTTGGGACAAGCTTCGTAAAGGCTTAAAGTTAGGAAATCGGATTTTAAACTCTATACGCGGGATGCAATTTTCTGAGCCATCAAATAGTTTAGAGACTAAGCTGAAAGCTGCTGAACGCTTAGCGACCCGTTATGAAACCCTTTTGATTGCTTCGCTTGGACGTAGATATGCCGATGCTCAACTCACTACCGATTTAGTACATCACTATATTGAAACCATACAGCATGAGCAGCAGCAGATTATCCGGCAAGATTTTCGTAACCATGACTTCCTCACACAGGTGTTGCGCATACAATCCGATGAGATATTTGCCTATATCCTTGAAAAACTAAGCCCTAAATCTGATCCTCAGATGGCGGCAGCACTGCTTTTGGGAGGCTTAGTACACTTTGCCGACACCTATTATGAAAAGCAAGACTTAGCAACAGCACTACGTTTTTATGAGGATGCACGGCTGATGAACCGCCATTATGATTTTGTGAACGATAGTACAACCCTAAACGAAAGGATAGATGCAGCCAAATTGGGTATATTACAGTCTCACCTGCAGATTGCAGCCAAAGCCGTAGAAGTAGGAAATAATCAATTGGCAAATACATACAGAGACAAATCGAATGCGTTTGTAAAAGAGAAACTCAACGAGCAACATATAGCTCAATTGCCAGATCAGTCGGAAAATCTCATTGAAAACTATTTGAAAAAAGCTAATGAACTCATTGACCAAAAGATGTATCCTCAGGCAATCAGTGTATTAGAAGATGCGCTGACAGCAGCAGCTAATTTTTTTAATATCAGGCATAATGAGAAGATCAACCAAAGCTTGTTTGCAGCCCATAGAGCCATTTTTACTGAGCAGATACGAACAGTAGAAGACCTTATACGAACAGAGAGCTATGCGGATGCGCTTCAACATCTACAACGAGCCGAAGAGTACAGGCAAGAGCATATTGATTTTCTTCGAAACTCATCTGAGGCTATACATCTGCGTTCAAAACTCGAACAGCTGATGGTAAAGTATCCAATGAATGCTGCAAGTACAACAGAGCAGATATATAGCAATCCCGCTTCTATGTCGGCTGCCGCCTTGCAAGCTAAGACACTGATCGTCGGACAGCTTAAAGAAGCTCAACTCAAAGCCTGGGCCAATGAGATAGATGCTGCCATGCAACTATACGAATCGGTATTGGAAACCCGTAGCCAATATCATTTAGAATCTGATAGCGATATCGCTCATGCAATGAAGGAGTTAGACAACCGGTTGATCGACCGGATTTGCCTGAACAATAGATTTAGGATAGATGAGTTGATGGAAAAGCTACGTAAAGAAATATATCTGAAAAACTCGGATCATTTAGAGCCTATACTTCAGGAGATCATTGAAATAGGAGTAAACAATCAAGGGTGCCGCCTTAATATAGACGAAGCCCAGCAGGTATACGCTTTTTATCAGCCTTATTTTAAATATCAGGCTGATTATAGGCATATAATCGAAACCGTTTATACTAAAGGTGTCAAGCAGGCAATTCCTTTATACCTCTCGATGGATCAATCTATTGAGTCATATCAATTAGATAGGTTTGGAGTGAAGCATATTGATCTGTTTGATTTTTTACATCAGCAAAACAATGCAAAGCTTAGCTTGGATGCGATAGAATATTTTGTGGATAGGATGAATGCCGAATCTATTGCTTTGCTCTTTACGATTTTACTCACTCAGGATTTTAACAGGGAACAAAGTAAGGATTTGCAGCAACGATCAGGCATCATATTGGCTATCGCACATTGGAATGCAGGAGCTCTCAACTCGTATGAACAGATTATAAGGATCACAGCAAACGATCGTCGCTTGCACTATCTGCAACAAAGCTATCTACGGGCAGCAAAAAGTATTAAGAAAGAAAACCGTTTATAAATATTTTTATTATGAAGTTATTATTGATCAGTAATTCCACCAATGCAGGTGAAGCCTATTTAGGATGGCCACAGGGCTTTATTCAGGATTTTTTATTGAAACACGGAATCAGGAAAGTGGTTTTTATACCCTATGCCGGTGTTAATCTCTCTGCTGTCAGTCTGACAAAATCCTATGATATATATGAAGAACGGGTGTCGGGCGTATTCCGTACATTAGGCTTCGAGTTGGTATCTGTCCATCAGGCATCTGATCCTAAGCAAGCTATACAACAAGCCGAATGTATAGTAGTAGGTGGAGGTAATACCTTTCATTTAGTATCCATGATGCATGAAACAGCTATCATGTCATTGATCCGTCAAAAAGTATCGGAGGGTACTCCTTATATAGGTTGGAGTGCTGGTGCCAACGTGGCTTGTCCCACCCTTCGCACCACCAATGATATGCCTATTATTGAACCAGCAAGTTTCGACTGCCTCAATTTGATCCCCTTCCAGATCAACCCTCACTATTTAGATGCCAATCCTGAAGGACATGGCGGTGAGACCCGTCAACAACGTATAGAAGAGTTTCTTGCGTTGAACAGGGATATAACTGTGGCCGGGCTGAGAGAAGCCAGCCTGCTTGAGATGGAGGACGGAAAACTGATTCTGAAAGGACATAGAAGCCTCAGAGTATTCAATTTCGGCAAAGAACCATCGGAATATGAAGTTGGTACTGATATGAGTTTCCTGCTGAAATAATGGCTTGGGTAGCAGAGAGACTATGTAAATATTTTTTCAATAGTTTGTTGTAGCTCGAAGGGTTTGTACGGCTTGGCCAGAAAGGCATCCATGCCGGCTTCCATACAGTTTTTTCTGTCTTGCTCCATAGCAAAAGCAGTGACAGCTATGATAGGAATATGCTCGTCTTTACCTTCCTCCAACTCAATGCGCCGGATAGCTTTTGTGGCTTCAATGCCATTCATTACAGGCATTTGTATATCCATCAGGATTAAATCGTATTTTTTGGTTTTATATGCCTCAAGGCCTAATAAACCATTGGCAACTATATCTGCTTTATAGCCCATTTTCTTGACAACTGCTGCTGCAAATTTCTGATTCAGTATATTATCTTCAACTATCAGGACATGCAGGTCTTTTATGTTTTCTTCCATATTTATCTTTAACTAAACAGTTCTCTCTACATAAGGTTCGAGATAATCCTGGTAAGGATGCACAAAAATAAAAAACTAAATAGCTTTTTAGCATTGATTAACGGTATTTAAATTGGCTTTTCCAGAAAAATGGAGCGTAGCACATTAAATAGTTCTTTTTGTTGTATAGGTTTTGAGATATACGATGTGAAGCCGGCATTGAGAAACTCTTCTTCATCACCTATCATTGCATAAGCTGTCTGAGCAACAGCAGGCACATATTGATAGGCTTTGAAATTTGACTTTACATAGTGCAACAACTTGATCCCATCCCAGGGTGCGGGCAAGTTGATATCGAACAGTATGAGGTCGAATAGTTTATTCTGCTCAACCGATTTACTGATCTCATCTACTGCCTGATCACCATTGGAAGCTAAAATCACGTCGGCATGCCTACCCAACATCTTATCCAACATCTTCGAACTGGCTGCATCATCTTCAATAATCAGTATGTATTTGCCATTCAATATATTTTCGCTTGCCGGTGATTGTTTAACTTCTTGAGACGCACTCACCTGCTTGGGTTCAGCTTCCAATCCTTTAAGCCATATCTTTACTTCGGTACCTTTGGCCTTCTCTGAAAAAATATCAATTCTGCCTTCCATATTTTCTATCATCCTTTTGGCAAGCGGTAATCCAAGTCCAGCCCCTTGATATTGACGGGAGTACCCGAGGCTCTCTTGTCGGAAAGGATCAAACAAATAAGGCATATAAGCCTGATCTATGCCAATGCCGGTATCTTTAATACTGATAAGTGCCTCAGACTTATCTTTGGTGAGCATGATTTTGATATAGCCTTTATCTGTATATTTCAATGCATTATCCAGCAGTTCGACTAACATACGCTTGAAGCTGGATTCATCGATCAATGCATGAGCTGTTGACAAATCCGTTACTATGCGAATATCCTTTTCTTTAGCCCTGACTTGATATTCGGGAATCAGCTCATTGAGGATGGCCTGAAGATCAGCTTTTTGCAGCTGTGTCTCATTATGATTTGCTTCTAAGCTGCTGATGTCAATAATATTATTGAGCAAGTGCAGCAAACGTTCACCACTTTGCATGATCATATTGGCATATTCAAACAGATCCTTGTTTTCCAATAAGGCTAACTCATTCTCCAACAAAGTAGAGAAGCCTAAAATTCCATTTAAAGGAGTTCTGATTTCATGACTCATATTGGATAAAAACGCATTCTTCAGATAATTGGCTTTCTCGGCTTTTTCCAAAGCGGCTTTAAGCTCTTTATCCATCTCGTCGCGTTGCTGAAGCTCCATTTGAAGGGCCGATATCCTGCTTTTAATACGCTCGTCCACCATTTCAGCTTTTATTGCCTGAACAGGCTTTGACTCCTTCAATGCCTGTTCATGAGTATAGAGCTCGATATTTATCCGGGATATTTTCTTACGATGTTTAGTATACAACAAAACTAATAAGCCTAAAGCCAACAGCAGTATCAGACCGGAAAACAAAGTTGAAAGCAGGTCGTACTGTTGTTGTTGAGCAGTATGTAGTTCATTTTGTTCTTTCTCATACTGACTAAGGACTTGCAGTGCTTCATCAGCCTGAGCATGGAATTGTATGAGTTGATTCCATGCATCAGCTTCTAAACTTTTAAGAGCGAAGAATAGGGCAGGAGCATTTGATTCAAGCGCATCAAAAAAATGAGCTGATCCTATGATTTCCAATGGGTGATACGACTGCTTAAAGATTGAATCCATCAGAAGAAAATCTGCTTTCGGAAAGAGGGTTGTATGAGTAAGTATTATCTGAAACAATCTGCCCCAGTGGGATAAACTAAGCTGTTCAGCAGATAGTTGGGCTGGAAGCTGTTTACTGTAGGAAAGTGTTTTTTGCTCGTCTTCAAGTTCAATAGCAGTACGAAGCATTTCGGTGACAAACAGTACCTGGACAGGCCAGGCTAAAACTTCTACCTTTTCCGGTGTAATGAGATTCAGGTATAAGTCCGCATTAACGGGTGATTGGGTATCGTTATACAATCGAATAAGATGATACGCTGCTATTAAAAAATGATCATGATCATTGCTTTCTTCCCAGGCTATCAGTTGCGACTTCCAAAACTGTATGGCAAGGTCAGCATTATTCAATTCATTGCATAAAGCTATGTTTAGCAGTATGTTGAAGTAAAGATCGTGCTGGTCGTTTGTGCGGTAAATAAGATCTTTCAGTAATTCTTCTGCTATTTCGTATTGTCCGGCAAGCATGTATAACTCAGCCACCTGATAGAGGTTATCCTGATCTAAGTAGCTGCTGTCGTGAGGTATAAAGTTTAAAAAATCTGTTAAGCCTTGTATATCTGTTTTATCAATAGGCGAGAGTCCACCATAGGGATTATATTTCCAGACCTCGTCAGATGGATGAGCAGATGAACTGAAGGGTATAGCTGTAAAAAGTTGCAGCAGAGCAATCAGATATATATTTGAAACCTTTAGTTTCATGTATGGGATACACTTTTGGTTCCCACAAAAATACATTCATTTGGATTGATCCGCATAGTATGGATCAATTCTTTGGTCAATCCTAATTGCTCCGGCCATAGAATTTCTAACTTAAAACCAGCTTTCTCGACTAAGTGTGGATAGTCTTTTCCAAACAGGCGCACATGATCAAACTGTCCAAAAGCATCTTCTCTTTCCTTATTGGTTTTCAGGTTGGTATCTTCAATAGTTTGCTCTAAAACGGTTGACCAAGGCACTTGTAGTATTGCTTTTCCGCCTGGTGTTAGCACTCGTAAAATCTCTGCAAGGGCTTGTTGGTAGCTTTCCACATGTTCCAACACATGATTGCATATCACTAATTTAAACGTGTTTTCATTGAAAGGGAGCTTCAGCAAATCCATGATTTGTATATGTTTCCTGTAATAAAATCCTTCATGGTATTTCACTCCTTGTATATACTTGCTCTTTTCCTTGACAGCCTTTATAAGCCATTGATATAATGCAGGTTCTGGTGCAATATGTAGTATCTTTTCTGTCAGGTATGGTTGAAAGTGTTCTTGGCGTAACAGCTGATGTAACAGCCGGTCTCTATCGGTTGAGGCGCATCCCGGACAGATGACAGCTTCACGCCTTCCGGCTCCAATGATATTTAGCTTTTTGATGACAGGCAGATCAAAGCCACCGTCAAAGAATTTACGATAGCTATGCCCACACAAAGTACAGAAATAGCCATCGCCTCTGTAGGCTATACCTTTGAAAAACAGAAATAGGTTTCTGAGATGATATCCAATAGTTACCGGTATAAGCTGTTTTATTCTGACCTTAATGCTTGACATACTGATCAATTACTTTTTACAAAAACCAGGTTGGTAACTTTAGCCTGACTAAATATTCTTAAAAAATAGATACCGGCTGTCAGCTCTGATACATCAATTTGCAGGCGTTCTTTTTGATGAGCAGGAACGTTGAGTGAACTTGGGCGGCTGATTGGGTACCCGTGTACGGTTATGATCTGATACTGAATGATATGTTCAACCTTATTAGCTATGGTAACATACAATTTATCTGTCACCGGATTTGGTTCTACAGTAATATTGCTTGCCGTTGCGTCTGGCAACTGGATCATTGCATGTGGGTCTTGGCATTCGAAAGCACCAATGTCATAGCCTTGATTATGTGGGCGGGGTCTGTCCAACAGGTCGAAGCTAACTGCATTAAGTCCGGCATCAAAGCCGGTATTGACCGCAGTTGAAGAAGCTTGAAGATCGAAGTCATCGGATTGATAGTCCACAAATTTTATGGATTGCGGATATTCAGAAAACATATTGTTCCGTACCGAAAAATAGCTGTCTGGCAGTGCTGGATTAAAATATGCCTGTTTGCCTATGGTTTGATAGGATCCAGGATTAGTTACTATATTATTGAAAATCAGATTACCGGAGCTATTCGTATTAAAAAACTTGATTCCCTCACTTTTTGGGCTGATGATCGTATTATGCATGATATGCAGCGTAGATGATTCACCTCCTGGGGAGTTACCAACGAATATCCCATGTTTGTATGCCGTTTCATTTCCAGGTTGAAAGGTTCTGCCGGATCTGAGTATGAGGTTGTTGTATATCTTCATTTTCTGATGCCCGAATATATCAATCCCGTCGCCTTTTCCATCAGCTATGATATTATTGTAGCAGTCGCATACGGAGCCACCTCCAATGAGTATACCCGACATTTGATCGGGAACTTCGGCATAGGAATCTTCGCGTATTATATTATTGTAAATCCTGCAATCCAATGGGCTGGAACTCACCTGTATACCGTCCCAGCCAGTGCGTTCGATGATATTATCGTGAACTTCAACACCATAGATATAATGAGGGAATACAGTAGTATCACAATCAGGCAGATACTGACCGGTATATTTAGTACTTCCTATATACATACCTTCATCTGCTATATCGTGCAGATAGCAATGATGAATATGCAGATTATACATCGTAAACGAATCACGTGTGGCCGTGAAGCTGCAGTCGGGATCAGTCTTGGCATAAATTCCTCCTATGGCGGTATTCGATATTTCCAAATAAGCCAATTCAATATCCGTACTCAGCTCATCCAGACTGATCCCTGCTCCATTACCAACTCTTTGGATCACTATCCCGTACTCAGAGCTATGACCGATATTGCCGATGATCTTAACGTGGCTGGATCGGGCAAGCTTGATCCCGTAATAATGATCGGTATCTATACGCACTATGCCCGTTTTGTTGATGAAAACTATTGGTTGTGAAGCGGTGCCAGTACAGTTAGTAATCAGAAGATAGGAACGTAGCCCGGGTTCTAAGCAAATAGTATCTCCTGGCAAAAACTGGCTCCCATCTATAGTATTTTGTGTTGTGGGAATACTGATCGAACATGATTGAGCAGTAGCTTGTATTCCTGTCATAGTGCATAAAATACCAAGTAACCAGCTGAATACTTTCATGGATATGTAATTGTTTTATTTGGTAGCCCGTTTGGCTCTTTCCCAGTTTACCGACTGGCTGCCTTTGAAGTACCGTTTTATCCCCATCATCACGGCTAAGTTCATCACAGTGAAGTAGTAAGGGATAAATAAGGCTTTGATGCGAACGGCTTTATTCTCAAAGTACCATCCTATGGCGGCAAGAATGTAAAAGGCAAGCTGTCCGTAGAAGAGCCAGACATACATATCTGAGAAGTTGGTGATACCGGCATTGAGAAACAGAAAAAGATTGATCAGGAATATCAGTATCAGTGATAGAGGAGCTAATGTCCAGCGTAGTACTCTATGTGAGATATATTGAAAGCTCAAAAGACCGTATTTGAAAATATTTAATAAAGGAGCCAGCCGAATGATGCTTTGGATACCGCCTGCAGCTATTCTTACTTTTCGTTTCAGTTCTTCCTTCACATTGGCTGAGGCAGTTTCTATGGCATAGGCTTCCGGATCGTATTGAATGGTGTAACCTTTCATGGCTACGCGCAACGAGATGATGAAGTCATCCAACAGTGTATCTTTTTCTACTTCTTCGAATAGCTCGGTACGTATGGCAAATAGCTCGCCGGCAGCTCCTACCACTGAATACAGCTCGGCATCCCACTTTTTGAGCAGCGACTCGTATTTCCAATATACCCCTTCTGTAGCGGCAGCGGCATCTTTTTCTTTTCGGTATATCCTTTTCTCGCCTGCCACACAGCCAACCTTAGGATCGGCAAATAAATTGACGATTCGCCTGATGCTTTCATTGCCAAGCATGGTATTGCCGTCGGAGAATATGACTATAGGTGTGTTCACAAATTGAATACCCCTGTTCATTGCACCTATCTTACCGCCTCTCTCAGGTTTATGATACACTTGTACTCCTTGTGTCGAATATTTCTGCAATAGTTCAGGAGTGCCATCATCAGAGCCGTCTGTAACCCATACCTGCTTGACTTTCTCTGCCGGATAATCCAAAGAAAATGAGTTAGCTACTTTTGCATCAGCATAGTCTTTCTCGTTATAGGCTGCAACAAAAAGTGTGACGGGGGGTTCATACCCATCCTGATGAACCGGTTTTTTCTTACGGATCACACGCTTAATACGTACCATCAAATACAGCAGCATCCCATAACCTATATAGGCATAGAACACTATGAAAAGAAATATCCAGAATAAAATTTTACATAAAAGTAACATAGATGCACATTACAGGTTATCAATTTTCTTTGCGGCAAAATTCAGCTCATCAATAGGATAATATTCAAATTTTGCGATAGAGTTTAAAATCGCTTTCAGGTTTTCTTCGCCTGAGTGTACGCTTTCGATGATTAGAAACAGCTCTTTTTGCGATTTGATGAAGTTTGTAGCGCCTTTCAACACTTCTGTTTCCATTCCTTCTACATCAATTTTTACCAATACTTTGTCGGTACCATTGAGGTGTATTTTATCGTACATATTATCTAAGAGCGTGAGTTGTATGGTTGTTGGGATGCTTCGCAATTCGGCAGCTTCGTTTTCGGCTGGTAATATATCTAAGTGTGAGGCGCCTGTGTTGAGTGGGTCAAAGGCAAAAGTAGCAGTAGTTTGCCTATTGCTTAGTCCTACATTAAACAAAGTCGTTTTATCTTCTAAGTTGTTTAACATTACATTGATCTTCAGTGCTTTATAATTTTCATACACTGGTTCAAATGCATAGGTTCGCATGCCTTTTCCGGCAAGCATGATGGTATAAGTGCCTATATTTGCTCCTATATCAATAAAGATATTATAATGAGGGCTATGCTCTATGAAGCATTTCTTGACGTTCCACTCATAGGCATAATTACCAAACTGAAAGTCGAGGGTTCCTTTGCGATGGAGAAAATATCCTAATTTCCCTCTGAACAACCTGGTTCTGACAAACGATTTCTTAGTCAGTACAAAAATGATAGAGGCTGCCATCAGTCGCATTTGGCCATAGCGTGCATAGTCGGCAAGGTATCGTATAAAAGTAATTAATTTGTGCATTTTAGTTATTTATGTTGTTTTTTCCCATTGATTGGTCTCTGCATTGAATTGTCGAAGTGGTTTGGCTGGGTTTCCTCCTACCACTGTAAAAGGTGCTACTGAACGTGTTACTATGCTACCAGCAGCTATCACTGCATGTTTTCCAATGGTTACTCCTGCTGTGATCACTGCATTAGCGCCTATCCAGACATCGTCTTCTATGACGATTTGTTTTGTCTCAACTGCTTGCAGACTTGGTGGGCTATGTATATCCTGATATCCGTGATTTAAGCCGGATACGACTATGTTTTGGGCAAACATAATATCATTTCCTATATAAACCGGACCTATCACAACACAACCTAATCCAATGCGTGTCCGCTCGCCTATGATGACATCTCCTACGCCGTTGTTCACTGTTGCAAAATCTTCTATGGTCGAATTACGTCCGACAGAAAAGCGGTTAAACGGCATCACATCTATGCGTGTCCGGCGACGGATACGAGCCCCTTTCGCTTTATGATGTATAAATGGATTCAAAAACCACCTCACCCATAACCGGGGACGAGCCTGATTACGGGGCATCAGCATCCATAAAGCTAATTTTTTAAGCCCAGGCGATGATTTTATTTTGTTAGTCAATCCCATCATACTAAGCCTATTGTGGTTTTTGAAGAATATATATCATCCGGTTATAAATCTCTTTCACGTTATTTTCCCATGTATGGCTTCGTGCAAACAGCTCTCGACCGGCTTCCAACTCTGAATTATTTTCTTGCAAAGCTTTTTCGATCAGACTTACATACTCTTCTTTAGTCTCAGCTAAGTAAGTATATTCCTCAAACACTTCCATAGCCTTGGTTCGGGTAGCAACCGTTGGCTTACCCATAGCTAAATATTCATCTATTTTACGGGGATAATTGCCAATAGTTACCTCATTTAATTTTTGTGGGTTAATGGCTACATCAAACGCAAACAAATAGGAAGGAAGTTCTTCCATTTTTTTTGCTCCCAGAAAATAAACGTTATCTAACTGGTGTAACTCACTGTTTTTAAATGTATCATCTTCGGGACCTACCAATACTACAGACCATTCGGGATTTTGTTTGGCGATATGGCTCAATACTTCTATATCTAGTCGAAGTGAAAATAAAGCTCCTATATAGCCTATGATTGGTTTTGGTATTGAGGCAATATCCTTAGGTATATCTTTGATCAGTTGCTTGTCAAAAAGACTCACATCGCAGCCCTGACCGACATAGTATGAGTAGGGGTTGAACTGTTTTGCATGTTCTGCTAAATAGGTTGAGTTGGCTACTATCAGATCGGCCTTTTCCATCAGCCGGGCTTCTATACGTATTCCTTGCTTCTTCCAGTAGTCAACAGCAATCAGGTTATCGCGGGTATAATAGATATACATCTCGGGCTGCAACAACTCTTTAAGATAAAACCCACGGAACATATCGCTGTCGTTGAATATAAAATAATCTTTAAAACCAAGTTGTTGAACAGCTTTTCGGATCTGTCGGGCAAAGCGCTTGTTATTGATCTTGTTCAGCCTGTCAAAAAGGCCGTCATACGGCAGTTGGCTGATAGATTCCAATGTAGTTTGCGGATATAGGTTCCACATATTTTCATTGATCTGTACCAATGCCGGCTCAATGCCTTTGTTGATACGGATGCGCTTTTGGATCAAAGGGTCTTTTCGCTCTCGTATTTTGGTTAGCCTATCTAAGGGATAGTTGACATACAACACTCGGTTGTGCTTGGCAAACTCATATGCTAAGTTGATGCAATTGCTTCCTATCCTGCTGTCTAAGGCTTGAAGTCCAATGACGATAAAATCTCTGTTTCGGATCATAATACCATCTTATTACCGGTTCATCTTGTTTATTTAATTTCCTGATACAGGTTCAATACTTGTTGAGCCATGTTCATCCATGAAAATTTTTCGGCTTGTATAAATCCTTTTTCTATCAGCTCACTGCGCAGAGCCTGGTCGCTCATCAACCGGCTCATGGCTTGTTTTATTTCTTCCGGTCTGAAAGGGTCGATTATCAAAGCTGCATCGCCCGATACTTCGGGCATGCTGGAGGTGTTGGAAGTAATAACGGGAGTACCACATTTCATTGCCTCTAACATAGGAATGCCAAAGCTCTCACGCAAGGATGGATACAGGAATAACTCTGCCTGACTATAGATAGAGGGTAGATCGGTATTAACCACATAACCAGTGAGATGGATATGGTTGATCAGTTCTTTGTCACCTATCTCTCTGAGCAGTGTTTCTAACGCTGATCTCTCGTAGTCAAGCATGACAAGGGTAAATGGTTTATTGCCTTCTTTGAGATAATCTGAGAAAGCTCGCAATACTCCTAAGGTGTTTTTTTTAGGATCGGTATTACCTAAGAAAAACGCATAGGTATCAGGTAAGCGATACTTGTCTTTTACGCGTGTTAGTTCCTGTGTATCCTTTACTGATCGGAAATGTTCGCTAACTCCGTTATAAATTGCCACTAAACGCTTATCTTCAGCAGGAAATCCAAAAAATTCGCGTATGCGGTTTTTTTCAAAATGTGATACAGTAATGATGCGTTGGCTTTTATTTACCACCTTGGGTACTACGTACCTGCGATACATATTGCCAAATTTCTGATACCATGTACCTCCTTTTTTAAACAGACTGATGCCTTCCAGATAAATAATATCATGCAGGGTAATTATTAATGGAATATCTCCGTTGATAGGTGCTGTATTGCTGGTGCAATGCAACAGGTCGCAGCCATATTTTTTGGCTGCTTTGGGTAGGGCAAATTGTTCCCAAATAGGGTAGAAGCCACCTTTTAGTTCGATGATATGAAAGTTATCAGTTGGCTGTAAACAGCTTCGGTCTTCATCTGGTGCTACAAAGATAAAATACTCATTCTCGCGGTCTATCTTTTGTAAGTTACGAATCAGCTCCAAAGCGACCATGTCCATGCCGTGCTTTTTCACCCGAAACAAGCGTTGACCTTCTATTCCTATTTTCATCCGTTTAAAATTTTGTAAGTATCTATATGTAAAACAATTCTAACTATGTAGATTGATAGAATTGCTCTGCTTTCCCAAAACTTTTTACCCATTTTTTATAGCTACACATGACTGAAAAGCCCTGTGTCTGTTTCAAATGTATAGCCAATAAATTAGGTGTTGGCAAATTACTTCTTTTTCTTGATTTGAAAAGCATTAAATGTGTGCTTGGTATGGATAAAACGTTCGTTAGCTCCTTTAATTTTGAGTAAAGATAACAACATAAACAGGAATCCCACTGGAAGATATAGGATAGCCTTTAAAGTTTCCTTTTTATAAAATGTGGAAGGTATTGCCAATAATAAAGCTAATATGATGATAATTAGAGATGAAAGCCAGAGAATAGTCATTTCAGAGGTGGAGAGAAACAGATGTAACAGGGCGATAAGAAACAGCAGACCTAATGTCAGAATACGCGGAAGTTGCAGATATTGTAATGCTTTATTGAGGTATTCTATATTTCCTTTTTTAAAAAAAGCTTTTAAAGCAGGTATGAAATGTATGCCAAAATAATGAAACTGTGCCGAGAGCCATCTCCTTCTTTGCCTTGAGAAGGCTTTTGCGTTTTGAACTTTTTCATCATAAACATACGCATCAGGCAGATAATTGATACGGTAGCCGTCGCGCATCAGCCGCAATTCAATTTCTTTGTCGAACCCACCTACTACTTCTATATCTGCCATTAAGTCTTTAAAGAAGTGATAATCAAACAACATGGCTGATCCTATCAATGCCGACGACAGCCCTAACCGTATATGTCCTTTTCTGAAGATATTATTGTTGATCTCTTCGCTTATGGCGTCGAGTATGGCAAATGGAGTGTTGAGGTTTTTGGCGATACGATGGCCTTGCACTGCTACACAGTCTTGATGTAATGCCTGATTCATTTTGGCCAGGAAATCAGGTTCCATAATGTTGTCGGCATCTAAAATACAAACTAAATCGTATTTGTTTTGTGTCAGATGCTTTAGTGCATGATTGAGTGCCCTGGTTTTGGTACTGATTGGAAACTTCTCGTTGAACAGTATCAGCGGTAGCTTTTGTAGCTTTTCTATGGTATCTGATTGAAAGTTATCTGCAATGATCACTATATCAAACAATTCCTTAGGATAATCTTGATTCAGTGCTTCTTTTGCCACTTCTAGAATGATCTCATCTTCCTGATAGCAGGGTATGAGTATGGCAATTTTGCGGTGTGGGATGTCCGGCACTTTTAGTGCTGGCACTCTAAACAAAGATGCAAAAGAGAAAGCGAATAGATATAATGCTGTGAATGTCAGATATATATATGTCATCCAACCTATTACAGATAAAAGTATGCTAACTATTTCCATAGGTGTTATAGTCTTGGGTTTTCGTGTATCTCGGGGTCAAACAAATGTGAAAGATGCCATCCAATAGCTTTATAATACGCATAAAAGAGTCGAGTCTTGCCTTTTATCAGATACGTAAATGCGTTCTTAGGTATAGCTACTAATAGCTGATAAAGCAAACTTTTATAAAAAACCGAACCATGCACATTGCGCCGCATAAAGACTATGCGGTTGCGATTTAAATAATAGATCTTTAATGTGCTTAGCTTACCTGTGGTAACAGATTCTTTGTGTAACACGGTTGAATTATGTACGTAAAATATTTTATATCCTGCTCTCTTGATGCGTTCGCACCAATCGGCCTCTTCGTAGTAGAGAAAGAAAATATACGACATCAGCCCAATTTCTAATACAACTTTCATAGGGACGAGCATAGCTGCTCCGTGTGCATAATAAGTTTCCCGGTCGGTATTATACTGGCCTGTGTCACGTTCTTTATAGCCTATTGCAAAATTGCGCATAGTAAGATAGTTCATAGGCGTGTAGCCTGCATACTGGATAGTATCGGGCTGGTAATAAAATTTAATTTTAGGACTTACCGCTCCAATATCCGGGTCATTTTGAAGCTTGGAGACTAATGGCTCTAAAAAGTCTGGCGGCACTTCAATGTCATTGTTTATCAATAACACATACTCTCCTTTGGCACGCATCAGCCCGAAATTGTTTCCCGCAGCAAAGCCATAATTTATAGGGTTTTGCACAAAAACTATATTAGGATAACGTTTTTTGATGATAGAAGGATCATCTTCTGCTGAGGCATTATCAATGACTATGACCTCAAAATTAGGATAGCTGATATGATGAAGCGATTCAAGCAATGCACATGTAACCTCAGCCTGATTATAATTGACTGTGATGATGGATACCAACGGATACTGTGTAGAAGAATTCATTGATTACATAGGTTGAAGAGCTGTTCTATGCTTAGTTCATCCTGGATTTGTCAAAAGTTTCGGTATGATGATGAGTAGTATGTATGAAACGTTTTCTGGCTCCTTTGATTCGCATGATGCTTTTGGTCATCAATATAAACCCATGTGGAAGATACAGTAAAGCTCGCAGACTGTGCTTGTTATAGAATTTCTTTGGGACTGAGATCAATAAGATAAAACTTGCTAACAAAAACATGGGTAGCCAGTAGCGGTAATCCAATATAAAAAGAGCTTGTACAGAAGCCAGCTTCAATACATGGGTTAGCAGCGAACTGATCGAAAAAATAAATAGTAAACCGGTGAGTATGATACGTGGAGGCTGTATCATCTGCATCACTTTATCAAAATAATCAATATTTCCTTTAGAGATAAGCTGGTAGAATCCATCAAAGAAATACCTTCTGAAATAGTCTAGCTGCGCTGCTACCCACCGCCTACGTTGGTTTACAAACACTTCCGATTTGGATGTCTTTTCATCGTATATGCAGGCATCATTCACATACTCTATCGTATGACCTTGTTTTAGCAGCTTAAGTTCTAACTCTTTATCTTCTCCTACCGAATCAACAGTTGCCATAGTTTTTTTAAACAGGGCATAATCTATACCCATGCCTGATCCTATCAAAGCGGAGGAAAGGCCTACAACCCGATGTCCTTTGCGGAAAATAGTGTTGTTGATCTCTTCGCTGATTGCATCCAACAGTGCGTAAGGAGTGTTGGTGTTTTTGGCCATACGGTGACCTTGAACAGCCACAAAGCCTTTATCAAAGGCAAGGTTGATCTTATGGAGCACATCGTGTGCCATGATATTGTCGGCATCCAACACTACAGCTATGTCATACTCATCGCCTATGATAGCCATACATTTGTTCAATGCTTTTGATTTTTTGCTGATCTCAAAAACTACTTCTACTACCCGCACCGGTATTTCGTTCAAGGCTGTGATAGTCTCAGGCTTAAAAGAATCGGCTATGACAATTACTTCATATTTATCTTTGGGATACTCCTGTTCTAAGGCATCCTTAGCCACTTCGACTATGATATGGTCTTCCTTGTATCCTGGGATCAGCACGGCTATTTTTCGAAACAACGAAGGCGGTACGGCCTTCTTTTTTCTGGCAAACAAAGCCGCAATCCCAAAAGTGGTGATATACAGCAGTGCAATAGATAGATAAATAAACAAGACTAATTCTATAATAAATAGGATGGTTTTTAGCACGTCAACTCTGTTTTTAATGTGTTACTTCTAATGATGAATGCGCTGGATTACGTAGGTTCCACCACATTGCTTTTGTCAGGGCGCGGGCAAGATCAGGTCTACCTCTAAAGGTAAATGACAGGGCAGCTTTTGGGAACATGATCAGATAATGATACATCATGCTTGCTATTTTATATAGCCCCTTAGTATTTCTTCTGGCAAACAATACTCTGCCTCTGTACATATAATATATCTGAAATGCACTGTCTCTAACAGTAGAGATGGATTCTTTATGCAGCACTAACGACTGTCCCTGATAGTATATCTGGTATCCTGCCCGTTTGATACGTGCTGCCCAATCGTGTTCTTCATAGTATAAAAAATACTCTTCGGCCATCATACCCACTTCTTGTATGACATGCATGGGTACGAGCATGGCAGCGCCAAATATTGAAGCTGTTTCACAGCTATAATCATACTGCCCCTTATCCAACTGCCCAAACCCAACTGCTTCATTTCGTATAGTGATCTTGCTGAAAGGCGTGAAGCCAGCAAATTGAAAGGTATTAGGTGTGTGGTAGTAGTGTATCTTAGGACTTACCATGCCGATGTTTGGATCTTGTTCCAATAGTTCTACCATAGGTTCTAAGAAGCCGGGATCTACTTCGGTGTCGTTATTGATAAAAAGCAGATATTTTCCTTTGGCTTGCCTGACGGCCACATTGTTTCCACCAGCAAATCCTAAGTTGACACCCGTTTTGATCAGATGTATATCCGGAAACTCTTGTTTGATACGGTCGGGCTGATCGTTAGGTGATCCATTATCCACCACAAAAACTTCAAGAGGGTGATAGCTGACATATTGAAGTGATCTGAGAAATTCAAGGGTAACGCCTGATTGGTTGTAGTTTACTGTTATAACAGTAACCAAAGGTGATGATTCGTTCTTGATATTCATAGACCATTCGGATAAGATGTTTTTCAAGTATTATTCTTAAGTGAAAAGGGGTTCATGCCCTTCGATCTAAGATACACATATTCTCTTTCAAGCTGCTGACTTATGAAGATGATAACCCAGGAAGTATATATAAGCACACCAGTTGGAATTTGCCCTAGCACACCGTTTCCGTAGCTTGCCCCCATGATTCCGGTAAATCCTGCCATGAGGGCGGCTATTATGCCACGCAGCTCAGGTTCTTTTAATCGGAACATAATAATATAGGAGCCTTTCAGAAAAATATATGAAAGCACAAAAAGATGCAGTATTAATCCAATTATTCCCTGTTCAGCCCAAATTTGTACATACCAGCTATCAGTAGCTATCTGGGCTAAGAAACCTTGTGGCGAGAAGCGTTTACCCCAGTCGCCTGCACTACCTATACCACCTCCGAAAGGCTTGTTTGTAAGATAAGTAGCTAACACACGTCTGTTCTCAAGCCGTACTAAATAAGATTCATCTTCTTCAGGCCGGAAAGCTGTTCGCATACGCCTGACCTGTGAATTGCCTTGACCGATATAGGTATACGCAAAAAATACATAGATCAAAGAAAGCAAAACGCTGCCGATGATGATCACTTTAAAATTTTTGCGAAGTAGTATATAGGTTATCCCGCCTACCATTGGTACTATCATAGCTCCCCGGGTACCGGATATCATCATGCCCCATAAACCAAACAAAGCCATAATACTAAAAAATATTTTGTTACGCTGGCCATGAATATTTGTCGCTATGATAAAACCAACTATACCTGCTGCTCCTTGTGCAGCACCAAACTGACCTGCGTCACTGAAAAAGGAAAAGACACGTAGCTCGCCAAACAAAATATGTGTAACAAAGCCTACGGTATCCATCCAGTGTTGCTCAGCGTAGTCAAGCCCAAGATACAGCTGTTGCAATCCTTTTAGCGTAGCCAGTATAGAAAAGATACCCCATAGATAGAGGAAGGTCATCATAAACCTGAGACGGTTGAAAATCATAAAACCAAGTGGAACTAACAACAGCATGTATAACGACATGCCTCGCATGGCATAAAACCAGGCAGTACGGCTCAACGCTTCTGGATTAAAAAGCTGAAGCACAGAATAGCCAAACCAGAGAATACTGAGATAAACTAAGTCACGCTGAATAGGTTCTATGCTGATTTTTTCGTTAAAGTACCTGAAAAACACAGCTATATATGTCAGTACAAGGAAACCGTCTATGGTCAACCCAAATGGAATATTGGGGATATATCGGGTGAGCCCGATAGCGATAAATCCAAAGACAATGATTGTGTAAATACCTACACGGGGATTGGTCAGCAGCCTGTTAAGAAATACAATAGCCGGAAACAAACCTAATAATGCCAATGCTACTAACAGTCCGCCCTTAGCAATGATATATCCCATAGCTACAGCAGCAATGAGCAACATCAGTATCACTCCCGGATGTTGTAATTTTTCAGATCCCTTTTTATCTTTCAAAGACGATAACATCAGCTTGAACTTCTGTTGGGTACCAAAACTTGTCGTACAATTTTCCTGGCTGTCGCAAAGCCCTCGACAAATATAGTTTTTTTATCTAATCCTAATTCTTTATTCAAATAATAGTAGCCTATGCCAATGCCAACCAAAGTGAATCCAATAGTTACTGCCGCTACTAACTCAAGGGTTTTTATCATAGTGAAGCCATGTGCAAGATGGTAAGCAGTGTCGGGTGCCATACCGTTTGTAAACAGCACAAGCCATGAAAACACCAAAATCAACCGGGAAACTAAAAACACCATGATTGAATCGCCAACTATATTGGCACCAGCCATATAGATCACTTTATAAAAGTTTTGACGTGGCTTATTGATGCTGTCTAATGCAACTCCTATATACCGGTCTAAAGGCAATAAAAGCCCATAGATACAAAAAATGCGAAAAATATTAGCACCTACTATATAGTCCTCTCCACCAAGTATATACACTATTGGCTCAGCAAAAATAAAACTGAAGACCATCAATACTAACATGAATATTGTCATTCCTCCGGCATGTTGATAAAAAATAGACCGAACGGTATCCGTATCATTTTCTATAGCCGCCTTCGACATATTGGGAAAAGCGGTAGCCGTGAAGCTGCGTAAAGGTATTTCAATGATCTCGGTGAGTTTTAATGGGATAGAATAAATAGCAACCCCAACTGTGCTAGTAAAAGGACTCAGGCCAAGTATGAAGGCATCCGAACTCTTCAACAAATTACTGCCTATCAAAGTGCCGGTAGTGTATTTCCCGAAGTTGATGAGCAACCGGTTAGCTTTGCTGGAAAACCGAAAACTATAGCGAATGCCATCCCAGTTATATATACTTGCTACAACCGAACTGGCAAAATTGGTAACTATATAAGCTATTAAAATAATTTGAATAGGGTAGCCGACAAATAAATTGGCAGTGAGAAACAACATGAAGCTACCGACATTGATCAAACGTAGCCAAAGCATTTTATCAAACCGCATCTGGGCTTGCAGTATGGATTGTGCATTATTGAAAGCTAGATTTGCAAAGGCCAACAGTGGGTACCATGTAAAGAACATACCGAATCCTGAATTCCCAACGACATTATGAAAATAAAGATTGATAAAGATCAGTATGATGCTTATCAGTAGTGTGGTTATGAAATTAATCAGATTGTTGCTACCAATCAGTTCTTTTGCTTCCTGATGTTGTGCGCCGGCTAAAAACCTGATGATAGCTGTTCGGGTGATCCCAAAACGCAGCATATCCAAAAATCCGCCTGCTGTCAGAAACAACACCCATTCTCCAAAGGTGTCCTGTGGTACCATGCGTACCAGCATAATAAAACTCAGGAATGAGAATACTGCTACTAAGCCGTTGTTGGCTAAGGAGAGGAAGTTATTGTTCGATTGAATTTTTCTAAGCCAGGCATTCACAGATTCACTTAGCTTTCTTTCATTTGTATCCTGAGACGGGTGGGGTAGAGCAGAAATCGTTTCAAACGCTGCCAGAATGTATCAGTCTTTTGAAACTGAATTCCGGAGATGATCTCTTCAATAGCATACCCTTCGGCTTCATTAAGAACTACCATAGGCTTGTTTTTGGCTAACTCAAGTATGGTTTCTAATGCTACTTGATCTGCTTTGTTCCATGTGTTGGTAGCTTTTATGATCAGCAGAGAAGCATCAGCAAGGGTGATGATCCCCATTGGGTAGTTGTGATACATTACCGAAGGTAATTCAAGCAACAGATAATCGTAGTCGTAGTTTTCCCTTCGAAGGACTTTGCTGTTGATCAGATCATTCAAATTGTCAACCTTGCTGAATCCTGCATTCATTTGGTACGTATAGCTGTAGTCATATCCTTCTTCTGCTTCTGAATGTGCATCGGCATAATTCAGTACGAGCACTCTATCACCAAAAGTACGAAGCTTATGAGCTATCTTAGATATGATCAATGTTTTTCCAACTTGTGGCTGGGTACTGAAAAACAATACCAGATAAGGCTTCTCAACCGGTTGTTTCGGGCTTTGCCGTATGCTTTGTTGAATACTTTGGATGATCATTTCTATCAACCTATTGCTTATCAGTGTCGCATCTTTCATTCTAACGGTAGGGCTGAGATAGGGATATGCGCCGGCGAATTTAAGGCCGGTCTTACTACTTACTTTGGCCGGACTTTTCACCGAAGTGTCGAAATACTCTAATAGCAGTATGATAAACAGCACAAAGAAAAAGCCTATCAGAAAAGCAGCTATGACTAAATATTTTGCTTTAGACGATTTGGGTGACAATGGGAAATAGGGTGGGTCAACGATATGAATATTCGTTGCCATTTGTAGGTTTTGTTGCCGCATCTTAGCCAGATTCAAACTTCTGAGCATTTCCAGATAAGTCTGCTCGGCTATTGTCATCTCGCGCTCTATCCTTTTGAGCATGGCACCAAGTGGAGCAAAACGCTGATAAGTACGTACAAAATCTAATTTTCGTCTGGATAATACTACAAGGCTGGCTTTTGCTTCTTCATACGACAATGCATTTCTAAGCCATTCGGTTAGTAATGAGCTGATTGGAACACCTTGAGTAGAATGGCTGTAAAGATACAGTTGATCTACATAAAGCCTTATTTCGTCTCTGAGATGATCGCCATGCTGCCTCAATTTAGCAATTTCATCGCCTATGCGTTTATCATAATCTTCGGCTAACTCGTTGAGCAATATCTTTTCGGTAACTTCGGCATATTCTTTACGCCTTTGGTTGATCAGATCGCTTTTCAGATAGATAGAATCACGACGGGTGAGCTTGGTTTCAAGCTCTCTAAGTGCCGCTGATGATTGAGCCATACGTACCTGCTCGTTCTGGTAAAACACATCTAATTCTTCTTTCTGTGATGCGATATATTTGGTTTGTTCCTGATAGTTGATGATGTTGTTTCTTCTGTTGAATCGAAGCAGCTTATCCTCTGTGGCTTGCAATTGTCTGTCAGCCGAATCAACCTGACTACGGAAATATGCAACCACCATATCGGCTTGACTGACCTTCAGCAATTTATAGTTTTTCACAAATATATTTGCGATGATCTTAAGGGTTTGTTGGCAAATACCCGGGTCATCCGACTGATACACTAAACGAACTAAATCGCTGTTATTGATACGATATATCTGCAATGTTTGGATTGACTTGATGCTGTAGTGCTTGCTTGAGCCGTAGTGCAATAATCCGTACAGATAATTGGTATCACTTGAATAATAGTAATTGGTAAGATTTTGTAAGGTTTTATTAAAGTCGTCCTGTCTGATCCCTCTTGGTATGATAGGATCTTTTTCATAGACGGGTTCGCTGAGGTCTATCGGCTCGGTGTACGCTGTATAGTATTCTGTGGCAGGTCTATACGCCATATAATCCAGATCATCATCGAAATCATCCGTTTCCATGAAGTCCTCGTCTAAACCAGAGGCAATTTCGGGAGTAGCTGTTGTAGGTAGATGTGTAGTTACGGGTGATGCTGTGGATTCAATGATAAGCTTTTGTCCCGAGCGAAGGTCTTGGCTGTGCAGCTTGTTTAACTCCCTAAGCTTATTCATGCTTACACCGTATTTCTGCGAGATGATCAGTAAAGTTTCACCAGGCTTAACGGTATGTGTCCGACTGGTATAGGTAGTTGTGATAGGCGGTGAATAAGTCTGATAATCTTGATACGAAGTGGTTGTGGATTGAGGATAAGCTGTGGATGTTTGTCCGTACTCATTGGTTTCGATAGTAGTATCAGGCGAATCGGAAGTGGTTTGCATATGTAGGTCTTGTGAGATATTATCCCGCTGACGCTGATATTCCTGCTCTAAATTGCGTAACTCATGTTCTAACTGCTTGATCTGCTCTTCCTTTTCACGTTGCATACCCGCTTTCCCATTCTTAACCACCATGTCTTTCACGTGTTTAGGCACGGTCTTATGGAGCTTATCCAGGTTTTCGTTGGAGATATATTGAGGATTGTAGCTTTCTAAGGATAGGTTTTGTGCAAAAAGCATTAAGGCTGTCTCAGAAATGGTTTGCCTGGCATTGATCATATTTATCAGGTTATCGAATTGTGCACTGGTGCTAAAATAGTCAGTAGGCCGTTGTGCAGTTGATTCTATTGAATAACCTGTGGTAATACCGGTGTATATAATAGCTTCAGATTCAAATACCTGATCTTGATTGCGGGTAAAATAAAAGACTACCAATGCAAGCAGTAGTGGAATGACTATCAGCAATAGCAGGCTATTTTTTATGACACGAAAAAACTGAGCTAGATCCATAGTTGCTTTTATCGTAATACATTGATCAAATTAAAGTTAATACCTGTTAAGATCTCCAATATTCTATAGTTTTTACTAAATTCTGCAATTGCTTGTTGGTATTCCACATCACCTCTTGTTTGAATTTCTTTCAAACGGGTATATTCAGCTACTGAAATTTCACCATTAAGAAATTGGTTTTGAGCCATCTGCATCTGAATCATAGTAAATTTCCGGTAGTCATTATAGATACGTATATAATTCTGCCACTGTATCATCATATCGTATGTTTCTATAGTTTCGCGTACAACAAATTGTCGGTTTATCTCACGCTGTACAAAGGAAAGCTCTTGCCATTTCTTTTGCTTGGCGATTCGATTTCTTCTGTCAACGATTGATGCCAATGGAAACCGTATATAAAACCCTACTGCGAAATTATTTCGTAATGAGTTTAGGTCGATCCAAAAAGGTTGTGAGATAGATGATCGTTGGGTATCAAAAAAGTTCCATACGCCCCAGTTTACGTCTAAGTTGAAACTGAAATGTTCCATCCAATAGCGTTCTTGCGACAATTGTTCGTAATAGTAATAATCAGCTTTAAGTTCTTCGTAACGTACTGATGGAGAGTTAGCTACAGCAGAGTCAATCAACACGCGTATATTGGGAAGTCGTTTAGTGATGTCATCAGTAAGTGGGTTGAAGAGCTTGGATTCATCGGTTTCAAGTATTTGACCCATTGTGTGATGGGAGAGAAACAAGGCCGCAATAAATAGTATGACTAACTTAGCACGCATCTCAATCATAAATCTCTCTTTCTTTTTGTAAAGGCAGAACTATCCTATCATAAAACGCAAAAATACAATTGGATTCCAGATTATCAACTAAACCGATGATATATTATTAACATTTCTTTAAACATTCTCTTTTTGAAATAATGCCGGTATTGTTTTAAAAATTATTTTAATATCGCCCCAAAACGAATATGTACGGGCATATTGGTTATCTAATGCTTTTCTCTCTTCTTCCGACATAGCCCCTTTCTTACCTCGTTTTTCAACCTGCCACAAGCCTGTGATCCCTGCCGGCCCCATAAACCGCTCACTCCAGTCATCAGATGTAAGCATCTCTGCCTCATAAAACGGAAGAGGGCGATTGCCTACAATCGACATATCACCTTTCAACACATTTACTAATTGAGGCAGCTCATCAATACTGGTATTGCGTATAAAACGACCAACTTTGGTCACCCTTGGGTCGTCTTTCAGTTTAATAAAAGTTGCACTATTGATTTTTTTCTTTTGCTCTGAATACCAATATTCACATATATGTCTTCCTTCTGCATACAGCATAGGCGAGCAGTACTGACCATCAGGCAAGGCACTGCATCTCGGACATTTGTCGGTCTCATCTTCTATATCCAATCTGTTCATTTCGTATTGATTCAGATGCTGCAGCTCTTTTAAAGCTGTATCAGCTCCTGTACGCATCGAACGAAATTTATAAAAGTCGAATATAGTATAACCTGTACCCACCCGCTTGGAAGTATAATACACCTTACCTTTGGATTCCAATCGGATAGCTAAGGCTGTCAATGCAAATACCGGTGAGAGTAGTATCAACACTCCGGCCGAAACGACTATATCAAACAGCCTTTTGAAGAACGGGATTTTATAGAGATATTGAACAGAAGAGCTGCTACGGTCTATGGCAAAATAAGACTGATACCGTTGTAGATATATGATGCGGCTATGAATCTGCTCCGGGTTTATCTGTCCTTCATAAAAATCGCTAATATGTTGTTCAATGGCTTGAGCTTTTCTATGAGGCTCCGCTTTTTCGGCTAAGATGATAAAGGGTGTATTCGCATGAATATGTTGATGCTGTAACATGGCATGCAATTCTATGGCATTCAGCCCGGGGAGGAATACTTCACATAGTATCGCATCTATATCGTCATTTTCTTTCAACACATTAATGCAACTGATGCTGCTTTCTGCATGTAAGACCTTAAAAAGATCATCTCTTAATGTAAAAGTTTCAATCAGTTGTGTGTTTCCACCGGTATAGATTATTTTTAGTATGGGATGTTGTTTTCCTTCCATAGCTTGGATCAGGCAGTAAACAGGTTGGTATCGCCTATTTTCGATTAATCAAAAGTTCAATACGTATTAATAGCTCTTCTGGATTAAAAGGTTTGACCATATAATCATTGGCACCAAGCTTCAGGCATTTCACCTTTTCCTGACTACTCTCAATACCCGAAAGCATAATGAGTGGTATGTTTTTAAAATAGCCGCTTGATCGAATGTTTTGAATGAAATCATATCCATCCATATTTGGCATCTGAATATCAGCTACCACTAAATCGGGTATGTTCCCATCTTCAAGATATTTCATACCCTCCATTCCATCGTTGCGCGTGGTGACTTCAAAAGTCTTGCTGAGAAAATTCTCCAACAAAACCCGTATGCTTAATTCATCATCAATCACAAGTATTTTTTTCTTCATAAGTCGCTAAATCAATCTGATGAAATCTAATTAAAAAACTTAAAATAAAAAGGCCCACACCAGTTATTTCAATAACAATGTTAAATGACAAATGTAGTAAAATATTTAAACCACTATAGAAAAATATATATAATTTCAATAGTGTTGTGTGCCAATCGATTATATTGATCGAATTAAATTTTGTTTAGTTGTTTGTTGTTTTTATTCAACTTGTTGTGGCTTGTTTTTCTGCAAGAATCTCTCGTAAAGCAGCAATCTCGTCCCGAAAACGAGCTGCCTCAATAAAATTCAACTCTTTCACTGCTGCTTCCATATATCCTTGATTTTTTTGGATCAGCTGTTTTAGTTTCTCTTTTGACAGGTATGCCACTACTGGATCTGCTGCTATCCCTGACAGTAGAGGCTGATCCATCGGATAGTCTGTCTTGGCTGTTCCCTGGTCAGTAGTTTGCCGGCCTAATGCATCGTACATTGCTTTTACAACAGTTTTTGGAGTGATGCCATGCGCCTGGTTGTAAGCAGTCTGTTTAGCTCTTTTACGATTGGTCTCGTCTATAGTTCTTTGCATGGATCCGGTGATAGTATCTGCATACATGATCACCTTGCTGTTGATATTACGTGCTGCCCGGCCTGCCGTTTGTGTAAGCGAGCGCTCAGAGCGTAGAAAGCCTTCTTTGTCAGCATCCAATATAGCTACCAAGCTCACCTCCGGTAGGTCGAGACCTTCGCGTAAGAGGTTGACACCTACCAGCACATCAAATTCTCCCGTCCTAAGTCCATGAAGTATTTCAACTCGTTCGAGCGTATCTACATCGGAATGTATATAACGAGTATTGACCTCAAGCCTATGCAGATATTTGGTCAATTCTTCTGCCATTCGTTTGGTAAGTGTGGTAACCAACACCCTGTGTCCGGCAGCTATAGTCTGGTGTATCTCATCCAATAAGTCATCGATTTGGTTTGCCGCAGGCCGAACCTCTATTTCAGGGTCTAAGATACCTGTGGGTCGTATCAGTTGCTCTACTACAACCCCTAACGATTGCTGTAACTCATAGTCTGCCGGGGTAGCACTGACATAAATAGTTTGTCCGGTAAGTGCTTCAAACTCATCAAATTTCAATGGCCGGTTGTCTAATGCTGCCGGCAGGCGAAATCCATACTCTACCAATATCTGTTTACGGGAGCGATCGCCACCATACATGGCCCTGAGCTGTGGTACGGTAACATGACTCTCGTCTATGATAGTGATATAATCATCCGGAAAATAGTCTAACAGGCAAAAGGGACGGCTTCCGGGTTTGCGACGATCGAAATAAAGCGAGTAGTTCTCAATACCACTGCAATATCCTAACTCACGCATCATTTCCATATCATAGGTCACACGGTCTTCCAAACGGCGGGCCTCTTCATGCTTGCCTATCGAACGAAAAAAATCAAGCTGCTTGAAAAGATCACGTTGAATCTCAAGCAAAGCCGACTTCATACGATCAGGTGTGGTTACAAAAATTGTAGCCGGATAAATAGTGAGCTGCTGAAGCTTGTCCAACGACTTCCCGCTGATAGGATCCAATATTTCCAGTGATTCTATCTCATCACCCCAGAAGATGATGCGATACGCCTGATCCATATAAGCTGGAAACACATCTAATGTATCGCCTTTGACTCTGAACTGACTTGGCCCCAATTCCACTATGCTGCGGCTATAAAGTGCATTGACAAGCTGTTGCAACAGAAAATCACGGCTTAACCTTTGATTGACCGTTAAAAAAATGGTGTTATTGGCAAAATCATCAGGATTTCCAATGCCGTAAATACATGATACCGATGAAACTACTATCAGGTCATTTCTGCCTGAGAGCAGGGCTGAAGTAGTACTCAATCGCATCTTCTCAATCTCGTCGTTGATTGAAAGATCCTTTTCGATATAGGTATTAGTGGATGGAATAAACGCTTCCGGTTGGTAATAGTCGTAGTATGAGACAAAATATTCTATAGCATTCTCTGGAAAGAATTGCTTGAACTCACCATATAGCTGCGCTGCTAAGGTCTTGTTATGACTTAGTACCAATGCCGGGCGATTTACCTGTGATAACACATTAGCAATAGTGAATGTCTTACCCGAACCGGTAACTCCAAGTAAAGTCTGGGCTGTATCACCGCGTTGAAGACCTTCTACTAATTGTTTGATAGCATCAGGCTGATCGCCAGTAGGCTGAAATGATGAATGAAGTCGGAATTTCATGCGAAAGCTATACTCCTTTACTGTAAATGATCATTAAAAATAAAATCCAATCCATCAGGCAGGAACGGGAAAATCTGATTAGTGAAAACTACTATATAACTCATCAACAAATGATTTAATCAAAAGTTTGAAGCTTTACCCCAACTCTGAGCGGATAATGATCCGACCAGTTCAATGGGTCAACTTCAGAAGTGATAGCTATAAAGTCTTTAGAATGAAATACGTAATCAATTCTCAGAAATGGTAGCTTACCTCCATAGGTTGTACCAAAATAATTACCGGTCTGCGTATGTGTATCAGCATATCCCAAATTTCGCATAGTACGATAGATAAATGAAGCTGGGGTCTCATTGAAATCACCACAAACAAGTACGGGGCCTGAATAATTGGATAACAAATGCACTAAAGCCTCATATTCAAAATACCTGAGCTCAAAATGAGTAGTAAGCCTTGAGATAAGCGAACGACCATGTGTCTTCACTTTTGTCATTTCCATATTGGCTGCTTCACCTATCATCGCAATCTGGTCTTCCTCCAACCCAAAAGAAGCTAAATGAATACTAAAGACACGAATACTTTGTCCCGATACAACTATATCAGCATACACACCTATATTACGCTGATTGAAAGCCTTCACAACACCTTGATTTACTATAGGATACCTGCTCATAATCAGATATGAATCGGTTTGCTTCCCACCTTTGTCCCAGTACATATTAGTATAGTGATACTTAAGACCTGTCATCTGCTTTACCGATTGAATATCTGCTTCAAGATTGCCCGACCAGGCTCGAAACTCTTGTAAGCAAATGATATCCTGTGAATTATCTGCCAAATAACTATTGATCCCTATTACTGGAGACATTTCTTCGGGCTTTGAGTTAAAGCCTCTGTACCCATGTAAATTATATGTGGTAATAGATAAGGTGCTTTCTTCGTTCACAGGCTGATGAAAATGAATGAAATTCAGCATACCCGGTATGCTGATTGCTATCAATATCAGCTGAATCCAAATCCATCTGCTCTTTACTATGATCAATATCGGCATACTGATGATCAGGGCTGCCAGGGTAAAAGGAAATATCAATCCAAAAACAGCCGGTAATGGTATCTGTGCAGGACTGATCCATGCGGCCGACAATGAGTTTAGATGAATGATCCCTAAGGCGAGAATAAAGGGGGTTATCAGGGCTGAAAAAACAGACCTGAGATATTTTCTCCATTTTATTGTGCCCGACTTCATATTGTATTCCTAATCACGATTTGGAGCTTTGTCCAAACAGTATCTTTTTCTCCCGCGCTGTCAGGCTGTCATATCCCGATTTTGAAACCTTATCTAATATCTCGTCAATCTCTTGCTGTTCAACAACTTTACGTCTGTTATATTCTTCATCACTTAAAGGCCTTTCATTAAAATTAGCTGGATTACGATAGGTTGTTTTTAGTTTCTTTTTCCTCCATTTGGGCATTCTGATCTTTGGTAAACTTATTTGTTTTTTTAAAGATAAGGCAAATAAAAACCCATATAAAGCGCCTCCGAGATGTGCAATATGTCCACCCGGATTACTACCTTGTATGCTGAAAAAATCTATCACTACCAATACAATAGCTATATATTTTAGGCGCACCGGTCCTAACAAGAACAGATTGACAACGTACCCAGGTACATAAGTAGCAATAGCGATCAATATAGCTAATACTGATGCCGATGCGCCTAATGCGATCGCTTGTGGTGCTATGGATATGAAAACCGGAAAAATATTATATGCAAGGATATACATCAAGGCACCTGCCAGACCGCCTAATAAATAAGTCGTTAACATCTGCCGTTCATTCAGATAACGTAAAAAAATGATCCCTCCGAAATATAATATCCACATATTGAATAGCAGATGAAAAAAACCTTCGTGCAAAAACATATAGCTGATCAGGCTCCATGGTCTGGAAACTAATGCCGGTAATGATGCCGGTACTGACAACCAATAAGTTATAAACGAAATACCATTAGGCGATTCAATTTGAAAGAGCCAGACAACAAGGTTTGTAAAGTACACCAATAGGAATACCGCCAGATTGATCAGTATCAGTCTGGGCAATATAGCAGGTCTTTTAAAAAAATCTCGTATGGCATCCAAAGGTTGGCGTGGTCCGTATGATTGATACATCAGTGTAACTCTCCTTTCTTTTTCCAGTAACGAATGAGAAAAAATCCGAAGATCATACCTCCAAGGTGGGCAAAATGGGCAATATTATTACCCGGGCTGTTGCGTATCCCCTCGAAGAGCTCAAACGCACCAAAAATAAGTACAAAATACTTAGCACGTATAGGTATTGCAAAATACAAATAGATCAGTGCATTGGGAAACATCATCCCAAAAGCCAACAAAATACCATAAACCGCACCCGATGCACCTACAACTATCGAACGATTCAAATAGTACTCTTTATAATGAGTAATAAAATTTACGGCAGCATGAAGAGCTTCATGATTTTCAGGATCAAGATTGATTTGACGTATGGTTTGTTGAAAACTTTGAAACTCTACCCATATCTGACCCGAGAATTTATTGATCATAAATTCGTGTGTGCCAATCAATGCACTCAGCTCATCTAAGTTACGGCTTAGCAGAAAGGCATCCATACTTTGAAGGTCGGGACGCATCTGAAAATATATCCAAACCGTATAGGTAATACCTGCTCCAATACCGGTAATCATATAAAAGATAAGAAATCGTTTCCCACCCCATATGTTTTCTAAGGTATTGCCAAACATCCAAAGCGCAAACATATTAAACAAAATATGCGTGAAGCCTCCATGCATAAACATATAGGTGATGAACTGGTATGGTTTGAAATCAGTAGCAGCAACGAAGTGCAATCCCAATATTTTGGTCAGGTCGATATGAAATGCAGTTTCAAGTGAGATAGTGGCAAGAAAGAATAACCCATTGATGATCAACAAGTTTTTTACAACGGGAGGCAGTAATTGAAAGCCACTGGGCCGTATTTGCGTCATAAATAGTGATTAAGCTTGTTTAATAAATTGTTGGATTTGTTCTGTAGTTAATGTGTTGAAAAGTTTGGTGCCATCAGGAGCAAGTTGTGGTATCTCACATGCAAACAGCTGGTCAATAAGTGCATTCATCTCCGAATCGCTAAGCTGCTGACCGTGTTTCACCGCTAAACTGGCGGATAGAGATCGGGCCAGATTCTGCTTGCTGCTTAGTTGCAGATCGGTTTGATTGATTTTGTACATCTCGAGTATATGCTCAATCATAGCAGTAATATCTCTATCGGTAACACCTTCCGGTGTGCCGTTAACCACGAAAGTACGGCTTCCCATGGTCTCAATGCTGAAGCCTAACAGCATCAGATCGGGCAACAAATTAACTAACAACTCGGCATCACCAGCATTCAGTTGAATAGTTTGTGGGAAAAGCTCCTGTTGAGAACCCATCCTTAGTGTATCCAACTGCTTCATATACCGTTCATATAAGATACGCCAATGTGCGAGATATTGATCAATCACAAGCAAACCCGATTTAACCGGTGTGATGATAAAACTGTTTTGTATCTGAAGCAATCGGACTACCTCATGCCTTTCAGGTCTGGTTTTTTCTTCGGCTTCGGACTGTTCCTCTTTTGTTTTTTGGCGCTCGTAAAACAGTCTCCAGTTTTCAGTAGGAATTTCCTGTTTTTTTTGCCATTCCTGATTGACAGGTATTGGGTTGGTGAACGGATTATATTCTGGGTTTACAGTAATTTCAGGACGGGTTACAGGCCGCCCTGCACGGCTTATTTCACCGAAGTCCACATTCAGCTCAGCCTCTCCACTGTCGAAATCAAGGCGAGGACTCAAGCTGAACTGTCCTAATGTTTTTTTGATGGCGGCATGGATCACGGCATAAACTAAACGGGTATCCTGAAAATTAACCTCTGTCTTGGTAGGATGAATATTAATATCAATGTTAGAAGGGTCTATCTCTATATGAAGAAAATAACTCGGGAAGCTGTCGCGTGGCAGTAGCTCCTGATACGCATTCTCTACCGCATGATGTAGATAAGGATGTTTGATAAAACGTTTGTTGACAAAGAAATACTGTTCACCTCGGGTCTTACGCGCAAACTCTGCTTTCACAATAAATCCTTCGACAGACATAGTCTCGGTGCGCTGACTGACATGTAACAGCCGTTCATTATATACATTGCCCAACAAAGCTACGATGCGTTGCTTCAAACTGCCACTCATCAGGTAAAAAATCTCTTTGTCGTTATGCACCAGCGTAAATCCTATCTCCGGATGGATCAGGCTTACCCTGTGAAACTCTTCTAAAATATGACGCATCTCGGCAGTTGGGGACTTCAGAAAGTTTCGGCGGGCCGGCACGTTGAAGAAAAGATTTTTTACAGAAAAACTAGTGCCAGGCTGGCACACATTCACTTCCTGTGATTTGACTACCGAACCTTCAATTCGAATCAGTGTGCCGTATTCACTGTCATGTGTACGGGTTTTTAATTCAACCTGTGCGATAGCTGCTATGCTTGCTAATGCTTCGCCCCGAAACCCCATAGTACGGATGGCAAAAAGATCATCGGCCTTGTTGATCTTAGATGTAGCATGCCTTTCAAAAGCCATACGCGCATCCGTTACCGACATGCCACTGCCGTTGTCGGTAAGCTGTATCAGACTTTTTCCCGCATCGCGTATCACTAAGTCTATCTGACTGGCCCCGGCATCAATGGCGTTTTCTAATAGCTCCTTGACAACGGAAGCCGGACGTTGGATCACCTCGCCGGCTGCAATCTGATTAGCTACCGAATCAGGCAGTAGTTTAATGATATCACTCATAATATACTATCATCCCTCACTTACTTGCCTACACCAAAAGCCGTTAGTAAATTATCTATCATATCAGTCATAAAGATCAGATACAGTCCTGATAAGATCACAATGGCATATATCAGCATCGAAAGCCGTTTGTAGCCTTTGAATGTACCCGGCTCGGTATCCTGATGCCAACGCGACCTGATCTTTAAACGAAGCTTTTCCTGCTCGGTAAGCTTTGATTGCAACCCCATCTCTGCTTTTCGCCTTTCCAAAGCCTCTTTTTCAGGATCATAATATCGTGGCTGATAATTGAACCTACGTGGCTTGTTGGTTCGAAACATGATAAATTTCATCTGATTAAGATTTTGTGATTTCAAGTGTTAACGTAATTCCAAAACTTTGAATCCTGTGGAACTACCTTGCATTTCTATAAACTTTTAAACATATCATCATAAAAGAAACTATATGTTAACAGGTTTATATCTATGCCATATCTTTAGCCTGTTTCGTTTAACAATTTAATTTAATCCACAGGCAAAAATACCTATAATTTGGACTTAGTCAGTTTTCGAGCCTTTGATTTTGTATTTTTGACCGATAGTAAACGCCTCCTTATTTATGAATGACACTAAAGATAAGCTCTCAAAACTCATAGTAGTAGGGGATAGGGTTTTGATCAAGCCCAAGACAAATCCGGATAAAACCCGCAGCGGCCTTTTCCTGCCTCCGGGCTATAGCGAAAAAGAAGTGATACAGTCGGGATATGTAGTTAAAGTGGGACCTGGCTATCCCATTCCTATTATGTCAGATGAAGAATCCGAACCATGGAAACAAAAACCCGAAGAGGCGAAATATCTTCCCTTACAGGCAAAGACAGGCGACTTGGCTATATTTCTGCAAAAAGGGGCAATCGAAATACATTATATGGATGAACGATATTATATAGTCCCGCAAAATTCTATACTATTGCTGGAACGTGATGGGTTTGCCTTAGATATATTATAAAGAATTGGATAATTTGATCTTTATTATGTCCATGATCAAACGCTTATTTGGGGCTTTGGGCATATGGATGATTTGCAGTATCGTGTGGTCATCCTGTAACTCTGGTAAACAAACGGAAACAGTAAGCAATCCTATGGACCATACTGCTTTTCCGGTATATGCAAAAGGCTTTAAGGTAGAACAAAATGAGGAGGGCACACAGATATTTATCTATGACCCATATGAACCGGGTAAGGTGTTACAAAAATGTGTGTTAGGCTCCGGAGAACATGTATCGGAAGCTGTGTCATATCCTGATTTGGTCTTGGATACTATTAGGCGAGTAGTTACACTTTCAGCTACACAATGGGGGCCTTTGATACAATTCGGGAAGGCTGAGATAATAAAAGGTATCTCTGAAGCTGGTTTTGTAAAAAATACACTGATGAAGACATTGTTGAATGAAGGCAAGGTGATAGAAGTAGCCTATGATGCCAATTATAAACTTGAACTATTGGCAGATATAGAACCTGATCTGATTTTAGTTTCACCTGATGCTCAAGGGCTTCCTTCACAGCTCTTGTTAGCAGGCTTTCCCTTGTTAGCCTGGACGGATTATTATGAGTCCGATCCGCTTGGTAGAGCTGAATGGATTCGGTTAATAGGTTTGTTAAGCGGATGTCAGGCCAAAGCTGACAGCATTTTCTTTTCAATAGCAAAGGAATACAATCGGCTCAAGGAATTGGTCGCCTCTTCTGTTACAAATCGTCCGACCGTATTTGCAGATAAATTTTTTTCAGGCCAATGGTATATCCCTGCCGGACAGAGCTATATGGCACAGATCTTTAATGATGCAGGCGCTGATTACCTGTTTGCCGACATACCCGGAACAGCCAGCGTACCTTTAGATATAGAGGTGATCATTCAACGGTCGGTAGAAGCAGATTACTGGCGAATAGCACAAGCAGCCCGAACCTACAGCTACGAGCAGTTAGCCAAAGAAAATGAGATATATAGCGGCTTTGCTGCTTTTAAAAATCGCAAGATTATTTTTTGTAATACGACCGAAAGCGCATATTTTGAGGAAAGTCCATTACATCCTCATTGGCTTTTAGCCGATTTCATTGCTGTCTTTCACCCCGATTTATTACCTGAACATATAGCTGTATATCATAAACTATTGGATTAAGATGAGAGGTTTAACTCCTTACAAATCAGGTGCATGGAAGATATATCTATTGTCGCTGGCGGCATTGGTATTGTTGTTGTTTATGAACCTGGTTTTTGGATCAGTACCTATCACTCTCTCTGAGTTATGGACGGTCTTATCGGGTAGGGAAGGAGGGAGTCCTTCTACTTTTATGATCATTCATCAATTTCGTATCCCCCAATCTATTACGGCTGTTTTTGCCGGTGCCGGTTTAGCTGTGGCAGGTCTGATGATGCAGACCCTGTTTAAAAATCCTTTAGCCGATCCTTCTATCTTAGGGATAAGCTCTGGTGCCAGCCTTGGAGTAGCACTACTGCTGATGGCAACAGGCCAGATATCCGGGCATGCGCTGATCCATTTCGGATGGGCACGGCATATAGGAGTGATCGCTTCAGCAGCATTAGGATCATTACTCGTTCTCACATTGATAACTATGCTGAGCAAGCGGTTGAGTGGAATGACCAGCCTGCTGATAGCCGGTATCATGATTGCATACTTTACTAGTGCCATAGTAGGTATTATTAAATATTTCAGCCAGAAAGAAGACCTTCAGGCATTCGTCATATGGGGGATGGGTAGCTTTTCTAATGTAGGACAGCAACAATTGCTATTCTTCAGTCTTGTTAACGGAATGCTGTTGGCAGTTTCATTTTTGTTTATCAAGCCATTGAACCTGCTTCTGCTTGGCGACCGGTATGCAGAAAATCTTGGATTGAACACCAAACTATACCAGAGATGGATATTAGTCATTGCAGGCTTGCTTACTGCAGCCGTTACAGCTTATGCAGGTCCAATAGCTTTTATCGGACTTGCTGTACCTCATCTGGCACGTAATATGACCAAATCTGCTGACCATAGAATACTGTTGCCATCATCAGTGATAATGGGCGCTTCATTAGCTCTTTTTTGTAACCTCATCGCACGGTTACCAGGATTTGACGGCAGCTTGCCGATTAATTCCATCACATCATTGATAGGAGCACCATTTGTGATTGCGATCATCTGGAAGCGACAGCGTTTTTATTCGGAGACAAAATGAATGATACCTACATGTTCTTAATTTTGGCTTGTATTAGATTTGTGATTGAAAAATCTATGGATAAGCACTACCATACAAAAGGATTTGTCTTTGAAACTATCTTATATCCAGTTTATTGCAAAATATTAAACAGATGACACAAGCCGTCATAGAACTTAAAAACCTGGAAATAGGATATACTTCCAATAAGAGGAAGACGGCATTATTGCCTTTGCTAAACTTATGTCTGAACAAGGCATTGCTTGTCGCACTGATAGGGTCTAACGGGGTGGGTAAATCAACTTTATTGCGTACAATATCCGGACTGCAAGTTCCGCTCAATGGTGAAGTATTCATCAAAGGTAAACCGGCTAAGATGCTTTCCAGAGCTGCTTTAGCCAGATTGATCTCGCTTGTATTGACAGATCAGCCAGATGAGTTTTATCTTAAAACAGAAGATGTGATCGCTGCCGGACGGTATCCTTATAGTAATTTCTGGGCAAGACTGACTGCCAAAGACAATGAGGTGATCCATCAAAGCATGGAAGATACCGGTATCACACATTTAAAAGGTCGTCAACTGATACACCTTAGCGATGGTGAGCGACAGAAAGTGATGATAGCCAAGGCGCTTGCACAAGATACTCCAATTATTCTGCTTGATGAGCCAACAGCCTTTTTAGACTATCCAAGCAAGATTGAACTGATGCGTTTATTGCAACAATTAGTACACGATCAACAAAAAACAATACTCTTTTCATCTCATGATCTTGACTTAGTACTAAGGAGTTCCGACAGGGTATGGCTGATGGCTAAATCTAAAGGAATCATAGACGATCTGCCGGAGCAATTGGTTATGGACGGCCATATCAATGCTTTTTTCGACACCTCATCCCTTAGCTTTGACACTCTTCAAGGGTATTTTAAACCTGTAAGCTCAGAAAAATTACCTTTGCGAAACCGGATATCTGATCCCCTGCTATCAAAATGGGTTACTAATGCCTTAGTACGTAAAGGATTTGAAGTGAATAAGAAATCCGATAATTATAGCGGACAGATTAGCTTTGAAGCCGAAAGATTCGTTTGGGAATTCAAAGGAGAAATCAGATATTTTAATGCGTTAACAGAATTATTAGATCATTTAACGAACAAACTATGAATAAGATATATCTGAATATGATGATCCTCATTTTTCTAACTTCTTGTGCGACGGTAAAAAAGGAAGCCGATCTGATTATTTTTAATGGACAAATCTATACAGTAGATGATGAGTTTTCCATTGCTACAGCCTTTGCCGTAAAAGATGGAAAAATTCTCGACATTGGTGCTCAAGAAGATATACTAAGTCAATATGCAGCCGATCAAGTAATTGATGCTGATGGCAAAGCAGTGTATCCAGGCTTTATTGATGGACATTGCCATTTCTACGGTTTAGCAGAAAAACTATACCGATATGCCGATCTTACTGGCAGTCGTTCATTTGATGAGGTTATCCAAAGAGTAAGGGATCATTTAGAAGCTCATCCAACTGATTTTGTTCTAGGCAGAGGATGGGATCAAAACCTTTGGGAGCCGCCGGTATTTCCTGATAATGAGCTGTTGGAACAGTATTTTCCAGAAAAGAAGATACTACTGATACGTATTGATGGCCACGCATCTATAGCCAGCAAAGCTGCCCTGCAAGCAGCAGGCATTAATGCTCATACCCGAATTGATGGGGGAGAGGTGATAGTAAATAAAAATGGACAACCTACTGGTGTTCTGATAGATAGAGCAGATACTCCCATAAGGGAATTGATCACTCCATTGAATAATACTGAAAAACAAACCGCTCTGATCGAAGCTCAAAAACAATGCTTTTCAGTGGGCCTCACATCAGTAACCGATGCCGGTTTAACTTATGAGACCATAGAGTTGATTCGCTCGATGCAACAGGAAGGACAACTGTTGATAAGGATTAACGCCATGCTCGATCATGATGAAAAGACACTTGATTATTATCTTCCGAAAGGAGTTGAAAGGGGTGAGCGTTTATCCATCAATGCCATTAAGCTATACGCAGACGGAGCATTAGGATCAAGAGGCGCCAAACTCCTTGAGCCATATGCAGATGTACCGGACAAGAGTGGATTCATGCTGTTTGACGATGACTTTTACAGAAATATTGCACAAAGAGCATATGATGCAGGTTTTCAGGTTAATACTCACGCGATAGGCGACGCAGCCGTACGCTATGTGTTAGACCTTTATGCCCATATCCTTCAAGGAAAAAATGACAGACGATGGAGGATAGAACATGCGCAAATCGTGCATTCCGATGACTTTCATAAGTTTGGTGAATATTCTATTATACCTTCTATTCAAAGCACTCATGCCACATCAGATATGCATTGGGCTGTAAACCGAATTGGCTTGAAACGCCTGCAAGGAGCTTATGCCCAGCTACAGCTGTTGAAGGAAAATGGCTGGTTGGTAAATGGAACTGATTTCCCTATAGAAGATATTAATCCAATGAACACGTTTTATGCAGCAGTAGTACGTAAAGATGCCAATGGACTACCAGCTGATGGTTTTCAAATAGAGAATGCCATCAGCCGTGAACAAGCACTGCGGTCTATGACTATATGGGCTGCAAAAGGCAGCTTTGAAGAACAATATAAGGGAAGCCTGGAAACTGGAAAATATGCTGACTTTGTGATTATGGAAAAAGATATCATGACATGCGATCCTGATCAGATCAGAGATAATAAAGTAGTCATGCTATATAGTAACGGTGAAAGGGTTTATCAGCAGGAATAAAAAAAGGGTAAGCTACTTATATCGCACCGCTCAACCATCTTACCCTTGCTTCCTTCCGAACCTGGGGGAGTTCGACAGGAGCTGGTCGTATAAGACTTACCCGCCGCAAAGATAGGCTAATTTTTGCCGCTGCAAATACTTTCTTCATTTTTTTATGGTAAAGCAAAGGAATCATTTGGTAAGTTTGCAAGCATCCAATAAATGATCATGTTATGTACCGTAAGTATCAATTCTGGATGGTAGGCCTGGTAACCGGTTTTTTCGGAGGTCTGATCAATTTTACCTTACTGATATTGGTATGGTATTTCATACATGACTCATTTTCATTAAGTTATATACTTATCTATCTTTTTCCTTTAGTGTTTTTAAGTTATGCTAATATCAGACTTCGCGACCGATATTCAAATCATATGCTGTTGTTTGGCCAGTCGTTCAGGCTATCCTTACTTACTGGTATCACAAGTGCCATAGTCATGTCGGCTATGGCTTATTTTGGTTTTAGCTTTTTTTTGAAAGGCATATTGAATTATCGCATCCTGAGTGTGGAGGCCGATCTGATGGTAGCACAACAATCCAATCAGTCATACGACAACTTTCGGGAGCTTTCATATTGGGTCAGACAAATGCTTTCACCTATAAATATGGCGCTCTATTATTTTATTTTTAATTTGATACTTTTACCCATACAAGCTGCTATAATAGCTATCTTTGTGTGGCGCAAGAAACGAATAATAAGTAACGAGAATCTTTAAATCAAACAAGTATGACACGTTTAAATCATGCAGTTAGGTACGGATTAATCAGCGGATTGATTCTGATAGTTTTTAATGCGATACTTTACATCGCTGATGTGAATCTGTTTAAAACAGGGTATTCACTTCTGAATGGAGTAGTAGTTTTTGGTGTAATGATCTACTTCACTTATCTGAGCATGCAAAAATCAAGAGATTTGAACCTTGGCGGAAAGATAAGCTATGTGCAAGCATTGGGAATAGGATTTGTGATGTTGATCATTACCGGCTATTTAACAGGTATTTTCTCTTATTTGCTCAATGCAGTGATTGATCCTGATTATATTACACGTCAGATAGATACCTTTTATCAAACATGGGATGGAATAATGTCAGAAGAAGCCCTTGATATGGCTTTAGAAAAGATGGAAAGCAGCATGAAACCGAGCAAGGCACTGCTTACAACCTTGTATATGACACCAATTACATCATTGATAATTAGCGCATTGATAGCTTTGTTTGTGCGTAAAGATAATTCATCAAAAGTACAAGTCTGATAGTATTTCTCAAAGCATGGATGTTTCCATAGTCGTTCCGGTTTTCAACGAAGAAGAGTCATTGCCCGAGTTGACCGATTGGATTGTCAAAGTAGCTGAAGCAGAAGATTTATTTTTTGAAATTATCTTTATCGATGACGGTTCAACGGATCAATCATGGGGTCAGATCCAAAAACTTGCAGCAGTTCATAGGCAGGTTAAAGGGATTCGCTTTCGCCGGAATTACGGTAAGTCGGCCGCCCTCAATGAAGGCTTTGCTGCTGCTTCAGGACAGGTGGTAATCACTATGGATGGCGATCTTCAAGATAGCCCTGATGAGATACCGCATTTGTACCAAATGATTCATGAACAAGGCTTCGATTTAGTGTCGGGCTGGAAAAAAAAGCGGAAAGATCCCATCTCTAAAACATTGCCATCACGACTTTTTAACCGCACCACACGATGGATAAGTGGTATCCGGCTGCACGATTTTAACTGCGGACTGAAAGCGTATAGCTCCGAGTTGGTGAAATCCATTGAAATACAAGGCGAGATGCACCGATATATCCCGCTTATAGCCAAATGGGCAGGGTTTACCAATATAGGGGAAAAGATAGTACAGCATCAGGAACGAAAATATGGCAAGTCAAAATATGGGATGAGCCGACTTATCAAAGGCTATTTAGACCTGCTGTCAATCAGCTTTATATCGAAATTCGGCAAACGACCTATGCACTTCTTTGGTAGCATAGGCTCGTTTATCTTTCTGATAGGATTTGTGATAGCCGGATATCTTGCGTATGCAAAATTTTTCCTTGAGGCATATAAAATGACAGATCGCCCATTATTTTATTTCGGCTTGTTAGCAATGATCATCGGAACTCAGCTGTTTTTAACAGGATTCCTAGCCGAACTCATATCCCTGAACAAAGGTGGAAAACAACCTGTTTACAGCATTAGGGAAAAGCTGAATCTGAAGTAAAAGACTAGATCAATTCAACTGAAATGCCGTAACAAACTATTTCTATTAAAAGTCATAAATCAGTAATATACTAAAACAAAACTATGCGTATTCATTTAGTGTCAGGCGCTTGCGGCTTTGTTGGCCGAAATATGGTAAAACGATTGTTGAACACAACCAGGGATCATATCTTTATGGTTGACGATCTGTCTATTGGAAGGCATCCTTCGGAATGGATAGATGGATATGTGTCGCAGCAGTTGGATGATATAGACATCATTGGAGAAGAGAAGAGGCTGTATTTCTGGAAAGGCGATTTCAGAAATTTGTTGTTTTATATGCGGTCAGAACCACTTTATATACAAAAGAGATATAAGCTTGAATTTGAGCGATTTACAGATGTATTCCATTTTGCTGCCATAGTAGGTGGGAGGCTGAAAATAGAAGGTGACCCCATGATGGTAGCCCTCGACCTGAGCATTGATGCGGAATTTTTCTACTGGCTTACCCAGCATAAACCTGAAAGGGTGCTGTATCCTAGCTCTAGCGCAGCTTATCCGGTAAGTTTGCAAACAACAAAAGGAGCGATCGCATTGAGTGAAGGTGATATAGATTTTGAAAAGAATCTGGGGACACCGGATATGACCTACGGCTGGTCGAAGCTGACGGGTGAGTTTTTAGCCCAGATCGCTGCCAAACATTATGGGATACGGGTGGTATGCATTCGGCCATTCTCAGGCTATGGTGAGGACCAGGAACAGTCGTACCCGGTACCAGCTATTGCGGCACGAGCTGCAAGACGGGAAGACCCATTTGAAGTGTGGGGAAGCGGTAAACAAGGACGCGACTTTGTGCATATAGACGATATATTGGACTTTATATTTCTGCTCATGGACCAGGTTACGGATGGTTCCGCATATAATATAGGTTCAGGGAAATTGACTTCTTTTTTGGAATTGATTGAGGTATTCGGTGAAATAGCTGGCTATAAGCCTCAGGTAAAACCATTGTTGGATAAGCCGGTTGGCGTGCATTCACGCTATTCAAATATGGACTTGGTACACCAGAAATTTGGTTGGAAACCTAAAATATCTCTTAGGGAAGGAATGGAAAGAGTGTATAACAAACAGCTTGAACTTCTGAAAAAGCAATAGAACCTCGACAACCATTCGTAATCAGGTAGCACATATTTTTATCAGATAATCCTGATAAATGATTAACCTGTTTTAATGATGTATTGAGTGCATATGTTGTCCCATTAACTATAATCAAACACCATTGCGTCTGATTTCATAGTTCAAAAAATGTTAGATAATATATATTATGTTAAATCATATTTTAACTACTTTCCTTTGATTATATCTTTCTTTAACTTAAAGTTCCTACCCTTATAATTCTTCTTTGACATTTCATCAAGCAAAGAAAAAACTCCCACCCTTTTACTGGCAGGAGTTCTACTAATAAAAATGAAAAAAAACAATGCTTATTCGGCACTGATCTCTTTTAATTTATCGTCCATATTAAATCTGGTATAGATTGTGACGAGCACTTGCTTGGTTTCTTCGTTATCAGGCATTATTTCGTAGGCTTTTTCCAAATATGGCAGTGCTTTTCGTATGATTTCGTTTGCTTGTTCCGTCATCTCATCATATTTTTTTGTTTCTGATAGCGGCAGATCATTTGCTTCCACTTGTATTCTGTTTGATTCGTTGATATAGAGTGCTCCCAGGTTATAAATAGCATCATAATAATCGTCGTGAACCGCTATTGCTTTACTATAGTATAGTTCTGCTGTATCCAGATCAAACATTGCTTCGTTGGTTTCGTCTCCGTATATAGTTCCTAACACAAAAAATATGGAAGCATTATTTGGGTCTTGTTCAACTAATTCTTTGAGGTTATCCACCACTTTTGCTCCTTCACCTATAGCGAGATAGGCATTTATCTCCTCCAACATCAGTCCGGCATCATCCGGATACCTTTCCCTTCCGGCTTTGATAGTTTCCATCATTTCCTCGTTTTGTCCTAATCCGCGATATGCCGCTGCTTTATTTCTAAAGATATCAGGTTCAACTATGTCGAGTTCAATAAGTTGATTATAATAGCCCAGTGCTTGATCAAACAGATCACCTCTTATGGAGGCTAATCCGGCGTTCAGTAGTGCTAAGGTATCTACTTTATGTATGGTCTGTGCTACATCAAATGATTTTTTAAACTCAATAGAAGCTGTTTGAAAATCATTTTCATTAAATGCATCTACTGCCTGAGAGAAGTATTGCTGTCCAATCACATCTACGCGTGGTAGGATCTCAACCATTTGCCGGCCTTTATCCTCAGGGTCTAATTCCATAGCTTTTTGAAACGATTCGAAGCTTTTTTCCAAAGCTTCGCTATCCAGATCAGCGTAAGTTTCTGAATAAACAATATTCAGATAGATTATCCCTCTGTACATCCAGGTTTTGGGATCGTCTTTGGTCTTGTCGTGTTGAATGGCTTTGTCAATGGCTTCACGGGCTTTGTCGTATTGTCCGTTCTTGTTGTACATATATGCACTTGTACGTTCCGATTTTTGAGCCATAGTCATCAAGGCCATAAATGCTACTGTCAGTGTGAGAACAATTTTTTTCATCGGTTCAAATATTTAAGATTTTCAGTTTGTGATACATTAATTATGCCATAGGAATAATCCTTTGCTATATCTCATTGTTTCAATATGTTATTCTTCGGCATCAGGTATGTCAGTCTGGCTTTCGTCCATTATCTCTTCGGTTGACACGCTTTCGTCTTGTTCCTCTTCTTCTTCGTCTATTGATACTTTTGCAACGGCTGCTATCTCATCATTTGCTCTGAGGTCAATCAGTTTTACTCCTTGTGTAGCTCGTCCCATCACCCTCAGACTTTCAACAGCAATTCGTATAGTGATACCCGATTTGTTGATGATCATCAGGTCATCGTGGTCGGTTACGCTTTTGATAGCTATCAGATCACCGGTTTTTTCGGTTATATTAATGGTTTTCACGCCTTTACCACCTCTGTTTGTGATACGGTAGTCGTCTAAGTCGGAGCGTTTTCCGTATCCTTTTTCTGATACCACTAATATATCTGATACATCGTTTTCAACACATATCATTCCTATAGCTTCATCCTCGTCATGAGCCAAAGTTATTCCTCGTACGCCGGATGCGTTACGCCCCATAGGCCGAACTCTTGATTCATTGAATCGGATAGCCCTTCCCGAGCGCAAGGCAATTAGCACATGGTTGGAACCATTAGTCAGCCGGGCTTCCAACAGTTCATCCCCTTCACGTATAGTAATGGCATTGATACCTGATTGTCGCGGACGGGAATATGCTTCTAAGCTTGTTTTTTTGATGATACCCTTTTTTGTGGCTAAAATTATATAATTATTGTCGATATATTCCTGATCTTTTAGGTCTAACACATTTATGAATGCCATTACCTTATCGTCAGGCTCAATATTGATCAGATTTTGTATAGCTCTTCCTTTGCTTGTTTTAGTCCCTTCGGGAATTTCAAACACACGCAACCAGAAACATTTTCCTTTTTCGGTGAAGAAAAGCATATAATTGTGATTAGTAGCAATGAACAGATGTTCAATAAAGTCTTCATCCCTTGCTTCCGATCCTTTGGCACCTTTCCCTCCCCTGCTCTGCCGTCTGTATTCACTCAAGGCAGTACGTTTAATGTATCCTAAGTGTGAGATAGTTACCACAACAGCTTCATCAGGTATGGTGTCTTCTATTCTAAAGTCATCAGCCGAATAGATTACAGTAGAGCGATTTTGATCTCCATATTTTTCTTTGACCTCTATCATCTCATTTTTGATGATCTCAAACCGTAGTGGTTCATTTTCCAGGATGCTTTTATAGTAAGCGATCATCTCTAGGATCTGATCAAATTCTTCTTTGATCTTTTGTATTTCCAATCCGGTTAGGCGCTGTAGCTTCATATCCAATATTGCTCTTGCCTGTATTTCTGATAGCTCAAACTTTTCTATCAGGCCATTGCGTGCTTCTTCTGGTGTTTTTGAAGCTTTTATCAGCTCAATGACGGCATCAATATGGTCTAGTGCAATGATCAGTCCCTGAAGGATATGTGCTCGTTTTTCGGCCTCATTCAGCTCGTACTGTGTGCGGCGTATGACTACTTCATGGCGATGTTCTACAAAATAATGAACCAGGTCTCTCAGGTTGAGTGTCATAGGTCTGCCATTCACCAAAGCCACATTATTCACACTGAATGAGCTTTGCAGAGCAGTCATTTGATATAGCTTATTGAGCACTATATTTGATATGGCATCCCGTTTTAGTTCATATACTATGCGCATTCCGTTTCGGTCTGATTCATCCCGTATATCGGATATCCCTTCTATCTTGCGTTCATTGACTAAATCGGCTGTCCTTCGGATCATTTCGGCTTTATTCACCATAAAAGGTATTGATGTAACTATGATCCAGTCACGTCCGTCGTGATCTTCTATGGTTGCATCTCCTCTCATGACTATGCGTCCGCGGCCTGTTTCAAAGGCTTCACGTACTCCATCATATCCATAGATGATACCACCTGTAGGGAAATCAGGCGCTTTGATGTATTGCATCAGCTCTTCTATGGTGATATCCCGTTTGTCGATATAAGCGATGATGCCGTCTATCACTTCCGACAGGTTATGTGGTGGCATATTAGTAGCCATACCTACGGCTATACCACTTGCTCCGTTGATAAGCAGATTGGGTATTAAAGAAGGTAATACTGTAGGTTCTTGCAGTGAATCATCAAAGTTAAGTTGAAAATCAACAGTATCTTTATCAATGTCGGCTAACATTTCTTCGGCTATCTTTCGCAGCCGGGCTTCGGTATATCGCATGGCTGCAGGGCTATCACCGTCTATTGAACCAAAGTTACCTTGTCCATCCACCAATGGGTAGCGCAACGACCATTCCTGTGCCATGCGTACCATGGCATCATATACCGATGTATCGCCATGTGGATGATATTTTCCAAGCACCTCCCCTACTATACGGGCTGATTTCTTATATGCCCTGTTAGATAACACACCTAACTCAAGCATGCCAAACAAAATACGGCGGTGTACCGGTTTGAGGCCATCACGAACATCAGGAAGGGCACGTGAGACTATTACCGACATGGAATAGTCAATATAGGCCGATTTCATCTGATTTTCAATATTGACCCGTATGATTTTTTCGCTTTCAGCTAATTCTTCCATTTAATTACAGATACTTTCTATCGAATAGATTATTGACTGCAAAAGTAGATATTTAATCTGAGCTATCAAAAACTTGAAGGAGCTATTTATGAAGAACTTTACATGAAATTTTATTTCTTTTTATACAGCTGTTTATGATAAATAACCTAAGGTTTTGAACATGCTGATGTTGATATTTTGGCAGCTAAAAAAAAATGGAGTTGTTTTTGTTAGTATTTTTGACATGAATTGCACAAAGTATAAACCAAATGAAACACATCGAGCAGGAATAAAATTAAATTAAACGATAAACTATGGATGCCAAATTTTCACCACAAGTGAGAGATATATTAACATACAGTCATGAAGAGGCTATTAGACTGGGTAACAATTACATAGGCTTAGAGCATTTATTTCTTGGTATGCTCAGAAACGGTGAAGGCAAAGCACTTCATGTGCTTAAAATGTTAGGAATTGACTTAGCTTCTTTTAAGAAAGAAATTGAAGACGCTATAAAAAGTCCTGATCAGCCTGACAGTCGACTGACAAATATTCCACTTATGAAACAAACCGAGCGGGCTTTGAAGTTCACCTATATAGTTGCAAAAGACCTTAACAGTGAGGTCATACATACCGAGCATTTGTTAATGGCTATTTTGCGTGACAAGAGCAATATGATCACAAAAAATTTAGATCAGAAAGGTATTGACCTTGATGCATTTAAGATTGAACTAAATCAGCTGTATTCGGATGAGTTGCCTGGTAAAGAAAAGCCCAGGGCTGAATTTCCCGGTCAAGCATCAGAAGAGGATGAAACCCGCTCTGGTAGTCAGCCGGGCGCCAGACGTGCTACAGGAGAAACTAAGATGAAAACACCGGTATTGGATAATTTTGGCCGCGATTTAACCAAAGCAGCTGAGGAAGACCGACTTGATCCGGTTGTAGGACGTGAGAAAGAGCTTGAAAGAGTAGCCCAGATACTTAGTCGCAGAAAGAAAAACAATCCTATACTGATTGGAGAACCGGGTGTAGGAAAATCAGCTATAGCCGAAGGCCTTGCACTACGAATAGTACAACGAAAAGTTTCGCGCGCATTGTTCAACAAACGCATAGTAATGCTTGATCTGGCAGCATTGGTAGCCGGAACAAAATATAGAGGCCAGTTTGAAGAACGCATGAAGGCAGTATTAAATGAGTTAGAGAAAAATCCTGATGTGATTTTATTTATAGACGAAATACATAATATAGTAGGTGCAGGAAATGCCACTGGCTCCCTGGATGCTTCAAATATGTTCAAACCTGCGCTAGCCCGGGGCGAACTGCAATGTATTGGTGCTACTACCTTAGACGAATATCGCCAACATATCGAAAAAGACGGCGCTTTGGAACGCAGGTTTCAAAAAGTGTTGGTAGAACCTACCAATCCGGATGAAACCATGCAGATACTGCATAATATCAAGGAAAAATATGAGAATCACCATTTAGTGAAATATACCGATGACGCAATAGAAGCATGTGTGAAGCTTACCGACCGATATATGTCGGATCGCTTCTTGCCCGACAAAGCTATAGACGCATTGGATGAAACAGGTGCCAGAGTTCATATCAACAATATCAATGTTCCAAAGGAGATCATCCAGTTTGAAAATCAGATTGAAGAAACCCGATTGAAAAAAAATCAATCTATACAAGTACAGAAATTTGAAGAAGCAGCTATGTTTAGAGATAAAGAGCGTACGCTGATGGAAGAATTAGAAAAGGCTAAACACAAATGGGAAGAATCGGCTGATGTACAAAGAGAAGTTGTTACCGAAGAGCATGTGGCAGAGGTGGTAGCGATGATGACTGGAATTCCGGTGCAACGTGTGGCACAAAATGAAAGCGACCGGCTACTGAAGATGGAAGATGAGTTGGAAGGAACCGTTATAGGCCAAAGCGAAGCAATCCATAAAGTGGTGAAAGCTATTCGAAGGAACAGAGCCGGACTCAAAGACCCGAATAAACCTATAGGAACTTTTATATTCCTGGGTCCTACAGGAGTTGGAAAAACATATTTAGCAAAAGTATTGGCGCAGTATATGTTTGATACTCAGGATGCTTTGGTACGTATCGATATGAGCGAATATATGGAAAAGTTTGCCGTATCCAGATTGGTAGGTGCGCCTCCGGGATATGTCGGATATGAAGAAGGAGGACAACTGACCGAAAAAGTTCGTAGAAAACCGTATTCGATCGTTCTATTGGATGAGATAGAAAAAGCTCATCCGGATGTGTTCCATATACTGTTACAAGTGTTGGATGATGGCGTGCTTACCGACAGCTTAGGACGTAAGGTGGACTTTAAAAACACCATTGTTATTATGACATCCAATATCGGGTCACGCCAGTTGAAAGATTTTGGACAAGGGGTAGGATTTGCTACCTCAGCCAAGACAGCAGCCAAAGCCACTTACTCGCAAAGTGTGATAGAAAACGCACTTCGAAAAGTGTTTGCACCCGAATTTTTAAACCGAATAGACGATGTGGTGATATTCGAATCGTTGCAGAAAGAAGATATTTTCAAGATAATCGATATTGAATTAGCTCATTTATACAATCGAATTAACGAACTTGGATATCACCTTCAACTGACAGATGATGCGAAAGATTTCATAGCCGAAAAAGGTTGGGATGAGCAATACGGTGCAAGACCACTCAAACGGGCTATACAAAAATTTGTAGAAGATATGTTGGCAGAAGAAATCATAAAATCAACACTGAATACAGGCGATAAGATAACCTTAGGACTCAATGACGATAAGTCAGAGCTTACTCTTGAAATCAAGAAACCGGACAAGCCTGTGGCTGTTGACGATTAAGTCAATACATCATGCAGATCACTAAAAGGGCAAACGTCTGACGTTTGCCCTTTTTTGCTCAGATAAATGCGTAGCTCCACTAATCAACCTGATCCCATAATTATTAGGGAATTGGGATAGTTAGGTTGTTTCCAGCATCTTTTTATTGCTTACAAAAAATAACTTACTCATTAGATAATTATTTGTTCAGGCTAAATTTAGCTGCAAGCTATCCTGCTGGGCAATATAATTTTGAGTGTTTCTAAATAAGACCTCTGCTCGCAGTTTCGGATACAAATTAGAAGGAATTATCCTAAGTTTGTACGGTTTTTAAAATAGTTGTATATGGAGACTCAGTCAATGCTCAAAGGCGGAGAATTTTTAATCAGACCCGTTGAATATCAAGATATTTTTATACCCGAAGAATTTGGCGAAGAAGCCCGAATGATTGCAGAAAGCTGTCAGGATTTTCTTGAGGCAGAAATTTTTCCCAACCTCGATCGTATTGATCAGCAGGAAGACGGATTAATGGCCACTTTGTTGAAGAAGGCAGGCGACTTAGGACTGTTGGGCCTTTCCATACCAGAGCAGTATGGTGGTTTTGAACAGCCGTTCTTGAATGTGATGCGTGCCAACGAGGCTTTAGGTGCCGGATATTCCTATTCGGTAGCTATCATGGCTCATACAGGCATAGGCACATTACCTATATTATATTATGGGAATGACGATCAGAAAGCAAGATATATCCCAAAGCTGACCTCAGGTGAGTTGATGGCAGCCTATTGTCTTACCGAGCCGGGTGCCGGATCGGATGCCAACAGCGGACGCACAAGAGCTGTATTGAGTGATGACGGAAAACATTACATACTCAACGGACAAAAAATGTGGATCACCAACGGTGGCTTTGCCGATGTACAAACCGTTTTTGCTAAGATAGATAACGACAGAGTACTCAGCGCTTTTATTGTTGAACGTGATTGGGAAGGCGTTACAATGAATCCCGAAGAAAAGAAAATGGGTATCAAAGGCTCTTCTACCCGACAAATATTTTATAATGATGTAAAAGTTCCGGTTGAAAATCTACTTGGCAAACGAGGTGAAGGCTTCCGCATCGCACTGAATATTCTTCACCTAGGACGTATAAAGCTTGGTGCTACGGTAGTTGGCGGAGCAAAGAGAACTATTATGCACTCGGTGCAGTATGCCAATGAGCGTAAACAATTTGGCAAAGCAATAGCCGAGTTTGGTGCCATCAAGCATAAGCTGGCTCAGCAGGTCGTGCTTACCTATGCTACAGAATCAGCTATCTACAGAGCCAGCAAAGACATACAGGACAATATGGGCCGGCTGTTGGCAGAGGGTCGTCCTGCCGGAAAAGCAGCTATAGAAGGCGTGGCCGAGTATGCTGTAGAATGTGCACTGTTGAAGGTGTTTGGCTCGGAAGCCCTAGATTATGTGGTAGATGAGGCAGTACAGATATATGGAGGAATGGGCTTCTCATCAGAGACCCCGGTTGACAGAGCTTATCGCGACTCGCGTATCAACAGGATATTTGAAGGAACTAACGAGATTAACCGATTATTGGCTGTGGATACCCTACTTAAAAAAGGAATGAAAAATGAATTTAGCTTGTTTGAAAAAGCACGGGAAGCTTGCGAAACTAAAGATCAGCCTTTAGCAGTTGAAGGCATTCCCTATTTTGAAGAAAAACAAGCAATTATCAAAAACCTTAAAAAAGCTATCCTCATGCTCATACCCGGCATATCAGAGGCATACGGACGTAAATTGGCCGAAGAAGAAGAAGTGCTGATGAATCTTTCGGATATGCTCATGCAACTTTATACACTCGAATCAACTATGCTGCGAGTACAAAAAATTGAGCATATGAACAGTCAGGAAGATATACTCGTCTATAGAGATATCCTGGATGTGTTGACACACGAAACAGCTATGACGGTCTATTCATCCGGATATGCAGCTATTGCTTCTTTTGCAGATGAGGAGCAGCAAAAAGGACTTATACAAGCACTATATCAATTAGTTGCATCTAAGCCTGTCAATCCGAAAGAGGCCAGACGAAGGATAGCAGACAAGCTGATAGAAGAAAACAGATACTGCTTTTAAACATAAGCTGAAATAAAAAGCTGCACCGGATGTGCGGCTTTTTTCTTTTAGCAGGATATCACACAATTACATTAGTTTTCTACTTTTTAATGATCATCTGAGGCCATTATTTTTTAGAAAAAGTGACATATTTTTTTTGTTGTCCGACGTATGAATCCTCAAAATATGAATTACATTTGTACACAATACCTATAAAGCCTGATACATTATGGAATATATTAAGAAGTTTGGTACAGCTCCTGTGTTTTTCACAGCTATCTCTACTATTTTGGGTGCCATCCTCTTTCTTAGGTTTGGCTATGCGGTAGGTACGCTTGGATTTTGGGGTGTAGCGCTTATTATTCTTTTAGGACATTTAGTAACTATCCCTACAGCTTTGGCGCTGTCGGAGATTGCGACCAACAAACGGGTTGAAGGGGGTGGTGAGTATTTTATCATCTCCCGCTCATTTGGATTGAATATAGGGGCAACCATAGGGGTTGCCTTATTTCTTTCACAAGCGATCAGTATTGCCTTTTATGTGATCGCGTTTACCGAGGCATTTACATTTCTTTTCGATTATTTAAAAAATTCGCATGGCATTTATTTACCTCGTCAGGTAATCAGTATTCCGGTGATGCTTGGACTTTCCTGGATGATACTGAAAAAAGGTGCAGATCTGGGTGTCAAGGCTCTATATGGGGTGATCATCGTTTTAGCCCTTGCGCTGATCTTGTTTTTTACCGGATCAACCGAATATGCTTCCGAATCAGGGTTTTCGTTGTTCAATGCCGAGATGCGCAATATGGAATCTTTTTTTATTGTCTTTGCTATTATGTTTCCGGCATTTACGGGTATGACGGCCGGAGTAGGCTTGTCGGGCGACTTGAAAGATCCTTCCAAATCTATTCCCTTAGGTACTATAGCAGCAACCGTAATTGGGTTAGTCATATACTTTTTTGTGGCTTTTAAATTAGCTTTATCTGCTTCACCCGAAGATTTGTTAGCCGACCAACTCATCATGGGTAAGATAGCACATCTCGGTATAGTTGTGATACCCTTAGGGTTGGCAGCTTCTACTATCTCATCTGCTTTAGGCTCTGTCATGGTAGCCCCCCGTACTTTACAGGCTTTGGCCAATGATCAGTCGTTTCCACTGATGAAAATCAATCAATGGCTTGGAAAATCAAGAGAACAAGATGGCGAACCTTATAATGCCTCATTGTTAACCTGTATAATAGCATTGGTGTTTGTGGCATTAGGTGATGTGGATGCAGTGGCACGCATCATCTCAATGTTTTTCATGGTGACCTATGGCTCTCTATGCTTGATCTCCTTCCTACATCATTTTGGCTCCTCCCCCTCCTACCGACCTTCTTTTAAATCGCATTGGATACTTTCGCTGATCGGGTTTATCACTGCGGTATGGGTGATGTTCAAAATAGACGCCTTTTATTCGTTTTTTGCTATCATAGTGATGACAGTACTTTACCTGTATATCAATTACTTTCATAAAAACCGTAAAGGGTTGGCATCTATCTTTGCCAATGCCATTTTTCAGGTGAACCGGAATTTGCAGATATACCTACAGCAAAACCAGATGAGCCGTAATGATACTGAATGGCGTCCGAGTGCTATCTGCATCTCAAAAAGCAGTTTTGACCGCGACAACGCATTTAAGTTATTGAACTGGATCGCATATAAATACGGCTTTGGAACGTACCTGCATCGCATCGAAGGATATTATTCAAGAGGCACCAATGAGCAATCCAGGTTAGAGTTGGAGAAGCTATTGAAAAATATCGAGCGCAACAACTATGTGTATATTGATACCATAGTTTCGCCTTCTTATACTGCTGCGGTATCGCAGGCCATTCAGATCCCGGGCATAGCCGGTATGGACAACAATATGCTCATCTTTGAATACGACAAAGAAAAGCCTGACGAGTTGAATGAGATAGTAGATAACTTCTCATTGGTGAACGCCGGTGACTTCGACGTATGTATCATGGGTGCCAGTCGTCGTCCGTTTATTTATAAAAACGGTATTCATGTATGGATAAAAGCTACCGACGAAGATAATACCAATCTGATGATATTATTGAGTTTCATTATTTTGGGCCATCCCGACTGGAAACGTGGCAATATCAAAATATTTGAGCTATGTCGTCAGCATGAGGTCGATGAAGTTCGTCAACGACTGAATAATCTGCTTATGCTGGGACGTTTACCTATCAACCCTCATAATATAGAGATCATCGTGCAAGAAGAAGATGTATCGGCCAAGTCCATCATCAATCAGTATTCTGCCGATGCCGGCCTGACAATTTTAGGCTACCATAAAGAAAACATCAAACACGAGGGCAGACAAATGTTTGAAGGCTACGATAAAATAGGTAATATGCTGTTTGTCAACTCCTACAGCAATAAGCTGATCGAATAGAAGATTGGCTAACTGTGTTACATTTTAGTATTCTGTCATAATGAAAAGACTTTTATACGTCTATAAGGTTTAGATAGTACTTATAGTGTTGAAAGTTGTATATATGCTTTATTAATTGAATGGACACTAACAGCCATTTTTGTCTTTTCAGGCAGGCGCTGCTCCCCATTCATGTGGGCCCACGCACCCAACCCGGAAGAAATATGAAATGTACACTATCAGTAAATCCTTCATAGTTCTCAATGCTGTATTTGAAAACACAGAAAAACTTTAAACCCCTACCGGATCAGGCGTGGAGGCCTATTGTTCATCCCATTGTTCTTTGGTACTTTCCATCAAGGGAAAGTACATAAAACTCTAAATAATATTACGTTTTCTTTCCATCCTTTTTCTTGATAAAAAGGATCAAAAATCAAGCATGAATGAATTGGCCTCCACGCAAATAAAAAAATACGTAAATCTAAGTAAGCTTGCTACGGTTGTATGGAGTTGAAATCAAGGATTTTCTGAAGGTTAATAGAATGAACTTGGTTTTATAACATTTTTATTGACCTCCATACAACCTAAAAACAGCCCTCGACATAATCGTGGGCTGCCTTACAAGATTTACAAGCATTTTTGTCTTTTCAGGCAGGCGCTGCTCCCCATTCATGCGGGCTCGCGCACCCAACCCGGAGGAAATATGAAGTTTTATCGGGCTGCACTAGCCGTAAGTCCTTCATATTTCTCAATGCTGTATTTGAAAACACAGAAAAATATTAAACCCCTACCGGGTTGGGCGGGGAGGCCTATTGTTCATCCCATTGATCTTTGGTATTTACCAGCAAGGGAAAGTACATAAAACTCTAAATAATATTACGTTTTCTTTTCATCCTTTTTCTTGATAAAAAGGATCAAAAATCAAGCATGAATGAATTGGCCTCCACGCAAATACAAAAATGCGTAAATCTAAGTAAGCTTGCTACGGTTGTATGGAGTTGAAATCAAGGATTTTCTGAAGGTTAATAGAATGAACTTGGTTTTATAACATTTTTATTGACCTCCATACAACCTAAAAACAGCCCTCG
>JALNZU010000020.1 GCA_023229245.1 Bacteroidales bacterium | reverse complement strand
CCTCCACGCAAATACAAAAATGCGTAAATCTAAGTAAGCTTGCTACGGTTGTATGGAGTTGAAATCAAGGGTTTTCTGAAGGTTAATGGAATGAACTTAGTTTTATAATATTTTTATTGACCTCCATACAACCTAAAAACAGCCCTCGACATAATCGTGGGCTGCCTTACAAGATTTACAAGCATTTTTGTCTTTTCAGGCAGGCGCTGCTCTTCATTCATGCGGGCTCACGCACCTAGCCCGGAGGAAATATGAAGTTTTATCGGGCTGCACTAGCCGTAAGTCCTTCATATTCCTCAATGCTGTATTTGAAAACACAGAAAAACCTTAAACCCCTACCGGATCAGGCGGGGAGGTCTTTTGTTCATCCCATTGATCTTTGGTACTTTCCATCAATGGAAAGTACATAAAACTCTAAATAATATTACGTTTTCTTTTCATCCTTTTTCTTGATAAAAAGGATCAAAAATCAAGCATGAATGAATTGGCCACCACGCAAATACAAAAATGCGTAAATCTAAGTAAGCTTGCTACGGTTGTATGGAGTTGAAATCAAGGGTTTTCTGAAGGTTAATGGAATGAACTTGGTTTTATATTGTTTCACAGTCCTCCATACAACCTAAAAACAGCCCTCGACATAATCGTGGGCTGCCTTACAAGATTTACAAGCATTTTTGTCTTTTCAGGCAGGCGCTGCTCCCCATTCATGCGGGCTCACGCACCCAACCCGAAGAAAACATGAAATGTACACTATCAGTAAATCCTTCATAGTTCTCAATGCTTTATTTGAAAACACGGAAAATCATTAAACCCCTACCGGATCGGGCGGGGAGGTCTATTGTTCATCCCATTTGTCTTTGGTACTTACCATCAAGGTAAAGTACATAAAACTCTAAATCATCTTATATTTTCAGTGCTTCTAGCAGTTCAAAAGCACTGAAAGACCTTGCGTGAACATGGAAATGAGTTGATAGAAATTATAAACCACTACGTAAGAAAAATACTTTCGAAGAAACTGATGGAAAAATCTCCTACGTTCTTCAAAAGGATTCTACACCCTCTGCTTAGGCGAGAAAAATAGAAAGATAGCCGTTTTTGACGGGGACTCATCCATGATTTAATACCCTTCTCATCAACAGGTGCATCACAGATACTCTACAAAACAAGCCGGCTCCATATATGGGCCGGCTTGTTTTGAAATGGCTATTATCGTTTAGATAAATCCTTCTTTTTTCAGCCATTCACGTGGTTCGGCTGCTGTTTTTTCCACATCGGCAACCGTTTTAGGGATGGGTTTGCCTAAGACACGGTATCCTGAATCGGTAACCAATACATCATCTTCTATTCGGATCCCACCGAAGTCTTTATAGGTCTCTACCTTGTCGTAATTCACAAAGTTGGTGAATTTGCCTTCGCTTCTGAACTGGTCTATCAGTGCCGGAATAAAATAAATACCCGGTTCGTTGGTCAGCACAAAGCCCGGTTTTAGTTTTTTTCCAAGTCTGAGGTATTCGTTTCCAAACTCGGTAGCTCGTTTGGTATGCTCGTCGTATCCCACATAATCTTCACCTAAGCCTTCCATATCGTGTACGTCCATGCCCATCATATGTCCTAATCCATGAGGCATAAACAAGGTATGTGCGTTAGCAGCCAGGGCATCGTCAGTGTTTCCTTTCATCAACCCTATTTCTTTCAGGCCTTCGATTATGACCCGTGCTGCAAGCAGGTGCATCTCACGGTATTCGTACCCGGGTTTTATGGCAGCTATGCTGTCCATATTGGCTTTCAGTACTATTTCGTAAATCTCTTTTTGCCGTTGATTAAATTTGCCTCCAACCGGTGTAGTACGTGTGATATCGCTTGAATAAAGCGAAGGTAGCTCGGCGCCAGCATCCACGACCATCATGCGTCCTTCTTTTAAAGTTTGATGATGGCTATGGTTATGCAGGGTTTGCCCATCCATACTCAGGATGATGGGAAATGAGACCGGGCCACCTAAGGCTAAAGATATCCCTTCGATAGTGCCGGCTATCTCCTGCTCGATCATACCGGGTTTGGCCATTTTCATAGCGGTAGTATGCATCAGATAAGCAATGTCAACAGCTTTTTCTATTTCGGATATTTCCAGGCTATCCTTGATCTCTTTCAGTTTCACTACCGCTTTGATCAGTTCGATGCTTGAACCGGCTCTGACCTGATGTGCCGGAATGTCAAGCAGCATACCTAACTCTATCATCACTTTCCCGCGATAGGGCGGCAGAAAATGGATCGTCCTCCCTTGGGCTATCGTTTTTTTGATCTTTTTTTCCAATTCTGCATAAGGCAAGCTGGTTTCAACACCAATTTGAGCTGCCTGATCAGCTATAGAGGACTGGGTGCCCATCCAGATAATATCTTCCAGGGTTACGTCATCGCCAAAAAGGAGCTCTTCGCCTGTGTCAAAATCTATCCAACCGGCTAAGCCTGGCTGATGGATACCAAAAAAATAAGAGAAATGGCTGTCCTGACGATAAAAATAAGTATTGGCAGGATAGTTAAAACTGGCTTCGGGATTGGCTAAGAAAAGAGCTACCCCAGCTTTGACTTCTTTTTTAAGCCGGCTGCGGCGACCGGCATACACTTCTTTGTCGAACATGATTTTTTTAATTTATCGGTAATTTATTCAGAATTTATTTGTGTGTTCTATCATTGGCCTGATGCCATGAGAGTTTCAATTTCGTGTATTTCTATTGGTATTTCGGATGTCAGATCCACTGGGCCGCTTTCGGTGATCAGTATATCGTTTTCTAAGCGTATCCCAATTTTTTCGTCGCGTATATACAAACCCGGCTCGCAGCTTAATACCATGCCTGCCTGCAGAGGTGTGTATCTGGAGCCTACATCGTGTACATCGAGCCCGAGATGATGGGCTATGCCGTGCATCAGATAGTTGCGATACAAAGGCGCCTCCGGCGACTGCCTTTCTATGTCATCCTGAGTGAACAGTCCTAAGCCAATCATTTCCTGTTCCATCATCTCCCATACAGTCTGATTGATATAATCAATAGTATTACCAACAGTATAAAGAGGAATAGCAGCATTGAAAACCCGTAAGACTGCCTCATAGCATTGCTTCTGTCGCTCAGTGAACTTGCCATTGACCGGTATGGTTCTGCTAATATCAGCTGTATAATTGGCGTATTCGGCTCCAAAGTCTATCAACAACAGATCGCCCGATAGCATCTGCCGGTTGTTGGCATTATAGTGCAACACACATGCATTGATGCCGCTACCTATTATGGGGAAAAAGCCATGCCCGTTGGCTGCATTGGAGATAAAACTATGAGTGATCCCGGCTTCTACCTCGTACTCATACTGACCTGGCTTGATTGTTTTTAGTATTTTTTTGAATGCCTCACCGGTTATAGCTCCAGCTTTGGTGATCAGCTCGACTTCTATTGGTTGTTTGATTGTTCGCAGCTGCTCCAAATGGGGAGCGAGCCTCCTAAACTTATGTAAGGGATATTGGTTTTGCAGTTGTACGGCTAACTTATGATAGGCGCTTTCTACCGTAGGTTTAAATTTGATGTATTCGTTGCTGTTGAGGTATATGCGTTTTGCATAGTTCATGCATTCATGGAGTGTAGCTTCAAACTGGTCAGTAGTCATCACTTGAGTAATGCCTGATAGTTGGGTTGCTTCTTCGGCTGAGAGCATATGCCCTTCCCAGGTAGCTTTGACGATATCGTAGGCTTCGATAAACAGTATTTCTCTAAAAGCCGGATTAGGGCAGTCAGGATAAAGCAACAGCATGGCACCGGCCTGCCCTATCCCGGTTAAATAAAAAAAATCAGAATGCTGGCGGTAGGGATAGTATTGATCGCCATTACGTGGCATAGGCTCGGCGGCGGGTAAGACTGCCATTGAGTTGTCAGCTAAGAGAGCTGTCAGACGTTTGCGGTTCGTGCTAAAGAGTTCGTTGGGTATAGGTGTATAACGCATGCTGAAATAAAAAAAATCGTTTTATAAAATTTGTTAAAATAATTCTCTACATTTGTTGCTTTGCTTTTGCATACAAAAGTAGGTTTAAAATTTCAATCATTTACCGAACATTTTTATTCAAAATTATTACCAAATCCAATCACTATGAGCAAAACAATGATTTCTTACTCATCTATCACTAAGAAAATCATCATGGCACTGGCTGGTTTGTTTCTGGTCAGTTTTTTATTGGTACATCTGAGTATCAATATCTTAGTTCTATTTGATGATACTTTTGAGCTTTTCAATCAGGCAGGGCACTTCATGGTGACCAATCCAGTGATCCAAACCATTCAATGGGTATTATTTTTTGGATTTATTCTTCATATTATTTTGGGTGTCATCATTCAAATTCAAAACTGGTTGGCTCGTCCTAAACGGTATGACAAAAAATATCCATCAGAGATGTCGTTCTTCTCTAAGTATATGATACATACCGGTGCTATTGTTTTCATTTTTTTGATCATTCATTTTGCCAATTTTTTTATCAAGCTCAAGTTTGGCAATGTAGAATCCATCACCTATGAATCAGGCACATACGATAATATGGGTCAGATGGTGTATAATCTTTTCAAAGATGGCGCTTACGTGGTCTTTTATATTGTAGCCTTATTGTTGTTAGGCTTCCATTTGGATCATGGCATACAGTCGGCTTTTCAGTCATTAGGCTTGAATCATACGGTTTACACACCTGTTATCAAGCTTATCGGCAGGCTGTTAGCTATTTTCATCACCTTAGGATTCATTGCTATACCTTTAGTTATTTATTTCTTTAAATAAACCATTGATATGACAAAATTAGACGCAAAAATACCTCAAGGCCCTTTGGCCGAGAAATGGACTACCTACAAACAAGATCTCAGCCCTGTCAATCCGGCTAATAAGCGACGTCTTGAGATCATAGTAATTGGAACTGGTCTTGCCGGTGCATCGGCAGCTGCCAGCTTTGCCGAGTTAGGATTCAAGGTGAAGGCTTTTACTATATTAGACAGTCCGCGAAGAGCTCATAGTATTGCAGCTCAAGGCGGTATCAATGCTGCAAAGAATTATCCCAATGATGGCGACAGCATCTACAGGCTGTTTTATGATACTATCAAAGGAGGTGACTATCGTGCTCGGGAAGCCAATGTATATCGCTTGGCAGAGGTGAGCAACAATATCATTGACCAGTGTGTGGCGCAAGGTGTGCCTTTTGCCCGCGAATACGGCGGATTGTTAGACAACCGTTCGTTTGGAGGCGCTTTAGTATCACGTACATTTTATGCTCGTGGGCAGACAGGCCAGCAATTGCTGCTTGGTGCCTATAGCGCATTGAGCAAAGAAGTTGGAAAAGGAAATGTACAAATGTACAACCGTCGTGATATGATGGAGTTAGTCATCATCGACGGGCGTGCAAGAGGTGTCATCATGCGCAACCTTGTAACAGGTGAGTTAGAGCGCTATTCAGCTCATGCAGTCGTATTGGCTACAGGAGGCTATGGAAATGTGTTCTTCCTCTCTACCAATGCGATGGCCAGCAATGGAAGTGCGATATGGAAGGCATATAAGAAAGGAGCTTTCTTTGGCAACCCGGCTTTTACACAAATACATCCAACCTGTATCCCTGTCAAAGGCGACTATCAGTCGAAGCTGACCCTGATGAGCGAAAGCCTTCGCAATGATGGACGTATCTGGGTGCCCAAGCATAAAGAAGATGCCCAAAAGATAAGAGACGGACAGCTCAAGCCTACGGAGATACCTGAAGACCGTCGCGACTACTATTTGGAAAGGCGGTATCCTGCCTTTGGCAACTTAGTACCGCGTGACGTGGCATCCAGAGCTGCAAAAGAACGCTGCGATGCCGGCTTCGGTGTTGGAAGAACTGGATTAGCCGTTTATTTAGACTTCGCCGATGCCATCAACCGACTTGGAAAACAAGTCATAGAAGCACGATATGGCAATCTGTTCCAGATGTATGAGAAAATAGTGGACGAGAATCCTTACGAGACACCTATGATGATCTACCCTGCTGTACATTATACCATGGGTGGATTATGGGTGGACTATGAGCTGCAGACTACCATACCGGGACTTTTTGCTGCCGGTGAAGCCAACTTCTCCGATCATGGAGCCAACCGCTTAGGCGCTTCAGCCCTGATGCAGGGATTAGCTGATGGATATTTTATACTGCCTTATACTATTCAAAGCTATCTGAACGATCAGATACGTGTACCTTTCTTCAAGACAGACCTGCCCGAATTCGATCAGGCAGAAAATAGCACTAAGGCAACTATTGACCGATTGCTGTCGATCAAAGGTAAAAATACGGTGGACAGCTATCACCGCAAGCTCGGTTTAATCATGTGGGACCATGTAGGCATGGGACGCAATAAAGAAGGCCTGGAAAAAGCCATCCGGCTGATCAGAGAGTTGAGAGAAGATTTCTGGAATAATGTGAGAGTGCCGGGTAAGAACGAGATGGTCAATCCCGAGTTGGAGAAAGCACTTAGGGTAGCCGACTTCTTAGAGTTGGGTGAACTGATGGCAAAAGACGCACTGCAAAGAAAAGAGTCATGCGGAGGCCATTTCAGGGAAGAATACCAGACCGAAGAAGGGGAAGCCTTACGCGACGACGAAAACTTCAGCTTTGTGTCGGCATGGGAATATAAAGGTGCCGATCAGGAAGATGTGTTGCACAAAGAAATACTCGAACACGAGTTCCTACACGTTACACAACGCAGCTATAAATAGACTAACAAGTACATTTTTTTCACTACTAAACCTGAATAAGATGGATTTAACATTAAAAATATGGCGGCAAGCCTCCGCTAACGAAAAAGGACAATTTATCAATTATCCGGTAACAGATATATCTCCCGATGCCTCATTCCTTGAAATGCTTGATATCCTCAACGAGGAGTTAGTGCATAAGGATGAAGACCCGGTTGCTTTTGATCACGACTGCCGTGAAGGTATATGCGGCGCATGCAGCCTCTTCATCAATGGAAGGCCTCACGGGCCAGATAAAGGCATCACTACCTGCCAGATGCATATGCGGCATTTTAAAGACGGTGAGACTATAGTCATAGAACCTTGGCGAGCCAAGCCGTTCCCGGTGATCAAAGACCTGATGGTTGACCGCTCTGCTTTTGATGAGATCATACAAGCCGGCGGATTCATCTCGGTGAAGACAGGCGGGATACCTGATGCCAACGCCATACCTATTCCTAAACGAGTAGCAGACATAGCTATGGATGCGGCAGCATGTATTGGATGTGGAGCATGCGTGGCAGCATGTAAGAATGCCAGTGCCATGCTGTTTGTGGCAGCTAAGGTATCGCAGTTTGCACGACTGCCGCAAGGAAAAGTAGAAGCACGCGAAAGAGTACAAAATATGGTGGCAAAAATGGATGAGTTAGGATTTGGTAACTGTACCAATACCTATGCCTGTGAGGCAGAATGCCCTAAAGAAATATCCGTCAGCCATATCGCACGGATGAACAGCGAGTTCCTGATCTCTAAATTAGCCTCGCAGAAAAAATAGGTAACTACTTCATATCACACTCTTTACCAACGTTAAACCGCTAAACCTTAGTAAAGAATACCCTATTGTTTAGAGTATTCCAAAGGACACTGATCTGTACCAGCTAACCCTTGACAGTGCCCTGTCCTATTACAAAAGTGCTCCATGAGATATGGTGACAGATGGGGGTTATGCGGGTAAATCCAATTTAGAATATACACAGGGTATGGGTATAGCCAATGTGTTGTTTAACACGATTGTTGGTAGTTTAAAAAATACAATCAGCAGCTTACACATGGAGATAGGGCTAGGGAAGTGGCATAGTGGTATGGAGGCTGTTATCTCAAATCTAAAGCAGGATTTTGGACTAAGGTGCTGCGAATGGAAAGGATGGAAGCATATTCAGGCAAAAGCACTCTGGAGTAGTATTGCATATAACCACAGAGTGCGTACAAAGATGACCTTAGAAAGAATTTTAGCTTAAAAACACTCATATATGTATTCTAATGTGTCTCAATGGGATAGGTGTATCCAACCTATACTAACACAATGAATGAAAGCTGAAATTATCAAATAAAAGACATTTTTATCCAATATTACAGGTTAAATCACATACCTTAGCCGTGCTTATGTCTGTGAATGTTGTGTTGATGGCAGACTAATGAAAAATTGAAAACATTTATGGGCAGACACTTGTTAGTAAGTATTAAAAAACAATAATTATGTACAAGAGAAGAACAGGTATAGTAGGAAAGCCTCCTTGAATCCTTTTAATGTAAAGTGTATGGAAGGCTAGTGTTTGACCTCACATCTCATAAGAAATCCCTCTTTTTCTATAGTCTTATTGGAAAAATGAGGAAAATTTTGTTGATGTATCTCTTACAGCTGACATTAGGTCAACATGATACAAATAAAAATATGATTTTTCTGACGAAAAGTTGAATATTTCAGAAGGATCAACCAATTATATGTAACCCAAATAAATGATTATGAGAAAAAAAAATACTTTTTTATGCTGGTTTTTCAGCCTGACAGCTATAGCGTTGTTGCTGTTAGGTAACAGTTTTGTCGCTTTAGCTCAGAACGAAGCTAAAAAGGATGAGATTCGTAGATTGAAAATAGCTGAGATGGAAAGAATGATGGCTGATCAGCAAATTGTTCACCAGCCGGATAACATCATCCCACTAGCAGACGCATACTGTACGGCCACAACAAATTCTGGTACTTTTGAATATATTGCAAGAGTTCAGTTTGGGGATATAGATAATACTACCGGTTGGCAAGGTGGTGTAGGCGACTATACCGACCAGGTGAATACAATGGCAGCCGGTGGCAGTGAAACTATCATAGTGACAAATAGTTTTAATCCGGATGAAGATGATTTAGTTACTGTTTGGATTGACTGGAACCAGGATTTCGAGTTTGGTGTTGGAACCGATGAAGAATTTATATTGGATATGGATGATCCAGACGGAGAATCTTTTTCCGGTACTATCACTGTTCCTGCCTGGGTTCCTGAGGGTGACTACCGCATGCGTATCCGTATGGTCGATGGATGGGGTGCTATTCCAACACCATGTGGCAATTTTGCTTTTGGGGAAGTAGAAGATTATACGGTTATGGTTACCGGCGGTACAGGGGTAGTATTTCCCAAACCCCGTAACTTTACTGTTACTCCTAATGGATTGACAGCTTTGCTGGAGTGGGATGCTCCTCTTTTGAACGTGGACGTATTATACGACAACGGCCCCTTTATTAATGGACCCGGACAGGGTGCCGGTGGAGCTGACATCAGTTATCTGGATTCAGGATTGAAAACCTATGGTGCAAATATCAATAAAACCGAAGGCTACCGCCTGGCAGATGACTTTGTGGTTACCGAGAACTGGGACATAGAACGCTTTACTTTTTATGGTTATCAAACCGGAAGCCCTACTACCAGTACGATTACCGGTGCGTTCCTACAGATTTGGAACGGCGTTCCAGGTGAGGGCGGACAGATAATCTATGGAGATATGGTCAGCAATGTGATGATTTCTACCGAATGGACAGGCATCTATCGGGTTGATGGTCCAGATTTGACAAATACCGATCGTCCTATCATGGCTGTTACAGCCGGAACTCCAGGACTAAGTCTCCTGCCGGGTACTTATTGGGTTGATTTCTCAGTGATCGGTAGTATAGATAGTGGTCCTTGGGGTATCCCAATCACTATCACGGGAGAAACTACTACAGGTAATGCTAAACAATTCGCCCAAACAGTCTGGCAAAACTGGTTGGATTATGGTACCTCAACACAACAAGGAGTACCTTTTGTAGTTGAAGGTTCCAGCGATGGCCTAGTGAACGGGCCTCTCCTAGGATACAATATCTTCCGCGATGGCCAGCAGATTGCTACTTTAGGTACTGATGCAATCAGCTATTTGGATAACCTATTAGAAGATGGAGTCTATGAGTATCAGATCACAGCTGTGTATGGAGATCCTTATCCCGGAGAATCTGCACCGGTAAGTGCAAGTGCTATTATCGTTGCTCCATCGGCCATACCCTTTGTGGAAGATTTTGAAGGAAATGTCTTTCCTCCTTTATACTGGCAACGTTATGACATAGATAGCGGAGGCTCGCAATGGACTTCTGGTACTCGAAATCATACACCGGGCGGTTCAAAATCGGCTTATCACAGGTATGCCATTGGTAATCAGGATGGTTGGTTAGTAACACGCCCCATTCAATTGCCAGCCCACAGTGCTACTTTAACATTCTGGTCATATAATCTGGATCCAGAGGACTATGTAAATAATTCGGTTTGGGTTTCAACAGGTTCTGGTAATCCGGCTGATAATGACTTTCAGCAAATATGGTCACCAATGTCTGTAACTGAATTATGGGTTGAAACAGAGGTATCATTGAGTCAGTTTGCCGGGGAAACCGTGTATATAGCTTTTCGATATTCTGGTAATTTTGCTCACTCATGGTATGTAGATGATGTTTCTATAGAAGAGGATCCTGCCTGTCCAAAACCTGGCAATCTAATCATTTCCGATATCACTTCAACCTCAGCCAAAGTTTCCTGGACTGCCAGAGGCGCAGAATCTAACTGGAATCTGAAGTATGGTTCACCGGGCTTTGACCCTGAATCAGCTGGAACTCTTATTTCCAATATCAACATAACAAGCCATACTATTACCGGATTGAACTCAAGTACTTCGTATGAGGTATATGTCCAAGCCAATTGTGGAGGTGGAGAGTATAGTCTATGGGTAGGACCTGGTATATTTGCCACTGAATGTGGGGGTGCTGTCACTAATTTTCCATGGAGTGAAAGCTTTGACGCAGCTGTTATCCCGGCATGCTGGAAAAACGAATATGTGAGCGGTACATATACCTGGACTTTTGTTACTCAAAACGGATCTGGCAATATCAAACCAAGAACCGGATCCCATATGGCCGAATTTCGCAATACTTCCTCAGATAGCAAGACCAAGTTGGTCACCCCTATGCTGGACTTGACTAATGTACCTTACCCTGAATTGACATTCTATTTTGCCAATCAAAATTGGATCGGAGACATAGATGAATTACGCGTGTTTTATAAAACAAGCCCCAATGATGCCTGGGTACAAATAGGGGATGATTACACAGATGAACATACTTCATGGACCGAAGTATCATTACAACTTCCCAATCCTACGGCAACATATTTTATTGCTTTTGAAGCAACATCTAATTGGGCACGGGGGATGAATATAGATGATGTACTGGTTCAGTCGAATAAGACTTGTCTGGAGCCGGATGGCCTATCTATTTCCCAAATCACTCAAACCTCAGCCAAAGCTTCCTGGATTCCGGCAGGTAATGAATCTATATGGAACCTGAAGTACGGCTCTCCAGGTTTTGATCCCGATTCTGAAGGAATAGCTATTATGGGTATAACAAACAACAGCTATACCATTACCGGTTTAGCTTTAGGCACTTCATATGAGCTATACGTCCAGGCCGATTGTGGTGATGAAGAATATAGTGATTGGAGTGAATCAATAGTATTTACAACTAAATGTGAAGCGACCGAGATCCCATATTTAGAATATTTTGACGAAAACTATGTAGAATGTTGGTCACAGGAATATGAAGGCGGAATCACTAGCAATAGATGGGATCTGAGCAATACCATTCAGGCCGGAGGATCACCCAATGAAATGAAGGCTGAAGGGACGAACGGTACAGGTATCTCAAGATTAATCAGTCCTGCATTCAATACAGCTGGATATGACAAGATTACACTTTCGTTTAAACATTATTTAAAAGTTAATGGTGCCGGTCTTACCTATAAGATTCAGACAAGTAGCGATGGAATCAACTGGACAGATGAAACCTGGGTTTATGAATCAGGTAATGGAAACAGAGGACCGGAGAATGTATATAGAAATCTGATATATAATCTGGGAGATATTACTTATATAGCCTGGGTATTGGACGGAAATCATAATCAGTTAGATAATTGGTATATAGACGAGGTCATTGTGACAGAAGCGCTGACGGTTACTCCAATCGTTCAAAACCTGAGCTGCTACAATATCAACGATGGTTCTGTTGAATTAGATATAAAAGGAGGTTTACCACCCTTTACTATTTATTGGGAAGGACCGGACGAGTTCACCTCCATCGAACAAAATATCTACGGGCTGGCAGCCGGTATGTATTTTTATAGCGTAACCGATATCAACAGTTCCAACTATTCTGAATTCGTTGAGGTTACCCAACCGGATAGGATCCCTGCTCCTACTGTGGAAGATCTTACAGTAACCTATGACGGTCTGGTACATACAATAGAAGCCGTAGCTCCGGCCAATACAGAACTGGTTTGGTATGACGAAAATGGTGATGAGACTATTGCTCTTTCCGCTAACCAGGCAGGTATCTATACAGCCTGGGTTGCAGCACGAGAGATACCCGATCAAGTACCCGAACCGGTACAAGGCTGCGAAAGCGTTCGCATCGAAGTAAGCTTAACCATTGAACCTAAAGGATTAACCATCACTGCTGATGATAAAGAACGGTGTCAGTTTGAACCTAATCCTGAGTTGACGATTACCTACGATGGATTTGTGGATGGTGAAGGCGAAGAGTTTCTGGATGAACTACCTCAAATCAACACCACAGCTACCGAAAACAGCGACCCAGATAACTATCCTATCACAGTAAGCGGTGCTTTGAGCACCAATTACGATATCACTTATGTGGAAGGTACCTTAACCGTAGTCAGAGCACCTAACGTAGATGCAGGTCCTGATGGTGCTGTATGCGTTTCGGCAAGCTTCCCCATTGTAGCTGCAACAGCCAGTAACTATACCGATTTATTATGGACTACCAGCGGAAATGGTACGTTCAGCGATGCTACCGTTGTCAACCCTATCTACACTCCCGGAAGTGTGGATATCGCCAATGGCAGCGTCATACTGATCTTAACAGCTGATGCTGGTAGCAGCTGTAGTCAGACTTCTGAGATGGTACTAACCCTGCAGAATGTCCTGACCGTTAGTGTGGCTGTCATCCAACTGACTGATATCATCTGTACATTCACCGAAGCTCAGTTTCAGGCATTAGCTGTCAATGGAGGTCTGATCCCCTCCTATCAGTGGCAGCTTAATGGAGTGGATGTAGGAGATGATAGCGATCTCTTTGCCTACCTACCTACCGATGGCGATGTGCTGAGCGTTACTCTGACCTCTAGCATAGGTTGTGCATTGAACAACCCGGTTGACTCTGAACCTTTCGTGGTCAGTGTCACCCCTGAACAAACTGCTGAAGTAAGTATTACTACAGAATCAACCAACGTATGTGATAATACTATGGTTACCTTTACCGCTATACCGGTGAATGGTGGCAGCAGCCCAAGCTATCAGTGGTATGTCAATCAGCAAGCCGTTGGAACCGATGCAGCCGAGTTTAGCTATGAACCACTTGATGGGGATGAGATATATGTGGAGATGACATCCGACCATCCCTGTGCAGTCGTAGCAGATGCCGTTTCCAATACCATTATTATGGAAGTAACACCACCTCTTCTAATGTTGATTGCCAATCCTGCTCATGGAGGTACCGTAAGTGGAGGGGATAACTATGCCATTGGCAGTACAGTAACCGTTGTGGCTACACCAGCTCCCGGTTGGGAGTTCCTCAACTGGAGAGATATGAATGGGGATGTGATTTCTACCGACGCCGAATTCGACTATACCATCACCAAGTGCTACGATGAGCTGATAGCTGTATTCAACTATACTGTTAAGATAGCTGGTCAGCTCAAATACTTCAACGATAATGAGACCCTGATACCATCACCTAATAATTATGGAGTATTTTATGTACAGCTCTTTGAAGGTGAGACAGCTATAGGCGGACGTCAATTAGTTAGCTTTAATCCCGAGTTCAGACTGAACAGCTATTACGAATTTGTAGGTGTGGAATCAGGTAAAGACTATACCCTTCGTATCTGGGAACAGTCAATCCGAGATAGACTGGATATGGTTTGGACATGGAATAACTGGGGTGGAGCCTCTTCCATAGATGCGTTGATCATTGCCATGATGAGTGTGAACCACGCCAGCCTGACTATGCTCCCATGGATTGCACCGGTTACTGCCACAGAATATACTCCATATTTTGCACAGGTAGCGGATGTGAACAACAACAATGCTATCACCAGTGCCGATGCCCTGCTGCTGCAATATGCCGTGACCGGTAATCCAGAATATAGGCCTCTGCCGGATGGATCCCACTACTTCAATCTGGCTACCACTTATCAGGCTAACCACGGCGACAAGGTCTATCCCAATGCGCCTGAACTTGTGTTTACACCCGTTGGAGAGTATGCTGCTTCCATGCCTGCCTCAGAAATTTATTATGAGGTAGTGCTTGAAGACCTCAAAGACGGACTCAATGTGTACAACATCTATTTTGTAGCTACAGGAGACGTGAATGCGAACTATATACCCGGCTCTGACGCCAAAGCTTCGCAGATGTTAGCCTATGAAGGCACGATACAGCTCAACGAAGATCAGATAGTGCGTATTCCGGTACGCGTGGATCAGGAGGTGCAATTAGGGGCTACAACCCTGGCCTTCGCCTATGATCCACAAATCCTTGAGATCGTAAACGTAGAAGACTATCCGCTCCATTATATTGATCAGGAAAATGGTATAGTACGTATTTCCTGGTTCGACATGAATGGAAGGTCGTTGTCCCAAGGACAGGCTATAGTCTATCTTCATGCAAAAATCAAATCGACTTTACACTTAGGCGATACCTATCTGGAACTGCTTGCCGAGACCGAGTTTGCCGATACAAACGCAAACAAAATTTCGGTTGACCTGAACGTACCTTATATAGAAACAAGTGAATCATCTTTGGATGGACTGTCGCTGACCCATGCCTGCTATCCCAATCCGTTTAATGATCTGACGGAAATACAGTATGTACTTCCTGAATCGGGTCTGGTGAAAGTGGTGGTGTATAACCACTTCGGACAGGAAATATTAGTACTCACCGATGCACAGCAGACTGCCGGAGCTCACACCCTACAGCTGAGAAGCAGCGAACTGCGCGACGCAGGCCAGTATTTCTATAGAATCATATTGGAAGGAAGCCAGAAAACCTGGCTGTCGAGAGGTAGCGTGATTTATGTAAAATAGTTTCCATGACCTTTTTTTGAGGATGCCAAAAATCCTTCCGTAAATTATTATGGAAGGATTTTTTTATAGGAACATCGAATAGAACTATCAGAAAGAACACCTAAAGCATTGGTTGAAATACCCAAATAATAATACTATTTTCCATAAATTAATCCTCAAAACTAGTATAAATTAGCTGCTATAACGTTGACAAACAGCTAAATAATATCTTAACCACGGAAGCTTGTGTAAATCAGGTTTAAAAAGAGGGCATACGGCCGGTAATTGCATCTAAGTTTGGATCAATTTTGTCAGCAGTATTCCAACTTGTGAGTCTATTTTTTTATTTTTTTATTTTTTTTTGTAAAAACTTGTTACATTTGCTGTAACCATTGAGTTTCAAATTGTATCAGACAGATTGAGATTATGACTGATTTCGACCCTAAGACATAAAATTAAATAACCTGAAAATCAATAGAGTATTTATTAAAAAATGAATCTTATGTACAAAAATTTACATGTTTTTACTGAAAAGCCTCCTTGAATGTATTGAATGTGGACAAGTCTGAAGGCTGTTGTTTGACCTCACATCAAAAGGAAATCCACTTTTTTATCGTAACCAAGAAAAAAGATTTAGTGATTTTATTGATGTATCCTTTTACTGCTGACATTAGGTCAACATGATATAAATAAAAATATGATTTTCCTGACGAAAAGTTAACTATTTCAGAAGGATAAACTAATTGTACTTAACCAAAATAAATAATTATGAGAAAAAAAATTACTTTTTTAAACTGGCTTTTTAGCCTGACAGCTATAGTATTGTTGTTGTTAGGTAACAGTTTTGCCGCTTCAGCTCAGAACGAAGTTAAAAAGGATGAGATTCGTAAATTGAAAATAGCTGAGATGGAAAGAATGATGGCTGATCAGCAAATTGTTCAACAGCCGGATAACATCATCCCACTAGCGGATGCATACTGTACGGCCACAACATCTTCTGGCAGCTATGAATATATAACCAGGGTGCAGTTTGGAGATATTGACAACAGCACCGGATGGCAAGGGGGTGTAGGCGACTATACCGACCAGGTGAATACCATGTCAGCCGGTGACAGTGAAACGATCATAGTGACAAATAGCAATTCGCCGGATGATTTTGATTTAGTTACTGTCTGGATTGACTGGAATCAGGATTTTGAGTTTGGCGTAGGAACCGATGAAGAATATATATTAGATATGGATGACCCATGGGGAGAATCTTTCTCCGGTACTATCACAGTTCCTGCCTGGGTTCCCGACGGTGACTACCGTATGCGAGTCCGTATGGTCTATGGATATAGTTCTATTCCAGAACCATGTGGTAGCTCTTTTTATGGAGAAGTAGAAGATTATACGGTACGTATCGGAGCTCCTCCGACCTGTTTCAATCCTTCGGGTTTAACTATAACAAATATTACGCAAAACAGCGCTACGCTCAACTGGACTGCTTCAGCTAGCGATCCGGCTAATGGGTATGACTGGGAAGTGCGTACTACGGGTGATGCCGGTAGCGGAGCCAACGGTTTGGTAGCAAGCGGCAGCGTTGGAGTAGGACAAACTTCGGCAACTGCCAATGGCCTGCAAGCTTCTACCGAATATAAAGCCTATGTACGAGCCAATTGTGGAGGAGGAGATTATAGTTCATGGATAGGTCCTGGCACATTTACTACTGAATGTGGGGCTGTCACGAATTTTCCATGGAGTGAAGGCTTTAACGCAGCTGTCATCCCGGCATGCTGGAAAAACGAATATGTGAGTGGTTCATTTAACTGGGCTTTTGTTACTCAAAATGGATCTGGCAATATCAAGCCAAAAACTGGCTCCCATATGGCTGAATTTCGGAATACTTCCTCAGGTAGTAAAACCAAGTTAGTTACCCCTATGCTTGATCTGACGAATGTACCTAACCCTGAATTGACATTCTATTATGCAAATCAAAACTGGGCCGGAGATATAGATGAATTGCGAGTGTTTTATAAAACAAGCCCCAGCGATGCATGGGTACAAATAGGAGATAATTACACGAGTGAGCATATTGCATGGACCGAAGTATCATTACCACTTCCCAATCCGACAGCAACGTATTATATCGCTTTTGAAGCAACTTCTAATTGGGCACGAGGATTGAATTTAGATGATGTAACGGTTCAGTCGGGGCCCACTTGTCTAAAACCGGATGGCCTAACCATTTCCGAAATCACTCAAACTTCAGCTAAAGCTTCCTGGACTGCCGGAGGTGCCGAGTCTAAATGGAATTTAAAATATGGTTCTCCCGGCTTTGATCCGGAAACAGCAGGAACTCTTATTTCCGGTATAACAACACCTAGTCGTACTATTACTGGTCTGACCTCAAATACTTCGTATGATGTGTATGTTCAGGCAGATTGCGGCGGTGGTGATCTGAGCGCATGGTCAAGCCCGGCTACATTCACCACGGAATGTGGTGCAGCGGATATACCCTACGTACAGGACTTTGAATCGGTTACTCCTCCGGCTATCCCTGCTTGTACGAGAGTAGTTCAAGGAGGTAATGGAAACCTTTGGGTAACAGCTGTTAGTCCTGGATATGGGTTTACCTCCAAAGTGTTGCGGTATAATTATAACACCGCAAATCCTGCTAACACCTGGTTTTTCACTCAAGGTATTAATTTAACAGCTGGTACATCCTACCGTCTGTCCTATGACTATGGTAATAATAGTGCCTCGTTTACTGAGAAATTAAGGGTTGCTATGGGTACTGCTGCCACTATAGCCGCTATGACCACCGAGTTAGCCGATCATCCAGAAATTAAGCTGGCTGGCAAGAAAACCAATATTGTTGACTTTACACCCAACACAACCGGCGTATATTATATTGGTTTTCAGGCATATTCTGCCGCTAACGAATACTATTTATATGTGGATGATATTGTTGTCAAACTGTCTCCACCTCCTTGTTCCCCACCGGCAGCACAGCCAACAGCATTGGAACTTACCCCCGCTACCAATAGCGTAACCGGAAGCTTTACCGCTTCACCAGCAGCCTATGGTTACTTAGTGGCTCAAAGTACTTCAGCAACTCTTGGAGGGACACCAGTTAATATGACGAATTATTCGGTTGGCGATGCCATAGGTAATGGAACCGTGGTTGGTTTCGGCACACAGACTACCTTCAATGCTACGAGTTTAGATGGAGGCACTAAATACTACTACTATGTGTTTGCCTACAATGCTGGTGACGAATGTCAGGGACCGGTATATCGTACAGCTTCCCCATTGACGGGAAATACAACTACCTTACCAGATGCTCCGTCAAGCTTTACAGCTAATGCAACCAGCTCAACTCAGATCGCTTTTGCTGCTACTCCAAATGCCCAAGGAAATAATGTATTAGTAGCATGGAATACTACTAATACATTTGGAACACCTTCGGGTATATATACTCCGGGTAGCTCAATCGAAGGTGGTGGCACTGTTCACTATGTAGGTAGTACTACCGGATTGTATCCACAAAGCAATCTTAATCCCGGAACTACTTATTATTACCGGGCATGGTCGGTTACTACAGGACCAAGCTATTCAACTACCTATGTGAATGCATCGGCTACAACAAATTTTGGTGTACCGTTCTCGGAGAACTTCGATACCAGCCCAACCGGTGCTACACCGCCCAAAGGATGGACGAGCCATGCCTCGGCAGCAAGCCGCCCATGGACTATTGATCCACAGCTACCAAATAGTGCACCCAATGCTATCGTCGTCTTTTATTCTTCAATCAGCCCGAAGAATGAATATTTGGTTACACCCGGCCTGGAATTGACAGGACAGCAGCCTTACATCATTAAATTCTGGGTTCGTGCTCCCGGCTGGGCAGGTGATATGGAAAAAATGAGGTTCTTAGTAGCTCAATCACCTGAATTAGCTGCAATTAGCAACGGAACAGTGTTATGGGATAAGGCCGATATGGGTGTACCTGTATATACCGAGTTTAGAGTCGTATATACTCCTGCTACTACCGGAGTGTATTACTTTGGCTGGCATGCCTATAGTCCTGCCGATATTGACTTTATTGCTCTTGATGATATCAGCATAGTAGAGCAGCCGGCTTTTGAGATTATGCCTGAGTCACACGACTTCCGTGATATCTATGCCAATTTCCAATCGGTACCTAAAACCTTTACCTTGAGAAATAATCGGAGCACTAATATCACTATTTCGAGTGTTGCATTTGATGGTACCCATGCGGGCGATTTTCAACTGATTGATGCCAATACCTATCCTAAAACTTTGGCAGCTAATTCAGAGATGTCTGTACAAGTTGTGTTTGCTCCAGGTTCAACCGGAGTGAAAACAGCTGAACTGGTCGTTACCGATAATTTTGGAACCCATAGTGCACCTGTTACCGGTACCGGTTATGCCAATGGACCTTTGAATTTGACTGCCACCCCTGAAGATCCTTTCTCAGTCTTACTGGAATGGGATGAGCCTCTCCCCTACTACGAGATCAAATACGACAACGGCGTTGCCAACGCCTGGTATTGGGCAGCAGACCCAAGCAGTCTGAATCATATGTTCTATACTAAAGTGGTCATACCGACTAATGGTTCCTTGAATCATATTGGAATTTTTGCCAGAAACAACGGTCCTATTGCCTTTGAATCTATTCGACTTTGTGGGGAGAAAAATGGAATGCCCAATGTGAGCGAACCCGTTCATACCTTCCCTAATGTTCCCGTTAATTCTGCCACAGGAGAATGGCTGTTGCTAAGCTTCCCCAACTCCATACCCGTAACAGCAGGGCAGACCTATTACATTGTTACCCAATGGCCTGCTAATAGTTCGGTGGGACCATTTGTTGGAACAGATGATATCAGTCCATCCTACGATATGTGTGCCTATTCTACTAATGGAGGTTCGAGTTGGAATGGCATTGCTTATAACTTTATAATGCGTGCCTATATGTCCACGGCTAATGCTTCTATGGCTTCTCTTCCTCAACTGATTTCGGAACCCGGTGATGCAGCATTGCAAGATCTACCGATCAAGACTATTAGCAGACATAGTCATTCACCTATACAGACTACAGCGGCAGCAGAAGCTATAGCCGTTCCGGCTGTAAAAGCTGACGGACAATATCAGATGTTTGCATCCGATTACACATATACCGTCAAGCGTGGTACTGAGTTAGGAGCCTATACAGTGATTGCCGAAGGTATACAAGATAAAGAATACCTGGATGAAACCACCGAAGCTGCAACCATCTACTACTATCAGGTGGATGCTACTTCACCAGCAGGTACCGGCTCATCGGAAGAAGTAGGCGTAGTGACCAACTGTGCACCCTTTGATATACCCTATTCCGAACATTTTGACGAAGACTACCTGTTATGCTGGTCACAAACCTATGAAGGGGGAGTAACAAGCAATCGCTGGGATATTAGCAATAGTTCCAATGCCGGGGGCTCACCTTATGAATTAAGAGCTTCATGGGTTAATGCAACTGGTTTATCACGGTTGATAAGTCCGGCTTTCAATACGGCAGGCTTTGATCAACTTACGCTTTCATTCAGACATTATTTTAATGATTTTGGGGCTGGAATCATTTATAAGATCCAAACCAGTAGCGATGGGATAAACTGGACAGATGAGTCCTGGGTACACCAATCAGGTCAAGGCCATCAAGGACCGGAGAAAGTATATCTGAATATCACAAATAATCTGGGAGATATTACTTATGTAGCCTGGGTATTGGATGGCAATCACTATCAATTTAATTTCTGGTATATAGACGATGTCAGTCTTACTGCGGCTATGACAGTTACTCCTATAGTTCAAAACCTGAGCTGCTATAATGCAAACGATGGTTCAATTGAATTGGATATAGAAGGTGGTGTACCTCCCTTTACTATTTACTGGGAAGGACCGGATGATTTCACATCAACCGAACAAAATGTCTATGGCTTGGCTGCCGGCACCTATTTTTATAGTGTTACTGATGTGAACAGCTCCAACTATGCCGAGTTTGTAGAAGTTACCCAGCCCGACGAGATCCCTGCCCCTACGGTAGAAGATCTGACTGTTACCTATGATGGTCAGCTGCATACCATAGAAGCTGTAGCTCCGGCAAATACCGAGTTAGTATGGTACGATGAAGATGACCAGGAGACTACTGCTCCATCAGCCTCTCAGGCAGGCATTTATAAAGCCTGGGTTGCCTCCCGTGAGATACTCGATCCGGATCCTGAGCAGGGACAAGCCTGCGAAAGCGTCCGCATAGAGGTAACTCTTACTATAGAGCCAAAAGGTTTGACTATCACTGCCGACGATAAAGAACGTTGCCAGTTTGAACCTAATCCTGAACTGACTATCACCTACATCGGCTTTGTAGATGGAGAAGATGAAGAGTTTCTGGATGCTGCACCACAAATCAGTACTACAGCTACTGAGGCCAGCGATCCGGGTGATTATCCTATCACGGTTAGCGATGCGCTGAGTACGAATTACGATATCACCTTTGTAGAAGGTACTCTGACCGTTGTCAGGACACCTTCGGTGGATGCAGGCCCCGATGGAGCTGTATGCGTATCAGAAAGCTTCCCTATAGTAGCAGCAACAGCCAGTAACTATACCTCCCTGATCTGGACTACAAGTGGTAATGGTACTTTCAACGATGCCACCGTAGTCAATCCTATCTATACTCCTGGAAGTGTTGATATTGCCAACGGCAGCGTTATTCTTACTATAACAGCTGATCCTGGAAGCAGCTGCAGCCAGACCTCTGAGATGGAACTTACCCTTCAAAACGATCTGCCGGTAGCAGTAGCTATCGTACAGCTTACTGATATCATCTGTACCTTTACCGAGGCTCAGTTTCAGGCCATGCCCCTAAATGGCGGATTAACACCTTCCTATCAGTGGCAGCTTAATGGAGTGGATGTAGGTGCTGATAGCGATATCTTTGCCTATGTACCAACAGATGGAGATGTATTGACTGTTACACTGACCTCCAGCATTGGATGTGCATTGAATAATCCGGCTGAATCAGATCCGTTTGTAGTTGATGTTACCCCTGATCTGACGGCAGAAGTAAGTATCAGCACAGCAGAGACTATCGTATGTGATAATACGTTGGTAACCTTCACCGCTATTGCTGTTAATAGTGGGACTAACCCCACTTATCAGTGGTATGTCAATGAAGTAGCAGTAGGTACCAATGATGCAGAGTTCAGTTATGAGCCATTGGACGGAGACGAGATCTACGTAGAAATGAGTTCAAGCCATCCTTGCGCTGTAGTAGCTGATGCTGTATCTAACCTGATCATAATGGAAGTCAATCCACCTTTATTAGTGTTGAAGGTTAATCCATCACATGGTGGAACAGTCAGCGGTGGTGGCAACTTCGCAGTTGGCACAGTGGTTACTCTGGTAGCTACTCCTTCACCCGGCTGGGAATTCCTGAACTGGAAAGATATGGATGGAAATATCATATCATCAGAAGCTGAGTTTGACTTCACCATTACTGAATGCTATGAAGAATTGACCGCCACCTTCAGCTCTACTGCCAAGATAGCCGGTCAGTTGAAATACTTCAACTCCAACGAAACACTGATTCCCTCACCTAATAATTATGGAGTATTTTATGTACAGCTCTTTGAAGGTGAGACAGCAATAGGTGGCCGTCAACTTGTGGCCTACAATCCTGAAACCAGACTGAGCAGCTACTTCGAATATGTAGGTGTTGAATCAGGTAAAGACTATACATTGCGTATCTGGGAACAAGCAATTGATAACCGATTAGAGAAGATCTGGACCTGGAACAACTGGGGAGGAGCTTCATCAATAGATGCGTTGATCATTGCCATGATGACAGTGAACAATACAAATCTGACCATATTCCCATGGATAGCACCTGTATCCGTTCCTGATTATACCGACTATTTCACTCAAGTAGCCGATGTAACTAACAGCAATTCCATCAGCAGTGCAGATGCCCTATTGCTACAATATGCCATGACAGGTAATCCTACCTATCATCCTCTGCCTGGTGGAGCACATTACTTCAACTTAGCTACTACACGTCTGACAGACCATAGTGAGAAGGCTTATCCTTATGCTCCGGAGAAAGTGTTTACCGCTTCAGGTGAGTATGCAGCATCAACCTTAGCATCAGAAGTCTATTACGAAGTATTCTTGGATAATCTGAACGACGGCTTGAATGTGTTCAATATTTATTTTGTGGCAACAGGTGATATGAACGCCAGCTATCTGCCCGGTGGTTCCAAATCATCTCAGCTATTAGCCTATGAAGGCATGATCAATGTAGAGGAAGACCAATTGGTACGCATACCTGTACGTATTGATCAAAGCGTTCAGTTAGGAGCTGCTACAGTAGGGTTTAGCTACGATCCTCAACTGCTTGAAATAGTCGAAGTAGAAGACTTCCCGGTGAACTATATTGATCATGACCAAGGTATAGTACGTATTTCCTGGTTCGATCTGAATGGGATGTCTTTGTCACAAGGTCAGACCTTAGTTTACCTACATGCCAGGCTTAAGTCGGCTGTGCATATGGGCGAACCTTATTTAGAACTATTAGGAGATACCGAGTTTGCCGATCAGCAAGCCGCCAAGATATCGGTTGACCTAATCGTCCCTTATTTAGAGTCTGCCAACTCATCTATGGAAGGTCTTTCGCTTACCCATGCCTGTTATCCAAATCCGTTTAATGATATGACGGAGATACAGTATGTATTACCCGAATCGGGTAAGGTGAAGGTAGTGGTATATAATCACTTCGGCCAGGAAGTTCAGGTTCTTACCGATGCTAATCAGTCAGCAGGAGCTCATAGCCTGAAGTTGAAAAACACCGAGTTAGGTAATGCAGGTCAGTATTTCTATCGCATTGTGCTTGAAGGAAGTCAGAAAACCTGGCAAGTCAGAGGCAGTGTGATCTACGTGAAATAAATACAAACCCTTTTAAAGGGATATACTCAAAATCCTTCCATGCGATCCATGGAAGGATTTTTTTTTGGACATAACGCATACTTTATCCAATCTCCATTTATTCAATAATAAACTCTAAAAAACTGATACTAATACAAATGATTCTTCAGGCATCAAGCAATAGTAAAGAATCGTGTGTGAGATTTCTCGCTGACGCTTGAAATGAGGTGGAACTCCTTACCCCAATACCTGTTGTCATTCCGAACGCAGTGAGGAATCTAAAAAAAGTGTATCTATGGTTTTTAGCAATGGATAGAGCTTCTCGAGCACGACATTCAAGCTTTCATGCAGCTGCAACTCATCAGTCCGACAGGGCGTACGCTGACGGGTGTAGAAACTAATGAAACACTAAGGAAAGGAAGTACTTTATTCAATAATAAACTCTAACAAACTGATACTAATACAAATGATTCTGCAGGCATCAAGCAGTCGTAAAGAATCGTGTGTGAGATTTCTCGCTGAGGCTCGAAATGAGGTGGAACTCCTTATCCCAATACCTGTTGTCATTCCGAACGCAGTGAGGAATCTAAAAAAAGTGTATCTATGGTTTTTAGCAATGGATAGAGCTTCTCGAGCACGACATTCAAGCTTTTATGCAGCTACAACTCATCAGTCCGACAGGGCGTACGCTGACGGGTGTAGAAACTAATGAAACACTAAGGAACGGAAGTACTTTATTCAGTAATAAACTCTAACAAACTGATACTAACACAAATGATTCTGCAGGCATCAAGCAGTCGTAAAGAATCGTGTGTGAGATTTCTCGCTGACGCTCGAAATGACCTGGATCTTTTTACAGACAGAGAGTTCTACACATAGGCGGCGCAGCCGCCTATGTGTAGAACTCCTTATCCCAATACCTGTTGTCATTCCGAACGCAGTGAGGAATCTAAAAAAAGTATATCTATGGTTTTTAGCAATGGATAGAGCTTCTCGAGCACGACATTCAAGCTTTCATGCAGCTGCAACTCATCAGTCCGACAGGGCGTACGCTGACGGGTGTAGAAACTAATGAAACACTAAGGAAAGGAAGTACTTTATTCAATAATAAACTCTAACAAACTGATACTAATACAAATGATTCTGCAGGCATCAAGCAGTCGTAAAGAATCGTGTGTGAGATTTCTCGCTGACGCTTGAAATGAGGTGGAACTCCTTACCCCAATACCTGTTGTCATTCCGAACGCAGTGAGGAATCTAAAAAAAGTGTATCTCTGGTTTTTAGCAATGGATAGAGCTTCTCGAGCACGACATTCAAGCTTTCATGCAGCTGCAACTCATCAGTCCGACAGGGCGTACGCTGACGGGTGTAGAAACTAATGAAACACTAAGGAAAGGAAGTACTTTATTCAATAATAAACTCTAACAAACTGATACTAATACAAATGATTCTGCAGGCATCAAGCAGTCGTAAAGAATCGTGTGTGAGATTTCTCGCTGAGGCTCGAAATGAGGTGGAACTCCTTATCCCAATACCTGTTGTCATTCCGAACGCAGTGAGGAATCTAAAAAAAGTGTATCTATGGTTTTTAGCAATGGATAGAGCTTCTCGAGCACGACATTCAAGCTTTTATGCAGCTACAACTCATCAGTCCGACAGGGCGTACGCTGACGGGTGTAGAAACTAATGAAACACTAAGGAACGGAAGTACTTTATTCAGTAATAAACTCTAACAAACTGATACTAACACAAATGATTCTGCAGGCATCAAGCAGTCGTAAAGAATCGTATGCGAGATTTCTCGCTGACGCTCGAAATGAGGTGGAACTCCTTACCCCAATACCTGTTGTCATTCCGAACGCAGTGAGGAATCTAAAAAAGTGTATCTCTAATTTTAAGGAATGGGTAGAGCTTCCTGAGCATGACATTCAAGCTGTCATGCAGCTGCAGCTCATCAGCCCTACGGGCCGTACGCTGGCGGGTACAGAAACTAATGAAACATTAAGGAAAGGAGGTGCTTTATTCAGTAATAAACTCTAACAAACTGATACTAATACAAATGATTCTTCAGGCATCAAGCAGTCGTAAAGAATCGTGTGTGAGATTTCTCGCTGACGCTTGAAATGAGGTGGAACTCCTTACCCCAATACCTGTTGTCATTCCGAACGCAGTGAGGAATCTAAAAAAAAGTATATCTATCCTGACTTGTAGCCTTCAAATTTAGTACAGTCATCAAATATTGTGTTTCAGTAGTCTGATATTTTATTTACATGCGCTTACTGTATGGAAACTGAAACCTGCGATAGAAGTCAGGGTCTATAGAGAGATCCTATTGGTGAAAACCGATGGTGTATATGAGTTGTTATTTAACTACAAAATTTGGAATATTCCCAATGAGTAAGTTTATTTCCCAATATGGGAAGTTTATAAGAAAGTGAAGATTATGCAACAGGATGATATACAATCGAATACCAATAGAGTACTGAGTTGGCATATAATTTGAAAAACCCTGGCATACAAAATTAATGATGTAATTAATGAAAAAGCATGTAATTCTAATCGCTCTGATATCTCTTGTAGCTTTTGCATCTTGCAAAAAGGACCGTTTTCCAATAGATGAACCTGTTGTTCCTCAAACTATGGAAGATTTAAAAGTACCTTCTGAATTTAACTGGAAAACAACAAAGGATATCTCGTTAACGCTAACCACTCCTGTTAGAGGTATAGTAGAAGTAACCAATGAAAAAGAGATAGCTTATCAAAAAGCCTATCTGCAGCCGGCTACTCCTTACACAATGAAATTGACAGTACCTGCCTTTGAGCAGACCGTACTGCTTAAATTCTCAAATGAGGTGATCCCTCTTCAGTTGACTTCACACACATTAACCTACCAGTTTAACAAATGAGAAAAGGCTCAGAAATGAAAATCATGAATTTGAAAACTCAAGTTGTCAGCATATTAGCTGCATTATTTATTATTTTGGCAGCGATGCAGTTGCCAGCCCAGTCGTTTGTATTGGATATTGAGGGCTCTACCTTCAGTTTTACCAATGCAAACCGTACTTTGATCTATCATAAACCTAGTGACCCACAGGGGATAGACGAGGGAGCTATACATAAATACACGAATGTGCTTACCAAAGACGGTATAGTAGTGGATGCCTACCTTCGAATACTCGAACGTAAAAATGCTACGATAGACCGTTTTGACGACGACACCCAAGAAGGGATGCCGGATCGCTTCCAACCCCGTATCATCGTATCTAAAAATAATGGATACATACTGTACGAAATAGAGTATGTTGAAAATTATACAGAATATTCTGTATTTGCATTTAACTATAATCTGACCGCAGTAGATATAGACGGTGATGGAAATAAGATACGTGAGTATGTGGAAGTGGGAGGCTATTCGACTTATACAGTAAACAATCCTACCGAATTGACTATCACTACAAATAATCAAACCGGACGTACCAGATTTACAGGGCCAAAAAGAGTGGATGACGGAATAGTATTCAAAGATGGTACATCAATGATTACCAATTTCCAGAACGCCAATAATAAAATTACTTTTGCCCTTGGACAAGTCAACAGTGGCAGCGATGCCCGTATGTATTCGGTGCAGTTAGGTGTTGCCGGAGGTGTGTTCACAAATGAGCAAACGGTACCTAACCCCCTTCCAGTAGCTGTGGATGATGTTGGAGCTGTCAGTAGTGATGTAGGCGGAATTGCCATTGATAATGTGTTGGATAACGACTTATATGATGGAGAGCCTATTATACATGGTGACGTAACTATTTCTATAGTCGAAGCCCCTACCCATCCCGGTATAGTGCTGAATACTGCAACAGGCCAGGTTACTGTAACTCCAGGAACCCCTGGCGGTGACTATACATTTATTTACAAAATATGTATGAATGACAGCCCTGATGATTGTGATGTGGCTACCGTAACTGTGAAAGTAGTAGCTGCTGATCTCTTAGTGATCAAATCAAGTGATAAAGACGAGACTCAAGGTGGTGAGACTATTACCTACACTATAAAAGTGACAAATAACGGTCCTACTGACGCTTTTGATGTGGAAGTAGAGGATATACTGCCGGCTGACTTGACAGTCAATGATGTAGCAGTATCCAAAGGAAATTGGGTATCACCTGTATGGGCAATAGGTTCCTTAGTAAAAGACGATACCGTCACCATGACTATACAAGCTACTATTAGCCCTGATTTCAGCGGTAACCTTGTAAATACTGCTACAGTAAGCTCCTCCACCTACGACCCTGATGAAGATAATAATGAATCTTCTGTCACTATATTAGTATTGGCACTCCAAGGGCCTACGGCTGTTGATGATGAGGCTACGACCCTGATCAATACACCAGTTGATATCAACGTCCTGACTAATGATACTAAGGGTAGCGCTGAGTTAGATCCCACTTCGGTAAGCTTTATTCCCGGTACTGAACCAGAAGTTACTGAAGGTGTGTTTAGTGTTGACGCAAACACAGGCTTAGTAACTTTCACTCCTGCTGATGACTTTTTAGGAGTGGTTACCATTGATTATAAAGTATGTGATGTGAACGGATTTTGTGCTGAGGCTACTATTACCGTTACCGTAATAGCAGGTCTTATAAACCATTATCCGGCTACAGGGCCCGGTACCTTAGCTTTTGAAGACTTATGGCCTGGTAAAGGCGATTACGACTTCAATGACTTAGTGGTAGATTATCAGTTCGAGATCGTATCCAATATCACTAACCATGTGGAAGAGTTGAATGCTACTTTTGTACTAAAAGCATTCGGCGCTGCCTTAGAGAACGGATTTGGGTTCCAGCTTCCAAAAACTGTTGACCCTGCTCATATCACTACTGTAACCGGCTTTGATCTGACTGAGAATTATGTTACCTTAGATGGAAATGGCACCGAATCAGGACAGAGCAGCCCTACTTTCATAGTATTCGATAATGCGTATGCACAAATGCCGCATCCGGGAATGGGAATAGGTGTGAATACTACTCCTGAAGCACCTTATGTAAACCCGGTAACATTTATTATACATATTGAGTTCCAGCCTAATACTGTTACTTATAATGCGTTGGATATAGCGGCTTTCAATCCCTTCCTGATCGTAGATAAAAATCGTGGTCACGAAGTTCACTTGCCTTATTATCCACCTACCGACCTTGCCAACCCAACACTCTTTGGACAAAATGATGATGCCAGCAATCCTGATGAAGAGAAATATTATGTAGATGAAAATAACCTGCCATGGGCTATCAATATTTATGAAAGCTTTGACTATCCTATTGAAAAACAGGATATTCTTCAAGTGCATCTGAAATTTGCCGAATGGGCTACAAGTGGTGGGGTATTATTCCCCGACTGGTATAAAGACCTGAATGGATACAGAAATCAAAGTCTGATTTACCAGATACCTGAGAACGAATAAAATTACATTGCTTTGAAAAAGACGGGCTTTACTGAAAGTCCGTTTTTTTTTGCTATAGCATTGGGTTTTTGCTGAAGATGTCTTTCCAAACTATCAACAAGGCACAACAAGGCGATGTTTTCTACGCTTTTTATGGCTGCATTTCTAGCTTTATCTTTTGTACATATGGCTTTTCTGTTATCAATGGATTTTTGTTTGAAAAGAAAAAACAGACCGGAGAGCCCGGTTTTTAACTTGTGCTCTAAAACATATAATGAGCTTTAATTTCTTACTTAAACCTACAAATCAAAGCATATGATAACATCAAAATCGGCAATAAAAGTCAAGTCTCGCAGGGACGAACTTATAGTATGATAAAAAAAAGAAAAGCTTGCTCCTACAGGGCTTTAGAAACGAATATATGGGATACTACTAAAAAAAACAGACTATCAGGGTCTGTTTTTTTTACTTGTACTCTATAACTTGTTTTGAGCTTTAATTTCAGATATAAGCTAAAACCAACGCAAGTCCTATTAGTTATTTACCTCAATAAGCTCAACTTCAAATACTAAAGGTGAATAAGGCGGGATATCCGGATTTCTGTCATTAGCTCCATACGCTTGTGATGAAGGCAAAATAATCTTAGCTTTACCACCTTCTTTCATAAGCAGTAATGCTTCATCCCAGCCTTTTATCACTTGTCCTTGTCCTAAGGTAAATGTAAAAGCCTGTCCCATATCTTTAGAGCTTTGAAGCTGCTTTCCTTCTATATTATACAAGGTATAATGTACTTTCACCATTTTTCCGTTTTCGGCTTGTTTACCTTGTCCTTTTTCTGTTTCTATATAATAGATTCCATTTTCGGTAGGCTGTTCCTGTATATTATGCTGTTGGATATACTGGTCTATTTTTTCTTGTTCATTTAGCCGTGCTTCTTCGGCAAGTTTCTCGGCTTGTTGTTGCGCCTTTTCCCGTTCTTTTTCGGCTTCGGCCGGACTGAGGATGCGCTTTAGCTCCACATCATACAGCAAAGTTGAATAGGGCGGAATAATTTGCCCTTGTCCCAGACTGTCGAAAGCTAAATGAGACGGTACTATCAGTTTAGCCCTACTACCCGAGCGCATATATCCCAATGCTTCATCAAAGCCTTCGGTATCAAATGGCTCGCCATATACGACATCCATTGGTTCCTGATCGAAAGTAGAGATCAAAGGAAATCCTTCTATCATGCTGATGGCAATATGTACTTTAAGTACATCTCCCTCTTTGGGTCGGGGACCTGTACCTCTGACTTCTTCAATATAATAAAGACCGGAAGCAGTAGGTTTGACAGTAATTTTCTGATCCTCAAGATATGCTTGAAGCACTTCCTGCTCCTGTATCTTCATCTTTTGAAGCTGTTCCCTGTATTCATATCGAACCTGTTCAGCTGTTTTGATTGCTTTAAGCTTGATATCGAAGAACATAGGTTCACCAGCTTTTATAAAATCAGGAAGTTGTTGCATACCGGCCGTAACTAAATAAAAAGAATCGGCTGGAAATGCCACAGTAACAGAATCGCCTATGTGCATCATTTGCAGTGCTGCGTACAAATCGCCTTGAAAAGTGGGTACTATGACGGGTATCTCCAATGGCTCGTATAGTTCTAAGCTGTTGAATATCACTGTATCTTTCAGCCTGTATATCATATCTAACGCCACAAAATCATTGAGCTGGGGTGTTTCATCGCCCTCCCCTCTTTGATGATATGTAATATATACCCCTTCTTTTGTTTTGGTAAAGCCTGTATATGGGTTGTTCGTACAGGCTGTCATAAGATATAATGCCATGACAGTCAAGCTCGTGGCTTTGAAAATTTTTCGGATCATCATAGGATTCAATTACTGATTTTAAGAAGTTCTACATCAAATATTAATGGGCTATAAGCTGGTATCCCACTCATAGCCTTATCTTTATATCCTAAATGTTGTGGCAGGATCAGCCGTGCTTTACCTCCTTCTTCCATCATCAACAGCCCTTCATCCCAGCCGGCTATGACTTGTCCTGATCCAAGGATGAAGCTAAAAGGCTGGTTTCTATCAATGGAAGAGTCGAATTTAGTGCCGTCAAGCAGGGTACCGGTATAATGCACTTGTACCCGTTGTCCCTTCTTGGGCATATAGCCATTTCCTTTTTGTATTTCGATAAAATACAGACCACTTGCAGTAGGTTCTACTGTGATATTATTTTCGGTTATATAAGCTGCAAGCCGTTCATTGCTCTCTTTGATCTTTTTCTCGGCATCATTGTCGTCCTTGTTACAGGCAACCAAAGCAAGCAATAATAAACCAAGTGTAACAGGTATTTTCGTGTGTACCAAGTTTTTCATAGACAAGATTTATTTGACTATTTCAACTAATTCCACTTCAAAGATAAGCGGGCTGAAAGCCGGTATGATACCTGCAGCGCGGTCTTTATATGCAAGATGTTGTGGGATGATCAGTCGTGCTTTTCCACCTTCTTCCATCATCGAAATTCCTTCATCCCATCCGGCGATCACTTGTCCCATCCCCAACACAAACTCTATAGGCTCACCCCTGTCAAGCGATGAATCGAATTTCATTCCGCCTAATAAAGTACCTGTATAATGAACTTTTACTTTTTTCCCGTGTGTGGGCTTTTTACCGTTTCCCTCACTGATCTCAATGAAATACAACCCACTTTCAGTTGGTTGAACACTGATATTATTTTCGGCAATATATGCTTCTAATTTGGCATTGCTTTCGTCTATCTGCACCTGCATGGCTTCCATTTTTTCATGCTGAAACTCTTCTTCGGACTGTATATTATCTAAAGCTATTTCAAAACGCATGACAGCACCGGGTTTTACGAACTCGGGCATATTTTTCACTCTGAATATTTTTAAGAATACCGAATCGGCCGGACATAAAAAGCTGGCTGAATCACCTACTGACATCATCGCTAATCCTTGATAGAAATCACCGGGAAACTGGGATTCAATCATCGGAAACTGCATAGGTCTGTCCATTTGATAGCTGTCGAATAGCAAGGAATCATTGATATAATAACTCATTTTAGCGGTTACTATATCAGTGTTTTGTGGATGTACAGTGCGGTCATCTGCCTGACGATGAAATTTATAGGTCAGTCCGCTTTCCGATTCATGATAGCCATTTTGGCTACAAGCTGTCATGCTTCCCATTGCTATCAGGATGAGAAGGATAAGTATTGATTTTCTTTCGATCATTGGTATAAATTTATTGTAGGGTTATCACTTCAAGTTCATAAATAATGGGTGTTTTGGGTGGGATTTTATCTCCATCGCCTAACAGACCAAAAGCAAGGTGCGAAGGTAGGATAAATTTGGCTTTGTCGCCTCTGCGCAATAACTTAATTCCTTCTTCTAAACCTGTTTCTACCCCACCTTTCCCAGCTATAAAGGCTTTAGGACCTGATTCATCTGAACTGTATATCTGATCTCCGTTTAAAAGACGAACTTTGTAGTGGAAACCTACCCTTTGTCCGTATGCCACCTTATCACCACTTCCATTGGCAGTATCAATCCAATACCGGAGACCGGTACCTGTTTTGTTCATCACCCAGGTATGCCGCTGCACAAAATCGTTGATATCCTCTTCTTCAGTGCGTACCAAATAGCGATTGGCCTTTTCTAAACTTTCAGCTAATTCGTCCATAGAAATAGATGACTGCTGCGTTGTACCTTCTCTCGGTTTACATGCATTGATAAAAAGAAACATACCGATAAGAAAAATATATCGGATTAGTACCCGCTTTTTTATGATTGTCATATTTAAAACATATTTCAGAACATTAGGCTTCATGTCGTACTTTTCAATAGGTATAGCTAAGTTCATCTTTATGCATTGGGATTACCTCCATTATTTTTTTTATAGTCTCCTGCAATGATAGGTTCGATGTAGCGCCTGCAGCATTTGGGTGTCCGCCTCCGCCAAAATGCCGGTTTGCAAAACTGTTTACCGAGAAGCTGCCCTTAGATCGAAAGGAAAGACGTATCTGATCTTTGCGCTCGGTGATAAGTATTGAAAGATTTATCTTTTCCATTGACAAAGGATAATTGACTAAGCCTTCTGTGTCTCCAATTTTATATCGGAATTTTTTCAGGTCTTTGAGACTCAGGCTTATGATAGCTGTCTTATAGTCATCCAATACGGTCATACAGTTAGAGATGGAATGTCCGAGCAATCGAAGGCGGTCTTCGGTAAAGGTGTCGTAAACCATACGGTGCAAACGCTCGGCATCAATATCATATTGCATGAGCTTGGCTACAATCTGGAATGTCTGACGGTTTTTCAGCGCAAAGCTAAAAGAACCGGTATCAGTCATAATCCCTACGTATAAAGCTGATGCAATGGTTGTATCAATTAAATGGGTATTGGCTGTTTCAGCAAGCAGCTGATATACTAATTCTGCTGTACTTGAGACATCCAAATGATGGTAGATCAATGAAAAATTATCCATATCCGGTTGTATATGATGGTCAACCATCATTCGGTTTGATGTGGCTTTCAGCAGGTCTTCCTGCATAGTGCCTGCCCTTTTTAATGAGTTAAAATCCAAGCAGCAAACCCAATCGGACTCGTATAAAAAGCTGCGAAGTTCTTTATGCTGTCCTTCAAAGATAAGCGCCTCCTCCAACCCCGGCATCCATGACAGAAAAGAAGGGTACATATTGGGAATAAGCAGCTTGCTTTGATGACCCAATTTATTTAATATCCCTTGCAAGGCTAATCCTGAGCCTAATGCATCTCCATCGGGATTGGTATGTATGACGATAGAAACTTTTTTAGGATGTTTGAAAAACTCCTGAAAATCCTGTAGTACACCTTTTATGATCATAGTCTGTATCTTGCCGCAAAGATATATATTCCCCTTGTAAGTGCGGGTAAACAAACAATCAGTAAGCCCCACATATCCTTTGCTTCCTTAAGTTCAATAGATCTATGAAGAATACTGTAAACCGTTATGGGGATAGGATCCTATATTCAAGGCACCGTTTCGATTCAGCTATCCCTTTCATTCGACCTCAAAACGAATAAATTGTCTATAACATATGGTATATGAATTATTTGTAGTGAGCTAGTCTATGTTGAAAATACAGCCTCAAACCAAATTTCAACCTAAACACTGGTACAAATTTATCAAACTAGTGAATCAGGCTATCCACATCCATTGTCTCACACTTCATTAGAACAGAAAAAATAACAAAACATTCATAAACGCAAATTTATTATTTTTTATTTCGCTTGTTATAATATTGATTTTCTGTTTTTTACAGAGTTTTTTCCTTGTTTTCATAAAATTATTTTACGAATGTTATAGGATTTGAATAAGCGAATGTTGTATATTTATGGCGTTAATAAGACGTTGTAGCCAATTATTAAAAAGAAAACCTAAAAATGTTAAACCATGAACCTTGACAAATCGAATTATGTGTACGCATTAAAAGACGGGCGTAGGAAACCTTCTCAAATCTTCTATATAGGGAAAGGTAGTGGAGCTCGAAAAGATGACCACTTGATAAACATAGATAATACAGCAAAAGGTCAATATATAAAGGAGATTATAGAGAACGGTGGAAAAGTGATTGTATCAGTCCTGAGTGATGAATTAACAGAAAATCAAGCATTAAAAATTGAAGCTGAATTAATCTCAGCTTTTGGCATCGAAAAAACAGGTGGCATTTTAAAGAATAGCGTTTTGCCCAGCGGACGACCCAAAAAAGATAAAAAATTAAATCTGCCCCAAGGTATTTATGAGAAATCGCAATTCGGTTTGAAATTTTTAAAAGAAGCCACGTTGGAATTTATCGTAGCCAACGAAAATGGTATAACAAATGCTGAATTGGCAAGATATCTTGACTTACACTCGGACAATAATGGAAAACAGAAAGATTATTTGACTTACAGCATTTTAGGTATTCTAATGAAAGAGAATAAAATAATCAAAACACATAATAGCCGATACAAAAAGAAATAACTGGCTACAACAGCGGCTTGCCTTCAGGCTGTGGCGACTTGCCCGTTGGATAAATTTGCATACATTTGGTAGGTAGTTGGCTCGCAGGGTTTATGTAGCGTACTCTACCGCCCGAAAGCCAAGCCGCGGAACGTTAGCTGTAATATGATGAACTCTATTCAACAAATCGAAAAAATCCTTAAAACTGACTTCGAAAAGCAATTATTTGAAGCAAGTTTAAAAAATTTGAAGGATAAAAATAATGTTTTACGTTATCATAATTTCTGCTATAGTATTCGTGAATTATCTAGGCATTTCCTGAACTCACTTTCTCCAGAGGAATTTATATTAAATTGTCCTTGGTTTGTAGTTGAAACCGATAATGGCAAACCTACAAGAAGTCATAAAATCAAATATGCAATTCAGGGTGGTTTATCTGATGGTCTCTTAGAAGATTTGGAATTTGACATTGAAGAATTAAAAGATGTAATCAAAGAAATGAAATCTACTATTGATTCTTTAAGCAAGTACACTCATATAAACCCTGAAAATTTCGTTCTCAAAGAAGAACAAATCCAACTAAAAGGTAAAGAAGTTTTAGAGACATTTGGAAAATTTGTAAATACAATAATTGATTATAGGAAATCATTACAAAGCTTTTTAGATGGCAAAATAGAAGAAAATATGCTTAACGCGATTATTTATAATTCCTATGAGAACATTGATTGTTTAGCACCGCATTACTCCTTGGAATACGGAGAAGTAAGTGAGTATCACATCGCAGAAATCACCGATAAAAAAATAATTGTCAATGTTTTTGGATATTTAAATGTAATACTTGAATACGGTTCGAGAAAGGAACGTGCCAACGACGATGGCCTAGATATCAGTCAATCATTTCCGTTTGAGACACAAATAAGATATGAAATTAGCGACAAATTTCCTTCGGATGATTATGAAGTGGATGAATTTGATGTTGATACATCAGAATGGTATGGCGGAAATGAAATTAGTAACGAAGACCTTGAAAAACTAATTGAGGAGAAGGAAAATAATGAAGAACAATAATGATACTACAGCTAACATATTGGACTTAAACGAAATGCAGCGCAGCGAAATTTCGGCTTAAGTCTTTGTTGACAGAAGCGTATCAGGACTTTTTTCTACCTATGGGGTTTCAATTCGGGAACTCAGTTTTTGAGAACAGATTTGAGTCTTATTTTTTGATTTTCCGAGCCATTTTATCTACAATTATGGATACAGTTTACCGGATGGCTACCCTCAAACTAACTTTTAAACCTAAACACCGGTACAAATTTATCAAGCGTAGTACACTATGCATACCAGTCAAAATTTTTATCTTTGTTGCAACAGTAACAAAATATTCGAAAATGCAAATTAATTTATTTTTTATTTCACAAGATAAAGTGCAGATTCTCTGTTTTTTATAGAGTAATTTTTCCATTTTCATAAGATTGCCTTACGAATGCTATAGGATTTGAATAAGCGAATGTTTATATTTGTTACGTTAATAAGATGTTGTGAGAGATTAAAACTAAACTCTGCCAAAAATTCAATCGCATTTTTTTAAAGTCTTAAATTTAAAGAAATACAATCGCAAAAAATGAAATGCCCAAACTGTAATACAGAAATAGAAGACAGGTTTTGCCCAAAATGCGGAATAGAAAATACGGGCAAAAAAACAACCTTAGGAGTTATTTTAAAAGATTTTGTCGGCTCAGTTTTTTCACTTGAAAAATCATTTTTTAATCAATTCGGAATTTTATTAAAAAATCCAACTAGAATAACAAAAAGTTATTGGCAGGGGTTTCGGAGATATTATCTTAGTCCAGCCAGATGGTTTGTAATTAGTTCTTTTACTTTGGCAATAAGTTTTACAATTACCAAGGGAGAGTTTTTTGGAATTTCATTTTTTTCAACAGGCAATCTTAACATTTCTTCAAATTTATTGGTCTTTCTACTTTTTATGCCCTTTATTATGATTTCTACTTGGTTAACCTTTATTAAGAAGAAAAACTTCTCGGAAATCGCTGTTATGACAATTTACAATTCAAGTTTATGGGTTGTTATATTTTCTGTCATATCTATCCCTACCACTTTTTTAATGGAAAATAACCATCTACCAACATTTTTCCAGTTATTAATTCCTATAATGATTTTTTTAATTATGTATTGGAACGTGCGGGTCTTTAAGCTTTCAAAACTTAAGTCTTTCGTTCATTTTTTATTAAATATCGGGATTTTTATGGGAATTATAATCATCACTTATTTCATTTTTAAATTATTAGGTATGATAGAAATAGGAGAATAAAATCGAAATCTTATTCTTTTTTCAAACAGACAAAATCCGAAGAATTAAAGAATCGGTGAAAAAAATTAACCTCTTACAACATATAGGACTTAAACGAAATGCAGCGCAGCGAAATTTCGGCTTAAGTCTTTGTTATAGATGCAGTTTACCGGATGGTTACCCTCAAACTAACTTTTCAACCTAAACACCGGTGCAAATTTATCAAGCGTAGTACACTATGCATACCAGTCAAAATTTCTATCATAGTTGCAACAGTAACAAATCATTCGAAAATGCAAACTAGTTTATTTTTTATTTCACAAGATAAAATGCAGATTCTCTGTTTTTTATAGAGTATTTTTCCCATTTTCATAAGATTGCCTTACGAATGTTATGTGATTTGAATGAACGAATGTTTATATTTGTGTCGTAAAAAAGACGTTGGCGGTCAGTATAACATAACACTCGAAACATCAAAGTTCAAATGCAAAATGAAAGGAAAAAAAGAATTTACAACATCTCAAATTGAAAAGATTAAGCAACTCATTTCTGAAAAGGTTTGGGCGACACCAGATAAGTAAAAGGTGATTAGAGCCAAAATCCGCAAACTAGGATTTTTCTTTTCTGACTTTAGCAACAGCAAAGACGGTTACACCATTTCAGACTTTGAAGCACTTATCCGTTCAGGACAAATTAAAGTTATTGGCGAAAATTACAAACCAACGACAAAGGCAACAACAGCTACTAAGCCAATAGAAAACTCAGTTATCTTGAAACAACAGAAAATAAAAAATTATGCTGTAGTAAAGGTTCCAACGATAGACATTACAGAAGTTGAAACAAAATTGATGTACGAGAAAGAGTTTAAAAGCGCAGATACTATTGACAATTTAGTTTCTGCTAATCCAGGCCTTTATTGTATTCGCATTACCGACATCAACAAACTTCCAAAACCATTTGACACTCATTTGACTGACAGAAAGCACAATATTATTTATATCGGAATAGCGACTAAAAGTTTAAAGACAAGATTTCTTAACCAAGAACTACGAGCAAAAGGACACGGAACGTTTTTTCGGAGCATCGGTGCATTTCTGGGGTACAGACCACCTAAAGGTTCGCTCTTAACAAAAAAAAACAAATACAACTATAAGTTCTCTAAAACTGACGAACAGAAAATCATCAAGTGGATTAACGAGAACCTAATTGTAAATTGGATAAATTTTAGTGGCGACTTTAAAAAGATAGAAACAGAACTATTAAATAAATACAGGCCTTTAATCAATATTGCAAAAAATCCTTCAGCATTACAATTGTTGTTGGACTTGAGAACAGAATGTGTTGAAATTGCAAATGCAAAATAAAAACAGAAATACGAAAAAAACCATACTATCAACAGCCAGCTTGCCGCAATGGCAGGTAAACGGCTTCGATTGAAGGGTTTTGATAAGTTGATCCCGATAGCTCTCGGGACGTCTTCGGTTGAAAATTAGTGGTAAAAGTCGCCACCTTCGTCAAGTAATGCAGGCATTATGCGTCATTTTAAGAACTGTCGTACAGACAACTGAACAAAAATCTAAACAAAAAACAACTTAATGTAACAAGATTAAATTTATTTCTGTATTTTTGTATCCAACTGAATACAGACATTGAAGATGTACTTTATTGAGAAAACAGAAGAATTTGATAAATGGTTGCAAAAATTAAAGGACTTGAAAGCCAAAGCAAAAATCCTCTTCAGAATACAGAAGCTTGAGAATGATGAACATATTGGTGACTGTAAGCCTGTCGGGGACGGAATTAGCGAACTAAAATAAATTACGCAAAAGGTTATCGGGTTTACTTCAAAGAAAAAGGTGGAAAAATTATTGTACTCCTAATTGGCGGTGACAAATCAACACAACAAAAGGACATTGAAAAGGCAAAAGAAATTTGGAACAAATTAAAAAAGTAAAAAATGAGAACATCAAAATTTGACATCGCAGACTATTTGGACAGTAAGGAAATGATTGCCGAATATCTCAATACTGTTTTGGAAGACGGCAATGATGCGGAAATAATTACTGCAATCGGACATATTGCTAAAGCTATCGGAATGACCAAAATTGCAGAAATAACTGGTCTTAGCCGACCAAGTTTGTACAAAGCACTTTCTGATGGAGCAAAGCCCCAATTTGCCACAATAATGAAAGTACTAAAAGCTGTTGGTGGACAAATACAAGTAAATCCAATGAACGCTTAAAAATACGATCGCACATCAGCCAGTTTGCCAAAATGCCGGGCGAAGTGCTTCGTTCCGATAGCTATCGGAAGAACATTTTCGGTAAATTTGATCCCGATAGCTATCAGGACGTCTTCGATTGATCCCGACAGCAGCTACCGGGATTGGAAAAAATCTGCCACTTTCGGCAAGCTGGTCAAACGTTGAGCTATCTCCGATTCGGTTTTTCATCCCTTTGATGCCCACAAGAACTACTTCAGCATGTAAGGCTACACGGAATTTTCAACCTTGTGATTTCATAGTATGTAAAAGTAATACAATTCATTTGGCTGTCTATTTATTCCAGACCAGTTCATTTTCCCTTTAACGAATCGACCTTTCCCCATATCATTTTAGCTGTTCTGTTCACAAAACAACCCAGTTCAACATAAAATTAGCATAAAACATTTGTCGGCTTATTGAATTTATGTACTTTTGCCGGCTGAAAAGGCGAGATAGCTCAGGCGGTTAGAGCGTCGGATTCATAACCCGAAGGTCGCGAGTTCAACTCTCGCTCTCGCTACTTAAGCCCCTGATTAGCAGGGGCTTTTTTATTTTAGCTTAGTTTTAGCAACAACAAATGAGCTCTTTTTGTATGTTTGCCATACATTAAGTCTGTTCCTATGTCCGTGTCAACTATTCCTCTTGCCGAACGCTTACGTCCAGTCAACTTCGATCAATATATCGGACAGGAACATCTGATAGGTGAAGGAGCTGTCTTACGTAAAGCCATAGAGTCAGGACATATTCCTTCCATGATCTTCTGGGGTCCTCCAGGTGTGGGTAAGACTACATTGGCTGTCATTATATCTACTTATCTGAAGCGTCGTTTTTTTCAGTTGAGTGCGATACACTCTGGTGTGAAAGAGGTGCGGGAGGTGATCAATCAGGCGCGTATGTCGCCTCAGGCTCCGGTATTATTCATAGACGAGATCCATAGATTCAGTAAAGCGCAACAAGATTCGCTCCTTGGCGCTGTTGAAAAAGGCTGGATCACTCTGATAGGTGCAACTACCGAAAATCCTTCATTTGAGGTCATTGCCCCACTCCTATCGCGATGTCAGGTTTATGTGCTGAACCTGCTTGAAGAACCGCACCTGAAACAGCTATACCAGAATGCACTACAGCAGTTGCGTAAAGATACCGGATGTGAGTTGGAGTTTACCGAAACCGATGCCTTGTTTCAGATAAGCGGTGGTGATGCCCGTAAACTACTGAATGCCATGGAGCTTGTAGTATCTGTTGCATGTAGTCAACCCAACAAAGCAACACATTTTAGCTTCTCCAACGAAGAAGTACGATCTATCATACAGCATAATCTCAATCGGTACGACAAGGGTGGTGAGATGCATTATGATATTATTTCGGCTTTTATCAAGTCAATCCGTGGAAGCGATCCCAATGCAGCGGTTTATTATTTAGCGCGCATGGTGGAGGCTGGTGAAGACCCTTTGTTTATTGCCCGCCGCATGTTGATCCTTGCATCGGAGGATATTGGCAATGCAAACCCAAATGCATTACTGCTGGCCAACACATGCTTTGATGCCGTTCATAAGATCGGATGGCCTGAAAGCCGTATCATTTTATCGCAGACGGCTATTTATTTGGCCGGCTCGCCTAAAAGTAATGCCAGCTATAAAGCGATTGGCAACGCACAAGAGTTGGTGCGCCAGACAGGCGATCTGAGTGTGCCGCTTCATCTTCGTAATGCCCCAACAAAACTGATGAAAGATATTGGGTATGCCAAAGGGTATCAATACGCACACGAGTTCGATCAGAACTTCGTTGAGATGGAGTTTTTACCCGAAAAAATAAAAGGAACCACCTTGTTTCAACCCGGCGATAATCCAAGAGAAAATGAGATCAGAAACTTCCTGAAAAAACGCTGGAAAGAAAAATATGGCTACTGATCGGCTGCTGTATGACGATCAACGGCTCAGCTCGGAAAACAACTTCCTGAATTTATCTAACTTAGGTACGATGACAAACTGGCAATATCCATGTGCTGGATTGGTGTTGTAAAAGTTCTGATGAGTATCTTCGGCTTTATAGAATGATTTTAACGCAGTTATCTCGGTTACTATAGGTTTATCCCATATTTCTTCATCTTCTAAAGCTTGCTTGATACGTTGTGCCGTTTCTTTCTGCTGCTGATTATGATAAAAAATAACTGATCGATATTGCGTTCCTACATCAGCGCCTTGTCTGTTAAGAGTAGTAGGATCGTGTGTTTTCCAAAACACTTCCAATATTTGTTCCAATGATATCTGTTCGGGATCGTAGCTTATACGCACTACTTCAGCATGTCCCGTCAAGCCGGTGCTCACTTCCCAATAGCTGGGTTTGGATAGCTTACCGCCTGCATAGCCAGATTCTGTTTTGATGACCCCTTTAAGCTGTTGAAATACAGCTTCGGTACACCAAAAGCAACCTGAACCTAAGGTGATAGTATCTATTGGTAAGGATTGTGTGGTCATTTGTATAGGTTGAACGATGAAGAAAAGCGCAACAAGGATATATACCTTCATCTTTTATGTGTGAAACGTTTGAAAACCGAAATTGTTGTAAGCTGCTGCATAGTTTTACTACCTTTGTGGTCAGCTGATCACTTTATAGAAAAGAATTTAATATATTAATAATCAATGATATGAGTCTTGATATCACAGGAAAAGTAGTTCAAATAGGGGCACGTCAATCGGGTGAAGGACGTAATGGTCCATGGGTGAAACAAGATCTGATACTGGAAACAGAAGAGCAATATCCAAGAAAAATATGTTTGGTATGCTGGGGCGAACGGGCTGATGAAGCCAATGCATTTTCACCCGGACAAAGGATAAAAGCGTTCATCAATATCGAATCGCGTGAGTTTAACGGAAAATGGTACACCGATGTAAAACCCTGGAGGTTTGAACGTATGGATGAAGCTTCCGCAGCATCCGACAAAGCAATACCTTATACAGATGATGGCATGCAGGAAGTGCCTCCCGAAGACGACCTCCCTTTTTAACTAGTAATAGCCTTGAAACCTAAGCATGCTGCGCTACTAGCTGTTTTGGTAGCCAATATGATCTTTGGGATCAATTTTGTCGTGGCAAAAAGTATCATGCCCGATTTTATGCTGCCACGCGCCATCATTTTTATCAGGGTATGTGGCGCTGCAATAATATTCTGGTTTTTACAGCTGTTTCAGAAAAAGGAAAAAGTATCTATATCCGATCTCGGGCTGATGGCTATCGCATCCGTCTTGGGAATAGCCATGAATCAGATCATGTTTTTTGAAGGGCTGAATCTGTCCACACCAATCAACAGCAGTATTATCATGGTAGGTGTACCTATTAACGTGATCCTGTTTTCATGGATACTGCGTGGCGAAACTCTTGATAAAATTAAAATACTGGGCATCATTTTAGGAACCATTGGTGCTGTAAGCCTGATCATTGGGGGTGGTACTCTGAACCTAAGCAGAAATACTATGTTAGGTAATCTGCTGAATTTTATCAATGCCAGTTCGTATGCACTTTTTATGGTGCTGATAAAACCAATGATGATGAAGTACAGGCCACTGACAGTGATGCGATGGGTGTTCCTTTTCGGCGCATTGGTGGTCATTCCGTTTACTGCTCCTGTGTTTGTAAAAACTGATTTTCATGCAATACCATGGAATATATGGCTCAACATAGCGTATATCATATTGTTTACAACAGTGATAGCCTATTTTCTGAATAACTATTCCTTAGTACATATCAGCCCCACAACTAATAGTGCATTTATTTATATTCAGCCGGTGATTGCTGGAACTTTATCCATATTATCTGGGAAAGACCAACTAAGGTTTCATTTTATGATACCCGCTATCTTGATCTTCACTGGGGTCTATTTAGTCAGTATCTATAAACAGGCCGACAGCATTGATCCAGAGATATAGTCCATTAGTTTGCAGCCAATAGTCTGATAATCACTATCTATAGACTAAAATATTTTGGAGACTAATATCCTGAGACGAGTATCTCCTGTATTGCACACACCCCGCATTTTGCCTTTTTCGATAAAAACAGTGGTATTAGCTTGTACTTTTGTGCGTTGATCTTCGTAAAGCACCTCTCCTTCACCTTCTATAAAAAAGAAAACTACATCAAAAGGATTGGTATGAGGCTCAATTTCTTCTCCCTTATTCAAACTCAGATGTACCAACTCAAGCTTCTCGCTGCTAAAAACTATGCGACCATCCAGGTCAAACGGCACTCTATCCGCATTATCAAAGGTAATAAGTTGCATATCAGTATATTAAATAAGTTTAGTTGAATTTATTCAATTAGGTGCAAAATTAATACTTTAGAGCCAACTTCCCAAGGTTTACGCACCTAATCAGACTTAATTACAGGAACATATAAGTATGTAAACCGAACAAAACAGCTCATAGAAAATATTTATTGACCTACGATTTTAATCTGTATCACTGAGAATTTTCAGTATAAAAAAGCCTGTAAGCGCATCAAAAATGAGCGTATGAATTATCCCGTTAAAAAAATAAAACCTATTTGACGAGCCGTATCTTAGGTATAAAGCATATTTTTACGCTATTATACGGATCACTTATATCGGTTTGTAAAGAGTTAATGATCATAGTTTGAACATGAAAGCTTTGGTTTTTGGTGGCAGTGGATTAGTAGGTCGGGAGCTGTTGGCGCTTTTATCGGCTGATATGTTTTTTTCAGAGATCATATCGGCAGGTCGTTCTGTGGTGCATGATTTAAATGATCGTATCCAGCAACTTACTATAAATATGGAGGCTCTTGATACTCAGCCTGAATTGTTTGCATCTGATATAGTGTTTTGTTGCTTAGGTACTACTATTGGTAAGGCAGGTTCTAAAGAGGCTTTTGAGTTGGTTGACTTACATTACGTATCTCGGATCGCCCAAATGGCTGCTGCTCAAGGTGTGGCTTGTATGGCTGTAATTTCCAGCATGGGGGCTGATCCGACCTCCTACAACTTTTATTTACGGACAAAAGGCCGTATGGAACAGGCGGTATGTGCAACTCATATCCCGCATATCATAATTGCTCGTCCTGGTCTGCTGCGTGGAAAACGCAATGAGTTTCGCTTTGCCGAGAAAACAGCTGCCATGTTACTGCCTTTAATAGAATGGATGATGATAGGCAGCCTGAAAAACTATCGTTCCATCAATGCTATAGAGGTAGCAGCAGCTCTTATTCAGGCCGGTAAAGAAAGGCACAACCAGATTATACGCACACACGAATTAAAGCTATTGGCAAAGAAATATTTATCAGCTTAAACATCTTATTGATCTTGAATAAATTGACATGATGAAAACCTCTTCCATCCCATTTTTGAATACGCTTCGTCCGGATCGGTTTTTTCTTTTGGCCGGTCCTTGTGTAGTTGAAAATGATACCATGCCTTTTGTGATAGCCGAATCCTTGAAAAACATATGCGATGGTCTGGATATACCACTTGTTTTCAAGGCATCATATAAAAAAGCCAACCGCTCACGCTTAGATAGTTTCATGGGAATAGGTGATGAGAAAGCGTTGAAAATTTTACAAAAAGTACGTACCGAGTTTGACATTCCTGTTGTGACTGATATACATGATATACGAGAGGCTGCGCTGGCCGCTGAATTTGTGGATGTGTTGCAGATACCGGCATTTTTGTGTCGCCAGACCGAGTTGCTGATAGCCGCAGCAAATACCGGTAAGGTGGTGAATATCAAAAAGGGACAATTCCTTTCAGGAGAAGGGATGCGGTTTGCTGCCGAAAAAATTCTTTCCTCAGGCAATGACCGACTCATGCTCACCGAGAGAGGGAATTCGTTTGGCTATCATGATCTAGTGGTTGACTATCGCAATATTTCCATCATGCAGCAAATTGGGTTTCCGGTGGTATTAGATGTAACACATTCATTGCAGCAACCTAATCAAAGTTCGGGTGTTACGGGTGGAAATCCGCATCTGATCGGGCTGATAGCTAATGCGGGTATAGCTGCCGGCGTTGATGGCATCTTCATGGAGACGCATCCAGAGCCTGCCAACGCATTATCCGACGGTGCCAATATGCTTCCTTTAAACCAGGTAGAAGGGCTGCTGAAAAAGTTAGTGAGGATACGGGAAGCCGTTACTACTCCCTTTTGATGGTGGTAACCATGCCAGAGTTAGCATCAAATATCATACGGGTCTTGCTGACTGGCAACACACCAATAAATCCAAGCTGACTGATATAGGCTCGCTCTGAGGCAAGTATCTTCCCCTTATACATCAGACTAAGGGTAGCTGCATCAGGCACCCGATAATATATCCCGTTTGCCAATCTGGATTTGCCGTTGTTTTTGTGTTGTTCGGCCAGACCACCTGTTACGCCAAGCGGATCAACTATCAACTGTATATTGTCGCCTTTCATACTTTCTGCCACCAATCCGGCCGATTCGGAGAACTTACCGATATTTTGTATCCCTTTGGTTTCGGCCGAAGGATAAAAATACAAGCTATGTTCCGAGAGACTGCTTACCTCTGCACCCAAAAACAGACTCAGATATTCCTGTTCTAATTCGCGTAACTGTTGATCCATATACATGATACCCTGACCGTAATTTACTTCCTGAAACCCTATCAACAGGTTGAATCTGTCTTCCCGTATCTTTTGAATGAAATCGGCTGCTGCTCTGGCTTTCTGCTCCGGATTGCGGTCAACCCATGCCGACTGCAGCACATTACGACGAATAACAGTTGTGTCAATAGTGATCTTACGTACAATAGTGTCAATCCGCTGATAAATGCTGCGCTCGGCATAGTAATGGAAATGCTGATCAGCCTCTGCATTGACTAAGGTTTTTTCTATACGCTCCTGCCTGATATCGCGTTCCATTGGACTATCCTCCACAGCCAGTATAGTACCGTTCCTATGCAGTTCAAACACCAGGCTGCGTGCATCTTTTGAACCACGTTCATCGAACTCAACAAAAAACCATGAATCAGGGTCAGGCTCTGTTTCAGTGGTAATAACCGCATCCACAATAGAATACACGGTTTCATCCTGTGTGATATATTGATCTACTCCTAATATACGGGCAGCATACTCGCTGTAGGGTCCCTTGATGCGCTGTGTTTTCTGTACGATCAGATCCACTTGGATCATGTGACGGGGCAAGGCATAATAGAAACCGGGTGAATCTTCTAGCTTGTTGGCTTTAGCCTGACTGACAAATATCTGAGCTTGAGCGATATCAACAACTACTAACCCAGCTAACAGCAGTAGAATTCCAAAAAAACTAATTCGATTGCTTTTCATGTATTTAAATTTTTGAAGTTATTGGTATATAAAGCAATCCCAAAATTTTGTACTGGGTGGAACTGCCATGCCTTCCCAAATATATTGTTACTCATACCCCAATGAAAAATGATGATTAAAATTGTTGATACCTCCTTCATAGCAACTAGGTTTGAGGCTCAAAATTAGTAAAATGTAAGGAATATCGCACTTCTTATTTTTCTGATTTTTGGTTTGCTGTTTATGTCTGTCTCGGATCGGGCTGAACCGGCATGCGTGCCATCTTTTCAATTTCGAGCATAGGATATCCGAATTCCTGAACCACAGTACCTAACAGCAGATATATACCTGCGCCCTGAAACGGATAGTGCTTCAGGCTATTCGGGAAATGAACGGTATCAAACAGCTCACCTTTTGCATCTGTGAAGGTGCCAAAGTGCATCAGCTCACCTTTGACGGTTTTAACATATTTCACACATACTAATTTACCCAACATACGTTTTTTTGCTCCTTGGTGTGCTAGCATATCTTTGGCCATCAGTTCGCCACGAAATTGAGTTTGCAGCATATCAAATTCCGATATGGAAACTGTAAAACCCAATAATTCAGTTTCGTCGTAAGCATCTTCTATCCGGCGACTTTCGAGCATAGGCAGACTATATCTCTTTGCCTGATCCTTAAATAATATTGCCTGCTTATCTTCGGTACGACTTTTTTTACGATAAAGGTGGGCTTCCCACAGCAGGCCCGGCTTAGGTTGCCCTGTAAAAGCAAAAGCTCCGGCCCTGATCAACAAGACCAACTGCTGCATATCAGGCTCAACTCTTTCGATAAAGTCGTGCAAATGATGAAAAAGCCCGTTACGATTGCGCTCTTCTATTAGCTGATTTGCAAGCTTGCTTTCTAATCCATTCAGATGGACAAATCCTATATATACTGTTGTATCGCATACAGTAGTGAGGTATTGGCTGTGATTCACACATGGCAGATGCAATATTCCTCCCTGCCTTCGTACCTCATTGAAATAGAGCCATCCAGGATAAAACCCGCCAAAATTATTAATCACAGCTACTTGAAACTCAAGTGGATAATGTGTCTTGAGGTACAGGCTCTGAAAGCTTTCTACCGCATAGGATGCCGAATGGGCTTTAGAAAAGGAGTAACCGGCAAAAGACTCGATCTGCCGCCACACTTCTTTGGTGATTGCTTCCGGATACGCCCGTTGGCTACAGTTGTTGAAAAAGCGTTGTCTGATCTGTTCGATATCTTTTTTTCGCCCTTTTTTGCCGCTCATCATCCGGCGGAGCATATCAGCATCTGACAGGTCGAGACCGGCAAAATGATGGCACACCTTGAGTACATCTTCCTGATAAACCATCACACCATAGGTTTCTTTCAACTGTTGTTCCATGATCGGATGTATATAGTTAAAGCTTTCGGGCTGATGAAACCGCTGAATATATTCACGCATCATACCTGATTTTGCCACCCCCGGACGTATGATAGAGCTGGCAGCCACTAAGGTCTGATAATCGCCGCATCGCAGCTTGTGCAACAGGCCGCGCATAGCCGGACTTTCAATATAAAAACAGCCAATAGTCTCAGCTTTTCTGAGTTGTTCCTTCACAGCAGGGTCTTGCTTGAAAAGCTTTACATCATGTATATCCAACTGAACACCCTTGTTCTTCAGTATGATATCTGTTGCTTCCCGTATGTGACCTATGCCGCGTTGACTCAGTATGTCTAACTTCTCAAACCCAAGGTCTTCGGCTACATACATATCCCACTGAGTGGTAGGAAATCCTTTGGGTGGCATGTCAAGAGCGGTATACCAACTGATAGGTTCTTGCGATATCAGCACTCCGCCGGCGTGGATGCTGCGCTGGTTAGGGAAATCGAGTATATGGGATGCCAATTTGTGTATATGCTTAGTAACGGCATTGGATGAGCTGTTGCCATTGGGATTACGCACTAATTCATCTATCTCGGATTTGGGCAGCCCGTGTACCTTGCCTAACTCGCGGTAAATTGATCGTCCTCTGAATGTGGATATAGTCCCCAACAAAGCAGTATGCTTTTGTCCGTAGCGTTTAAAGATATAGTCTATCACCTCATCGCGATCTTTCCAGGAATAGTCAATATCAAAATCGGGTGGACTGCTTCGTTTGGGGTTCAGAAAACGCTCGAAGTACAAATCCAGTTCTATAGGATCTACATCGGTAATACGCAGGCAATAGGCCACCACACTGTTGGCACCGCTTCCACGACCTATATGATAGAAGTTGCGCGACATGGAATATCGTATTACATCCCATGCAATCAGGAAATAAGCTGCAAACCCTAATTTGTCAATAATCGCCAGCTCCTCTTCTACCCTTAGCCGCGCTGTTTTGTTAGTAGTACCGTATCGGTATATCAGTCCGTCAAAAGCAAGCTTTTGCAACAACTGCCGGTCATCTGCTGCACTTGTAGTGAAGGTCTTTTTGTTTTTAATGGTCGAGAAATCAAAGTCAACAGCACAGTCATGTATCAATTTTTCGGTGGTTTGCAGCAATTCAGGATATAATGCAAATGCTGCCCGCAGCCGGTCTGGAGGCAGCATGAACTCGTCGGGAGCTGCCAGAGCATCAGGATGTATTTTGCTCAACAAGCAGTTATGATCAACAGCACGAAGGTTTTGGTGGATATAATAGCCTTTTTCATCGGTAAAAGTTACAGGCTGCATCAACAGCAAGCGTTCTTGTTTGTATCTCAGATTGGAGTTCAGCAGGCGAGACACCTGCGACAGTCTGACACCGAGATATTCGTTCTCACGCAGCTGACCGGGTAACCGGCTACCGGCAGGATAAACCACATACACATGTGAAAAAAAGGGAGCTTGCAAAGGATAATCTGTCTTACCCATATTGTGATGCGTAAGCATTTCGTTCAGCTCCCTGAAGCCTTCATTATTGCGGGCAATACCGGTGTAAAGCAAATTGTCGCCATTACGAAACTCAACACCGGCAATAGGCTGTATGCCTTGCTTGCGACAGGCTTTTACAAAATCTATCATCCCGGTGCTGTTGTTGATATCGGTCAGTGCTAAAGCCTCAATACCCATATTCCTGGCCTGACCAACCAATTGTTCAATGGAAATGGTCCCATAGCGCAAACTGTAATAGCTGTGATTATTCAAATACATTTTTACTACCCGATTGAATGAGAAAAGTTTAGATATTTTCTCTGACTTCAAAATGATTAATTTTTAATCAAAAATAACGACGTTAAATTAATCATTACAATTTACTATGTCAAGTATATCGGGTTAGTTTTTTTATGAAAGGAGGAAAAGGGTTGGGTACTTCACAGTTTATCAATGCGATAGCTTGCGGTATATAAATAGAGCTATGTTCATTTCTTTTTCAGAGGGAATGATCACCGTTGTATTGTTTTAGCATGGATATTTGAGGAAGGTTCTGATGAGTAGTGCGTTGGTTTACATCGGTATCAGTTATCCAATAATCCTCTTCCTGTTTTTTTGATACGTCCGTTTTGTTTGAATTCGGTGATCAGTCTGTCGAGTATTCCATTGATAAACACTCTGCTTTTGAGTGTGCTGAAGTATTTAGAGATTTCGATATATTCGTTCAGGCTCACCTTGATTGGAATAGAATCAAATTCGGTGAGTTCGGTCAATGCCATTCTAAGTATGAGCACATCCATCACGGCTATGCGTTCAAGTTCCCAGTTGGAGGTTGATCCGGCTATGATTTCGTCCCATTCGCTGCTGTTTAGGATTGTGTTACGAAACAGTTCTTTCACGAACATCAGGTCTTCGTTGACTTCGTCATTGGCTGTTTTAAGGAGTGGTGGAAGCTGGCTGTTTTCGTTGAATTGTGTGTCGAAAAATCGGAAAAAGTTTAGCAGCATATGAGTGACCAGGTGATAGTCGTCAACAAAATACATGCTTTTTTCTTCGTAGAATGATTCTAACAGTTCGACTTCAGTAAATAGCTCGGTTATAATGAACAACACTATTTTTTTATCTTCCTCGAATCCTTCTTCGGGCACATTCATATACAAGTTATAAACATCTGTTTCTCTAAGCCGGTTATAGAACAGGCGAATCATTTCCTGCTCATCGGCCCAGTTGATCTTATAGAGCTGTTCTTGTTTACGGAAGTCTTTATTCTGCTGAATGGTTGCCAGCACACGATTTTCAACAAACCGCATATTTGGGTTTAGGTCATCGGCAGTAGGCAGGTATTTGCGTTTATTGTCTTCTATTCGATTTTCGGCAAATCGGGTCAGCTCTATTAAAAAAGAAAGCTGATAAATAAATAGCTCATAAAGTTTGTTTATACTCAGTATCAGTTGTTTTTCACCCTGATCTATCTTTTTCTCGCCCGACTGGAAATACGCATATAATGCCTGTAACACTTTTACTCTAAGATGCCTTCTGCTCAACATATTTATACAAATGAACCTATCTAAAAGAGCGCAAAGGTAGTGTTTTTTGGCGGGTTGCGTTATACTTCATGTTTTTTTACTCCACCAATGTGTTTGAAAGCCTTGCTGAGTATGGCTAAGTCGTTCAGTACACGATAGTCGCGGGCATATAAAAGGTTGAGCCGGTCGATCAGTGATTTATCCATGACTTGCCTTTGAAATGTATCGGCCGGCGACAACACACCATTTCGTATAGTTGGTAGTTTGGTTTTCTCATCCGATCCGGTTGCATATCCTACCCAGCTAAGCCGGCCTATAAGCACTTTCCATGTGTTTAATAATGCTCTGCCAGACTTTTTTACAAACCAAATCCATATAGGAGATCCTACTATGAGAATCAAGGCAGAAACTAAATCGAACATGCGTTTGTTTCGCCTATTGCTGATAGTGTCAATAGCCTTAATATCAACGGTATAAAGATCGCCTTTGGTGTTGATGGAATTGCTGCCAATGATAGATAAGCTGTCTTCGGGAGCAATTTTATAGTTGACCCTACTATCGTGCCATTCGGTCATCTTATCGATTATAGTCTGATGAGAGATATCTTTAGAACAAAATATCACCTCGTTGATACGATAGATCTGTATTATATCGGGTACTTGCCGAAGATTCCCAATGAAAAAGTCATCTGTATCGGCTTGTTCTTCCACTTGGGCAAAGCCAATAAAATCAATACTGATAGCAGAACTTTTTAGTATGGCTTCCACCCGTTTTATTTCGTCTTTACTCCCTATGAGCAGGAAACGTTTTTTCAGTTGGTCGCCCATTTCAAAGCCTTCTATTTTCAGAAGATGGCCTACGAATCGCCATAATATGCTGACGATGGCAAACCATGCCGTACCTATAAGAATAAGGGCTCTTGAAAATCTATATGACTCGGGAAGCAACCCATAAAGTACTAAAATGACTAATGTGCCAATCAACAGGCCTTGTAAAGCTTTTCCTATTTTGTAGGGTTTGTCGTAACCTCCGCTTAGATAAATACTGATCAGCCAGATAAGAAGATATCCGGGAATAATCACCGTGATTAGCATCAGTGGGTAATCACCTCCGTGTCGGTAAATAGTCAGCTCGCCCCACCATTGCTGTATAAGGATAAAACCGGTCCAAACAGTAACAGCTTCTAATACAGCTAATGCTATTCGCCTGATAAACCGTGAACTCAGAGCTAAGAAAGCACGAAAATATACAGCAATATTGATCAGAAAGGTAAAGGCCTTCGCACGCTGCTGACTGAAATGTTTGCGAGCAAATATGATCATGGCATTGTAAAACACAAACACATAATTTACGCTGCTCTTCTTGGTACTCTCACCTTTATAATGTATGATACGAGTTTGGGGGAAATAATAGTTTTTATATCCGCTTTTCTGGATTCGATACGAGAGGTCAATATCTTCACCGTACATAAAAAAATCTTCGTCCAACAGTCCTATCTCATCTAAAACTGTTTTGCGCAGCAGCATAAAGGCTCCCGAGAGCACATCCACTTCGTTGGTTTCAAACTCGTTTAAAAATCCTAAATGGTATCGGCTAAAGCGTGGTGAGCCGGGAAACAGGCGGGATAAGCCAAATATCTTGTAAAAAGCAGTAGCAGGTGTAGGTAGTCCTCTTTTTGATTCGGGCAGAAACTTTCCCTGACCATCCACCATGCGTACACCCAATCCACCGGCATCAGGATGACTGTCCATAAAAGCGATGATCTGGTGAAACGTATCATCTTCAACTACAGTATCGGGATTCAACAGCAACACATATTCCCCTTCAGAAATACGGATAGCTTGATTATTAGCCCTGCTAAAGCCGGTATTTTCAGTGTTGGCTATCAAATGTACTTCGGGAAACTTAGTACGCAACATCTTCAATGAGCCATCAACCGAGTTGTTGTCAACTACTATCACTTCTCCCTCAATGCCCTTCATGGCCTTACGTACCGAGTTCAGACACTGCTCTAAAAAATATTCTACATTATAGTTTACTATTACAACCGAAAGTTTGGTCATACTGATCTGACTTCTTAATTGCAAACGGTTTTAACTTCACAAAAGTACATGCATTCTGTCAATCCTGAAAAATCATATAGTAAGATTAGCAGCATATCTTTTCTTGGGATTACATCATCATTGCCAACAGTTGTGAAAAGAGTATCATCAACACCAATGCGATTGGATAGACTGTCGCATATCCTACTGAGGCGGCGTCGCTATCTATTTTAGTATCAATAGCAGCTAATCCGGGTGTGCTTGTCATCGAACCTGTTATGACACCTAACAGGGTTATAAAATTCAATTTAAACACATATTGACCTACCCATGCACCAACAAACATAGGTAAGATAGTGATCACTATACCTATTCCTATCAGTTGAAGTCCGTTATCGGATAATATACTTGCCAATTCGCTGCCGGCACTTGTTCCTACTGTAGCCATAAACAGCAGTAGTCCCATTTTGCGCATAAGCTGGTTTGCACTGCCCGACATAGACCAAAGTATAGGCCCTGTTTTACCTATATTACTTAATATCAATGCAGTAGCTAAAACACCACCGGTTAGCCCCAAGCTGAAATCAAACAGTCCAAATATCGGGATACTGATTGAACCTACTAACACACCTAATACAATCCCGAGTGCTATTGGAAGAAAATTCGTTTCGGATAGTTGTTTTTCGTCATTACCAAGCAGGCGGCGTACTTCTTGCATCTCCTGACTTGAGCCCGAAAGCAGCAGCTTGTCACCAAAACGGAGCTTGCTATGTGGAAACGGTTTCAAATCTATACCACTACGTCGGATCCGGGTGATAGTAGCATTCATAGCTGTCAGGTTCAGTTCTTGAATGCTTTTGTTCACAATCTTTTTATTGGTAACCAACAACCAGTTCACCACAAAACGTTCGTCGAAAGTGAGCTCCTCTTCTACCTTTTCACCTATCAAAAGGGTAGCCCGTTGTATGGCAGCATCATCACCTACCACTTTTACATAATCGTTGAGATGTAGTATAGTTTGAGCTGTAGGGGAAAAGATCGAATCTCCATTTTTTACTCGCGAGATCACAGCTTGCGTCATATTTCTAAGGTCTAACTCACGAAGGCTCTTTCCGTCAACATTAGTATTGGTAACCATCAATACGGCATTATGGATTTTAGGATGACCTGAATGCAACTCATCTAAATAGCTTTTCGCTTCGGCTTTAAGGTCTTTGCGTACGATCCTGGGGTATATCTGTATAAAGAGAATGACCCCTATCACCCCTGCTGGATAAGCGATCCCATACCCTACAGCAGTCAGAGGCGAACCGGTAGCTTCAAAAGCAGCGGCAAGCCCGGGAGTACTCGTCAATGCTCCATTAAACAAACCTACTCCAACAGGAACTGATACGTTGAAAAAATATATAGCTAAAAATGTCAGACCCGCTGCTACGGCTATCAGTATGATACTGATTAACATTAGCTGTCGGCCGTATTGAAGAGCAGCCTCAACAAATCCTGGCCCTGCCTGAATACCTATGGTGAAGATAAAAAGTAAGATACCTAACGTCTGAAATTCAGTAGGAACAGAGTACCCTAAATGACCCATGATCAAGGCTACAAAAATAACTGCTGACGAGTCCAACGAAAAACCTTTGACTTTTATATCACCTAACAGCAATCCAAGACTGATAATGATAAAAAGCATGAAATAGCCCTGATGCAGAAAACCTTCCATACTACTGTAAATTATGCGCAAAAATAAAGATTCCAGCATGTACAACCTACATAAGAGAAAAATTAATATACATCAAATAAAACAATACCTGCAAAAAAAAATTGACTTATTCTCATTTCAGATGAGGATAATTGTATTTTTACAATCTGTATCAACCAAATTAAACAGAAACCTAAAAAGGATAAGCTGTATTAACCATATCATTATGAGTAATCAATGATTAAAAAACTTTATAAAAAAATATGGCAATTCCGTTCATTACGAATGCTGGAATTGTTTTAAACATGATGTATTACATAAATTTTAAACAGATGAAAGAAAAAATTTTTACTATAGGCTTGCTGTGCATGTTGGTTTTACATGCATCGGCTCAATGGAGTGATGATCCTGCTGTGAATTTGCAACTTAGCTTTCAGGATGGTGAGCAGGTTATTCCGAAAGTTGCTCTTTGTCCTAACGGAGATTACTATATAGGTTATTTTGCATTGGAGAGTGGCAACTATAATGTGTATCTGCATAGATTGGATAATTCAGGGAATAAGTTGTGGGGTGATAACGGTATTTTAATCAGTTCTCATCCTTCCATGACTTGGCTAACTGATTGGGAGATAACTGCTGACCATGAGTCTCATGCTTTATTAAGCTGGCAGGATATCCGGTTAAACGAGAATAATAATATAGTGGCTTATCGCATTTCACCTGATGGCGATTTTGTGTGGGGTCAGGATGGGCTTCAGCTTTCCAACAGCGAAGCGTTTGATGTGTCGCCCAAGGTAACTGTTACGCAAGATAATAATGCGGTATTTGCCTGGGAAGCTGATGGAGAGATCATATTGCAGAAGATAAGTCCGGCTGGTGAAAAGCTTTGGGGTGCCGACGGCATCCTCCTTACTCATGAAAACAGCTTGACATGGCCACAGCTATTGCCAGTAGGTAGTGATGACATCATCCTCAAATATTTTGTTGACAGCGGTGTGCCCTGGGCTCCTACCCGGCATATTTATGCCCAACGCTTTGATACAGATGGTCAGCCGGTGTGGACAAATCCGGTTGTCATAAGCAACGCAGGAACGGTACAGGCATGGCTGCAGATATTGCCTATGATAAACGATGGAAATGATGGATTTTATATCTCATGGCACGACTATCGCATCTCAGGCAACGCTGCTACAGCATGGCTACAGCATATCAACCTTGACGGACAAGCCGTGTTTCAACAAAATGGAGTGCAGCTGTCTAATTTAGATGATGCAAACCAGTTTTATACCTGTCTGGCACGTCCTGCCAATGATCCTAATGTGTATGTGTATTGGAATGAAGTGAATGGAGGTCAAAGTTTGTATGGTATCTTTGGCCAGAAGGTGGCGCCTGACGGCAGTCTTTTATGGGGAGAAGCAGGCAGAGAGGTATTCCCGGTAACTACTCAAACAATGACACCACAAATGGCATTTGGATTGGATGAGGATGTAGTGTTGGTTTATGATCATTATTTCGACTCTTATAACACCTCTATCCGTGTCGTTCGCTTGAACTCCGAAGCTGAATTTGTATGGGAGCCTGTCGAAACTATTGTCAGCTCGGTAGTATCGGCCAAAGTACACCTGGATGCATCGCCTTATGACGGAAATCAATTGATCTTTGCTTGGGAAGACAACCGCGATGGCGGCCCCCATTTATTTGGTCAAAATATTACATCAACCGGACAGTTAGGCATAGTCGGATCTACCGAAGGCACTTTATCTGGAACAGTCGCCATAGAAAATAATCTTGCCGAAGTAACGGAAGTAGTGATACAGATAGGTAACCAATCTTTCTCACCGCAACCAGATGGTTCATATAGCCTTATATTAGAAGCAGGCTCATATAGCGTGACAGCAAGCCATCCATTTACCAACGACTTTACAATCGATAATGTGGTCATAGTGCCTGACGAAACAACCGTACTTGATATTGCGTTGGAGATGAAACGCACTACCATGGAATGTGTGGTACTTTCTCAGGGTGAAGTAGCTGTTGAAGGAGCTACAGTTACAGTTGTCGGTCCAGAAGATCAATATAACGGGATCACCAACGAGGATGGAAAGATATTTTTTGAACAAGTTCCATATGGATGGTACTTCGGCCAGGCATATTTAAACGAGCCCGAATCACCATCATATGATACTGCTATCATTGATGATTCCAATACACAACTTAGATTTTTACTTATTCTAAACTCATTGAACGAGAAAAGTGACTATTTTTCGACCGTCATACAGCCTAATCCGATACAAGACTTCAGTACGCTGATCATTAAATCCGATAAACCGAAAAGATATACGATACAAATAATGAATCAAACTGGTAGGCTTATTGCCCGTAGCGAGTTAACCACAAATACAGCTACAACAGTTCTATTATTATCCGATCTGATACAGACAAAGCTTGCCAAAGGGCTTTATACCCTTATCGTTGATGATGGGATATCTAACCAGGCAATTAAGTTTATGGCAATGTAATCGTCTGTTTACAGGGCTGGTAGCATGTGTTTTCCGGCTTATCTTTTCGTTTTTTGTTTTATATGCTTTTCTTTGAAAAAAAAATCATTAAGCTTGTCAATCCAAAAAAAGTAGTTACATTTGCAGCGCTTTTCAAGCATATTGTTCTTTCAATACATTTTTCGGATCGGTAGTTCAGTTTGGTTAGAATACATGCCTGTCACGCATGGGGTCGCGGGTTCGAGTCCCGTCCGGTCCGCAAAAAAAGCTCTCTTGATGAGGGCTTTTTTTGTTGGTACTCCATGATAAATCTGCTGTTCTATTTTCGTAAGCTCTATACAAACAAAAACCTTTGCCAATAAAAAATCAGCAAAGGCTTAAAGATCAAATACTTGTCTCCCCGACAGGGCTCGAACCTGTGACCCATTGATTAAGAGTCAATTGCTCTACCAACTGAGCTACGGAGAGAAAATCAACTGCAAAAGTAAAAATTAAATAAAACGAGCTGAACAAAAAATTAGATGATTTTGAATGGATACTTTAAAACAAGGTAATACTTACCTCTTTATAACATGGGCTATTTTACATACCTCCGTTTTCCAAAACCAGTAAATTATATACTTTTGTGAAAAAAAATAGAAACTTACAAACAACCTGATTTTTGTGGTAAGAAAGAATTACAAGGCCATTTTCTTTTTATTTTATTTCATAAGTACCTTGTTATCTTCGTTTTGTACTACGAACACACATTAATTAACAGTATGGGCAAACAATGGGTAATTTCTGATATACACGGTTGCAGCAAGACACTCAGACATCTGATCGAAAATCTGATCCAGCCGGAGCGTTCCGACAGATTATATTTTTTAGGTGATTATATTGATAGAGGCCCTGATAGTAAGGGTACTATTGATTATATCATGGGATTGCAGGAAAAGGAATACGATCTTGTCTTATTAAAAGGCAACCATGAAGAGTTTTGCCAGCAGTCGTGGAATGAAGACCGAAACAAGAAAAAACTTTTTGGCGTGAATACCAAAACAAAATCACAGTCTATCTGGGAAAAGTTCGGGGGTAAAGAAACCTTAGACAGTTTTGGAGTTCGCTATGCTTCCGAAATCCCAGAGCATTACATTGAATGGATGAGTCAGCTTAGGTTGTATGTAGAGTTGGAAGAGTTTATATTAGTACATGCCGGATTGAATTTTGATATAGTCGATCCACTGACAGACACTCATGCCATGCTTTGGGTAAAAGAGTTTAAAGTGGACCCTTCCAAAATTCGTAATAAAAAAGTGATTCATGGGCATACCCCTGTCGATCTGGAATTTTTAGACCATGTGATCCGGAGTAAATCATATCACTTTATTGATTTGGATAATGGGGTTTATATGTGTAACCGTACGGGTTATGGCAATTTAGTTGCTTTTGAGCTCAACAGCAAGGAGTATGTAGTTCAGCCTAACCTTGATTGTTAGACAGTTAGTTACAATCAGAATAGTCTTTTATCTGACATATCTTTCTAACCATTGAATCCATTCGTAATGCATATGCAGCACCGATTCGCGTGAGTTGTAGCCATGGCTTTCATGTGGCAGTATCACCATACGTACGGGTGCACCTAACCCTCTTAACGCATCGTAATAGCGTTCGGTCTGCATAGTATATGTGCCCGAATTATTATCGTCGCCACCGTGAATAAGCAATAGTGGGGTTTTCATTTTGTCGGCATGCATAAATGGTGACATACGGTTATACAGCTCGGGAGCCTGCCAATAGGTACGTTCTTCACTTTGAAATCCAAAAGGTGTCAGACTGCGGTTATAGGCCCCACTACGAGCTATGCCAGCCGCAAAAAGATTGCTATGGGTAAGCAGGTTAGCCGTCATAAAAGCACCATATGAATGGCCTGATACCGCTATCTTTTTGGGATCGGCAACCCCCATATCTACTAATTTATCAATGGCTGCCTGAGCATTGGCTATAAGTTGTTCGATAAAATAGTCGTTAGGCTCATCAATCCCTTCACCCACTATAGGAAAGCTGGCATTGTTCAGCACGGCATACCCTAAGGTAGCCAACAGTATGGGTGAGCTGGCACCTACCCGGGTAAATGTATATGGCGAGCTACCAAGCTGTCCGGCTGCATCGCTAGTCTTATATTCAGTAGGATAAGCCCATAACAAGCCCGGTAAAGGCTTGTCAATACCGGCTTTGAACCCCGCCGGCAGATACAACATCCCGGAAAGTTGTACCCCATCAGCACGTTCGTAGTGTATCATCTCTTTTTGCAATGTGCGCAATAAAGGCATCGGATCAGGAAAAGAGGTTATCTGAACAAGCTTTTTATTCGGCAGCCTTCGCAAAAAATAATTGGGTGGCTCTTCAACAGATTCACGCCTTGTGATACAATATAATTGTTTGCTGTCAATCAGCTGTATTGGCTGCTCAAAATAAGGAGCTTCGCTTCTCCACAACCGGTTTGTTTTGCCCGACGTTATATCATAGCTATCAATAAACGGGCGGTTTCCTTCGGATGAGGCACCCTGACCAAACAGAAACAGTTGATCCTTGCTATCGCTAAATAATAAAACCCGTTTGCCCCTATCGTTGGTAGTAAGCTGAAATCTTCCAGGATCATTATATCTGTCTTCAGTAGATCGATCGAAGATCAGATGGAGTTCAGGATTTTCTTTATTTGGGTCGAACGCATAGGTGCGGCTGATCCGGTCTTTATACCATCGCTCGGTGATGATAGCAAAATCATCTTTTCCCCATGAGATAGCTCCGAAGCGCAAGGCAAGAGTAACTGACTCAATAGGATTGCTTTCAAAAGGAGATTTAAGAAAATAGACTTTTTCGCGTGAGCTGGCTTTGGTTGCCGGATCGCCTTGATCAATAGCTTCTACCCAATAAACTATGGAGGGCTGATCAGCACGCCATTGTGGCGAACGTATTCCTTTACGAACTGCATCAAAGCCTTGTGGAAGATCATCGGATAGTGGAATGTCAGCTAATGTCTTGACCAATTTGCCAGAGCTATCGTATATCTTATAGCTTTGAGGAAAACGGCTATAAGGTACTTCGTAAGAAAAAGGCTGCGTATATTGGGTGAGCAACAAATATTTACCGTCGGGAGAAGGATCAAACTGACCGATCAGGCATGGCTCAGCTATCAGGGTATGTATATTTCCGTTCAGATCGACCTGCTTGAGCTGTGACGAGGCATAAAATCTAAAAAGTTGTTCATCGTATTCGTTTTGCAGTAAATCCTGAAATGTACGTAGTGCAGCTTTTCGACCTATGCTCTCCTGTATGATGGGTGATATAGCGGTGCGAGGGCGAGCAGGTATGTCAGCTCTGAGTTCGTCTATACCTTTATATACCAATGATTTGCTATCAGGCATCCATTTGAATGCTGGCCATAGCACTTCGTTAAGTTTATCGTCGGTTAGTTGTTTTGCACTGAGCGTAGTCAGATCAATCAGCCAAAGCCTGATCCCCTCCCCTGTCGTCAATGTAAATGCAATATATTTTTCATCTGGCGACCATTGTATGTTACGTATCTGTGCTTTTGATGGCAAGCCTTGTATCCTTGTTTCGTTTTTACCATCCATATCCATGAGTCGCAATCCGGTATAATACGATGCACGGGAAGGACCATTCGTAGTTAGGTTTATCCTAAGTCCGGCCAACCGAAGTTCTTCTGCTGCCAGATCATCCAAAGCAGGCAATGCCGGCAATTCCATCAGTAAAATTTTAGATACCTTAGCACCTATAGATATAGTAGGTGTGGCAGGTGCATCAACCAAATCAATGATCTGTTGAGGCGGTAACTGATAGCCTGTACCTAACTGAGCCTGAGTTATGAAGTATAGGAAAGTGAAACTGAAAAAAATTGAAATAAATCTGAGATAGTTCATAATAACAATGGTTTTATGAAAAGGTAAAAGTAAGCTATTTCCTATCTTTAAAAAAACTGTAGTCAGTTTTGGGCTGATGTAAAACAGGGTAAAGTAATGTTCAGGATGGCTGTTGCTACATAAAATTTTTCGTGTTGAGCTATCCCCTGTTTCTCTTCTTGAAATTCTGCGTAAATTAGCCTTTCAATACTTAATGGATTATGTCTGAAATTGCTTTGTTTGCCGAACGAATCTCTCGTGAACTATCGCTTGAATATCAATACGTCCGAAACACCTTGTCTCTTCTCTCCGAAGGGGCTACGATTCCTTTTATTGCGCGCTACCGCAAAGAGAAGACCGGTTCAATGGATGAAGAGATCATTGCACAACTTCATAAGCGTATGCAGCAACTTGAGGCTTTGGATAAGAGGCGCGAAAGTATCATAGGTTCACTTAGTGAGATGGATAAGCTCAGCCCTGAATTAGAAGAGGCTATCTATGCAGCAACTGATATGGCTAGCCTGGAAGACCTGTATCTTCCTTATAAGCCAAAGCGGCGTACACGTGCAAGTATAGCCCGTGAGAAAGGATTAGAGCCATTGGCTAAATGGTTGCTGGCTCAACACCAAGGCGATATTCTCAAGCAGGCTAAGGCGTATCTGTCGGAAGAAAAAGGGATAGACCAGCTAGAACAAGCCTTGCAAGGAGCACGTGACATTATAGCCGAAGAAATTAGCGATGATCATAGAGTACGAGCCTTTTTACGTCAGCTGTATCATCGGACAGCCATCATAGAAAGCACGCTCATACCCAAAAAACTACAAGATGCCAAAACCTACCAACAGTATTTCGACTGGGAAGAGCCACTATCAAAGGCACCTTCCCACCGTGTGTTAGCATTGCTTAGAGCCCGTAATGAGGAACTGCTGAAGGTTAAGATACGCGTTGACACTCAAAAAGCTTTGAGAACTATCGAACGTCTGTATATACGTACCTCAACAGAAGCTGCAAAACAGGTATATACGGCTATTACCGACGCATGGAAACGCTTGTTGGAACCTTCAATGGAGAATGAAGTAAGGCAATGGGTAAAAGAGAAAGCCGATAAAGTAGCGATACAGGTGTTTAGTAAAAACCTGCGGCAGTTGCTTCTGGCACCGCCTCTTGGACAAAAAGTGGTGTTAGCCATTGACCCGGGCTTTCGAACCGGTTGTAAATTAGTTGTATTAGATAAACAAGGGCAGTTAGTGCATAACGATACTATTTTTCCGCATCCTCCCGAGCATGAGGTAAAGCTCTCTATTCAAAAGATCAAAAACATCGTCAACGCATACAAGGTTGAAGTAATTGCTATTGGAAACGGTACAGCCGGTCGAGAAACCGAAGACCTGATCCGTAGCATACGTTTCCATAAAGATGTGATGGCAGTCATGGTCAATGAAAGCGGTGCTTCGGTCTATTCAGCCTCAAAGCTTGCAAGGGATGAGTTTCCGGATTATGACATCAGCGTACGCGGTGCGGTGAGCATAGGCCGACGGCTGATAGACCCCTTGGCCGAATTGGTAAAGATCGATCCCAAATCAATAGGCGTTGGACAATATCAGCATGACGTAGATCAGAAAGCATTGCAGGAGAGCCTGATACAAACTGTTGAGAGCTGCGTGAATGCAGTAGGTGTGGAACTGAATACTGCCAGCGAACAACTGCTGTCGTATGTGAGCGGTATAGGTCCGCAATTAGCCGCTAATATCGTCGCATACAGAAACGAAAATGGAACTTTTAAAAACCGAAACGAACTGAAACATATCCCCAGACTTGGAGAGAAAGCCTTTGAACAATCAGCTGGATTCTTACGCATCAGAAATGGTGAAAATCCATTGGATACCAGTGCGGTACATCCCGAAAGCTATGCGATAGCCGAAGCGATAGCAGATAAAGCAGGGATAGGAATAACAGATCTCATTGGCAAGAAAAGAGTGTTAGAGCAAATAAGAATTGAAGATTTTATCGATGAAAATATTGGAAAAGAAACGGTAAAAGATATTATACTTGAGCTAGAGAAACCCGGTCGTGACCCGCGCAACGCATTTGAGATGTTTGAGTTTGCAGCAGGTATCAGGTCTATGCACGATCTGAAAGAAGGAATGATACTCAACGGTATCATAACGAATATCACTGCATTTGGAGCTTTTGTGGATATAGGCGTACAACAGGACGGATTAGTACACCTCAGCCAGATGGCCAGCAGATACGTGCATGATCCAAATGAAATAGTGAAGATAAATCAAAAAGTACGCGTAAAAGTATTGAAAGTAGATAATGAAAGAAAAAGAATCAACCTAACCTGAATTATTCATAAAAATGAAAAAAATGCGGGTAAATATACTGTTATTCCATTGAATTTCAGTATATTTGTTGTAGATAAAACCCCGCACTATGGACAAAGATAAAATAAAAAAAGCATCCTTC
>JALNZU010000061.1 GCA_023229245.1 Bacteroidales bacterium | reverse complement strand
GTCTAAAATTTCGAGAAATAACTGTTTAATCTTGATTTCCGCTCAATTCGGGCCTAAATCCAAAATTCAAAAGGGGAAAATGGTGTGATTTGAAAGTAAATTGTAGGTTTGTGAATTAAACAGGTATAGAGTGTCATTTTTAACTTGGTAGTTTCCGAAAATGGTATCTCCCGATTCAGCATCATAAAATTCGTATTCAACGTCTTTGAATAGAAAATAACTCACATACCCATTTCCCAGATCATAAGTCCATTTGGTGTTCTTAAAGTCTTTTAATTTTTGACCATTAGAAGAACACATAATAAAAATTATAAATAAAGATAGTATTAAATACTTCATTGCTTATTTATTAGTTGCCTATAGAAATAGGTTTTTTTCCTTAAATAGTAACTTCCTTTAAATCCCTCCGTCTTTTTAATAAACTCTCGATAGAGAGGTAATGTTCCTTGCCCACAACCACCTGTTTGACAACCTGTAGAAATAGGGCTTCCTGAGCTTGTAGATAGTGAGGGCCTTGCATAATTACCTTTATGAAAAAAAACTTCATCAATAACGTGTTCGCTAATTAGCTTCAATGCCCCATCTGAGTTATAGTTTTTAGGATTGTAGGGATTGCCTTTAACTGTCGGCAAGTCCTCTCCTTTGTTAATTAGTATAGCTCCATCACCCTTATATAATGAGTATTCAGCAGAGAAAAAACCTTCTGCAAGAGTTCCATATTTATCAACGTCCGCAGGAATTGTATTCCCCATTATTGTTGCGGACGGACCTTCTTTATTATTTTCAAGATAAAGGTCAAATTGGGCAGTGTTAATTGGCTCGTTTAGGTCTGTATCTCTGTTATGAGTTCCTACAAGCACATTCTTCCCTAAATATTTCTCCCCTTCTTTTGTAGTGGCTTGAGAAGTAGCATTTTCGTCCCAATAAATTATTCCCTTTTTATCCTCTACCCAATCGTCCAACATCCCTGCTGGATCAATTCTATTTATTGGATTATTTTGCACAAAATTGTATGGTGATACCCAACTCCGCTCATGTGCCATTGGATCCACCACATGCCATCTCCCTATTTGCGGGTCATAAAACCGTGCGCCGTAGTCATACCAATAAAATGAGTAAACTGGGGATTCTATATAACTCAGCCTTTTAATTCTCATTTATAATTCTTACCAATTCGTAATCGCCATTTGGTACCGGATCAAAAAAGCCTTTAATTGTTTTATTGGCACAATTGACGATTTCCATTCCTGATATTTCACACACTGTTTCAGTATAATTCATCAACCCAACCAGGTGATTGCCGGTAGGATGCTTTATTGTACTATCTAAAAGTTCATAATCTCTTATTTCAAATTTGTAATCTAGATTGAATGTAAACAATTTATCCCATTTGTCTTCCTCATTCCCAGCAATTAACTTGTGGAAAAGTATCTTTCCAGAATTATCGTATCCAATTAAATAAATTTTAGTAAGAATAGAGTATAGTTCTCCTTCATTATAACGATCATACATATAATCTGATACAATAAAAAAAAGTTGAATTTCATCTTTTGAAGGTAACCTATAAAGCGCTCTAATATTAGTTGTTAAATAAGATTCAGTTATATCTTTTGGAATTAATGAAAAAAACTTTATGGGTATATCCATGAAACTGCTCTTTTGCCCATAAGATGGCATCGTAAATCTACCAATATCTTTTCTGTTCCACATAATAGGTAAATCAATTTGTTGGAATAACTCTTTAAACTTAACAAATGAATCTGTAGAGTCATAATTATCTACTTGAGAGGAACAACAATTATTCCCAATCAAACTGATAAGTAATAGCAACGTGACTTTTATTACGGTTCTCATTTATTCCTCCTTATAGCTGTAACTCGGTATGTAAATCTATTACTATACTGAGTCTGCCCTGTTAATGTAGTACCTTCTCCTCCAATATTAAGCTGATTATGAGGCGATGTACCTGCCTCACGTCTTCTGGTTCCTGGATCATAAAAGCCAAAAGAAGTAGTTTGTCCGGTTTGTAGATTTGTTGTTCTCGATGATATTGCGACCCAATGTCGACCTCTATTACTACCTTGACCAGTTTCAGTCATGATCCTATCAACGTGAACACGTGCAGATTGTTCTTGATTAATTTGTTCATCTAAATAATTAATTCCCTCCCAAATGTTTGTGATATTATAATCTGTTGTGTTGTGAGATTCAGCACCACTTGATCTAACTATGATTCCACAGTGTCTAAAACAATCACCAAGTTCAGGGCTCTGAATCTGAGAGGACCAATCTCCTTCACTCAATACAGTTTCTGTCAAAGATACTGGTGTATTTTGATTATAAGTCATACTTACACCATCTCCTAAATCCATTGTATAACTTGCCCCAATATTTGAATATCCATCAATGTCATCACTACCTTCTATCCACATGACGGCTCCTCCCTGAACTATATTCCCTTCATCATCAACAGCCTGATACCAGTCTTTACCATTTGGGTCAATCATTATTATAGGGTTATTAGAAGCATAATGGTAAGGTGACCAAGAGTAATAATTTTCTGCGTGTGGATCTACCACATGCCATCTCCCTATTTGCGGATCATAAAACCGTGCACCATAGTCATACCAGTCCAAACTCATGCCGGCCAGTTGGTCGTCTTGCAGCTCCTTTCCATTGTACAGCATTTTGTTAGGCTGATCGAGTGTGCCTCCAAAGTTTTGTTGGTGTAGTGTCATCCCGTAAGGGTAATAGATAGTTTGCTGCATCAGTTCGGGCTGGCCGTGGGAGTGGGCAGCAAAGACGATGCGCACATTACCAAGATGATCGCTTAAGTTGTACTCGTATTTCCAATAAGTTTTGTCGTTATACTGCATGGGTACCATTCTTCCAACAGCAGTAAAAATACTACTTAATTTGTTATCCCGGTACAAAAACTGTCCGGAATAAGTTAGCAATCTGACAAGCCTTATTATTGAGGTGGTTGGCCGGATGGATACCTCTTTTTTGGGTTCTGCGGAGCAGAACAGGGCAGAAAAAAAGCCCCGACTTGCGGAGCTATGGTTTTGATTTGCTTTTAATCAATCTACTTTCCTAAAATAGAAATTATTAATCCAAGTTTGATTGTTATTGTTCCATTGTTCACTAAATCCAATTACATTATCGTTTTTCAAAATGAGTTGGAAATCTCTTTTTTCAATCCTATGTCTTGAATCTCCCGAAAACTCCTTATCATAACTTCCATAAGATTGACTTATGTATAGAGTGTCATTTTTAACTTGGTAGTTTCCGAAAATGGTATTCTCCTTTGTTGTTGCACTAGTAGGCAAGAAAAAATTTAAGGATGTCCATGTCGGGGTGCTTAATGATGTTAAATGAAAAAGCCCGGACTTGCCGGGCTAGTAATTCATATCAATAGTGTAAATCTGCCTTTGTCTGTTAGTTTGAGTTTTTCGTTTTCATAAGTGTAAATCCAAACAATAGGCTCATAAATTACTGGCGGTGATGGAATGTCCCCTTCTTTAACTTTCAATTCTGGCTTTGATTGAAGGAAAGGAAGATTTTTTGTTTTGTTGGTCATTTCAAAGAGCGACATTTCTTCTTCTCCAAATACTACAACCGTAACTTCCTCAACTTCAAAAAAACCAAACGGTTTATCTTTTTTACCTGATAAATACGAGCTTAGGTTTTCTTTGTATAAAGCCCCGATTCGTATTTCATAACCGTTTTTTGACTTTTCTATTTTCATGATAATAGCACTTTTTTCAAGGTTTCCGTATTCGGATTCCTCTTTAACAACCACTTTAATAGCCTCGTTTATTTGTGTATCCTTTACCGTTAGCATATTAAATTCATTTCCTTGATGTGCCTTGCAACCTGAAAAACTCCAAAGGAAGACAATTGGCCAAATTATTAATCGATTGAACATCATACTATTTTACTATTCCTTTGTGGTTGTACTCAATGTATTTCTTTATAGGCGCCTCGTAAACTTTGAGTTTTATCCCTTTGTTTGGATAGTGTTTATTTATCCATTCTCCAAGTTCCCTATCCCCACTATTTCTGTCTTTAGGATGAAAGCCAGAAGGGCCGTGATAACTTGTCTTTCTATCTGGGTGGCTGTGGATATGCTCCCTGACTGTGTACTCCTGTGTCAATAATTTATACATAAGGTCTACACCGCCTGATTCAGAAGTTGGATTGTGGCTTGTAGCAATGTAGTTTGACTTTGTGTCATACTTAACCTGCGACCATTCTACCTGATTGTTTTCTGATATAAATTCAAAGAGTTTAATTGCTGTCTCATTGTTGCTGACTTTCATATAATCATAACTGGTGCCTCTGCTGTCTTTGGTGTTTTTCACGTTATTTAGTATCCCTTTTTCAACCTCAATGGACTTATCTGTTTCGGCTCCTTTGTTATCCAACACAATCAGCTTATCCGTTTTATCATCAGTTTCACGAAGTAAGGTAATATTTCCATCTTTGTCTAACCCGTAGTCATCCTCTAACAATCCTGTTGGATCAATATATCTAATAGGATTACAATAGAAAGCTCTGTATGGTGACCAATCCGGTGCAACGTCTGCTAGTGGATCCACCACATGCCATCTCCCTATTTGCGGGTCATAAAACCGTGCGCCATAGTCATACCAGTCCAAACTTATGCCGGCCAGTTGGTCGTCTTGCAGCTCCTTTCCATTGTACAGCATTTTGTTAGGCTGATCGAGTGTGCCTCCAAAGTTTTGTTGGTGTAGTGTCATCCCGTAAGGGTAATAGATAGTTTGCTGCATCAGTTCGGGCTGGCCGTGGGAGTGGGCAGCAAAGACGATGCGCACATTACCAAGATGATCGCTTAAGTTGTACTCGTATTTCCAATAAGTTTTGTCGTTATACTGCATGGGTACCATTCTTCCAACAGCAGTAAAAATACTACTTAATTTGTTATCCCGGTACAAAAACTGTCCGGAATAAGATAGAAATTTGACAAGCCTTATTATTGAGGTGGTTGGCCGGATGGAAACAATATGACGATTTTTTACGTCTTAAAAAATTACGCTTTGTATAATGAAGTAAAAAACTGGCAAGTTTGGTTTTTTTTATATTTTATAATATAACGCTATTTGGATTTTAGTATTTTAAATTCGACTAATAAAGTGCATTGTTCTCTGTTTTTTAATTTAAGATAATGCTGTTTATCAGTTTTACATATCTTGATTATAATTCCTGACGGGATAATAAATGGGGAGGTTACATCAGTGAACAATCCTCTTACTTCAAAGCCACTCTTTATTTCTGAATAACTGAGAGAGTATGATTTATAAAAATGCCTCTCTAAATCAATAATCCTGAATAATTCAATAATATAAATCGCCTGACTATCGATGTTATCAATGTGGTAAATTACTGGTTTTTCTTCTATATCATAAAAGGACTTTCTATCCAAAAATATCTTCTGATCCTGGCTATTAATATAATACAATTTTATTTCATCTTGGGATTGTGCTACACACCCATTAAACAACCAAACAGAAAGCATTAATACAAGTATTTTTTTTTCATAATCATCTGCGTCCAATATGTAAATGATGCCTATGAACATAATGTGACTTATCCTTAGTATATGGAAATCCTTTAGGATAAGCATAATTTTGGTTAAAACCCCATTTATCAGCTGTTCTTAAGAAATTATATGTGGAGAAATACAATAAATCACCCGAGTACTCACTTCGATTTGAAATAGTATTCCAACATGTTGAACAATTTACCGAAGATCCATTGACATTAGGCCCATTTCCGGCGCCAAAATACCTTATATCAATATCATTTCCTGTTCTGTGAGTCGTATGACCGATATCCTGTCCTTTATCCCCTGAAATATCGTCAAAATAAACCATATCAGTAAGAGGATCTTTCGCCCAGTCATATAAGAGTCCAAAGAAAGCTCCTGCGGTTTCAGGGCTCGCCCAGTTATCTCCACCTGCGTCACGGCTACCATATCTTCCCCAATTAGGGCCACTTTCAGGAAATGGAACTAACCCAAATTCATTAATATTTAAACTATATTCAGCTAACTTGGATTTATCACCCGCATTGTTTGTTTCAATTATGTTAAAGTAATGGGTGACTTCACCTCCCTTTTCGCTAACTCTTTTCACCTTACCAATCTTAAGATCAACATCATATTCATGATCTAAAGTTCCAGTACGGTCAATTCTATTTATTGGATTATTTTGCACAAAATTGTATGGTGATACCCAACTCCGCTCATGTGCTATTGGATCTACCACATGCCATCTCCCTATTTGCGGGTCATAAAACCGTGCGCCATAGTCATACCAGTCCAAACTCATGCCGGCCAGTTGGTCGTCTTGCAGCTCCTTTCCATTGTACAGCATTTTGTTAGGCTGATCGAGTGTGCCTCCAAAGTTTTGTTGGTGTAGTATCATCCCGTAAGGGTAATAGATAGTTTGCTGCATCAGTTCGGGCTGGCCGTGGGAGTGGGCAGCAAAGACGATGCGCACATTACCAAGATGATCGCTTAAGTTGTACTCGTATTTCCAATAAGTTTTGTCGTTATACTGCATGGGTACCATTCTTCCAACAGCAGTAAAAATACTACTTAATTTGTTATCCCGGTACAAAAACTGTCCGGAATAAGTTAGCAATCTGACAAGCCTTATTATTGAGGCGGTTTACCGGATGGGTACCTTAAATTTCGGTTTTTGTTCCCAAATTATAGAGCTTTTTTTTAGATTTTAGTTTAAAATTTTTGCTACTCTTGTCGAGGATGTTTTCTCGTTTTTTTAACTCCTCCAAAACAAGTTGAAAACAGTACGGGATGGGGCAAGGGAAAAAAGAAAGTAAAAAAGTGATGAACGGCAAGCAGAGTAAGGACTTCAGACAATTTTGGATAAATGTTGATAACTTTTATGTTAACCTACTTTCAGATATAAAAGACCGTCAAAATGGGCATTTTTTGTTGGTGTAAATGATTATGGCTGTGGTTTTGTTACTTCAACTTATTGCCAGTTTTGTCCCGTGCATAGTTCTCTTTGATGTTTATGCTTAAAAATTCAATTTCTTTTCTGTATTTTCTATATTTACCGTCAAATATAGTATATAAGCTATCATTTAGGAGTTTTTGATTATTGTAAATATCTATCTGAAATTGATTTGTTCCTTCATTAAACACATCTACTTTTTCTTGTGATGCAATAAGTAAATTGCCCTTATCTTTCCAAATTACATCAACTATATTAGTATTTGTTGTCTTAATATAATCATTAGACGGTTTAAATATCCCATAATATTTACCCGGAACAATGTAGCATTTACTGTCTAAGCGTTTCCAAACTGTAATACATTTATCTTCGGAAAGACAATAAAAAGAGCGGGATTGGTCAAACCAAACCAAGAACACTGCTATCAGAAGAATTATTATTCCTGCTATTTTAAGTAACATCTTTACCATTTTGGTCCAACTGGCCACGGGTTTGTTGCTCTTTGCCATTGTCTTTCAAATTTGATTTTCTGGTAAACTGCCGAGCCTGCACTATGTCCCAAACGTTGCGCTTGTTGCGTAGGCTGCCCCTCTGTTGCAAAACGTCCCTGTTGATAACTCTCCAACGCATCAAAACCTACTCTCACTACTCCCCACCTAAGCCCTTTTCTGCCTGCAACATAACCCGCACCATAGTTCCCTATATCCCTTGCAGATGCTATCTTACCGTTGAAAGAACCACCACGGTAATGATATTGACCTTGTGCTTCTGGGGTCAAACCATTAGGTATATCCCTTGTTTTAAAATCATACTTCTCTCCACCTGTGGCATTTCTCATATAATGAACCAATCCTGGATTATCTCCTATGATTTCGTTATCCATAAAATTTTGTCCTGAATTATCGCTTGGATCAATAATAGCCCCAACAACCGCATTTCCGTCATTGTCGTGAAAAGAGTACTCGGTAAGCATTTCGCCAACAACTTCCCCTGTTCGATTACCCTCCGAATTAACAACGTAAATATTTTTGTTTGCGTTGGCTTCGCCACCTACCACCGTATAAGTTCCGTCTGTATTTTTCTCAACGTCTATATGGTCAACCGCCATTCTGCCATCGGGGTCTATGAATCGTGTTGGATTATTAAATACAAAACTGTATGGCGACCATTCAGGATAACGCTCTGCGTGTGGATCTACCACATGCCATCTCCCTATTTGCGGGTCATAAAACCGTGCGCCATAGTCATACCAGTCCAAACTCATGCCGGCCAGTTGGTCGTCTTGCAGTTCCTTTCCATTGTACAGCATTTTGTTAGACTGGTCGAGGGTGCCTCCAAAGTTTTGTTGGTGTAGTATCATCCCGTAAGGGTAATAGATAGTTTGCTGCATCAGTTCGGGCTGGCCGTGGGAGTGGGCAGCAAAGACGATGCGCACATTACCAAGATGATCGCTTAAGTTGTACTCGTATTTCCAATAAGTTTCATTCTTATACTGCATGGGTACCATTCTTCCAACAGCAGTAAAAATACTACTTAATTTGTTATCCCGATACAAAAACTGTCCGGAATAAGTTAGAAATTTGACAAGCCTTATTATTGATGTGTATTACCGGATGGATACTAATTTTTTCTATGTTATTGTTTTATAAAAGTCCCACTACCGGCTTTTCCGGAGGCGGTTTGTAGTTGATACACATAGTTACCGGCTGGTAATACCCCTATGTGGCATTGCACACTATTTGCTGAGGCGGTGAATGCTTTATCGAAATAT
>JALNZU010000060.1 GCA_023229245.1 Bacteroidales bacterium | reverse complement strand
AGAGTACGCTTCGACATGCTTAGCTCAGTAGCCAGTTGATCCATAGTAACATTTTTTACTCCAAACTGGATAAATAACTCAGCTGCTTTTGCCAATACCCTTTCTTTTACTGACATCATAAACGGTTTAACACAATAAGGCGGCAAAACTACAAAACTATTTTAGTTTTATAGTTTACTTTTTAGTTGAAATTGTTAAAAAAAACTAAGGAGATTTTAAGTCACTATCACACAGATAGTAAGCCATTACATAGAAAAAAATAATTTTTCAGCATGCATGCAGTGGTTGCTAACCGCTTATTTGCTTATAGAATCTATCTTTGGCAACAAGGTTTCTTCAACCCTAATGGTATTAATCCGGGTTCATTTAATCAGCTATCAACTATATGTTGGATGGTAAAAGCTGCCATAAAGTTAACACCACGCATAAAAATCGAGACAACACAGCCTGATTGCAAATAGTTTTGTTTTAAAATAAAGGATGAAAGCTGTAGAAATCAAGGTTTTACATGGTATATAATCAATATATGAATTTGCTTCAGTTCTAGAATATCCAATCTGATCTATTTTTTACAATAAAAACTGTACTATCTCGTTCGTCAAATTATAAGGATGGAAACATGAACAATTCAAGAGCATAAAAATGGAAAACACATCATTGGGAATATTCCTTCAATATCACGCAGATAAAAATCTATCAGTGATTGCTCATTTCAAGTCCGCAAGAAATTATACTATAAACGTTTTGACATGGCGAAACTTTTTAAAATATCAGCAGTCATGGGTTTAATACTCATGGCTGCTTCACTGAGAACGGTCTGCTCACAAGAGCAAAAGGTATATGATGAGTTGTCAAAATACTCTAAATGGAGTATAGTTGCTGGGCCGGTTCTTTATGATAAGGCTTACCTTACACCGCAATATGGTGAATATACTTTCGAAAACATACCGATCTTAGGATTTAATGCCGGCATTGAATATGACTTTTATCCAGAAAAGAAATGGGCGATAACAACTGGTCTGCTTGTTGCCTTAGAACCTGTATATAGCGTAAAATATAGAATATACAATAATGATTTATTTCCTGATTACATTGGAGATCTAATTGATAGAGCTAAAATGTATTCCATTGTTTCATTTTCATCCCCAGTATTATTACGACTAAATATACAATCCGGAAATAGAACGTTTAATTCTTTTTTGATTGGATTTAAAGCAATGTTTTTTCCTAAAGGCGAAGCTGGATTTGTACATGCAGTAATAAGTGAGGAACTATCGGAGAGAAGAGAAGTGTTTGGTCTAAAATTAGAAAGTCCTAAAAATAATTTTCAAGGTAGTTTTGTCGTTGGAACAGGCTTTTCGTATGCATTGGAGAAAGTACTGCTCAAAGCAAACCTTATTTATGTGATGAACTTTCAGCATACCATTTATGGAGAGTATCAGTTTGCAAATCTGTTCACATCGCCCGACACAAGAGGATATTACGATCTGACGGGAAATTATTTGGGGTTGCTATTTACGGTTGGTTTGAAGAAAAGACAATGGTACTGACACAATGCTCATTACAATTGTCAATTGTAAGTAATCGAAAAGCCTTGATTTGAAGTATAGTACATTTTATAGCCATAGTGGTTTATTGAATGTATTGTATTTGAAATGGATAGCTGCAATTAGCTTTGGTTAGCAAGCTTTTGTATAACAGCTGATAACAAATGATATTGCAAAAAATATCTTGCTTCTGACTTTGATGGTATATATTGTTAAGTGTATGATATTCTGAGATATAACTTTAGGTTGCTTCATTGCACATGACTTCTCAGTGCTTACACATAAATGTCCATACCAGGGCATCCATACCCCCTTGTTTTTTGATCTAATGAGTTTTTTGCGCATCATATGAACTTTCTACCGCCAGAAAACAACCTTCAAAAGGGCGACAAGGTTTTTATATGCTATTGCATTGTACATAAGATAGATATGATATGATGTAACAAATTTTAATAGACGATAGTGAAAAAAGATATTCTAAAAAAAAGCTAACGGTGGACGAAGTACAAAATGTGAGTTAAAAGAAATATCAGGTGGTAATAAGTAGATTGAGCTATCTGTAAGATCAAGCGATGAGGCATGTTGATACTACGCCTTCATCCTGACTTGTCCCCTTTAAATTTAGTACGTTTTTTTAATCATTGTATTTCAGTGGTTTAATGTTTTATTTATATAAATTTACCGCACTAAGGAGTGTTTTTATGAAGATTAGAGTGGTAAATACAGCATCAAAAGCTCCAGCAGTTCAGTAAAAATAGCAAGCAACAAAATTAGTATTGACCGTTATCATGAACTTGACAGAATAGAACAGGCGTTCAGAGTGTCAAAAAGTGATTTGCAGACTATGCCTTTATTCCATTTTAAAGAAGATCCCATTAAATTGCATATCTAGATATGTTTTATGGCATTAGTTATCTCAAAACATATTGAAATAAAAGCCGGAGTTTCAATAAGAAAATTTTTGGATGAGGCCGTAAAGAATCATGTGTGAGATTTCTCGCTGACGCTCGAAATAACGTGGATTTTTTTACAGACAGAGAGTTCTTCACATAGGCGGCGAAGCCGCCTATGTGAAGAACTCCTTACCCAACTACCTGTAGTCATTCCGAACACAGTGAGGAATCTAACAAAAGTACATTTCTGGTTTTTATGAATGGAAAGAGCTACCCGAGCAAGACATTCAAGCTTTTATGCAGCTGCAACTCATCAGCCCTACAGGGCGTAAGCTGTATGAAACTCCGGCTAAGGGACGTTTTCATCAGATAGCATTGGAGTCTTATCCGGCAGGTTTGTACTTAGTGCGCCTCTGGGACGGAGAACGCTGGCGGGTACAGAAACTAATGAAACACTAAGGAACGGAAGTACTTTATTCAGTATTAACTCTAACAAACTGATACTAACACAAATGATTCTTCAGGCATCAAGCAGTTGTAAAGAATCGTGTGTGAGATTTCTCGCTGACGCATGAAATGACGTGGAGCTCTTTACAAACAGAGAGTTCTACACATAGGCGGCTCAGCCGCCTATGTGTAGAACTCCTTATCCCAACTACCTGATGTCATTCCGAACGCAGTGAAGAATCTAAAAAAAGCATTTCTCTAATTTTAAGGAAACTAATAACATATCCCGCATGCAACCTTTTTAATATCAATATCATCTTTCATTTAAATCTATTTTAAGAACAAAAACAGGTACTATGAAAAAATTCAATTAACAGTATTGTATCTAGTGAGTTCTAGTATTTGAACCAATCCATCTACAAGAAATTCAGCCCATCATTTATTAAAATGCTATCTTTGAGTAAAAGAAGAAAAAATTATTGAAAAGCGTTGAAATAAAAGGTTTTAACTAGATGCAAACAACTAAATGAAGTAATAACTTTAAAAGAAAATGCCATGAAAACAAAAAAATTATTGCTACTAATTTCTTTTCTTCTGATAATGAGTTTGATGGGATGCAGAAAAGATTCTGCAATGGACTATTCGGTTGTCGGATCATGGAAATGCGTTGGGTTTGGAGACGCGAAAACAAATAATGTAAAGGAAATTGAACCTAAAGATTGTGAAGAGTGCTATATAATGACATTTAGGGAAGACGGGACGTTTAGTGGGAAATCTACAATAAATTTATTATCAAAAACTTATGTTGTATCAAATAATAAACTGTCTTTTCATAATGGAGTGCTTGCAACCTATGTGCTAGAAGAAGGGGATGGAGCATTATTTACGGATGCTCTTACAAAGGTTTTTCAATTTTCCATACTAGAACCAGAGCTAAAGCTTTTTTATTCTGAAAATGAGTTTTTAGTATTTAACCGTTTAAAGTAAATTCATTATGAATATGAAAAGCTATAAACATATAGTGCTATCTCTTTTAATAGCAATGACCACAAATATTGGCTGCAAAAAGGATGATAATGATTTAATACATACAGAGGGTTATATCGTGGGTTTTGACCCATGTACCATTAACCATCACTATAGAATTGGCTATGTTATTATAACAGGTGATTTGAAGGACACTTTGATAACCTACAACCTATCTGATAATATCTATAAAATGCCAGCTTCGGTTATATCTAATACATCTGACACTCTTTATAAAATTCCTGAGCAATATTTTCAAAATTTTAGAAATTGGCCATTTTTCTCAGATACATTACGCTATAATTACAGAATCATGTTTTCATATTCGCTTGCAAAAGATAATGAACTGATATTCAACCTATGTACGACAGATATCCTTTTTTTATCATACCCTCAGGTAATCATTAAGTCAGCAACCAAATATTATCCCAATGTTACATCTCGATGAATACTCTTAAACAGAATTTATTTATATTTATAGCAGTCTTAATCACAGTTTTTAGTTGCAAAAGGGACGATAGCATTCTAAAGCAAACTGAAGGTTGCATTGTGGGTTTTGACCCATGTACCATTAACCATCACTACAGAATTGGCTATGTTATTATAACAGGTGATTTGAAGGACACGTTAATAACCTACAACCTATCTGATGATACCTATAAAATGCCAGCTTCGGTTATATCTAATACATCTGACACTCTTTAAAAAATTCCTGAGCAATATTTTCAAAATTTTAGAAATTCTGCTTATTTCCCAACATCTGTTTCTTCTCGACTAAAAATCAAATTTACTTATAGGTACGCTTTTAAGGAAGAAAAGGTTATTAACATGTGTACATCTGATATTAATCAAGCAGATTTTAATAATGCAAAACAGGTTATAATAAAATATGCCTCTACCTATTAGCCATTTAAAATTCAAAGCCATGAAAAAAAGATTAGCAACTATTATCGCATTTCTATTTCTTTCATTTGTTGTAATTATGGGTTTTACCCACATTAATGAAGCGAAGTTTTACTATGCTTACAATGAGAAAATATATCTTAATGAACATGACAATAAACTCATTGTAAGATATGTGGAAAACAAGAAATCCGATAAAGAACGAATTTCACTGTACTCAGAGCTTGAAGATCATGTAATAGAATGGAAAGATGACAGCACCTGTATAATTACTTTTTCTGCAAATGAAAAAAGATTATATCAGGCTAAAATTCAGAGACAAACAGACGTGAAATCGTGTAATCCGGTTTATAAGATAACTACAGGGTTGGAGTTGGGATTTACCGATGAATTCCTAGTAAAATTTAACGATAATGTACCGCAGAATGAGATTCAGAAGTTACATAAAAAGCATAAAGTTGAAGTTGTTAAAATTACTGAACTTTACCAACTTATAAAGGTACAGGTTGGTTCAAACGCGTTAGAGATTGCCAATTCTTATCAGGAGAGTGGCTTAACTCGTTTCAGTCATCCCAATTTTATTTGCGAAATGGAGTTACATCAACATCAAGTTATTCCTAATGACCCATACTTTACCTATCAGTTCTCATTGCATAATACTGGCCAGCTACTTGCCGATGGGCATTCAGGAACAATTGATGCGGATATTGATGCGCCAGAAGCTTGGTCAATTACCAAGGGGAGCAGCAATATTATTATAGCTGTACTTGATCAGGGGGTAACATCAAATCATCCTGACCTACCTAACTCACGTCAAGTACGTTTAAAGGGTAGTAATTTCGCAGGAGGAGACCCTAATAACCCTTCACCAACTGGAAATGATAATCATGGTAACGCCTGTGCTGGTATAATAGCAGCAACACAGAATAATAATGAGGGTATTACAGGAATAGCACCAAATTGTAAGATAATGCCTATTCGGATATTTAAGTCTGATGGTACAGGAATAACACCTGAAAAATTGGCAGATGCTATAACTTTTGCCCATGAAAATGGCGCACATATTATATCAAATAGTTGGGGCTATAATTCTGATAATCCCAATTTATATCCTGTGATTAAAGATGCTATAATTGAAGCAACAACTCAGGGTAGAAATGGTCTTGGTTGTATTGTTGTTTTTTCAGCTGGGAACAATATAGTAAATAATGGTTTTGTTCATTTTCCAAGCAATGTAAACGTATCGGGAGTTTTAACGGTAGGGGCATCAGATAGATATGATTTAAAAGCATACTATAGTCCACTTGGTAATCCTTCAAGTTCTAACAACCAGCTAATTGATATAGTGGCACCATCACATCGTGCCTACTCATGTCAGATTGCAACCGAAACCTTTGAGGCATGGTCTATTGATATTCCGGGTAATGCTGGGTATAATCCTTTTCATGAAAATGATTGTGGATTATTGCCCGGAGTTAACACGTTTTGCCCCGATGCTGGTGTTAATTATTTGTCATATACTGGTCGTTTTGGTGGGACATCATATTCATGCCCACAAGTTGCGGCTGTAGCAGCTTTGATACTATCAGTAAATCCAAATTTGTCGCAACAGCAAGTATTTGATATTCTCACTTCAACAACTGATAAGGTAGGAGGGTATGCGTATGTAAATGGTTTTTGCAACGAACTTGGTTATGGTAGATTAAACGCTTATAAAGCGGTTTTTAAAGCATTAGTTTCTACTATTTCAATAACAGGCCCCTCTACTGTCTGCTCCTCTAATACCATATTTACACTTAACAATCTTCCTTCTAGCGCTTCTGTTACGTGGAGCCATAGCAGTAACCTGCTCTACGTGAGTGGTCAGGGTACAGCTAGCTATACTGTAAAGGCAGCTAGCCCAAATATTAGCGGTAGCGGCTGGATAACCGCTCAAGTAGTACATGGATCTTGCAGCTTTACCTTGCCTTCAAAAAATATTTGGGCAGGGATACCAGTTACTCCCACTGATATTATCCCGTTTTGGAACAATGGAATGGAGTTTGGTAATGATTCTTATTATGATTTTAGGGTTACACCACATCCCAGTTCTACTTATTATACATGGCAAGTTGATGGCGGAACTATTATTAGTGGACAAGGGACTAATTGGATAACGGTAAAAACTATAAAAATACCTGCTAATGTTCAGGCTCAATTTGGTGTTGCCGTTAAAGCAGGAAACAATTGTGGCGAAAGCGTCTGGCTTACTCGTACAGGCTGGGTTGTGCCAGGAACAGGTGCTACTCGCATGCTACTTTCTCCTAACCCAACTAGTGGAGAAACTTTTATCACTATTGAATCCAACACTACCGAAACGACTTTTAATGAAAACACCTTATGGGATTTAGAGGTTTACTCAGGATCGAATCTATTACAAACCAAACAAACCGGATTACGTGGTCGAAATGCCAGAATACAAACAGCAGGATGGAAAGAGGGAGTTTACTTGGTACGAATAATATACCAAGACGGAGTTCTAACCGGAAAATTGATAGTAGAATAAATGATTCTTCAGGCATCAAGCAGTCGTAAAGAATCGTGTGTGAGATTTCTCGCTGACGCATGAAATGACGTGGATTTTTTTACAAACAGGGAGTTCTACACATAGGCGGCGCAGCCGCCTATGTGTAGAACTCCTTATCCCAACTACCTGATGTCATTCCGAACACAGTGAGGAATCTAAAAAAGTACATTTCTGGTTTTTATGAATGGAAAGAGCTTCTCGAGCACGACATTCAAGCTTTTATGCAGCTGCAACTCATTAGTCCGACAGGGCGTAAGCTGTATGAGGCACCGGCTAAGGGACGTTTTCATCAGATAGCATTGGAGTCTTATCCGGCAGGGCTGTACTTGGTACGCCTCTGGGACGGAGAACGCTGGCGGGTACAGAAACTAATGAAACACTAAGGAACGGAAGTACTTTATTCAGTATTAACTCTTACAAACTGATAGTAGAATAAATGATTCTTCAGGCATCAAGCAGTCGTAAAGAATTGTATGTGAGATTTCTCGCTGACGCTCGACATTTCGTAGAACTCCTTACCCCAACTACCTGTAGTCATTCCGAACGCAGTGAGGAATCTAAAAAAATACATCTCTAATTTTTATGAATGGATAGAGCTTCTCGAGCATAACCTTCATGTTTTCACGCAGCTGCAACTCATCAGTCCGACAGGGCGTAAGCTGTATGAGGCACCGGCTAAGGGACGTTTTCATCAGATAGCATTGGAGTCTTATCCGGCAGGGCTGTACTTGGTACGCCTCTGGGACGGAGAACGCTGGCGGGTACAGAAACTCATGAAACACTAAGGAACGGAAGTACTTTATTCAGTAATAAACTCTAACAAACTGATACTAACACAAATGATTCTTCAGGTATCAAGCAGTCGTAAAGAATCGTGTGTGAGATTTCCCGCTGACGCATGAAATGATGTGGATTTTTTTACAAACAGGGAGTTCTACACATAGGCGGCGCAGCCGCCTATGTGTAGAACTCCTTATCCCAACTACCTGATGTCATTCCGAACACAGTGAGGAATCTAAAAAAGTACATTTCTGGTTTTTATGAATGGAAAGAGCTTCTCGAGCACGACATTCAAGCTTTTATGCAGCTGCAACTCATTAGTCCGACAGGGCGTACGCTGTATGAGGCACCGGCTAAGGGACGTTTTCATCAGATAGCATTGGAGTCTTATCCGGCAGGGCTGTACTTGGTACGCCTCTGGGACGGCGAACGCTGGCGGGTACAGAAACTCATGAAACACTAAGGAACGGAAGTACTTTATTCAGTAATAAACTCTAACAAACTGATACTAATACAAATGATTCTTCAGGCATCAAGCAGTCGTAAAGAATTGTATGTGAGATTTCTCGCTGACGCTCGACATTTCGTAGAACTCCTTACCCCAACTACCTGATGTCATTCCGAACGCAGTGAGGAATCTAAAAAAGTATATCTATCCTGACTTGTTTTCCTTTAAATTTAGTGCGTTTTTTAATCATTGTATTTCAGTGGTTTAATGTTTTATTTAAGTAAATTTACCGCACTAAGGAGTGTTTTTATAAAGATTAGAGTGGTAAATACAGCATCAAAAGCTCAGGCAGTTCATGACCAACAATATGTATTACCTTGTGAAAGACATTATTGATGATTAAAGAAAAGTGTTTTACAGAAGTGTGGTTGAATCAGTTCAAAAAACATCAGAGCCACAAGCGAATTGATAAAATCATACTTGAAAAAATGATTTATGCGTTGCTGAATATTCAGGCGATACTGATACCCCCCCCCCCCCCCCCCCCCCTTATTTTTTGATCTAATGAGTTTTTTGCGCATCATATGAACTTTCTACCGCCAGAAAACAAACTTCAAAAGGGCGACAATGTTTTTATATATTATTGCATTGTACATAAGATAGATATGACATGATTTAACAAATTTTAATAGACGATAGTGAAAAAAGATATTCTAAAAAAAGCTAACGGTGGATGAAGTACAAAATGTGAGTTAAAAGAAATATCAGGTGGTAATAAGTAGATTGAGCTAACTGTAAGATCAAGCGATGAGGCCGTGTTGATACTACGCCTTCATTGATAA
>JALNZU010000059.1 GCA_023229245.1 Bacteroidales bacterium | reverse complement strand
ATATTCCAGTTTGCACCTCCTCTGTCAAGGCTTTTTGAAATGAGCCTGCTCCTTAAAATATATGGAAACAAACCATCTTCAACTCCACTCTTGAAACGAATAGTAATAAACGCATAATTAGAACCAGTAACGCTTGTAGTGAATTGACTGATTTCATCATATTTGGCCAAATCTTGTTCCAGATCAATAAATAACTCGTTCATTTGCGCTACAGTAGAACCTTTTGGAAGTGAAGCTTCGACATGCAAGACTGTTTCCTCTCTTTTGGTATAATATGAATGTTCGAAGACAAAAATTGAAAAGAGCCGAAGACTCCCACCTAACAACTTATCAACAACAGGCTTAACATTCTGCTGGTAATATGTATTTCCTAAGGTGGAATTATATACCTGAGCATACCACTGGCTGCCATCAATAGCGTCAGGTAACATAAAAACGGGTAAGCCAAAACCAATAATAAATATAAGAATCACTGTCTTTCTGAACCTCAACATATAGCCTAACAACCAAATATGAAGCTTATTCAATCTGACAAAAAACCTTTTCCTCCTGCTGAATACAGCTTTAGGTTTTTTGGTTAAGGGCAACAGTTGCATCAATGAAGGAATAAAAAATAATGCGACTATAAGCGAAACAGCCAGATTGATCATAACAACCAATGCAAAATCGCGTAGGTTTAACCTCATATCTTCCGGAAGCAGTAAAACAACCGATAAGGCAGCAATAGTAGTTAAAGTAGCTGCAAGCAAGGCTCTGAAAGCCCGCATGTTTTTATGATGAATTAAGTGATCCGATATCACTATGGTGTTGTCAATAAGCATACCGAGCGATATTGTTATACCTGCAAGGGCATATAGATTAATATCAACATCTAAGAGGTAATAAAACAATAACGAAATGGATATGGAAACCAATAAACTCAATAAAATCAATCGCAGATAGCGCAGGTTCAAGCTTACTATTCCGACAAACAGGAGTAGTATTGCCACTGTCAGTAAGGTACGTTTTCCTATCAGCCATAGCTCGCTTTTAATATAATCAGAAGAATCATAGGTTTTTTGCAATATGACTTTTTGAGGCAAACTTTCGGTAACTGTTTGAAACAATTTATCGGCTTTAGCTGCAACAACCAACGAGTTGGCTCCTGAAGCCGGATATACCAAAACCGATACTGCATTTTGCCCATTAATCCTGAAATAGCTTGATGGTTTTTGCTCAGTCAACGAAAATGTTGCTACATCAGCAAGTGTTATAATACGGTCGTTTTGTCTTCCAATTGCAATATTTTCCCAATCCTGCTCAGTTTGTCTAACAGCTTTGATCACAATCGGATAATAACCCGATCCCCCTTCTGTGGTCTCATTGCTGTTCTCATCAAAAATGGCATAACCAACCGGACTATTGGCAAAATAATCATTGATAGCTTTGTGTACATCATATATTGAATACCTATACCTTGCAAGCAACACAGGGTTGCACTGCACAACCCACTCACGTGTCAGTGCCCCTTGCACAATTGCACGGTCAACACCTTCTATGGAGCCATAATGTTGAGCCACAAAAGTTTCTGCAAAAGTACCTAACTGCCAGGTAGGATAAGGACCATGTAAGGTATAAATTAGTATGGCTTGTTCAGAATCATCATCAGGTCTGTTCAATCTTATATAAGGAAAAGCTATACCAGCCGGCAAGTTAGGGAAAACCCTACGGATAATGGTAGATACCTCAAAACGCATCATCTCAATATCCGCATAGCGATCAAATTGCAATGTTATTGTAGCGCTCCCATTCCGAGATATTGAACTGGTTTTCTTTATATTACCTAAACGGTTTAATGCACCTTCAAGCAGTGTTGTAGCTTCACGCTCAATAGTATATGCGTCTGTCCCGGGCCATGAAAAACCAACACTTATTGACGGTAGGGTGTTATCTGGGTTTAGGCGAACGGATAATTGGGGCAACAGCGCTATACCTGCGATCGCAAACATAGCAAATATCATAATGACCGAAAATGTGTTTTTCTTCAACATAGGTCAGTCAGACTTTTCAACAAAAATATACTTTATATTGACAAAAGCAAGTTGACTGACAGATTTTTAAAGGGCGGATGATCAAAAAAGAATAAAATATTGTTGTTCAACCAATAAATAAAAAAACAACTTATATACAATTAACATATTTTAACATTAAAACACTTCTACCTTATCGTTTTTTTTGACTTATTTTGTTTAATACAACTAACAAACAACTTCGTTGCTTTTTGCAATGTTAATTTTCAGGCCGGAAGGGTAATGAGGATGTTTGTTTACTGATAAATTAACCAGGCTTTAACCTGCATTTTTATGTTATGAAAAAAGCAAGAATTCTATTTGGTGTGGTGCTTTTATCTACCATTTTATGCTCGGTATCGTACAGGATACAAACGCAGACACAAAAGCACTTGAAAACGCAATGGCTGCACCTGGTGGCTTATGGAAGAATTGTAAGGCAGGACATGAAGCTGGCTCTTTCCCGTTTTTCAAAAGGGTTTGTGATTGTTGTTGCACTAAATTTACAAACTTCAATATTTCGTCGACTTGCTATCAAGCTGGTGATGAAACAAGTAATGTTAATTAACTGATATAATTAGTTGTTATGTATTCATATTCACAAATTTCAATGCAACCTATATTCCGAAATACGCCATTTCGGGATATAGGTTGGCAAATTAGCTTGTGTTTTATTTTAGCCTTTACTTTGTTCAGTTGTAAGCAAGTAGGAACAAGACAACTTGTCAAAGTGGTTGATGATTTTCCAGAGAATTATTCCCTAAACAGCTTACCAACAAACATTTCAACAAATTATTACCCAATGATGCTTACTGTTGTTGATACGTTGTTGTTGATATGTGATACCGAAAATGAACCTTTCTTTCATATTTATAATTTAAAAAATTTTGAACATATTTCTTCTTTTGGGGAATGGGGTCATGGACCATCAGATTTTGCAGATCCGGTTTTTTGGCATCAATTTGTAATAAAAGACTCCACATTTTATATTTGGATATTCGAACTTAACAATTTGACTTTGAAAAAAATATCGCTTAGTGAGGCTATTGACAACAATATTCCGGAATCAATACCTTTTAGTCGTATTCAGTTACCTGCTGAAACCTTTACCACATCCTGTGTATTGGTAATAAATGATTCAATGGTTGTGGGGACAGGGTATGAAGCGCGAGGTGAGTTTTTTGTTTTTGACATAAGAAGTGAGCAACTATCATGGAAACCCTTTATAAAGGATTTGCCTGGGTCGATCTGGAAACAATTAGTAAGTGAAGGGCTATTAAATGAATATAAGCTAGGAACTATGAGCGCTAAAGCTGATGGAAGTAAATTTATAAGGACATATATTTATAATCCTATTGTCGATGTTTATGATAGTAGTTTCGAAAGAATTTTTAGTATTAAAACCGGAAATCCGCAGATGCCAAGTATTAATCGACAAAATAAACAGTTCGATATACATACAAGGATATTTTACATAGGTAGCTTTGCAACTAATGAATACATTTATTTACTAAACGCCAATTGTACGCTTAATGACTATATGAAGGGTGATTGTAGTAGTTTTATTTTAGAAAAGTTTGACTGGAAGGGTAATCCCATTGCAAAATATTCTTTAAATGAAAGCGTTTTTGCAACAGGATCGTTCGCTATTGATGTCTCACGTAATAGATTGCTAACTATCAATCCTGATTTTGAGCATGAAGCGATACGCGTTTTTAACCTACAATAAGGAGCAAAATTGCCAGAGTCTTAAATTTTTTGCTAATATGATTTATATGGCCTTCAAATCATGGTTTTTGTCAAAAATAATTATTCTTTTTGTTTGCTTTGCCTTTTGTTCAAATTCTATGCAAGATCGAACAAGCATTGTTGAAGGAAATATTGCTGATTCCTTGACAGGCAAACCTTTGCATTTGGCCAACATCATGATAAAAGGATATAAAAAAGGTGCAACAACAGATCTCAAAGGATATTTCAGTATTGAGCACGAACCTACTCCAGCTGATTCGATAGTAGTTTCGTTTATCGGATATAAAACAAGAACTATTGCAATAGAAGATATTCAACTCGCTCCAATTATGCTTGCCAAACAAGAGAATCTTCTACCAGAAATAGTTGTTTTCTCCCCTGGTAATGGGAAACAATCTACATATCATGAATTTAATAAATTCAAACCAAAAGATTGTTTTGTAAGATATCAGCCCGCCGATAGCGATGGTAAATATTATATTCCTACCCGACCAAAAGAACCGTCAATAGAAGCTAAATATTTTAACGTTGATAGCAGTAATGATGATTTGAAATTTATAACAGAAATAAGAATTTTGCTTACCAAATTCAATAATCAGGCAACATGCAGGTTGAGAGTGTTTTCCAGTGACAAGTATGGTTTACCAGAAGCTGATATAGAAATTACTGATAATATCCTCCGGGTAAATCAAACACACGATCTTGTTGTTGTTAATTTGAAAGAAAACCCAATACTGATTCCTGATAATGGAATTTTTGTTGGGATTGAATTGCTTTTAACCGAAAATAATTTGTCGCAAATTCCAATTCCAGATGATTCAGGTCATATTGATATTTTTTCTCCATTTTTAATGTTTTATGAATCCACAATAGACTCAACATTTTTTATCTACAGCTCAGGTTCATGGGAAAAAGTAACCCAAATGAGCTCTTTGACCAAAGAAAGAAGTCGCGTACCAAAGTATCTGCAACCAGCTATATCACTTTCTGTTGCAAAAGTCAAGAAATGATTAAAAAAATGTTTCTTGCTCATTATTTTAAATTTATTTTTGACAAAAAGACAAGGTATATATGACTGTAGCATAATTAACTTAGTATCAATCTAATTCTTAGTATTATGAAACAAGCAATAGTTCTAATTGGGTCGGTTCTGGTATCAATGGCCGTAGTAACAGATAATATTCCAATAGCTGAATCCGCATCTAAGGTGGCAAATATGTTTGTTTCAGCAAAATCCATTTTGTTAAAAATCCGAAAATTAAATCTATCTCTCTTATGACTAAAAATAATTATTTTGATTAGTAACCTTTCTAAACTAATAGCTATGAATAGATTATCATTTATAATTATCATTTTTTTTATCGCTCAATCTTGTTCTAACAAAAAACTTGAAACTGACTGGCAACATATTTATTTCGACAATCCTCCGCCTGCTATAAATCTTGCCATTTCAGAAGCGGAAACTATATTTTTTGAGCAAATACTTGTCCCACAAAAGGTTTATGTGGTTGACTCACTATATATAGTACATCAAACATCTGAGCCTGACAACTTCTTTATTGTTTTTGATGGATCATTCAATAAAATCGGTGCGTTTGGAAGAAAAGGCATGGGTCCCGGGGAGTTTCAATCATTGAGATACAAAGACCAATATTCTTATGGTGAAGATGGGTCCATACAAATGTGGGTTTATGATGCCAGTACATTTAACGGGTATTTTATTGACCTAGAAAAGGCCATGCATGTTTCAGATGATAGCTTTATCATCACAAAAACATCACTTCCATTATTTGTCCAAACCCTGCCTGAATACTTCTTTATTGATTCTGCGAACGGAATAGGCAGAAGCGATATGTATTCGGAAGGGAGATACTTTAAAAGCTCAACAAGCGAATTAAATTGGTTTGGAATGTTTCCACAATTAAATGAATTAGTGCATCCGGAAAATAAAAAGCTGGCATATCATGCCAATTCCAGTTTTCAAGACGGTTTACTCTATTCCGCTATGACATTCTTCCCTCGTATAGATGTTTTTGATCCCAACGGCATTCCAAAACTGTCAATCATAAAAAAAACCAAAGATAATCCACCAAACTTTCTAGATGCAAATAATCCATTCAATCAGAAGAACAAAGAATATTATTATGATATGTTTGCAGGTGAAGATAATATTTATGCCCTGTTTTTAGGTCTAAGCCGAGACGAAACCAGAACAAAATCAGCTTCAACTGTTAGCTTTCTGTATATTTTTAATAAAAACGGAGAAATAAAATATAATTTAAAGCTCCCGTATCTTGCTTATGGTTTCACAATAGACGAGAAACGAAATAAATTAATGTTATTTGACTGGTCAATGGAAGATGCTGTTTTATATATATGGGATTTAAATAAAGTGATGAAACAAGAAAGCGTTCAGTCCTAAATCAAATCCTTCTATCAATTTTATGATATGGATATTATTAGCTGATAAATAAATAATTTTTTAACGTAAATCTTTATGTTAAGTGAAAAGTAAGACACTACATAATATAATCAATACCTAATAATTATGAAACCAATCGTAACTCTGTTTTTAATCTCCCTATTGATGTTTGCCGGATGTAAGTCAACTGTAAAAGATGCTATTGAAAATGGCACTCTATCTACTATTAAAATAAAAACAGAGGCTGAAAAGCAAAAGTTAAAATTTTCTGAAATAGCTCAAAAAACACAATTTATCCCTTTGGAAACCAAGGAGGGATTGCTCATTGCAGGAGTACGTAACGCTTTTTTCAATGATGAATATATTATTCTATATGAAACGAAAAATGTATGGATATTTACTCGTCAAGGAAATCATTTAGTCACTTTGGAAGCTGTTGGTGAGGGCCCTGGCGAATTTTCCTACATCAGCACCATTGATGTAAATTTTAATAAGGAGGAATTATATTTTATTGACTATTATAAACAAAAATTGCTTACTTTTCATTTTAATGGTATATTCAAGTCAGAATTTAAAACCGATTTATTTGTAGATGATTTTCTGGCCTTAGACGATGGAAAATTCGTCTTATTCACTTCTGATCCAACTGATAATACTATACATCATGTCAATTTCTTCAATAGTTTCACTCAAAAAATCTATTCAAAATATTTTCCAATGAATCTTAAACGACTTGAGTTTTTGAACTTTTGGAGAAACACAAATTTTTTCAGATGGAACGAACAGATCTATTTTAACTTAAATCCTTATGACACTATTTATTCGATAACAGAAGAAAATGTTTCGGGAAGTTTTGTTGCCGACTATGGTAAATACAAAATTCCGGAATCAGACTATGATAAGCAATTTGAAGATATTATGCAATTCAATAAGTTTATTAAGCCTTCGAATTATGCCTACAACTGGGATAAGTTTCTTCCCATAAAAGACAAATTGTATTTCACATTCACACAAAACGGTAAAATAATCAGAGCTTTTGCGGATTTAAATACACAAAACAGCAGACTAATAGAAACTTTTGTGGATGACCTAAGTTTGCCCGGAGAAGTCATTACATTCGAGGATTGGATATGGCCATCGGGTTATGACAAAGGCAATCTCGTTTTTATTCTCGAATCTATGGACTTTAAACAATTATATGAACCTAAAATGAAAGAACTAAGCCTAACAAGTGAAAATAATATACAGTTGATATTAAATGACTTAAGTATTATTTCTAATCCCATATTAGTTTTTCTTCAACAATAAAATGCGATAGCAGGCATACATTCAACACTTACAAAATAACTTTATCACTTGTTTCAAAAACTCTCAAACCATAGAAGTGCAATCTTGTTTTTTCATGGAGCCTTGACCTCTATCTACTAAAATGGTAATAAAATCAAGATATTTAACTTTTTTTAACGTTTATATGCTTGTGCTGTATCGATTTTTTTACTTTCTTGGCAAAATCACTTACAATACAGCTTCATTGCTAGTTGCAATGCTGTTTTTCAGCCCTGAAGAGCGATGAGGATGTTTGTTTACTGATAAATTAACTAGTCTTAAACCTAACATTTTATGTTATGAAACAAGCAAAAATATCATTTAAAACTAGTGCCTTCCCTGCTCTACTGTTTGTAATGTTTTTTCTTTTCACATCATCAAGTCATGTGATCAAAGCCAATCAACATAAACGTAGCTTATCTGAAATCAGCATGACAGCATGCAAAGGCCCGGTCGTTACTTCGTACAAATTTTTACAAAACGTTACACATAGAGAGATTATGCCTGCAAGACAATGTGGTTGTTGGCAATGGTTCGCAGCTGTAACTAGTGGAATAAGTAAATGCGTGATTGCAATTTCCCACCCTGATTCACCAAAACTTTAAACACATGAAAGCACTAATTATTGTCCTGATTATTTTTGCATTTGGGTGTTCTACAAACAATAAAACCCAAGAGCATTTATACTTCTCTCAGTTCCCAAATGAAGTTGAAGTTAAGTTGAAAGAGGTCCCTACAGCGCCGGTACTCAGCCTTGTAGGCGAACTATTACTATCTGATAGTTTTCTGGTGGCTTACTCTATGAAGTCGGACAGCTTATTTCAAATTTTCGATATCCCAGGTTTTAAATATCTTGGCAGTCATGTGCTAAAAGGGGAAGGACCTGGTGAAGAACTTTTCATAGTTCCAAATTTGCATTATTATGATTCCAACTCTTTTTTATTCAAAACAATTGATAACCTGAAGATTGTCAGTTATGACAAACATGAAAACAAAATTATTCTTCATCGTAAAATTGATCTGCCTATTGATTTTATAGATATAATGCACTTTACTCTTCTAAATGAAAAAATTATTGGTTGGAATTATTATAATGTAACAAATGAATTAGAGTTTCAACTGTTTGACATAGCAACACAAAAAGTTTCAAATTTTGGAAATGTCTATCCTGTAATTGATTTTGAAATCAAATTATCAGACAAGGCATCATTGTTTTCAAAATCAATTATGAGCAGGCCAGATTATACACATTTTGCTGCACTTTATGACAGATATCCATTTTTAAGGATCTATAATGAAACCGGTAATTTAGTTAAAGAAGTAAGATACAATAATAATCAAATAGACCCAGCCAGGAATTTAAGTGGGCTTAATCCTGAGAAATATATTGCTCAGCAAACTCTTAATTACATAAAGCTTAAAGTGACAAACAACTATATATATGGACTTTATGCAGGCAAAACACATTCTGAATTGAAAACTCAAGAGTATAAGATTGATGATTTTTGTACTGAGATCCACATTTGGGACTGGCAAGGGAATCCGGTCTCAAAGATAATGCTTGATCGGCCAGTTTTTAGCTTCGCTGTAGCCCAAGATGATTCTTTTATGGTGTTCTCATCAGTTAATGAGCACGATAAACTTTTTTATATGGAAAATAACGAACCTACTTACTTAATCAAACCCTCAGAATAGATAGTATGAATGGCCGCAGAATAAATTTTTTACCCAATATTAAATGGAAGCTCCTGATTTCGATATCTTTTATATTATTTCATAATTGTACACATCAGAATTTGAACTCTGACGTACTTAATGACCTTTATTTAAAGCAAACTTATAATATAACAAAGGACTCAATAATCAGAATGAATAAAGCCTATCGTTTGTTTTCAAACGTAAACTCATCCGTTTATATTAATGATGCTAAACATTTGTTACAAGAAAGCCGAAGAAAAAAATGCCGGAATGCTAATGAAATTTTTGCTGTATGAGAACAAATAAATTAAAATACCAACACACAAAACAGCACATCCCGAGAAAGCCCACAAGCCAACGCGTAAGACTATTTTTTGCGGATTGAGCTGATACATTGTCTGCAAATTATGAGAAATAAAAAATAAATTAAAACCAAAACTATTCCTGAATTATTCATAAAAATAAAAAAATGCGGGTAAATATACTGTTATTCCATTGAATTTCAGTATATTTGTTGTAGGAAAAAACCCCCGCATTATGGACAAAGATAAAATAAAAAAAGCATCCTTCAATTATTTTGAGCAGAAAAATTCTCAACCCACACTTTTCAGCCTTTCTGACTTTGGGAATAAAAAAGTAGAAGTACAGTTTACAAGCGAACAG
>JALNZU010000024.1 GCA_023229245.1 Bacteroidales bacterium | reverse complement strand
AAATCTAAATACTGTCTCTTCGATGTGTCGCTTAAAATGTACTATCTTACTAAAGAAATTATACCAAAAACAAAAATATTAATATAATTCCCATAGGCTTCTTGGCTTCAAAATATCAAAGAACTTTTTAAAACTTCTAAAAATAAACCAAACAAGAAAAATGTAAAAAAAACATTACATTAAACTCGATTGGGAGCGCAAAAGTAAAAACTTTTTTAATTAATACAACAAAAAATATAAAGAAAATTAAAAGAAAAAATTAGTTTACTGATGTTCACACGCTTACAAATATACAAAAAATGTTAATCACATCAAAAAGTATCTGCTTTTAGTGAAAAAGTCATGTAAGCCGAAAAAATAACTGCATCAGACTTCATGCACTATATATATTTCACCTACCAAGTCAGTAATTGTTTTCAATACTGTTGTTTAAAATCAACTGATGTAGCTTATTTAGTAAACTTAAAATCTTTTCCAAGGTATCTGGCACTTGACCCTAACTGTTCTTCTATCCTAAGGAGCTGATTATATTTTGCGATCCTATCGGTCCTACTGGCCGATCCTGTTTTGATTAATCCGGTATTGAGTGCCACTGCCAGATCAGCTATAGTAGTATCTTCTGTTTCACCCGATCTATGGCTCATCACAGCTGTATAATTGTTGGTATAGGCCAGCTGAACAGCTTGTATAGTTTCGGTTAGTGTACCTATTTGATTCACTTTAATTAATATGGAGTTGGCAACTTGTTTCTCAATACCCAAGGCCAGGCGTTTGGTGTTAGTAACAAACAAGTCGTCTCCGACAAGTTGAATCTTATCGCCTATTTTTTGTGTTAAGAGTTTCCATCCATCCCAGTCATCTTCGGCCATACCGTCTTCTATAGAGATGATAGGATATTTGTTGACCCAATGGGACCAATAATCTACCATTTCTTGAGGGTTTAGCTTATCGCCGGTTGATTTATGCATATGATACACATTTTCTTCAGGCAGATAGTATTCCGATGCGGCCGGATCAAGGGCGAGATAAATATCTTTACCAGGGGAATATCCAGCCTTTTCGATGGCTTGTAGTATTACTTTTATTGCTTCTTCATTTGATTTCAAATCAGGTGCAAAGCCACCTTCATCGCCCACATTGGTTGAGTATCCTGCTTTTTTCAGTACTGTCTTCAAGTGATGAAACACTTCTGCTCCCATTTGTATGGCCTGTGTAAACGAATCAGCTCCAACGGGCATAATCATAAACTCCTGAAAATCAATACTATTATCAGCATGCGATCCGCCGTTAATAATATTCATCAAGGGTATGGGAAGGGTGTTGGCTCCTACTCCGCCCAAATACCTGAATAATGGTTGATAGGTTTCTATTGCGGCGGCATGTGCCACGGCCAACGACACTCCTAGGATAGCATTTGCACCTAATTTGGATTTATTAGGTGTGCCGTCTAACTCTATCAATAGGTTATCTATCTCTGCCTGTCCATTTACATAATAGCCATATAGCTCATCGGCTATTATTTCGTTTACATTTTTCACAGCTTGCAACACACCTTTTCCAAGGTATGCTTTTGCGTCGTTGTCGCGTAGTTCAACTGCTTCATGTGCTCCGGTAGATGCTCCTGAAGGTACTGCTGCGCGTCCCAACGCACCGTTTTCGGTCATCACTTCTACTTCTACTGTAGGATTGCCCCTGGAATCCAATATTTGGCGGGCATGAACGTGTACAATATTGCTCATAATATGATGTATAAATAATGGTACAAAAATACGAAATCTTTAGACGAAAAAAGGATACAGTGTTTGGCTGTATCCTTCTTTTTATCAGGTTTTGAAGTATGACTATGATTCAGTCTCTTCTTCTTTTTTATTTTCTTCCGTAGCTGGTATTTCTTCTGTTTGGGTATCTGTAGGTGTTTCAGTTACTGCTTCGGCAGAGGCTACAGTTTCAATTGTTTCGACAGGAGCTATTGCTTCGGGTGTTTCGGGTTTAGCTTGTTCATCAGCCTGGTCAATCTGGTCAATAATAGGTTCTACTATGCTTTCGGCCGGCTTAGGGGTAGCAGTTGCCCTACGTCCTCCACGTCTGGTGGTTTTAGCTTTCCTGCTTACTTTTTCGCTCAGCAGATTTTCGTTAAAGTCCACTAATTCTATCATGGCCATTTCGGCATTGTCTCCCAGGCGGGTACCTAATTTGATAATTCGTGTATATCCTCCGGGTCGATCTGCGACCTTAGGGGCTATTTCACGAAAAAGTTCTGTTACAGCCACTTTATCCTGAAGCATACTAAACGCTACACGTCTTGAGTGGGTAGTATCAGTCTTCGATTTAGTAATAATAGGTTCCACATAAGGGCGCAGTGCTTTTGCTTTAGCCAGAGTTGTATTGATCCGTTTGTGCAGGATAAGCGAGGCTGACATATTTGAGAGCATTGCCTTTCGATGGCTGCTTGTCCTGTTCATCTGATTGTATTTCTTATTGTGTCTCATGCCACTATTCCTTTTCTAATTTGTATTTACTCACGTTCATTCCAAACTCAAGTCCTTTTCCTTTCACCATCTCTTCTAGTTCGGCCAATGATTTCTTTCCAAAGTTTCTGAATTTAAGCAGATCGTTTTTATTATATGAAACAAGGTCGCCCAAGGTTTCCACATCAGCGGCTTTGAGGCAGTTAAGTGCACGTACCGAAAGGTCGAGATCTACAAGTTTGGTTTTCAGCACTTGACGTACATGCAGTGTGTTTTCGTCAAACTCTTCTGTGATAGATTTCTCATCGGTATCAAGAGTAATTTTTTCGTCGGAGAAGAGCATAAAATGCATGATAAGTATTTTTGCTGCTTCTTTCAGAGCTTCTTTCGGGTGTATCGATCCGTCAGTAGTAATATCGAGTATCAATTTCTCATAGTCAGTTTTTTGTTCTACTCGGAAGTCTTCGACCAGATATTTCACATTTTTTATAGGAGTATGAATAGAGTCAACGGCTATAGTTCCTACTGATGCATTGAGCACTTTATTTTCATCTGCCGGCACATATCCTCTTCCTTTATTGATAGATATTTCCATGCTAAGCTTGACGGTAGATTCCATGTTGCAGATCACCAGATCAGTATTCAGCACTTGAAACACGGATAGGAATTTATTCATATCTCCGGCTTTAAACTGTTCTTGATCGCCTATAACGATATTTACTTTCTCGGATGTTTCGGATGCTATTTGTTGTTTAAACCGAATTTTTTTGAGGTTCAACACTATATCAGCTACATCTTCTACTATGCCTTCTATAGTAGAAAACTCGTGCAATACTCCGTCAATTTTGATGGAAGTAATTGCAAATCCTTCTAATGAGGAGAGGAGTATTCTTCTAAGGGCATTGCCTATCGTCATACCGAAACCTGGCTCCAATGGTCGAAACTCAAAGACACCTTTATAGTTGTCTGATTCCAACATGATTACCTTCTCAGGTTTTTGAAACGCTAAAATTGCCATAATTGATGTTTAGTATTTTTATAAAATGCTACCAGGTGGTTATGATCTGTTATTACTACTTAGAGTACAATTCAACGATCAATTGTTCCTTAATTGTTTCAGGGATATCTTCTCTGGGAGGATAATTCAGGAATCTCCCGGTCAATTTCTCACGATCCCATTCTAACCACGGATAATTCATTGTCCGTCCTTCCACGTTAGTTACTATCACTTCCAGGCTTTTTGATCTTTCTCGCACAGCTATTATATCGCCAGCTTTTAAGAGGAAGGAAGGGATGTTCACTATGTTTCCATTGACAGTAATATGTCTGTGGCTAACTAATTGACGTGCGGCGTTGCGTGTAGGCGCAATACCCAGTCGAAACACAGTATTATCTAAGCGTGACTCGATAAGTTGCAAAAGGTTTTCACCTGTTACTCCCTTTTTTCTGGCTGCTTTTTTAAACAGGTTACGGAATTGTCTTTCCAGGATTCCATATGTAAATTTAGCTTTTTGTTTTTCCTGAAGCTGTATTCCGTATTCGGATTGTTTTTTCCGTCTTCTTGAGCTACCGTGTTGTCCGGGAGGATAATTTTTTCTTTCAAATGCACGATCGGGCCCGAAGATGGGTTCACCGAATCTGCGGGCTATTTTTGATTTAGGACCTATATATCTTGCCATAGTTAATTTTTTTTTAATGGATTCAATCGTTACTATTACACTCTTCTTCGTTTGGGTGGGCGGCATCCATTGTGTGGCAATGGTGTTACGTCCACAATTTCGGTCACTTCTATACCTGAAGAATGGATGGAACGAATAGCCGATTCGCGGCCTGATCCGGGTCCTTTCACATATACTTTTACTTTTCTTAGTCCCAGGTCATAGGCTGTCTTGGCACATTCTTCTGCTGCCATTTGGGCTGCATAAGGGGTATTCTTTTTCGATCCTCTAAAGCCCATTTTACCGGCTGAAGCCCATGAAATAACCTGTCCGCTGCTGTTTGTCAAAGAAATGATGATATTGTTAAAGGAGGCTTTGATAAATGCTTTACCATTTGCGTCAACCTTAACAACACGTTTCTTAACTGTTCTGGTGGTCTTTGCCATAATGTGTGTAAATTATTACTCGATTTTATCTGATCCGAAGACTATTCATTGAATTATTTAGTAGCCTTCTTCTTGTTTGCAACCGTCTTTTTTCGTCCTTTACGGGTTCTGGAATTATTTTTGGTATTTTGTCCTCTGACGGGCAGTCCGATTCGATGACGCACACCTCTATAGCAACCGATATCCATTAATCGCTTGATATTCAGTTGTACTTCGCTGCGTAATTCACCTTCTACTTTGAAATGTTCGGCAATAATAGTACGGACGTTATTTTGTTCGTCATCCGTCCAATCCTGTACTTTTCTATTTTTGTCGATTCCTGCTTCTGCCAAGATTTTGTTAGCCGAACTTCTGCCAATACCAAAGATATAGGTAAGCGATATTTCGCCTCTTTTATTGTTTGGGATATCTACCCCTGCAATTCTAGCCATAGTATCTTAGTTAAATTATTGGGTTTATACTTTTTTATCCCTGACGTTGTTTAAATCGGGGATTCTTCTTATTAATCACATATAATCTGCCTTTACGCCGTACAATCTTACAGTCGGCTGATCTTTTCTTTACGGAGGCTCTTACTTTCATGGTGTTACTTTCGTTTACAGTTTAGTGCGTATTTATAATGAACTGTCTTATTTATATCTGAATGTTATTCGTCCTTTGCTTAAGTCGTAGGGTGAGAGTTCGAGCTTTACCCTATCTCCCGGTAGTATGCGTATATAATGCATACGCATCTTACCCGAGATATGAGCAATGAGAGTATGCCCGCTTTCGAGTTCAACCCGAAACATGGCATTTCCCAACGATTCAATCACGGTTCCGTCTTGTTCTATAGGCATTTGTTTTGCCATACTTTCTTTACTTTCTTTTTTGTTTTAATACTTCTTCGATCATATCGAAACTTGATAATATATCTGCTTTATTCTTTTTGATAGCTACCGTATGCTCAAAATGAGCTGACGGCAGTTTATCTATCGTCCTTATAGTCCATCCATCGTCATCCTGACTGATATTTCTCAACCCCAAATTTATCATGGGTTCAATAGCGATTACCATTCCTTCGGTCAGCTTGGGTCCTGTTCCCCTACGGCCATAGTTTGGTACTTCTGGTTTTTCATGGAGTTTTTTACCTACTCCGTGCCCTACCAATTCGCGTACTATGCCATATCCAAACTGTTCGATATAGCTTTGTATTGCATAAGCCACATCGCCTACCCGCATTCCGTCAACCGCTTTGGCAATTCCCTCATAGAGTGCGTTTTTTGTACGCTCAAGCAACAGCATCACTTCGGGTTCTATTTCTCCTATAGGGAACGTATAGGCCGAATCGCCATAAAAGCCGTGTTTGAGTACGCCGCAGTCGATTGAAACTATGTCACCCTCTTTCAACACACGATTACCTGGTATTCCGTGCACCACTTCGTCATTCACCGAAATGCATACCGAAGCAGGAAATCCGCCATAACCTTTGAAAGCCGGTAAAGCACCATGATCGCGGATAAAAGTTTCAGCAATTTTATCCAATTCAATGGTTGTTATGCCAGCCCGAAGATGCCGGGCTACCTCAGCCAGTGTTTCTCCAACAAGCAAAGAACTTTCGCGTTGAAGTTCGATTTCTTCCTCAGTCCTACGATAGATCATCCTGAAGTATCATCAAACATTATCCCATATTCATGGCAGCACCACGTCCTTTGATCCTGCCTGATTTTGTCAATCCGTCGTAATGACGCATGAGCAAATAACTTTCAATTTGTTGCAACGTATCTAACACAACCCCTACTAAGATAAGCAATGATGTGCCTCCATAAAAGTGGGCAAATGCAGTACTCACGCCTAATCTACTTACTATAGCCGGCAAAATAGCTACTATAGCCAAGAAGATGGAACCCGGCAAGGTGATGCGTGATAAAATATTATCCAGATACTCTGCCGTTTTCTTACCTGGTTTTACCCCAGGAATGAATCCGCCGTTTTTCTTCATATCTTCTGCCATCTGACTTGGATTAATAGTAATGGCTGTATAAAAATACGTAAAAGCGACTATCATGACAAAGAAAACAAAATTATACCAAAATCCATTGATATTCGTAAAAGCGGCTGCTATCCCCGTCAATCGTTCTGATTCTGCAAATCCTACCAATATTACGGGTAAAAACATGATGGCCTGAGCAAAAATGATAGGCATCACACCGGCTGCATTCACTTTTAAGGGTATATACTGGCGAACTCCACCATATTGCCTGTTTCCGACTATGCGTTTTGCGTATTGTACGGGTACTCTTCGTGTTCCCTGAACCAACAATATTGTCATAAGTATAACGAATATCAAGGCGACTATCTCCACCAGGAAAAACACTAATCCACCGCCTTGCTGCTCTAGTCGTGAGAAAAATTCGGCAAATAGTGCAAATGGCAGTCGGGCAATGATTCCGATCATAATGATCAGCGAGATACCGTTTCCTATTCCTTTATCGGTGATTCGTTCGCCTAACCACATAACAAAAAGTGTACCAGCTATTAGAATGATGGTATTTGATATCCAGAAGAATGCCGGTGGATTCGCTATGTTTGGATTGAATGGTGTGATAGCTTCATTGGGCAGTTGTGCGATCAGGTTTCCAATATAAGCTGGAGCTTGCATAGCTACTATAGCCACTGTCAGATATCGTGTTATCTGGTTTATTTTTCGGCGGCCACTTTCCCCTTCACGCTGTAGGCGCTGAAAATAAGGAATGGCCATTCCTAATAATTGTATCACGATAGATGCCGATATATAGGGCATGATACCTAGTGCAAAGATGGATGCATTAGAGAAAGCACCTCCCGAGAACATATTAAGCAATCCTAAGAGTCCACCGCTGGTTTGTGCCTGTAGGTTTGCCAGCATATTCGGGTCAACGCCCGGTATGACCACGTATGATCCAAGCCGGTATATCAGGATAATCGCCAGGGTATATAGGATACGCTGGCGTAGTTCCTGTATTTTGTTGATGTTACGGATCGTTTCTATTAATTTTTTCATCAGCTCAGATTTTTACTACATTACCACCTGCTGCTTCTATTGCTTTAGCTGCCGAGGCAGAGAATCCATGGGCATGTACCTCAATTTTTGCTTTCAGCTCGCCTTTGGCCAGTATTTTATATAGGTCTTTACGTCGTATCAGACCGTGTTGTCGCAATACTTCCGGGTTGATCTGTTCTAACTGATGCATGTCAACCAATCGTTGCAAGCTACTGAGGTTAATAGCTTTATATTCTTTTCTATTGATATTTTTAAATCCGAACTTTGGTACTCTTCTGGCCAGGGGCATTTGTCCACCTTCGAACCCAATCTTTTTTGATGTACCTGAGCGCTGTCCGGCTCCTTTATGACCACGGGTTGAGGTACCACCACGTCCTGAGCCTTCGCCCCGGCCAATGCGTTTCACCTTTTTGACTGATCCTTTAGCCGGTCTTAGATTACTTAAATCCATTGCTTTTGTAATTTCTAATTTTTAAATTACTTAAATTTCTTCTATTCTGAGCAGGTGTTTTACCGATTCTATCATCCCTTGTACAGATGGAGACAGCTCCACTTCCAGGGTTTGATGAAGTCGTTTAAATCCCAATGCTGTTAGTGTGGCTTTCTGACGTCTGTGCCTTCCAATACCACTTTTTATTTGTGTGATTCTAACTTTTTTCATTGATTCAAGCATTATCCGTTAAATACAGTATCCAGTTCTACCCCTCTAACCTGTGCTACGGCATATGCATCGCGAAGTTTTGTCAGTGCATCGAAAGTAGCTTTTACTACCGAGTGTGGGTTGGATGATCCTTTGGATTTTGCCAACACATCGGTTATACCTACACTTTCGAGTACTGCACGCATAGCTCCACCAGCTATCACACCTGTACCCTCTGAAGCGGGCTTGATCAATACTTCGGCTCCGCTGAATTTTCCACTTTGTGCGTGAGGTATGGTTCCTTTACGAACAGGTACTTTGATAAGATTTTTTTTGGCATCGTCTATTCCTTTGGAAATAGCTGCCGTAACTTCTTTTGCTTTTCCTAATCCATGACCTACTACACCGTTTTCGTTTCCTACTACCACTATAGCTGAGAAACTAAATGTACGGCCTCCTTTGGTTACTTTGGTAACACGCTGGATGCTTACCAATCGTTCTTTAAATTCGATTTCGCTGGATTTTACTCTTTTTACGTTGACTTCTGACATAGTTTTCTTAGAATTTTAGTCCTCCTTCACGTGAAGCATCCGCTAATGATTTCACTCTTCCGTGATATAAATATCCATTTCTGTCGAACACCACTGATTCTATACCGGCGGCTATTGCTTTTTCGGCTATGCTTTTACCTACCATTTTAGCTTGTTCGATCTTAGTAACTTTTTGTTCTGCAATTCCGCTTTCGCGCGAAGAAGCCGATACCATAGTTGTACCGGTAGTATCATCTACCAGTTGTGCATAGATTTGTTTATTGCTTCTGAAGACTGTCAGTCGGGGTCGTTCGGGCGTTCCGTTCACTATCTTACGGATGCGCCTTTTGATGCTGAGTCTTCTTTGAACTTTTTTATTTTTCATCGCCTTTACTGTTGTATTTTACGCCTTACTTCAAGCTTGGTTCACAGATTATTTACCTTTTGCTGCTGTTTTACCAGCTTTTCTTCTCAACACTTCGTTCTGGAATTTAATACCTTTTCCTTTATAGGGTTCGGGTTTGCGCAGTGATCGAATTTTTGCTGCAACTTGTCCTAAGAGCTGTTTATCAATACTGCTCATTTTTATGAGAGGGTTTTTACCTCTTTCGGTAACGGTTTCAATATTTATCTCTTTTGGTATTTCAAAAAAGATGGTATGCGAATAACCTAAAGCTAATTCAAGGAGTTGTCCTTTTGCTTCGGCTTTGTATCCTACACCGACTAATTCTTGAACTACAGCAAACCCTTCACTTACACCTATAACCATATTATTGAGTAATGATCTATACAGGCCATGTTTTGCTTTATGTTCTTTAGAATCTGATACTCTTTCAAGTGTAATTTCCGAGTTTTGCTGATTGATAGTTACCTCTGGGCCGAACTGTTGTGTTAGTACTCCCAGTTTACCTTTCACCGTAACATTGTTATCATCCGATACCGTTACTTCTACTCCGGCAGGGATATTAATGGGAAGCTTTCCTATTCTTGACATTGATTTATTCTCCTACGATTAACTGACATAACATATCACTTCTCCGCCTATATGAAGCCTTCTTGCTTCTTTGTCGGTCATCACACCGCTTGAAGTAGAAAGGATGGCAATACCTAATCCGTTGAGTACTCGCGGCAGTTTTTCGGCGCTCACATATTTTCTAAGGCCTGGTTTTGATACGCGTTCAAGGCGTGTAATAGCAGGCATTTTGGTTACTGGATGGTATTTCAAGGCTATTTTGATAGTCCCTTGAACTTCATTATCTTCAAACTTATAATTCAAGATATATCCTTTTTCGAAAAGGATTTTAGTAATAGCTTTTTTCAGGCTTGATGATGGTATTTCCACCACTCTGTGTTTAGCCATTACACCGTTTCTCAAACGGGTTAGATAATCTGCTATAGGATCCGTATTCATTGTATCTTGCTCTAATTTTTATTACCAACTAGCCTTTTTGACACCCGGTATTAATCCTTTGAGTGCCATTTCCCGGAAATTTATTCTCGAGACGCCAAACTGTCTCATATAGCCTTTAGGTCTTCCCGTAAGCTGACATCTGTTGTGTAAGCGTACGGGTGATGCATTACGGGGCAATCTTTGCAACCCTTCGTAATCGCCGGCTTCTTTCAGAGCAGCACGTTTGGCGGCATATTTTTCTACCATTTTACGTCTTTTACGCTCGCGCGCTTTTATTGACTCTTTTGCCATGCTCTATTCTTTTTTTTGATTTTTGAATGGGAGGCCAAACTCTTTTAACAGTGCCATGGCTTCTGCATCAGTTTTTGCTGTAGTCACAAATGTGATGTCCATTCCGTTTATTTTATTTACCTTATCAATATCTATTTCGGGGAATATGATTTGTTCTGATATTCCAAAGCTGTAGTTTCCTCTTCCGTCGAAGCCTTTATCGTTTATGCCTCTGAAGTCGCGTACGCGTGGCAGGGCAACGGCTACTAATCGTTCAAGAAATTCATACATTTTGTTTCCACGTAGGGTTACCCGAACACCTATTGGATTACCCCGTCGAAGTTTAAAATTCGACACATCTCGTTTTGAGATAGTAGGTACTGCTCTTTGACCTGTGATAGCTGTCATTTCTTCTAAGCCGTATTCGATCAGTTTTTTATCGGTAAGTGCTGCACCTATACCCTGATTGAGCGATATTTTCACTAAGCGTGGAACCTGCATGACAGTGTGATAATTAAACTGCTTGGTTAATGCAGGCACGATTTCGCTCTTGTACTGTACTTTTAGTCTGGGCTGATAACTCATTACTTAATAACCTCCCCTGATTTTTTTGAATAACGAACTGTTTTACCAGTTTTTTCATCTTTCTTACGTCCTATCCTGGATGCTTTTCCTTTGCTGTCAAGCAGCATTAGGTTTGACACATGGATAGGTGCTTCTTTTTTTATGATACCTCCCTTTGGATTATCGGTGCTGGGACGTGTATGTTTGGATACCAGATTTCCGCCTTCTACGATGGCGGTCTGTTTTTTTATATCTACCAACAATACTTTTCCTTGATGGCCTTTATCTTCACCGGCTATCACTACAACGGTATCACCTTTTTTTATGTGTAATTTTCCCATGATTTCCTTAGAGTTAATATTATAGTACTTCGGGAGCTAGTGATACAATTTTCATAAACTGTTTTTCTCTCAGTTCTCTGGCAACCGGTCCAAAGATACGTGTTCCCATCATTTCTCCTGCAGCGTTGAGCAATACTACGGCATTATCGTCGAATCGTATGTATGATCCATCGTTTCGGCGGGTTTCTTTTTTTGTTCGAACAACTACCGCTTTCAGTACTGCTCCTTTTTTTATTGCACCACCGGGTATAGCGCTTTTTACTGTTACGACAATTTTATCGCCTATTCGGGCATATCGTTTACCCGATCCGCCGAGCACCCGGATACAGAGCACTTCTTTTGCGCCGCTATTATCAGCTACTGCACATCTGGATTCTTGTTGTATCATCTTACTTAGCCTTTTCGATTATTTCTACCAATCTCCAACATTTATGTCTACTTAACGGACGCGTTTCGGCTATACGAACTGTATCGCCTATATTGCATTCGTTTTTTTCGTCGTGAGCCATCAGGCGGGTTCTTTTTTTTACGTATTTCCCGTAAATCGGATGTTTCACCCTGCGTTCTATCTCAACTGTTATGGATTTCTCCATCTTATTACTGATGACAAGTCCTATTCTTTCTTTGCGTAATTTTCTTGCTGTTTCCATTACTGCTCTGTATTATTTATTCGTTGCACCCGTTTCTATTTGTCTTTTCCTGATTTCTGTCATAAGCCTGGCTATTGTCCGGCGAAATGCTTTTATCTTGTTCGGATTTTCAAGGGGTGATACTGCATGGTTGAGTTTCATTTTCAGCAGTTGTTTGCGGTGCTCGTCCAAATGTTCATGGAGATCAGCGGTACTTAGCTCTTTTATAACTTCTTGTTTCATAGCCGTCTTATTTTTATTCTGTATAATCCCTTCTGACAACAAATTTTGTAACAACGGGTAATTTTTGTGCAGCCAGTCGGAGTGCTTCGCGTGCAATTTCTAGTGGTACTCCTTTTGCTTCGAATATGATGCGTCCGGGTGTTATGGGTGCTACAAAGTATTCTGGTGCACCTTTCCCTTTACCCATTCGTACTTCGGCAGGTTTTTTGGTAACGGGCTTATCGGGGAATACTCGTATCCAAATTTGTCCTTCGCGTTTCATATAACGTGTAACGGCTTGTCGGGCTGCTTCAATTTGTCGTCCGGTAAGCCATGCATTCTCCAATGATTTTATTCCAAAATCGCCAAAGGCAAGCTGATGTCCGCGTTGCGAAAAGCCTTTCATCCTTCCTTTTTGGTGTCTTCTGAACTTTGTCTTTTTTGGCTGTAACATTGTTACTCAATATTATGTATATAAAATATTTTTATTTATTTCTTCCTCTCTGACGCGGTGAGCCACCGTATCTGGCCGGGCCTGCGCTTTTCTTTGCTGCACCGCCTACTGTGGTGGGTACTAGTTCGGGTTTTCCGTATATCTCACCTTTACAAATCCATACTTTGATTCCAATACGTCCATAGGTTGTATGAGCTTCAACTAATGCATAATCGATATCGGCGCGCAGGGTGTGCAATGGGATGCGTCCTTCTTTATAGGTTTCTCTTCGTGCCATTTCAGCGCCTCCTACCCTACCTGAAATCATAACTTTGATTCCTTCTGCTCCAATACGCATGCTGGATGAGATAGCTGTTTTAATGGCCCTGCGGAAAGAAATACGGCCTTCAATCTGTTTGGCAATAGTAGAAGCTACGATATAGGCATCCAACTCGGGCCGCTTGATTTCGTTGATATTGATCTGGACTTCTTTTCCGGTAAGCTTTTTCAGCTCTTCCTTTAGTTTATCCACCTCCTGACCGGCCTTACCGATGATCATTCCAGGGCGTGCTGTTGAAATAGTAACCGTTACTAATTTCAACGAACGCTCGATATTGACCTTTGATATACCAGCTTTGCTCAGACGTGCGTTAAGGTATTTACGGATTTTATCGTCTTCTACTAATTTATCGGTAAAATTACGGCCGCCATACCAATTGGAATCCCATCCTTTTATGATTCCTAACCTAAGTCCTATTGGATTCGTTTTTTGTCCCATTCAATTTATCTCTTAATGAATTTGATCTTTCTTTTTTTAATTTTCAGTTGATGTATTTCGTGTATCTAATACCATAGTTACGTGGTTTGAGCGTTTGCGTATCCGGTTTGCTCTTCCTTGTGCTGCGGGTTTGATACGTTTTAGTGTAGAGCCTGGATCGACATAGATTTCTTTAATATATAAGGTGCTATAATCAACACGTGCTCCTTTATTTTTCACTTCCCAGTTTGCTATGGCCGAGCGCAGGAGCTGATATAAGCGCCTTGCGGCTTCTTTATGCGAATACTGCAATGCAAACAATGCGGTTTCCACATTCATTCCGCGGATCATATCGGCTACTAATCTCATTTTTCGAGGTGAGGTTGGTATTCGGCGATACGATGCCATATATTGGGTTTTACGCGCTTCTTTGCGTTCTTGTGCTCTAGTATGTTTTCTTGCTCCCATTTTCTAGCTTTCTTTATTTTCTACCTTTATCTTTTTTACCAGCATGGCCACGAAATATCCGTGTTGGAGCAAATTCTCCCAATTTATGCCCTACCATGTTTTCAGTAATATATACCGGGATAAACTTATTTCCATTATGTACAGCTATGGTCTGGCCAACAAAATCAGGTGAGATCATAGATGCTCTTGACCAGGTTTTAATCACGGTTTTTTTATTGGACTCGACGTTTCTCATTACTTTCTGCTCGAGTTTGTAATAGATATACGGACCTTTTTTAAGTGAACGACTCATAGTTTAAGTGCATTATTTCCTGGTTATACTATTTCTTTCTTCTTTCGATGATATATTTTTCGGAATGTTTTTTCTTATTCCTTGTTTTATATCCTTTTGCTGGTATTCCTTTTCTTGATCTTGGCAATCCACCTGATGCTTTTCCTTCTCCTCCGCCCATAGGGTGATCTACTGGGTTCATTGCTACACCACGTACTCTTGGTCGTCTGCCTAACCATCTTGATCGTCCGGCCTTACCTGATCTTTCGAGATTGTGTTCGGCATTGGATACCATGCCTACTGTAGCTTTACATGCCTGAAGGATCATTCGGGTTTCGCCTGATGGCATCTTCAATACGGCATATTTTCCATCTCTCGACATCAGCTGTGCGTATGCACCGGCGCTACGTGCCATTTTACCACCTTGCCCTGGGCGCAGTTCAATATTATGTATGATAGTACCAAATGGTATCTCACTAAGAAACATGCTATTACCTATGTTCGGAGCGACGCCCTTGCCAGAAACTATCTCCTGTCCTACTTTCAACCCATGGGGTGCTACTATATACCGTTTTTCACCATCGGCATAAAAGAGCAAAGCAATCCGGGCCGTACGATTAGGATCGTATTCGATAGTCTTTACTATAGCTGGAATACCGTCTTTATCGCGTTTGAAGTCGATAATTCTGTATCTTCTTTTATGACCTCCCCCTATATTCCTCACGGTCATTTTACCTCTGTTGTTGCGTCCACCGCTACTAGTAACGGGTGCCAGCAATGATTTTTCAGGTGTGCTGGTAGTTATTTCGTCAAAAGCGCTTAAGATCTTAAAGCGCTGACCGGGGGTTGTGGGTTTAAATTTTCTTATAGCCATTTATCTAAATGTTGCTGAAAAAATCAATCGTTTCACCTGCTGCCAAAGTAACAATAGCTTTTTTATAGGCAGCTGTTTTACCTGTTACTATACCTGTTTTTGTAAAGCGTGATTTGCGTTTTCCGCTATAATTCATCGTATTGACCGAATGGACTTCCACACCATACAAATCTTCAATGGCTTGTTTAATCTTCAGCTTATTGGCTCGTCTATCTACAATAAATCCATATTGCTGTAGCTCTTCACCCATAGCTGTCATCTTTTCTGTGATAATCGGTTTCTTTATGATACTCATTGTCTTAATCGATTATTTGCGTTTACATTATCCAAGTATGCTTTGTATTGTGTCCAATGAACTTTCAACAAAGAAAAGTTTGTTTGCGTTCATCACATCGTAGGTATTGAGCGTTGCAGCTGTTACTACTTTAGCTCTTTGAATATTTCTTGCCGATAGCACTACATTCTTATCTACCCCGTTCATCACCAACAGATTTTTACTATTGCCTGCCTGAAATGCGTTCAGAAACTCTATAAATTTTTTAGTCTTAGGGGCTTCGAAGTTAAAATCTTCCAACACGATTATATGCTGTCCTTGTGCTTTATAGGAAAGGGCTGATCGGCGAGCTAATCTTTTAACCTTTTTGTTAAGCTTGAAGCTATAATCTCTTGGTCGTGGGCCGAATACCCGTCCACCGCCTATAAATATAGGTGACTTCTTGCTTCCGGCTCTAGCTGTTCCAGTACCTTTTTGTCGTTTAATTTTTCTATTGCTCCCTCTGATCTCATTTCGTTCTTTTGTTTTGTGAGTTCCCTGACGGTTATTGGCCAGGTATTGTTTCACATCAAGGTAAATGGCATGATCATTAGGTTCGACACCAAATATTTCTTCACTCAACTGTATCTTTTTTTCAGTTGGTTCTCCGGTTATTTTATGAACTACTAACTCCATCTTTCTATTTTTAAATATCCATTTTTAGGACCCGGAACAGCTCCTTTAACCACTATGAGGTTTTTTTCGGGTATAATTTTTATGATTTGCAGGTTAATCATTTTCACCCGTTTTGCTCCCATTTGTCCTGCCATTTTTTTCCCTCTAAACACGCGTGCCGGTGTAGAGGCAGCACCTATTGAACCGGTTGATCGAACCCTGTTATGCTGGCCATGCGAAGTTTCACCTACTCCACTATATCCATGCCGTTTGACTACGCCCTGAAAGCCTTTTCCTTTGCTGATACCTACTACGTCAACATATTCGCCTTCCATGAATATATCCACTGTCACCTCTTCTCCATACCCCTTTCTCTTATCTTTCTCGAAGCGTGTAAACTCAACTACCAAATGTTTTGGTGTGGTTCCTGCCTTTTTGAAATGCCCAGCCATAGCTTTGCTGGTTCTCTTTTCTTTTTTATCGGCATAAGCTAATTGAACGGCTTCATAACCATCTGTCTCAACGGTCTTTATCTGGGTAACCACACAAGGACCAGCTTCTATAACGGTAACCGGAAGGTTTTTGCCATCCGCATCATAAATGCTCGTCATTCCAATTTTCTTTCCTAATAATCCTGACATGATTTGGATCTTTTATTTGTTTCTGTTGCTATTGCTTCAGACCTTAATTTCTACTTCTACTCCACTTGGAAGTTCTAACTTCATCAGTGCATCAATAGTTTGTGATGTAGAGCTGTATATATCAAGCAATCGTCTGTAGGACGACAACTCGAATTGCTCTCTTGATTTTTTGTGTACAAACGTTGAACGCAACACAGTATAAATCCTTTTATCGGCTGGCAATGGGATAGGGCCACTTACAACCGCACCCGTTGCCTTAACTGTTTTAACGATCTTTTCAGCTGATTTATCAACCAGATTATGATCGTACGATTTGAGTTTAATTCTTATTCTTTGGCTCACGTTATGGAATAATTATAATTGATTTCTAATAAATAATTCCTTTTGCTTTATTTACAACGGCCTCGGATATAGCTTCCGGGGCAGCTTGATAATGACTGAATTCCATGCTGGATGTAGCTCTGCCTGAGCTCAGTGTACGCAACACGGTTACATAGCCGAACATTTCCGACAGAGGCACTTCAGCTTTGATCGTTTGGGTTCCAATTTTAGCAGCTACCTCGCGCAATACGGCACGCCTTTTATTCAAATCGCCTGTAATCTCGCCCAGATAATCGTCTGGGGTGTTGACTTCAACTTTCATAATAGGCTCTAAAATAATAGGTTTAGCTTTAGCTGCGGCATCTTTAAACCCAAGTTTAGCAGCTATTTCAAACGAGAGTGAATCGGAGTCAACCACATGATATGATCCATCAAACACCCGCACTTTCATGCTATCAATAGGGTATCCGGCTAATACACCGTTATTCATAGCCTCTTTAAATCCTTTCTGGATTGAAGGCATGTATTCACGGGGTATATTGCCACCTTTTACATCATCTACAAACTGTAAACCGGTTATCGAGTCATCTGCCGGTCCTATTTCAAACTGAATATCGGCAAACTTCCCTCTTCCTCCGGTTTGTTTTCTATACAACTCACGGTGTGAAGCTGTAAGCGTAAGTGCCTCTTTATAGGCTACCTGCGGACGTCCTTGATTGCATTCTACTTTAAACTCGCGCTTCAGCCTATCGACCAATATCTCAAGATGCAGCTCACCCATACCCGAAATAACCGTTTGACCTGTATCCTTATCCATCAGCACTTTGAAAGTAGGGTCTTCTTCGGCCAACTTAGCTAATGCTAAGCTCATCTTGTCCATATCAGCCTGTGTTTTAGGCTCAATAGATATGCTGATGACTGGTTCGGGGAATAGGATAGTCTCCAATAAGATGGGTTTGGATTCATCGCAAAGGGTATCTCCTGTGCGTATAGTTTTAAAGCCAACGGCAGCACCAATATCGCCTGCTTCAATACGATCGAGCGGGTTTTGCTTGTTGGCTAACATCTGCATAATTCGGGAAATACGCTCTTTACGACCTGTAGTGCTATTATATATATAGGAGCCTGACTCCAACACACCGCTATACACTCTAAAAAATGCGATACGTCCAACAAAGGGGTCAGTAGCAATTTTAAATGCTAATGCTGAAAATGGCTCAGTTGTATTGGCATGTCTGATTTCTTCTTTCTCAGTTTTAGGATTGATCCCTATTACGGCATCAATATCTAATGGGCTGGGTAAAAACTGTACGATACCGTTGAGTAGCATCTGTACTCCTTTATTTTTAAAAGAGGCTCCACACAATACGGGTGAGATGCGCATTTCAAGTGTAGCTTTCCGAATCTGGTCAATCATTTCAGCTTCGGTGATGGAGTTAGGATCTTCCATAAATTTTTCCAACAGCACATCGCTTTCTTCGGCTACATTTTCTATAAGTTGCAGGCGGTATTCTTCTGCCACCTCTTTCAGCTCTGTTGGTATCTCAGTCTCCATCATCACCACTCCTTTTGAGCTATCATCCCATATATAAGCTTTATTAGTGATCAGGTCTACTACGCCTCTAAAATTCTCTTCTTCACCTATAGGTATCTGCAAGGGGATGGGATTGGCGCCTAAGCGTTCTTTTATTTGCTTTACTACGGCAAAGAAGTCGGCTCCGCTTCTATCCATTTTATTGACAAAGCACAGCCTTGGCACCTTATATTTATTGGCCTGGTGCCATACGGTTTCTGATTGTGGTTCAACCCCTCCAACAGCGCAGAACAGCGCTACTGCACCATCTAACACACGTAGTGAGCGCTCTACTTCAACAGTAAAGTCGACGTGTCCGGGGGTATCGATAATATTAATTTTAAATTGTTCGTTCTGATAGTTCCAAAATACTGTGGTAGCTGCCGATGTGATGGTAATTCCACGCTCCTGCTCTTGCACCATCCAGTCCATAGTTGCCGATCCTTCATGCACTTCGCCCAACTTATGGCTACGTCCTGTATAGTATAATATACGTTCAGTAGTGGTGGTCTTACCCGCATCAATATGTGCCATGATACCGATATTTCGGGTGAGCCTGAGTTTATTTTCTATTTTGGAATGTACCGACATGGATATAATTACCTCTTCCTTTTTTTATATTCTGAAGTGTGAGAATGCTTTATTAGCCTCGGCCATACGGTGGATATCTTCTTTTCTTTTAAAAGCGGCACCTTCTTCTTTATAAGCAGCTAAGATTTCGCCTGCTAATTTTTGTCCCATAGATTTTTCATGTCTTCTACGAGAAAAATTGATTAAATTTTTCATTCCTATAGACATTTTTCTGTTAGGTCTGATCTCGGTTGGGATTTGAAAGGTTGCCCCACCTATTCGTCTGCTTCGTACCTCAACGGCAGGAGTTACATTAGCGAGTGCCTTCTTCCATACTTCAAGGCTATCTTCGTTGGTTCTTTTTCCAACGATCTCCATTGCCTCATAAAATATGGAGTAGGCTAAATTTTTCTTGCCTTCCAGCATAAGATTGTTCACAAATTTTGTCACCAACACATCATTATACTTTGGGTCGGGCAGGATAATTCTTTTTTTAGGTTTAGCTTTTCTCATCGCTATCTGTTTCTTTAATGAACAAGAACTTATAGTTTACTTTTTAACTTTTGGACGTTTAGTTCCGTATTTTGATCTTCTTTGTTTTCTTCCTTCAACGCCAGCTGTATCCAATGCACCACGAACGATATGGTATCTGACGCCTGGTAAATCTTTTACTCTGCCTCCGCGAATAAGCACTATAGAGTGCTCTTGCAGATTATGTCCTTCACCCGGGATATATGCGTTCACATCTTTCATATTCGTCAAACGCACCCTGGCTACCTTTCGCATTGCCGAATTAGGTTTCTTAGGTGTGGTGGTGTACACACGTACACAAACACCTCGACGTTGCGGACAAGAATCAAGGGCGGGCGATTTACTCTTCTCAACCTGTTTTTGGCGTCCTTTACGCACTAATTGCTGAATTGTAGGCATGTTATACTATTTAGTTTTTTCCTATTGAGCTCTATTTTTTTGGAGCGCAAAAATAAAATATTTTATTGAACGAACAACAATTAACTTTAAAAGTATTGGGAAAATAGCCTAAAAGGAAGGGGAAAAGCCCGGATTAACCGGCTTTAAACCTACGCAAACGCCTGTACAGAACGACTTTGATGACTTTTGCGTCAGGAACCTATAACGGTTTACTTTTCAGATTCCCTTTTAACTATATCGTTTCCAATATCTTCCAACTCATCAAGAATTGGGGCTGCAAAGGTAGAAATATTTTTGCTTACTGCAAGTAAACGACTACTATTTTTTATTTTAAAATTAAATTTCTTTAAAACGATAGCATTAAAAGCAAAGCTAATAGCCTTACTATCTGTTATTTATAATTATTAAAGCTCATAAGCGAATCCAGCAAAAAACTTATCATCGGGTATAGCAGATTGACCTAAAGCATCTCTGCTAACCTAAAAAAACCGAACTTTGCGCCATTAAATTTCGATTTCAGTGTCTGATCTACTACAACAACTCAACGACGTACAACGCGAAGCTGTACAGCATACTGAAGGTCCTACGATGATCATTGCAGGAGCTGGCTCAGGTAAGACGCGTGTGCTGACCTACAGAATTGCCTATCTTTTGCAACAGGGTATTGACCCTTTCAGCATACTGGCACTCACCTTTACCAATAAGGCAGCCAGGGAGATGAAAGAAAGGGTGATGCAATTAGTTAACCATACGCAAGGCCGTAATGTATGGATGGGTACATTTCATTCGGTTTTTGCCAAAATTCTTCGCATAGAAGGACACCATCTTGGCTACCCTCAAAACTATACCATATATGACACCGACGATTCAAAAAGGCTGTTAAAAAAGATAGTTACCGAATTAGATCTGGATCCTAAAACATACAGCAGCTCGTATCTGTTATACAGGATATCCAATGCCAAATCAAGCCTTTACTCTCCTTACGACTATATCAGTAATTCTGAGATACAACAGACCGATCTTGCTTCCGGGCGACCTCTTACAGGCGAGATATTCAGAACATACAACGCTCGCCTTAAACGAGCCGATGCCATGGACTTTGATGACTTGCTGTTCAATACTAATTTGCTCTTTCGTGATTTCCCAAAGCTGTTGTATAAATACCAACACCGCTTTAAATATGTTCTGGTAGATGAATATCAAGACACTAATCATGCCCAATATCTTATTGTCAATCAATTGGTAGCAGCACATGAAAACCTTACCGTTGTTGGTGACGATGCCCAAAGCATCTACGCCTTCAGGGGAGCGAATATTCAAAACATTCTCAATTTCAAAAAAGACTATCCTGACTATAAGCTGTTTTATTTAGAACAGAATTACCGATCTACAAAAACCATAGTAGAAGCGGCTAACTCGGTTATTAAATACAATAAAGACCAGATAAAAAAAACAGTCTGGACCGATAATCCCGAAGGAGATCATATCAGCTTGATGAGGGGTACTACAGACACGGAGGAAGGCACCTTAGTTGCCAATGCTATTTTTGGCTACAAGATGTCGAAACAGCTTGCCAACAAAAGCTTTGCAATACTCTATCGCACTAATGCACAGTCCAGATCGTTGGAAGAGGCACTGCGTAAACAAGGAATACCATATAAAATTTTTGGAGGCGTATCTTTTTATAACCGCAAGGAAGTTAAAGACCTTTTAGCCTATTTTCGATTAGTGATCAATCCCAACGATGAGGAAGCTTTATTGCGTATCATCAATTACCCGGCTCGGGGGATAGGTAAAACCACTGTAGAAAAATTAGTCGTACAAAGCAACGAAAGCAAGAAAAGTATATGGGAACTGATCAGCAGCAGGAGTAATGAGTTACTGCCGTTTAACAGCGGAACTATTAAAAAGTTGACTGATTTTTCGGTGATGGTTCAAAGTTTTCAGGTTCTTGCCGGCAAGATGAATGCGTTTGAGCTCTCGCAACATATTACCAATTCAATTGGTATTATTAGAGAGTTGAGAAGTGACGACAGCATAGAAGCTATCACACGGGTTGAAAATATTGAAGAGCTTCTAAATGCCATCATGGGTTTTACAGAGCGTGATCCAGAGCCTGAGGAGGTAGGTGAAGAAGGAAGCCCGGCCCGCTCCTTATCTCATTTCATGCAGGAAGTGGCCTTACTGACCGATGCCGACAAACAAGAAGCTGAAGATGCCGATTATGTGAGCCTGATGACTATACATGCCGCCAAAGGGTTAGAGTTTCCTTACGTGTTTATAGTTGGTCTGGAAGAGAATCTGTTTCCATCCATACAGTCGTTGGGGACACGGGAAGAGTTAGAAGAAGAACGCCGTTTGTTTTATGTAGCACTCACCCGAGCTGAACATAAAGTGACAATCAGCTACGCCGAAAGCCGCTACAGATGGGGTAGCTTAGGGCTGGCCGAACCTTCACGCTTTATCGAAGAAATAGATCCTGCATATATTGAAACGCCAAAAAAAGTAGCCGTCAAACCCTCCTATTCATCCGTAACAACTGATGTGACATCACCACTGAAAACAAGAAAATTAGTGCGTCTGACCGATCAATCAGGTAGTCCGTTCGAAGCCTCAGATACCGATGCCCTTCAAAATGGAATGTGGGTTGAACATCAAAAATTTGGTAAAGGAAAAATAATACAAATGGAAGGTGTTGGGGCTAACCGCAAAGCAACCGTCCATTTCAATGCGATAGGAAACAAACAACTGCTGCTCAGATTTGCTAAACTGAAGATCATCGAAAGCTGATACTCGTTTTTATACGGTATCATATAATTCTTTGAGCCCTAATGACTTTCCTTATCATTAAGTTTTTTTAACACCCTTCTGACAAGGGATTGAGCTGTTTTTCACTCATATTTCAGCTTTTGCAGTACTTTTGCTCTCGGATTTAAGACATTCATTAACAATTCGTTCATTCATTATGAAGCAATTTTTTACTAGTTTGTTTTCGATGAAGGCTATGGGGCTTTTAGTCATTGCTTTTGCCATTTCAATAGGTGTGGCTACCTTCATCGAAAACGATTTTGGTACTGAAAGTGCCAAAGCCGTTATATATAATGCCAAATGGTTTGAAATATTATTGGTGATTTTAGCGATCAACTTAGTATATAACATGATCAGCTATAAAATGTATCGCCCTAAAAAGCTGCCTCTATTTCTTTTTCATTTTTCATTTCTATTGATGTTAGTAGGGGCAGGTGTAACCAGATATATTGGTTATGAAGGTGTTATGAGCATAAGGGAAGGCGAGACCAAGCAAAGCATGCTTTCCGAATTTGCCTATGTCACTGCCGAGTTGCAGCAAAACGAGCAAACGGCCTATTCTGAGCAATCGGTGATCATGTCGGTACTCTCGCCTAAAGCTTATTCCGATAAAGTAAAAGTGAATGGTACTTCTGTTCACTTCAAATCAGTTCGATATATCCCCAACGCACAGGAAGTGTTGGTTAAAGGTAAGCCGGGAGAAGGTGAGCCTTATGTAATAATGGTAGTATCTAAAGGCAATAACGGAAGAAATAATCTGATCATCAAGCAGGGTGATCAGCGCAATTTTATGGGAACAAATTATATTTTTGATCAGCCGTACGATTCTACAGCCTTTAACATCAATTTTCACACAGGCACTCTACTTTTTAGCGCACCTGAAGATATATACACTATGAGTATGGCAGGAGGTGAGGCCGATACATTGCTGGCCGGTCAATGGCATCCGTTCGATATGCGTAAGCTGTATAGTTTTGGCGACAGCCGGATTGTGTTGACCGATATCTATGAAAACGGTATAGTAGATTTCACTACTTATCAGGAGAAAGACCTGCATTTTATGGATGCAATGATCGTTGAAGCAAAATCGGGTAATCAGACTAAGCAGATAGGGCTGCGTGGTGGTAAAGGGTATAAGGGTGAAACTTCCACTTTTGAGATCAATGGTATTCAAGTACAGCTCACCTATGGTGCTAAAACAATTCAGTTACCTTTCGCTATCAAGTTAGATGAGTTTCAGTTAGAACGCTATCCGGGATCAAACAGCCCTTCATCTTATGCCAGCGAAGTGGTGTTGATAGATCAAGAAAAAGGAATTGAAACACCTTACAGGATCTATATGAATAATGTACTCAACCATCGTGGATATCGCTTCTTCCAGTCGTCATACGACAAAGATGAAAAAGGTACTATCCTCAGTGTCAACAAAGATGCCTTAGGTACCTGGCTCACCTATATTGCTTATTTTTTAATGAGTTTAGGTATGGTTTTAGCCGTTATCTCACGCAACTCCCGTTTTGCCATGTTAGGCCGGCTGCTTAAGAAAAGCAGCAGCAGAGCATATCTTATTCTGCTCTTCCTTGGGTTGTTTACAAACCTTCAGGCACAACAATCAGTACATTCCGTTGATCTTTCCACTTTGAAAGTTATTGATAAAGAGCATGCTGACTTGTTTGGCTCAATACTCGTACAAGATCACGACGGTCGATTAAAGCCGATGAACACCCTCTCAAGTGAGATGCTTCGAAAAATTGCCAGAAAGACACATTTCAATGGAATGAGTTCCGATCAGGTATTATTAGGTATGCAGTTAGAACCCGAAAAATGGCAGATGGTAAAGATGATTAAAGTTTCGCATCCTGACTTGAAACGCTTCTTAGGTCTCAGCGGAAGTCATGCTGCATTTACCGATATGCTGGACTTTAGTCAAGGAGGCGGATATCGCCTTCGGGATCTGGTAAATCAGGCATATGGTAAAAAGCCTGCCGAACGCAGCAAGTTCGATAATGATGTGATCGCAGTAGATGAAAGGGTTAATATCTCATACCTTGTTTATACAGGCGATTTACTTCGTATCCTGCCCGATCCACGCGATTCACACTTTCCATGGTTTACACCTGGCCATCAGGCAGAAGGACTGAACACCGAAGACTCGGCATTCATTGCTGATGTGATACCATATTATCTAAGCAGTATAGCCAAAGACGATATGGAGCAGGCTAACTTGTTGTTAAACGGTATCAAAGATTATCAACGTAAATTCGGACAGGATATAGTACCTTCAACAGCTAAGGTAAAAGCCGAACTGATATATAACAAACTGATGATATTCGACAGACTGGGTAATTATTTCGGATTAGTAGGGTTTTTCATGCTAGTACTTGTCTTCATCAATATTTTTAAGGAAAGAAAATGGATCAATATGACTCTTACTTTCTTCTATATACTCATCATTGTTTTCTTTTTGTTCCAGACACTTGGATTAGCGATGCGATGGTATATAGCTGGCAGGGCGCCCTGGAGTAATGGGTATGAATCAATGATATATATTGCATGGGTTACAGTGCTTGCCGGATTGATCTTTTCAAGAAAATCGCAAATGACTATTGCTGCTACATCAATTTTAGCTTCTATTATTTTGATGGTTGCCCATTTGTCGTGGATGGACCCAGAGATAACCAATCTTGTACCCGTATTGAAATCTTATTGGTTGAGCATACATGTTTCGGTAATAACTGCCAGTTACGGATTCTTAGGTCTTGCCGCATTATTAGGCTTCATCAATCTAATATTGATGATACTAAAAAACCCCAACAATTTTGGGATGCTCCAAAAGCGGATAAAAGAGTTAAACTATATCAACGAGCGTACGATCATCGTAGGAATTTACCTACTTACAATAGGTACTTTCCTGGGTGGTGTCTGGGCTAACGAATCCTGGGGCAGATACTGGGGATGGGATCCAAAGGAAACCTGGGCATTGGTAACTATACTCGTTTACACGTTTATTGCACATATGGCTTATATGCCCGGTCTTAAAACTGATTATACCTTTAGTCTGTTTTCGTTGGTGGGATTCAGCTCGGTGATTATGACCTATTTTGGGGTCAACTATTATTTGTCTGGCTTGCATTCCTATGCAGCCGGAGACCCAGTACCTGTACCAAGCTTCGTGTATTATACAATCGCTATCATAGTTATTACAGCGGTATGGGCTTACCTGACAGAACGAAAATATCAGTACCGGCCTGACCGAAACTAATTAGGTTTTCAACAACAATCTACTATCCATAGATTAACTTCAGAGTTTATCTATGGATAGTCTTTTTATAAAGACTACTGTTAATCAATGTGATACAACTGAATTATTTTGTTTCCGGCTTATTAGAATAGCTGTAAATGAAATAGGCAGCAAGCCAGTTCAACAAAAAAGCCGGATCACCGGCTTATCACATTCCATGTATCATCTTTTCAGACGTCATTAAAAATCGTCGTCCTCTTCATCCGAAAAATCATCATCAAAATTAAACAAATCGAGATCTAAATCCTCTTCTTCATCATCAATAGGTTGATAGATAGAAGGCTTACGATCACGCTTTGGAGTAGCTTTCTTTAAAGGCTTTCTGATGAAATCATCGTTGTCAGAGAACTGCTGTGGACGTGTTTTCTTCTTCACCGGTTTCATTGGAAAACAAATTTTCAGTTGTACTTAAAAATGATTTGACTTGAAATTGAATAGTATTCTATAAAAAAATACGATATCTAAAAAAGGAAGGAATTAATTACGGTCTTATATTCAACATTCTTTAATGGAGGGCATAATCACAAGTATCTGATCCATATCAAACAAAATAAATTGAGACATTGTTTAACTATCTGATCTTTAAGTCTATTAAAATTACAATGCAATGTTACAGAATTTTTCTTCTATAAAACAAATAAATCATAAAAAAATTTCTTCTTAATTTTTTAAAAAACATATATATATCTGATTATATGTGCCTTAAATAATTATACAAATGATAGTACCGTAGTAGCTCAAGCTCCAAACAACTCCTTTCATTGTCTTAGTTTTCAATTCACCTATATCTCATGCCATGACAATATACTATGCATAGGCATTTCTTGGTAGGTTTTATCGTTTAACTAAGCCGTATTATCGCTCTATCGGCAGATTAAATCCATGTATCTTTGCAGTATGTCGTTATCAGTATCACCGAAGAAATATTCGTTTCCCTTACAAGCTCGTCTGCGGAAGAAAAAGTCAGTAGAAACTCTTTTCAAACAGGGTCAGTCGTTTTATTTGCATCCTTTTAAAGTTGTTTATGTGAGATTCAGTGAGTCTGTTGAGCCGGTATCGGATGTACAGGTCTTGATATCGGTTGGCAAGAAGCATTTTAAGAAGGCAGTAGATCGCAACCGGATCAAACGGCAGATACGCGAGGGGTGGCGGCTGCAACACCACAAATTGTCTCAAGCGTTATCCGATCGAAATGAGCAACTGCATCTAGCGCTTATCTATACAGCTAAAGAACAGCTTGAAAGCCCGATGATACATCATAAAATAAAAACTATTATTCAACGTTTGACTGATCAGTATGAAACATATCCGTAATATCCCATCATGGCTGTTGATTTTTCTGATCAGGATATATCAATACACGCTTTCGCCATTTATTGGCCGGGCATGCAGATATACCCCAAGCTGTTCGGTATATAGCGTGGACGCCATAAAAAAATACGGAGCTCTAAAAGGTGGATGGAAAGCCATCAAACGGGTTTCTTCCTGCCACCCATGGGGTGGAAGCGGGTATGATCCTCTAATCTAATGTAAACCGAGCTACTATGAAACATAAATCACTACTCATCTTTTTCCTTCTGATCTGCCATTTTTTGGGTATCTCACAAAGCAGTTATAATTTTGAGATCTCAAAAAATATAGATGTATTCAACAGCGTATTTAAAGAGCTTAATCTCAACTATGTGGACGATATCAAGCCGGGTGAGCTGACCGAGACCGCTATTAATGCGATGCTGAAAGAGTTAGACCCATATACTGTTTTCATACCTGAATCGCAGGTTGAAGATGTGCGTATGATGACAACAGGTGAATATGGCGGCATAGGAGCACTGATCCAAAAGATAGGCGATTATGTATATATCACCGAGCCTTACGAAGGCTTTCCGGCACATAAAGCCGGTCTCAAACCCGGCGACTATATCATTGAGATCAATGGGTTAGATGCAAAAGGAAAAAATGCTTCCGAGATCAGTGAACTGCTGAAAGGAGATCCGGGATCTGCCGTAACACTGAAAATACAACAAGATGGTAATGATACACCAATAGAAAAAGAAGTGATACGCGAAAAGGTTCGGATAGATAATATACCTTATCACTCCGTCATAGAACAGGATATAGGATATATCCGACTGTCGGGCTTCACCCAAAAAGCAGCATCCGAATTAAAAGATGTGTTTTTAGAGATGCGAGAGCATTATCCGTTAAAAGGGTTGATCATTGATTTAAGAGGGAATGGTGGCGGGCTGCTCAACGAAGCAGTGGATATAGCTAATCTGTTTGTAGAAAAAGGCCAGATCATAGTCACTACCCGCGGCAAAGCACCCGATCGGACAAGCGTGCATCGCACCAGATTAGCTCCTGTAGATCTGGAAATACCATTAGTGATCCTTGTTAATGAGGCAAGTGCTTCGGCCAGTGAGATAGTAGCAGGTGCCTTACAGGATTTCGATCGTGCTGTGATCGTAGGACAGAAAACCTTCGGAAAAGGACTGGTACAAAACGTTGTCCCACTTACCTATAATAATCAACTGAAAATTACCGTAGCTAAATATTATATTCCAAGCGGTCGATGTATCCAGGCTATTGATTATCTGCACAAGGACGAGAACGGCGGCAAAATACCTGATTCATTGGTGTCCAGCTTTCGCACCAAAGGCGGCAGGATAGTGTATGACAATGGAGGCATCACACCTGATGTGCTTTTAGAACCTGTTGAATTCAGTCCGGTAAGCACTCATTTATATACCGGTAATTATATTTTCCGGTATGCCAATCGCTATGCACGTGAACACGACACCATCCCATCGGCTGAAAAATTTGAAATTACCGATGAACTTTATACCGATTTCTTGAATTTTCTTGAACATGAGGAGTTTACTTACCCTACCGAAAGCGAAAAAATGATTACTGCACTAAATCGCATAGCCGAAGAAGAACATTACTTAGATGCAGTCAAACCAATTTTAGACTCACTCAAAAACGAATTAGTCGCTATCAAAGAAGGTGATTTTGAGAAACACAGACCAGAAATTGAACAACTATTGCGGGTTGAGATAGTTACCAGATATTATTTCCAGCGTGGGAAGATCATATCGGCTATGAAAGGTGATAAAGAGATAGAAAAAGCCGTTGAACTGCTTCACGACATGGGATCATATCGTCAGATTTTACAATAAACGTTTCTAAAACGAGCGTTTCTTATGCCCTCCAAATTAAAAATTGACGCATATTTTATAGCCTTGGTCTTGCTGGCTGTATGCATTCCTTTATCAAAATACGGAATGAGCGTGGCACAGTTTGCATTGGTTTATATATGGCTGACCGACGGTTTGTCATATAGTCGTTTAGTCGATATGTTCCGCTTCACATCAGTAAAAGAGAAGTTCACACGCCCTATTGGCTATCTAGCCAACACAGTGGCACATAATTTTATAGCCAAGATCAGAGTGTTTACTCAAAACAAGCTTGCCTTAGTCATTGCTTCAATTTTTTTACTGCATATCATCGGGTTATTACATACCACTGATTTTGCGTACGCATGGAAAGACCTGCGCACCAAACTACCGCTGTTGTTATTGCCACTGATCTTCAGCTCTATGCCTGCTTTGAACCGGCGAAAGACTGATATATTATTAGGGTTCTACGTTGCTGCGGTATTAGCCGGCACACTGTTTAGTCTTCAGGCATATATTCAAAAAGACTTCTCCGACATCCGCCAGATATCTGTCTTTATCAGCTCCATACGATTTAGCTTATCGGTAGTTTTCTCAATCTTTTTATTAGTTTATTTTCTAAGCTCCTACCAATCATACCCATTATGGCTTAAGATTTTAATTAGTACTGCCATCATTTGGTTTGTCAGTTTTATCATACTGCTTGAATCGGCTATAGGGATGCTCAGCCTGTTAGCTGTGAGTTCTATTTTAATGATGCGAGCGGCATTCAGATCGAGCCGGTTTTTTATCAAATTAGTGTTAACATTAGCCTTCTTAGGAATCCCTATCAGTACTGCTTTGTACCTTTCTGATATAGCGAGTGATCTGATGTTTGCAGAACCTGTTGACATTTCAAAGCTTGACACACATACTGTTGCCGGTTCGCTTTATATACATGACACTGTGAATTATGGTATTGAAGACGGGCATTATGTGGGTCTTTATTTAGCCGAGCAGGAACTGAAAGCAGCATGGAATCGCCGTAGTAAATTTGATTTCGATGGACACGATCAGGCAGGTCAGCTAATACGATATACTCTTATCAGATATTTAGCATCCAAAGAGTTGAGAAAAGATACCGAGGGGGTTGCCGAGTTAAGCGATAAAGATGTGCAATATATTGAAAAAGGAATTGCCAATTTCAATTACATTGAAAACCCAGGCGTTCGAACCCGCATATCCAAAATATTGCAAGGGTATAATAAATACACTTCCCTTCAAGACCCTAACGGAAGCTCTATCATGCAACGCTTTGAATATATACGGACTTCCTTATTTCTGATCAAGAACAATTTTTGGACAGGTGTAGGTACTGGTGATCTGCCTTTGGCGTTCAAATCGGCTTACGAAGATTTAGACAGTCCGTTAAAAGAAAAATGGCGCTGGCGGTCGCATAACCAGTATTTATCGGTATTCATTGCTTTTGGAGTCTTTGGCTTTGCCTGGTTTGTCTTTACACTGATGTTTCCCATTTTCTATCAATCTCGCTATACCGATTATAAGTATTTAGTGTTTATCAGTATCTTACTTTTATCTATGCTCACCGAAGACACCCTTGAAACCCAGGCAGGCTTAACCTTGTTTGCTTTTTTCAACTCATTTTTACTCATAGCCTGTCGCGGGCAGACTGACAACCCATCAACAGCCAATTAATTCATTGATTTTCTGGCTACTTCATATATGTTACCGATAAATAATATCTGTATCTTTGCATTCCCTTTTATAATTCAAAAAAGATGAAGAAGGAAATCCTGAAGTTAGAGGTAACCTATCTTGATTCGGAAGAGGAATTGGTTCCTAACGATTTGATACTGTTGCAACAAGCCAGGCAGGCAGCCCGTGATGCGTATGCACCTTATAGTAAGTTTCGTGTAGGAGCAGCTGTCAGACTTGCCAATGGCCAGATCATCAAAGGGAATAATCAAGAAAATGCAGCTTATCCGTCAGGCTTATGTGCCGAGCGGGTCGCACTGTTTTATGCCAATGCCAATTACCCTGATCAGGCTGTAGAAGCCATAGCTGTTACCACTCAAGGCAACAGCAAGCCTATACATGAACCTATAACACCTTGTGGATCATGCAGACAGGTGATGGCTGAGTTTGAAAAAAAAGCAGGCCGACCAATGAAAGTGATTATGCAGGGTGAAGAAGGTATGATAATGATAATCAACGGTATACAAACATTACTCCCATTTTCTTTTCTTGATGACTATCTCCTAAAATACAACTCATGAAAATTTCTGTAAAAATTGTTGCGGCATTGTTGGTCTTACTCAGTCTTGGCGCATACCGCACTGATAAACCTGCTTATCTATTGTTTAATCAGAAAGGTAAGAAGATAAGCTACAAACGCATGTTGAAACAAGCTTCCAAAGCCGATGTAGTTTTTTTTGGTGAGCTTCACAATAACCCAATCAGCCACTGGCTACAACTTGAACTTACTAACGATCTGTATCAACTCACGGAAGGTCGGGTTATTCAAGGTGCCGAAATGTTTGAAGCCGATAATCAGCACGCACTTACTGCTTATTTAGAAGGCGAAATGGATGCCGACAGCCTCAAAAAAGCAGCCCGTCTGTGGCCTAACTACAAAACCGATATAGAACCATTAGTACATCTGGCACGTGATCATCAGATACCCTTTATTGCAACTAATATTCCCCGGCGCTATGCCTCTATGGTCTTCAGAAATGGATTTACTGCGTTAGATAGTTTGCCCGATGAGGAAAAAAACTGGATAGCTCCATTACCTATTGCTTATGATGCCGATCTGCCGGCCTATCAACAAATGTTGAAAATGATGGATGGAAGCGTGCATATGCAAACTCCTGAAAACTTTCCTAAAGCACAAGCTATCAAAGATGCAACTATGGCTTGGTTTATTCATAAAAACCGCTTGAATGGAACAATATTTATCCATTATAACGGAGCATATCATAGCGATAATTTTGAAGGTATAGTATGGTATCTCAAGCAGTTGGAATCAGATATAAAAATACTCACTATCTCTACCGTAGAATCGGGGCAACCGATTCAAATCCCAGAAGAAAAAGCAGGCATAGCAAACTTTATTGTAGCAGTTCCCAAAGAGATGACCAAGACTCATTAAGTGGTCATAAGAAAAGGCTGCCTATTGACAGGCAGCCTCTATTGTAAAACACAAACACCTTAAAACCTGGTTCAGATACCCTCAATCACTGTAGTCCAGTCGTGTATATCTTTCACTTCACCCTCCTGTATTCCTCTGAGGGTCTGATAAATTTTTGTGGATATAGGTCCGGATTGTTCACCATACTGATACACCTTTTTAGTTTCTCTGTCCACAATTTTTCCTATGGGCGAGATTATGGCAGCCGTACCACATGCACCTACTTCTTCAAATGTCTCTAATTCATCAAGTGGAACCGGTCGACGTTCTACTTTCAGTCCAATGTCTGTGGCAATAGTCTCTATACTTTTATTAGTGATAGAGGGCAGAATTGTATGCGATTTGGGTGTGACATAGGTATTATTTTTGATCCCAAAGAAATTTGCCGGTCCGGCTTCATCTATATATTTTTTTTCTTTGGCATCCAGAAACAGTACGGATGAGTATCCTTCGGCTGCTGCACGTGATGCAGGCACTAAGCTAGCGGCATAGTTGCCACCAACTTTGATATGGCCTGTCCCTTGTGGTGCTGCCCTGTCATAATCGTGAACCAACTCTACATTCACCGGATTAAAGCCTTCTTTAAAATAAGGTCCTACCGGTGTTACAAATACCATAAACAAATATTCGGTAGCCGGCCGCACTCCTACCTGAGGGCCACTACCTATAAGTAACGGCCTGATATACAATGAGGCACCCATACCATAGGGAGGAATAAAGCGGGCATTCATTCGTACAGCCTTTTCAATGGCAGCAAAAAATAATTCTTCAGGCACTGGAGCCATCATGATCCCGTTGGCTGAGTCCTGAAAACGCCTTGCATTGTCAACCCAACGAAACAGGCGCACCTTACCATCTTTGCCGCGATAAGCCTTCATCCCCTCAAAAGCCTCCTGACCATAGTGCAAAGCAGTAGCAGCCATATGAATACTGATATACTCCGAAGAGCAAGCCTCTAACTCACCCCATTTGCCATTACGATAGTAACAGCGGACATTGTAATCTGTCTTAAAATAACCAAACGGCAGATTTTTCCAGTCAATATTTTCCATCATATTTCAAATTAATTGATCCGTATTTTAATACCGCTAAGGTAAAGCTTTTTTAGGAAGAACAAGGCCCAATTGTGAAAATATAAACAATAAAAAGCTAAAAAAGAAAGATTCTTAATAACACCCGAATTATCAGCTATCTTATTTTGAGTTTTAGCCTATACCCAATGATTGTGGCAGCTTGTGTATGAGATATATAGCATCACACACTAACGATACTGATTGCTGATTCTTGCCGAAAAGGCATGCTCTCCAACTCTGAAAGTTTTGCCCAACAGCCATCTTCATAACACTGTTTCTAAATAATGTGTTTGAATACCAAATTGTTTCTTCAGTTCATTGATTTTTCGGTTGATCTGGTGTATGTCAGTTGGTTTATCTGTTTTGATCCCGGTAATGAGCAGGTTTTTGGGTGTATGTCCGGCTTCTATAAATTCTTGAATATGGCTCTTATACCCATATTTTTCCATGATGAGTGCTCTCAAAGTATCGGTCAGCATTTCGGCTTGCCGTTCGAGTAAAATACCATATTGTAATATAGGTGAGGCCTGTTTTACAGCTTTCATCTCGTTTCGGATCTGTTTATGACAACAAGGGGCACATACAATCAGCTCGGCATCTGCTTTTATGCCGGCAGCTATGGCATCGTCTGTAGCTGTATCACAGGCGTGCAATGCAATGAGCACATCGATTTTTGAAAGCGGAAAACTTGCTATAGCCCCTTGTTCAAACCGCAGCTGCTGATAGCCATATTTTGTTGCTATAGCTTGCGTAGCATTCACTAATTCAGGGCGTTGTTCGACACCGATCAATTCAAAATCCAATTTGGCATACGTTGCTAAAAACTCGAACAATGCAAACGTCAGATATCCTTTTCCTGCTCCCATATCCACTATCTGTATGCGGCTTCTGTTGGTCATTACTTGTGTGATCATAGGTTCAAGCAGTTGGATGTAGGTATCAATTTGTTTGAATTTATGATGCATGGCCGGTTTCAAGCGTCCTTGTTTATCGGTCAGCCCAAGATCGTTCCAGTGTCCGGTAGTGTTTTTTATCCATCTTTTTTTGGATTGCTCGTGTTTCAGATCTGCTTGCAATGGTTCGGTATTCATCTTGGATGTAAGGCGTGCATTGCCTTTGCGGTTGGAGATAAACCCTATATGCTGCTGTACGGTAAAAAGATTAGCCTCGAGAAAATTGTTTTCCACTAAATGATTGATTGATTCAAGTGCAACCTTAGGTTCAAGGTTTTGTGATTCATCACGAGTGGCATACTGATATTGGAAATTAAACCTATATCCTGCTTTCAGTTGTACGGGTCTGACGGTCACCCGCTTCAGCTCAGCCGATTTTTGCCGGTGTTTGCTTAGTGTCAGCCTCACAAGCTGTTTATTGTCAACTGCTTGTTGTAGGTATTCCTGAAATTGTTCTAAAACTGTTGTATCCATTTTGTATGGGGATGAGAGTGTAAAAGTATCGAATTAATTCAAATTGGCTGCTTCTAGCAAAGCATCTGAACAACAAGTCAGGCTGAACTTTTATATATTGGCAACAGCATATTTGATATACAGTTTTATAGGCAGGAAATTCATTCTATCAGTTCGTTTCAGTAATAGTTTATGCAAGAAAACATATTTTTGCGGACTACACTTTTATTTTCTTGTATTTTTGTTTTAATTTACCAATCCTCGTCCCAAGCTTTTTATGAAGCAAACCATCCGTATATTATTTGTTTCCGATTCTTTATCGGACTATCAAAAAGCAGTTAAAGAACTAGAAGTCTTTTTCCATGCCACCATTATTCGGGTTGAGAAGTTAGATGATTTTAAGCAGGAACTTGTTTCTTTCGATCCTGAAATCATCATCAGCGAATACAATATGCCTGACTTCTCTGGGTTGGATGTACTATTTGTTACAAGGCAACATTCTGCCTTTCTACCAGTGATTATTTACACCGATAGTCTGAACGAAGGATTGGCTATATCCGGTCTTCAGGCCGGTGCTACCGATTATGTTTTGAAAGACAGGATTCGCCGGTTGCCTTTTGCTGTTCAGAGCGCTATAGAAAATGCAGATTCACATAAGCGGGAATCAATCACATACGAAAAGCTGCGTATAAGCGAAAGACGATATAGATCATATATTGAGCAAGCTCCAGACGGAATTATAATACTCACTGCTGATGGTAATTATTTAGAAGCAAACAAGACAACCGAATACCAGACCGGATACTCTATTCAAGAGCTTAAGAAGCTTAAGATCATCAATATCATTGATCCTGAATATCGAACTACCGGACTACGGCTTTTTAAAACAATTATAGATCAAGGTGCTGCATTTGCCGAATTGAGAGTCATTCGAAAGCAAGGAGACAAAGCCTGGTGGTCAATAAAGGGAGTAGCTTTAGAAGATGGGAATATCATGGGGTTTATCCGTGACATAAGCTCACTAAAAGAAGCTCAGCAAGCCATACAAGACAGCGAAACCAAATACAAAATGTTAGTTGAAAACAATGTGGTGGCTTTGTTTATCACCAACATCAAGCTTCAACTTGAATATATGAGCCCGAATATTGAACAAATAGTAGGTTATACTCCTGAGGAAAGATATGCTCAAAATTTCTGGGCTAACCTGACACCCGATTCAGTACAAAAACTAAAAGATGCATACAGAAAACAGCTAGAAATAGAAGAATCAGGTACAGCTGATCCAAATAGGATGCTGACTATTGATTTTGAAGAATATCATAAAAACGGACAGCTGCTGAACATTGAATCTACCTTGCAATTCATACGTGACAAAAATGGCATTCCCATAGGATTCACTGGAATATATCACGACATCACGGAACGGAAAAAGATACAACAGCAATTAGCCAGAAACTTTGAAGAAACTCAAGCTATCTTACGAAATGCACCAGTAGGTATTTTTGTGTTTGATCACTATTTTACTATCACTTCCTGCAATACTTATTTCGGCCAACTGCTTGGATTCACACCAGAAAAGATCGTTGGCCAACACATACAACAGCTATTAAATCCCAGCATTTTGCCACATATGGCCAATGCACTGAAAGGTAAGGCAGAAACCTGGGAATGTAAGCTAGGGTTTCTTCCAGATCAACAAGAACGTACAGTACAGATCACTGCTGCTCCCATTCAGAGTGAACAACAGCATATCACTGAAGGTATTGTAGTCATATCAGATATCTCAGAGCGTATCATAGCTGAACAAAAAATCAAAGAAACGCAGGAACAATTCAAACGTATTTTTTATTTCAGCCCTACAGCGATGGGTATCCGCCGATGGAAAGAGGGCAGCTTTGTAGAAGTAAACGATGCATGGTGCCGGCTTACCGGTTATACCCGTGACAGCATTCGAAACAAAACTATCTTAGAACTTCAACTTATTGAGCCTGAGCAATTTGCTCATATCAATCAAAAACTTGAAGAACAAGGTTATATCACTGAAGCTACTATGCAGCTTAAATGTCGTACAGGGGAGCTACGAATCATGTTGGCCTCTTTTGTATTGTATGAACTCAAGAAAGAAAAATTAGTCCTTTTCAATTTTGTGGATATCACTGAGTTTCTCCGACAGGAAGAAGCTTTGTTAACACTTTCCAACGCTATTGAACAATCGCCTGTATCGGTTATAATAACCAATATAGAAGGTGTGATAGAGTATGCCAACCCACGAACCTTTGAGGTAAGCGGCTATTCGGCGCGCGATCTCATCGGGCATAAAGCATTACTCTTCGCTGCAAACGACACCACATTAGAACATTACCGGCAGCTACATACCTATATCCTAAGAGGTGAGACATGGAAAGGCGAGCTGCTACACAAAAAGAAAACCGGCGAATTGTTTTGGGAATCGGTATTAGTATCACCTATAGTTGATGATAGCGGTTATATTAAAAACTATATCACTGTAAAAGAAGATATTACCAAACAAAGGGAGATGGAAGATGCGCTACGGGACAGTGAAAAACGATATCGAAAGATTTTTATGAACAATCCGGTGCCTATGTGGATATATGAAACAGATAGTTTACGCATCATAGAAGCAAACAGTAAGGCTATCCATGACTACGGCTACACCGAAGAGGAGTTCCAGAACATGACCTTAATGGACCTGCGCCCGGCAGCAGATATTCCCTTCTTGTTGGAAGAGCTGAAACAACATCCTACATCTGACTATTCCGAAAAAAAAGAGTTCAGGCATCAGTATAAGGACGGCAGTGTAATTCAGGTTGAGATAGATTCATTTCCTATATCTACAAGCTCGGGTAAAGATGCCCGTATGGCTCTGGCTCATAATATTACCGAACGATTAAAAGCACGTCAACTACTCGAAGAAGCCAAAGCAAAAGCAGAAGCCAGCGACAAGCTGAAAACTCACTTTCTGAATAATATCTCGCACGAAGTACGAACACCTCTGAACGGTATCTTAGGGGCAACCTCGTTGCTGAATGAACCAGGATTAGATATGAATGAGGTACCCGAACTAATGGAAATAATTGAGCTGAGTACACACCGGCTTATTAATACCATTACAGATTATATGGATATCTCATTACTTGCGTCCAACAATATGGAAGTGAATGCCAAAGCAGTGAAATTAGCCGAAATAGTTGAAAAATTTCGTGCCAAATACAATAAAGAATGTATTAATAAGGGATTGGATTTCAACATAAAATATAACGAGGATTTAGGCAATATCCATTTGGAATTAGACATTGAACTTATCCAAAAAGCATTAAACCACTTGTTGGATAATGCATTGAAATACACTAACAAGGGAAGCATTACCTTAGGAATCAACCAGAAAAACAACAAGATTTGTTTTTACGTCAGAGATACAGGTATAGGGGTCAATCCTGAGAATATCACTGCTATATTTCACTATTTCCGGCAGGAAGACGAAGGCTCATCGAGATACTATGAGGGAAGCGGATTAGGCTTAGCCATAGTAAAAGGTATCACCGAGCTGATGGGTGGAGAACTTGTCATCGAATCGGAGAAAAATAAAGGCTCTACTTTCCATCTATGTTTCCCTCTTAAAAATCTGGCAATACCAAAGTCCGATTCCCACCTGCAACAGCCGGATATATCCAAAACCAATCCAATAGTATTAATAGCTGAAGACGAAGAATCCAATTTCTTAGTCTTATCCCTGATCATGCGTAAGAATTTTAATGCCAAGGTACTACATGCTATCAATGGAAGAGTTGCTGTTGACATGGTTGCAGCAAACCCTGAAATTGACCTGATATTAATGGACCTTAAGATGCCGGTTATGGATGGCTTTGAAGCTACTATAGAGATAAAAAAAATCAGACCTGATATTCCCATCATTGCTATCACAGCTTTTGCGATGAGCGGTGATGAACAACGGGCTTTAAGTGTAGGTTGCGATTATTACCTGGCAAAACCTATCAACCGGCACGAACTCTGGGATACAATGAAAAGACTGGGATTTATTCTTAAATAAATCATAACGTATGAACTAAAATCCTATCTTTGCCTGAACCATTTAGACAGTGATGGAAAACAACAAGAGTATGTTTTTCTCCAAAAATAAAACTTCCGGCATGAGTCAGCTATCCACCTTGTCTGAATTGCTACATGCAATACCAATGGCATGCTGTATTACAAATAAAAAAGGTTCGATTTTAGAATATAATCAGGCATGTAAACAACTTATTCCTAAGCATATAAAGGATAAAAAAGAATATCTTTTTTCAGATTGGCTGAACATCTCACCCTCCGAACTCAACTCATACCTGCAATCACTGATCCAAGATAAAAAAAGTACCGTTGAGCTTAGCCTTTCCTCTCGCAACACTGCTGATTATTTTCAGGTAAAGATAGGTCTTCACTCATCCGACCACTTTGCAAAACCACAATTTATTTACCTGATTGAGCCAACTGATTCCCCTAATCAGCTAACGAGCCATCCAAGCTTTTCAACAGCTGAAAACATACATCAAATTAGTTATTTCGAGCACCTGCTCCAAACAGTACCATTTGGAATCGTCATAGCCGATGACAAAGATGTGTTACTAGACTGTAACCATCAATTCGAAGCGATGTTTGGATTTGCAAAATCAGATATGCTTGGCCGAAAAATAAATGATATCATTGTACCAATATCTAAAAAAAGCGAAGGAAAAAAGATTACCTCATTGATCAGCAAAGGTATTGACCAATATGTGGAGACTATACGACAGAAAGCCGATGGCAAGCTGATCCATGTAGCTATAAGTGGCAGACCTATTACCCTGTCTGATGGGGTAAGGCATGTGTTTGGTGTATATCAGGATATCACCGAAAGAACACACTATCAGAAAGCTATCCAGGATAAACAACTTTATTTTCAAACCTTGTTTGAAAGTGCACCTTTAGCCATAGTGATAACGGATGATCAAGGTATTATTATTGACTGCAACCACCAGTTCACCACACTTTTTGGCTATTCAAAACAAGACTTGACCAACACCCAGTCCATTGATATTATCATCCCGGATAAGCTGCAAGCCGAAAGCCTGATGCATCGTACGAGCATCCTGAACAATAATATGATCACCAAAGAAACTGTACGTCAGAAAAAGGACGGTGAACTGATTGATATCATCCTATCTGGAGCATTGATCAAACTCTCGGAAAAACGTAAGTTGATATTGGCTATTTACCGTGATATTACAAAGGAGAAAGCCATGCAACACGCACTCTATCAAGAGAAATATTTATTACAAGCCTTGATGGATAACATACCTGATACAATCTATTATAAAGATACCCAGACCAGATTTGTGCGCATCAATAAGGCCCAAGCCAGAGTATTAGGGGTCAATCATCCGGAAGAAGCCATTATGAAAACCGATTTTGACTTCTTCGATAGCGCTCACTCAAAAAATGCTTTTGCCGATGAGATGCACCTGATGAAAACCGGACAACCTGTGATAAGCAAAGAAGAACATATACATACTAACCAAGGATGGAAATGGTTTACAGCAACAAAAGTACCTATGCGTGATGAGCAGAATCAAATTCAAGGATTAGTAGGTATTTCAAGAGACATCACTCAATACAAACAGCTTGAAGAAAAACTCAAACTCAACGAAGAAGACCTTAAAAAAACCAATCAGGAAAAAGACAAAATATTGTCCGTCATTGCACACGATCTGCGAAGCCCTTTCAACTCATTCCTTTTATTGACTGAAATTCTTGCCGATGATATGGTTAGTCTTGAGCAGGATGAGCTACGACAATTGGTCGATTCTATGTACCGAACGGCTATCAATCTTTCAGAACTATTGGATAATCTGTTGGAATGGTCGAGGATTCAACGACAGATGATATCAAACAACCCAGAAATCATCATATTTAAAGAGCTGATTGAAAAAAATATAGAGTTTTTCAGGATACACTTCAAAACCAAAGAGATAGAATTACTTGTGATGGCTGATGAAAGACTTAAGGTGTACGCCGATGCCTATCTCCTTAGCTCAGTGATCAGAAATCTGATATCCAATGCGTTAAAATTCACTCCTACAGGCGGAAAGGTTACTATCCTCGCAAGCCGTTTACATGAAGATACAGTATTGCTTCGTATCGAAGATACCGGCATCGGGATGACGGATATCCAACAGAAAAAACTCTTCAGGAATGATACACGAGGCACCAAAGGCACTAACAACGAGCCGAGTGCCGGCATAGGTCTGATCTTAGTAAAAGAATTTGTAGATGAAATGAATGGCCGTATTTATCTGACAAGCATGGAAGGTGCAGGAACTACCTTTTTTGTTGAGCTTCCGGCCCATCAAGACGCTCTACAACAAATGAACGGTCAATCTGCTGATATTGTTGACTGATCATACAGTCCAATCCCCACACTATTTTTTTGTGTATTTTTGCCGCCCAAAAACACAAAAACATCCTGTCGGTTGACAGGCACCAATAAACAGCGCCATGTTGGCAAACGATAATTTACACGAGCTTATAGAGATACGGCATCTGACTGCTTCGGCCTATATATTGAAAATGACACGAAAAGGACTGAAGTTTAATGCCGGTCAACATATCCTCCTTGGTAAAGCAGGAAGCATAGAACTACGCGAATATTCTATCTACAGTGGTGAGCAAGATGACTTTTTTGAAGTACTCATCAAAGAAGTAGATAATGGGGTGGTAAGCAAACAACTCAAGCAACTCCATCCGGGCGATATGGTTCAGCTTGAAGGGCCATTAGGGTATTTTACTATTGATACAGATAGGATAGCTCACGATAATTTTTTGTTCGTTGCTACCGGAACAGGTATCGCACCATTTCACAGTTTCGCCAAAAGCTATCCATTGCTGAATTATCAGTTGCTACATGGTGTCAGATTTGCCCATGAAGCCTACGAAAAGAATGAATACCTGCCGCAGAATTACCTGCTGTGTACTACCGCTGAATCAAGCGGCGACTATCATGGCAGAGTAACCGACTATCTTCGTACTCATACCGTTCATCCTGAAACACATTGTTATCTTTGTGGAAATTATAAAATGATTTACGAGGTTTTTGAGATACTAGAAAAGCAAGGCATACCTTCCGAGCGTATGCATGCCGAAGTCTATTTTTAACTATTTACAACGCATATATTTACCATGAGATACCATCTAATGCCTTTAGGCTGCCAAATGAATCTTTCAGATACCGAAAGAGTAAAAACCGTGCTGCACAGCATGGGATACAGTGAAACAGAAGACGAGAATCAAGCTGATATATTAGGCATAATTGCATGCTCGGTAAGGCAAAAAGCTATTGATAAAGTGTATAACCGTATCGCCAAATGGAATAAGATGAAAAACCGGAAAAGCCTGCTGACATTTGTTTCAGGGTGCATATTACCATCAGACAAAGAACGGTTTCTCACACTTTTTGATTTGGTATTTCCTATGAGCGAGTTACCCGATCTGCCTGATATGATCCGACAGTACGGCATAGTAACTCCTGCCGGACTGCAATATCCCGAAATGAACACTCTCGCCTCTGTCCAAATACCCACAGAAAAAAAACCATTTTTACAAACAGTCAGGCTCCCAGAAAAATCAATCCCTACGTTTAAGCTTAATCCTGCTATAGGGATAGACGAGTTTTGGCAGGTTGAGCCTAGCTACTCTTCAAATTTTGAAGCGTTTATACCTATTCAAAACGGATGTGACAAGTTTTGCAGCTTTTGTGCCGTGCCTTATACCAGAGGCAGAGAAGTATCACGCCCATCAGATGAAATATTAAAAGAGGTAAAACGACTGATATCCAATAATTTCAAATCTATAACCCTGCTTGGCCAAAACGTGAACTCGTATGGGTTAGACAAAAAAGGCGAAGAAATCAGCTTCCCTCAACTGCTTAGAGAAATAGGCGAATACGGTAAACAAAGCGGGAAAGAGTTTTGGGTGTACTTCACCTCGCCTCACCCACGTGATATGACCGACGAAGTCATTGAGATAGTAGCTCAGTATCCAGTGTTAGCCAAACAAATTCACCTGCCTATCCAATCAGGTGATAACGGTGTATTGCTACGGATGAACCGAAAACACTCCTTAGAACAGTATCGACATATAGTGACTACTATTCGAAGGCTTATCCCTCAAGCAACCCTGTTTACCGATATCATAGTCGGATTTACAGGAGAGACAGATGAGCAGTTTGCCAACACCCGAAAAGTGATGGAAGAGTTCAAATACAATATGGCGTATATAGCTCAATACAGTGTGCGACCCGGAGCAGCCAGCTCAAGATGGGAGGATGATGTCCCCAAAGCCATTAAAAAACAACGATACCATAAGCTGACCGATACCTTGCTGAAATATTCCCTGCAATACAATCAACAGCTTATAGGCAGGAAAATGAAAGTATTGGTCAGAGGAAATGACCGAAAGAATGGATACCTTTCGGCACTGACTGAAGGAAAGATAGTCGTCCGATTTGAATCGGATAAGGAGGAGTTAATCGGACAATTTGTCGAAGTAGTGATCAGCTCGGTTACTCCCCTATCTATGGAAGCTCGGCTGAGTGAACAAATTCAACCTCAAATGCACTATAAAGAAAGTGAAAACAGCTTATTGAATCAAGCTATCCATAGATAAAGACTACAAGAAACAGTGTATAATTGAAGGCAAAACCATTATACGAGTCTAAGATTATGGAATTGCCTCATACACAAAACAGCATAAAATTTCAAATAGATGAAAATAGCTTTTAAAACACTCGGCTGCCGGCTCAACCAGTACGAAACCGATGCATTAGCCTCCCGTTTTCATCAGGGAAGCTATGAACTTGTTGACTTTAATGAGCAAGCTGATATATATATCGTCAATACTTGTACGGTTACCAATCAAAGTGATCAGAAGTCGCGACAAACCATCAATCAAGCCCGAAATAAAAATAAGGATGCAATAGTTGTTGTTACCGGTTGTATGGCTAATAACTATAAGAAATCGCTATTGGAAACTAATGCAATTGATTTTGTTGTTGATAACGAACGTAAATCACAGATTTACAGCATATTAGAAAATCATTTCCGGGGTACGGCAGCCGATCCTGAAGGTTTCGACAAAGATGTGTTCAGCTATGAAGCAGCCTATAAGACTTTTCACACCCGAAGCATGATCAAGATACAAGATGGATGCGATAACTTTTGTACTTTTTGTATTATCCCTAAGGTCAGGGGAAGAGCCGTCAGCCGTCCGGCTGAAGAAATATATACCAATATCCGTCAGGTAATTGATCATGGGTTTAAAGAGGTAGTACTCACCGGCGTCAATATCGGTCGGTATCTTGACGGAACCACTAACTTTGAGAGATTAGTTGAAAACATTCTTCATTTGGAAGGCGATTTCAGGCTTCGAATATCTTCTATAGAGCCTGACGGCTTCAGCGATCGCTTTTTTGATTTGTTCGAACATCCCAAACTAACTCCTCATCTGCATCTATGCCTGCAAAGCGGGTCGGAAAGCGTGTTGCTCAGGATGCGTCGCATGTACACCGCTGCGCAATTTGCTGCTATGGTCAACAAGCTAAAAAGCCGTTTTCCCGATTTCAACATCACTACCGATATGATAGTGGGCTTTCCGGGTGAAACAGAGGAAGAGTTCGAACAAAGTGTACAGATGGCTCAAGAACTGGAATTCAGCCATATCCATACCTTCAAATATTCAATACGTACTGGCACCCGGGCCGAGCGTATGCCTGATCAGATCAGTGAAAAAGTAAAAAATCAACGCTCTGCCATACTGCGGAATATTTCTACAGCCAATAAAAAAGAGTACTATAGCACGATGATAGGAAAACCACAGCGTATGCTGATAGAACGCATTACGAGCGATGGTACAGCACGCGGATACGGTGAAAACTATATTCCTCTACGGCTCAAAGGTAAAAACCTACAAAAGAATCAGTTTGTAAACGTGCTGCTCACCGGTTTGCATGAGGGGAAAGAGCCCGAAGTTATAACCATACCTGCTACAGCAGTGAAATGATCGCAGTCTGACAATTTGGACTATCCTTAATCTCAAGGCAAGTCCCAAGCTGCTGCAATACCAAACCCAATTTATATTTGTAAATCACCACCATCAACCAATAGGCATTGTATGATGACTTGTCCTTCCTTTCGTAAGAGGGCACCGGATAGATGGAATACGCTATCGTCTGTTTATTACCACCTTAAGAATCACACTGACTTCCACATCTTTCGACCATAGTCAGAACCTGATGGGGGTACCAACATCGCACTGATGAGAGCCAGATCTTGAGTTGTACTGGTATCCTTTAACTGAGATTCCATCCGTAGCTCTATAGAGCTAAGCGAGATATGGCAGCCAACCGAAATCCGGAAATAGTAGTTCTAAAAGATTGGATCAGCAAAAGGCCCATAGCCATTTAAAAGATTTTTTACTGCGGTTTGGTGATGTTAAAAAATTAAATTAGATTTGTTGTACCTAAGCTATAAAAAGACGCGATATTCTACAGTTCTATGATTCAGTTGTTACTAATACCCAATGATTAATTTATTAAAAAAATAGCAGGTTTAAACCGGACTAACCATCCAAAGTCGGGTATGTGAAAGTGAAAAACGAAATAAAGCAAAAGGAGAGCCTTTTTCAGAACATGAAATTATTTAAACTTAATAGGAGTAATTATTCTCATAAATCTGAAATGAATAGAATAAAACCGCTGGAGAAATTCAGAAATATTCAACTCATAAATCAATATTCTAAGTTTAGTGAAGATTTACAAGATATTGTAGATGAGAGAACATGGAACGATTTAGAGCTTGATTCTGTTTTTTCCTATATTGATCGAACACTGACGAAAACGGGTGAGCAATATCTATATAGATTATTACAAAAGGAGCAATCTATACCACAAAATGAATTGATGAAACGGATCATAAGTCACTATTCCAAAAATTCGGATCAGTTATCTAAATCAGCTCAAATTTTAGAAAAATATGAAAGAAATTCAACCTACGGTCTCCCTTCATTTTTTATAGCAGGAAACTTTAAAAGCGTAGCTTCCTGGATTAAACTATTGAGTCTGACCTTTATTTGTTTGATGGTTGGCAGTTTTTTTCTTGCCCCTTTATTATTACCGCTTATCATTTCTTTCTTGATTAACACCTATGTTCATTATTATCTCAAAACAAGAGTGAATACATATCATTATGAATTCAAAAATATCAAGGCCTTATATGATTGCTATTTGAAATTACATAAAGTTGAAAATCAAGACACTTACCTCTCGACGAAGGAAATAACTTCCTTAAGAACTATCTCAAAAAAATGCTTTTATCTTTCTTTGAACATTGAATATGCCGATGAATTTTCCGCATTTATCTATTATTTGATAGAAATTATAAAAGCAGCTGTTTTATATGATGGTTTACAGTTCAATAAAACCATTAAGTTACTAAAAGAGCATGCACATGTAATCCAAAAAACGTTTGACTATATAGGGATTTCCGATACTGCTCAATCGCTGTACTATCTAAAAGGACATACCAAAGGCACTGAACCCACTGTTTCCACAAATAGGTTTATCCAGGTTCAAAATGCACGCCATCCACTAATTCAAAACTGCATCCCAAATAGCTTACGCATTGAGGGCCAAAATATCATTATTACCGGTGGAAATATGTCGGGGAAAACTACTTTTTTAAAAACAATAGGTATTAATGTAATTCTTTCGCAAACAATTAATTATGCTTTTTGTGAGTATATTAAAATACCAAAACAACTAAAGATCAGTACATCCATAACAAGTGCTGATAGCTTACTACATAGTAAAAGCTACTTTATGGATGAGTTAGAAAGAGCGAAAACCATCATTTCGGCAGTACATAAAGACGAAACTGTCCGCCTTATTTTGATGGATGAACTATTTAGAGGAACTAATTCAATAGATCGAATTTCGATTTCTGCTGCTTTCCTATTATTTCTAAATGAGTATGACTGTAAGGTCGTCGTTACAACCCACGACTTGGATACGATTCATTTACTTCATGGAGAATATGATACCTATTATTTTGACAACACCTTCCGTAACAATAGGTTGCATTTTAATTATCAACTACAAAAGGGGATTCAATATAAAACCAATGTCATTGATTTACTTAAATCATTTCATTATCCCTTGGAGATCATTCAACAGGCAGAATTATTCAGAAAAAAGCTAACAGATGGTCAGTGAGATAGTATAGAAGAACTGATTTGAAGAGTGGGAATATTTTTGCAGCTCAATATATTGCAAAGTCAGTACCATTTAGTTTAGTATCAAAAAGATATGTGTATAAAGAATCATCAATCAGTTGGTCAAATCCAACGAACGGACTCTGAAAATTAGAATGAGCAATCAAGAAAGAAAACTGAAAAGCTGGTTCTAGTATATCGAGGCAGTACATAAGGGAAAAAGAGGAAGAATTGAAAGTAAATTTTAGGCTTGTGAATTAAACCGGTTAGAGAAAGATTCTTTCATGTGTTTATCTTATTAGAAAATTCAGCTGCTTTGTGCCTTTTTTCCATCTTTTTTTTAGTTTTACTTGACTTTGGTGTGTTAATTGTTGTATATTTGTGGCGGTCAGGGATTCGTCCCAGACCCTGCCTTGGGACTGAAACCGAAAAGCTTCAGTCCCATTGTATTTTAAAGCTATCAACCAATATATCCTTTCTTGGATACATAGCATCAAAATCACCTCTTTTGATCCATATCTCACTTATACCAGAGGATCTTCTAACCCTGTTTTTTATTGCATCTGTTAAGTCGCCCGCTGATATATCTGAATTAATCTGAATTACAATATTAGAAGCTTGTCCTTTGGCCCTTCTTAACGCATTATCAATAGCACTCTTTGTTGGTGTATTATTTAATTTGAACTCTTGCTTAATGTTGAGAGTTTCATTAAGGGCATCTGCAGTTCTATGCGATAGGCTTACTGGCAATAGCTTGTAATCAAACGAATATTTTTCAGAATAATAACTGGCAATGGCAATATTGTTTTTGCGCTCTTTTTTTCCGTGTAATGGACTTACTTTAACAGAACCGCTACTCACAGGAATATCTTCCCACTCGCCCTGATTTATAAGTGCATTCACAATATCTTTCACCCCTTGCTGCACTTTAAAATAGGGGTGTTTTTCGGGGAATATCACTTTTTGTTTACCCGGATTGAAACGAAACATAGCGGTACGGTTTACCCCGTTTTTATCAAGCCGGGTGGTTGCTATTTGGCCTTTGTTTACTGCTTCGGCATTGTTGCTGCGTGGGTATTTACCCTTTCGTACCTGTACAACAGTGCAACGACAGTTCCAGTCCAAAGGAGGCATATACTCGTTCCAAAAAGGATCAGAAGGGGGTAAGGTGGTGTTGTGGAGTGCATAATGCGACTCTCTCACCTTCTCGTCTGCTGCCGTGCGGTATTGAAGATCGTACTGGTCGCCGTCCTGTTCAAAGTCGTTCCATTTGGCTGCCATTTGCGCTGCCGATGCTGCATAGTTGTACTCTGCCTGAAGGTAGTTTACATTATATGCCTGGTGCAGCTTGAGCACATCCTGTTGAAACCGGTTATAAGATTTCAGGCTGCCCAAATTGTAAAATCAGACTATAGCATATAATAAATTCCCAGCTCCGCTATTATATGCACATAGCTGATCCCGACAACCTGAACGACCAGGAATGGGCAATGCAGTTTAAAGAACTCAAAAAGAACAGAGAGTAGGAGATTAGTTATAAGAAATGAGGCCGTTAACTATCAAAATAAAATAAAGCAAGCCCCAAAGTCCGGTAATAATTTTTGCCGTTGCCGGTTTCGACTGGCGTATTTTCCAGGCAGTAATGAACGGCATAAATGGCAACACAGCCAGAACGAAAAGAAGCGATGGAAGATTTCTAATAGAATAAAGCACAAAAAGCAAACCTATCCACAAAACCACAACTATAATAACGTTCATCATGTCGAATATTCTTGAATATGTTTTAAACCTAGCCTGAATCATTCATAAAAATAAAAAAATATGTGTAAATATATTGTCATCCTATTGAGTATCAAAATACTTACTATACGAAAACCCTACATTATGGACAAAGGTAAAATAAAAAGGCGTCCTTCAATTATTTTAAGTAAAAAACAGGCCATTGACAAAACAGCCCATTGCCTGGAAGATAGTCAAGATGCAAGCTATGCAAAAAATGGTTCCACGTTACTCTCAATGGTTCAAGTGATGGCCTCTTTCATGATAACCGGGTGCCTTTAGTCTTTTTTATCTTTTCTGCGTTTTTACTTGACTTTGGTGTATTGCTATGTAGCCTAATGGAATCCTGTAATGGTACAGGGTCGGGTTGTAGTCCCGATGAATGGCCACTATGGGTTTCATTTTTTATAAAGACCTTTACGTATTTTTTTTGCTTTCGGATATGCTATAATAGTTTATGCTACCCGCTCTATCTCCTTTTTTCAGATAGGTTACCATCAGTCGGTCAATACCTATTTCCGGGTCTTCTATTTCGTCAATTCGTTCCCGTGCTACCTGGGCTATCCACAATTTGAAAGGTTCTGCTTTTGGCGATGGAATAGACTGAATTAGCCGGAAAAGCTGTTCGGTATCTGCCACATCCGTTTTATAATATTTACCATCGGCAGATTGCATTTTCAGTTGACTACAATTTGTAGCCAACTGACTGCCTTCCTTTTTAAGCCTTGTTTTGAGTACGCTCCAATATTTTCTTGGATTGGGACTGGCTGTGAGAATAGCAATAACATCTACTATGGAAAAATACCATTTCTCCTGTTTCTCATCCCAAAGTGTGCAGACTTGGGTTTGTTCAAAAAGCTTTATCGCAGTTTTTTGTATCATAGTCTAATTCTTTTTTATTCCGTAAAAATCCTTAGCTACCAATTTTCTTGTTTGGTGCAGGCAAAGGATTGTCAAATATCGCGTGTAGAAAAGCCATTATTCTTTGTTTTTATGCTTTGATCTGATAGTTTTAAGTTTCTTTTCGGCTTGCTCAATACTGGCTATAAACTGTTTTTCGACATCCGACAACTCATAGTCCGATTTAATTTTATAGCTTTCGTATTCTGCCAATGCCTTGCGTTGAGCAATTTCAGCCGAAATTTTCCCGGCATGGGTCAACACATCTTGTCGGCTCATTTTGATAAAGCCGTCCAATACTTCAATCCAATCTTTCATATACATAGGCTTGCCTCGCATAGCGTTGATTTCTGCTATATCTAAATAAGCCGAAACCAACCGATTCAATACCGCCAATTCTTCTTCAGAAAGGTAGTTTTTGGCAATAGCTATTTCCTTTTTAGTTGGTTTTTTGCCTTTAAAAGCCGTTAAACCCATAAAGGGTAATTGGGCGTTGGCTCGTTGATAAACAATTTCGGCAGCCGTGTGACCGTGTACAGCCCAATGTAATTTGTTTTGAACGGTTTGAAAAAACTGTTGGGTAAAGTTAGCTCGCGGGTCATAGTCTATACTGGTAGCATATATTTCTAATACTTTTCTGTAAAATACCTTTTCAGATGAACGAATATCCCGAATACGGTTCAGTAATTCTTCAAAATAGCCTCCGCCTTGTTTCAGCAAATCGTCATTCATTGTGAAGCCTTTTATCAGATATTCCCGCAAACGCTCTGTGGCCCATATACGAAACTGGGTACCACGAAGCGATTTCACTCTGTAACCTACTGATATGATAACGTCTAAGTTGTAATGTTTTGTGCGATAGTTTTTACCATCCGGGGCAGTTGTCAAGTATTCCTTGACAACTGAATTTACATCCAATTCACCCTCTTCAAAGATGTTTTTTATGTGAAGACTGATATTTTGTTTGGTAGTTTGAAACAACATCAGCATATCGGCTTGTGTCAGCCAAACGGTTTCGTTTTCCAGGCGAACCTGTATTTTTATATGTCCGTCGTCGGACTGGTACAGTAAAATATCGCTATTCATTGTCTACATCTTGATTTTTAAGATTCTTGGATTGCCAAGATTTGTTAAACAAACGTTTAAATTGAAGACTTCTTGCTCCAAAATTGATAAGCAGTACGGTTGGTAAATTATAAGCTTCAAAATGATTCATTGCCTGGTGTAAGAAAGCTGAAGAAATGTAGGTTTTGTCAAAACCATCTCCGCTTTTTTCTATTTCTTCAGATTTAAATATTCGCATAGCCGGGATTGTAATTTTTTAAAAAATCGTAGTCACCGTAAAATACAATTTTTCCTCTTTTGTAAGAATCTTCAAATGTATCCAATGTAACACTCCAGCATCTGTTTGGATTTACAGGAGACTTTTCACCATTTATAGGATTTATCATGGTGAAATTTAAATTTGGTCTTTCAACATTAGATCTTTGCGTTGTCAAATCAGAAAGTCTCCATTCATCATTAGGATAATCAACACTTTTACGATATATGCGCTCAACTGCTCTCTTAGATAATTGGATGGTTTCAGGGGCGGATTTAGTATAAACTATTATCCAGTCAAAATCCTGAGAAAGATTCCAGGAAACATCATTGTGTTGTTTCAGGAATTTGCCGGCCAGTCCCATCTTGTTTTTGAATTGGGTGTAGCTGTCGCTCAGGTAGTTTTTCTGTTCTAGAAACTGCACAAACAAGTTTTGCTTAAAAACTAACGCACTCTGCCCTGAGCTTGCCGAAGGGCCTTTTACCTTCATGAAAAACTTTTCTTTTAGCTCGGCATGGTCAAGTAGCAACCCAATCAGTTCTTCATCCAAGTTTTGTGCTTTGTTTAGCACTACCCATTTTTTTAGCTCTCCTTTATCTGTCACGAAGTTGGGCTCTTTCTTGAGTTGTTGTTCTAATGTTTCGTATAGTTTCATTTTTCTTCTTGCAGTGTATTCAACCTTCAAAGTTAGTTCTTTATGCCGGATTAGCTATATTTGTGTAGGCTAAAAAAATAGCTTCTACAACCTTGTACCGGGATGTTCCGATATTTGATCGGAAGCGGAGGTCCTATTTATTCATGCTTGATTTTTGGTCCTTTTTATCAGGAAAAAGGACGAAAGAAAAAAGTAATGCAGCGGTTTTTTGGTTTAATGCATAAGTCTTAAGAAAAGCATGATATCTATGGCTGGGCCTAGCCCTGCGACTCACTTCATTTTATCAAGGCGATGGCTTCGAGAGCCTCAGCCATCGTGTTATATCAATGCGATGACTTCGAGAACCTCAGCCATCGCGTAATCCTGAATGTTTTAGGAGTGGAAAGAGAGATTTTGAAATTTGAACAAACAAAAAACACTTCAAATCTTTCCCGGGCTGGGCGGGGAGGAAGGCATGAATAAGGAGCAGCGCTCGCCTGAGAACACAAAAGTGCATGTAAATCTTGCAAGGTAGCGCCACGTTTAGTGGTGCTGTTTTTAGGTTGTATGGAGGTCGTAAAATGGTATTCAAACAGGTTCATCCCACTAAATCTTAGAGGATGTATGATTTCAACTCCATACAACCGTAGCAACCTTGCTTAGATTTACGCATTTTTGGTTGAGCGCGGAGACCGATTATTCATGCTTGATTTTTAGTCCTTTTTATCAAGAAAAAGGACAAAAGAAACATACTTACTTTGCTTTGTGCATATGAAAGCGAATTTTTACATTATCCCACATCTTTCTAAAAC
>JALNZU010000058.1 GCA_023229245.1 Bacteroidales bacterium | reverse complement strand
TGCTTTCTTCGTCGGTATAAATTAAGCGCTTACTCATAATTCTTCCTCGATATCTTCTAAGAACTCTTGTTCTTCCTCTTCCTCATAATCGTATTCGTCAACAATGCCATAGTGCGTTGGATCTAAAGCCTCTAATAAAGACGAAACGTTTGTATTGAGTTCTTGGCTGCCAAAACGTTTTTTTATCTCGTGAATAAGTGTTTTGTTATCAAGTGGGACGTAAGATGTCTTCCAAGGTGGTTGTGCGAGTATTTGAAACTTATCCGCAACAATTTTTATTTCGTATTTATCAAAAACAAGAATGTTAGTTAAGTGACATTCAAGATAAATAACTGCTCCGGGTTGCGCTACAACGTTAAGTGCTAGAGCATTTTTATCAAAAGCAATAATATCAAGCAACACATCTTTTTTGCGTGTGTTTGTTTGCCCGAAGCGCTCGTCCACTTGTATGCGTGCCTCCGCAATGAGTTTGTCGCTCTTTGTTTTTGAAAACTTAGGTCTATCTACAACCAAGCCAACAAAAAAGAGGAGGTTAACACTATTCCACGTCTTCATTTTTTGATAAAACTTTCTGTGAATTCTCTTGCCTTTGAGTTTTCGTCAATTGGCGTGAGTTGCGCTGATAACAATTTACCTTGTCCGTCTTTGCCTATTTTGTATTTAACGGCTAAAGCATTATCACGGTAGTGAATTAAACGTCTTACTAGCTTGTTGTGATATTCGATTGCTTCTTCTTCTGTTGCAAGACGAAAATTGTTATTCTTTTTGATTATGATTTTCTCTACTTCATGACTTGCATTGATAATATCGATGTCTTTATAAAGTTGAGGACAATTTGAATAATTGCCTTTTTGTTTTTTAAATTCGTAAACGTCCGGGAACATTTCCGCGATTTCTTCGACGTTGAGTGATTTCCCGAAACCGGTTGCGAACTTAATGCTGTCGTATAGCCTCCATAAATGAGGTGTTAGTTTTTTCATGTCATTAAATCTCACTTTCATTATTTCTTTTGGGTTGCCGCCCTATTTTTTATATCCTCTAACGAATCAATAAGTTTTTCGTAAGCGTAGTCCGGACTATATTTATCAAGTTCTTTATAAATATAATCTAATTCTTCTTTGATAAATTCTTTGTCCGTGTGATTACTTAACGCTAAAGCCTTTTCAATTAGTGGTTTAAAAAAATAATCATCGTCATATAACCTTTGATAAGCTTGATCGTATAATTCTTTTGCAACATCATCGAATGGTGAATCAAGCCATTTAACATCTGTAATTGGGTTGAAGTGTGGTTCTTCACTTTTTGTAATTGCTGCTTTTTCGATAATACGAATAATTGTGTATTTAATTGTTTCCTCGTCGATAATCGTTTCCGGGAATTCAATATCTGGTATTTCGTCTTCAGCAATAAATTCTTTAATAATCTTTTTGAAGTATGATATTTTGTGGCCTATCTTTGAAATATCTCTTTGCACAATAACTAAAGAAAAACGATCAATAACACGAAGCATTGTTTCATTGCCATATGATTCTAAACATTCATTTAAAAACGCTGTAATATCGTATCTTAATAACTTGTCTTTTGGGTCATTAGTTACGAAGCCAGAATCACGTATTTTTCGTTGTAATTTTTTAATCATTTACTTTCCTTTCAATATGTTATTTTTAGCCTTGGCGTTGCATTGCGTTTTAAGCGTCTTTTGCATTAGCGTCTCGTTGTTACCCTCGTGTGTGTTTCTATGTCTATTTACTTAGTAACTATGAGGCTATGCTATGAAGGCTTGAATGAATATGTAATATTTATTTAAGACTGAATAGCTCTAATACTTATACTTATACTTAAACTAATACTTATACTAATACTGCGGTGCCAAGTGGTTGCCAGTTGGTTGCCAAGTGGTTTACATTTGGTTGCCAAGTTGTCATACCAAGTGTCACCATTTATTAAACCAAGGTGACCAAGGATCATTAGTGCTATTTTCTTCGTCATCACCGAATAAAACAACGTTCGGTAGGCTATAAGATTTATTAGGCTTTATAACAAGTTGCTTCGCAAAGTCTAAATAATTAGTCACTTTATACCTATCAGACCTTAGTGTGTTGTGCATGCGCCAATGTTTGACTACCACAAGTCCTTGACGCTCCGAAAAACCTATAAGAAAACCACGTTCAAAAAGTTCGTTAAGTGCAGCCGGCTTGATATTTAGACGTCTTCTTATCGAATTTACACGATCACAGAAGCCATCGTCGTCCGCGTCTAAGTTGATTTGAAAATACAAAACTTGTGCGGGAAAAGACATTTCAGTGAACGCGTCGCTGCTAATTATGTCCGGCGTAAACATTCTCTTAACTGCCATAATGCTCCTTTCTAAAGTGGGGCAAGTCCGAAAACTCGCCCCGTGAATTTCTTATCCTTTTAACTTTTTTAGTGGGTCGTCAGCGTCATCAATTTCGTCGGTTGTTTCTTGTTTTAAATCACTTGAAACTGCAACGTCTTTTGGGTGGCTAACTGGCACTTCTTTTTCGGCTTCTTCTTCGACAATTTCTTCGGCTGGTGTAGCCACAATTTCTTCGACAATTTCATCTTCAAAATCTTCGGGTAAATCAATTGTGTTTGAGACTGTAGTTTTACCGATTACGGGATGTGCGTCGACGTATTCATCTTCGGTTGTTTTGTTGAAAGAACCGATTACTGCGGATACGTAATTATCTTCGGTATTAGCACTATTGAATAACATTTTAACCGCACGACGAATAACTGTGCGTTTTGACATTTCTTGTGGGAATTCTTTTTGCACTTTTTTGTCGGGGTTAGTTGATTTGCTCCAGTTAGCGTCAATTTCCTTTTTTGTCATAACCGTATAACGTTTGTCGCCACCGGGAAGAATTGCAACAGCGTAAGCCCCTACAATTGGGTTATCGCGATTTTTAAAGCTTGTTGTGTGCTTAATAACTACTTCTTCGTCGTTGATAATGTTCGTTTCAAATTCGTCACCGTCATAAATAACAACGGCTTTAATGTCCTTAACAAGTCTAGTGCGAAGCGCAACAGCGACGTCACCAAAGTAACTTCTAAACATTTTTAATTCGTTACCATATTTGATGAAGTAACATTGGTTTTTATCAATTTCTAAACCTTGTAAAACCATGTGCGTGAGCGCTTGACCGACCGAAGTGCTTGTTGCACCACGTAGTTTTGATTCTTGCGTAATAACAAGATAAGCAAGTTTCAATTGATTGCCCAAATTATAGTTTTGGGGAAATTTTAATTGTCCTTGTGTAACAAGCAAGTCAAAGTTTTGCAAAATACTATCTGCGATTGTTCTATCGTTAATAGCGGTTGCAACTTCTTTCTTGCTAAATGGAACGACTTTTTGAGTATTGTCTGCCATATTCCCTCCTTATTTGATTTCGGCGGATAAACCGACCTTTATGGCGGCGTCACGAATTTTAGCGAGTGCCTTTTCGTCATAACCTTTAACGGTGAGCGTAAAGAGCTTTGGCGCTACTGGTTCGTTAACCTTTTTTGATAAGGCATAAGCGTCGACATAAGTTTTTAACTTCTTGTCTGCTTCGTCTAACATGCCTTCGAGTTCTTTGAGTTCTGACTCAAAAATTCCCATGTAAAGCTTTATAACAGAAATTCGCGTATCTTTGAGTGCGTCTCTTAATTTGCGAATCGCTGTGCGTGAGGCTTTAACAACTTTGTTCGTTTCATCATCTTTGATTACTTTGATTTGTGTTTGCGACGCTAAATAATCTTTTAAAGATTGCCGTTGAATGGGAAAATCTTTCACAACAAATTGTGATTCCGTTTCAACATAAACTGGCGTCAATTCAAATTTAACTTCTTTTTCTTCCATTTTTTTGTTTCCTTTCTAAAATGTAATTTCGATTTTTGGAAGTTTGCGTTTTTCCACGTTGTGTTCCCAGAAGTGTGTTTCGACTTTTTCTAAATTTTCAATATCTTTTTTCACTTCGCTTCGTTCAATGTGGTAGTAACGCGTTTCAGTTTTTAATAGTTTTTTTCCTTCTTCGTGATAGTAGTCAAAGAAACGTAATTTCGCTACTACGACCGCAAAGTCGAAGTCGTTCAAAACCATGAGGTAGTGAATAACTTGAATAAAATAGTTTTGTGGCAATTGCCCTTGCCAAGCTTGATCGTCTGCTCGGTTACGAATGTCTCGTGTTTTAATTTCAAGAACGCCCTTGCGGTTTGTTGCCTTATCAATAATTCTTCCGTCAATGGTGGCGGTTAAATAAGGCTTATCCGTGCGCCTAAACATTTCATGACTACGAGGCGTTAATACTTTTAAATGCGGGTGATCTAAAATAAATTGTTTTCTAATAAGTGGTTCACTTTGAATTCCGTATGCCATTGCTTCGTTCGTGTTATCTTTCTTGATATTAAACTTTGCGGGCGCTACGATTGTTTTGTATAATTCAAGCTTGCTCATCCATGGGTTAACGCCTAAAATAGCGCTTGCACTACTTCCGCCCATGCCACGAGCGCTTAACCACTCATCTCTTGATGTAAAAGTTTCGCGTTTGTATAATTTTTGAGTTTTAGCCATTACCTTTAGCAATTGCAAGAAGTCTTAATTGTTCTTCTAATGTAGTGCCTTCATATAACCAATAACTTTTTGCAGTAACAACATAGGGTCTACCTATTACTGCCCCGTTATATTTAGAACGACATATACTCATTATTTTGGTTGCGTGTGTTCTCTTTACTCCAGCTAATTCTTGTATATCTTGTCCGCTATAGTTCACCTTTAATAGATAAGGTTCTAATTGCTCTACTTTCACGATTGCTTACCTCCTTTCTATGTTTTTTGGTTGCGGGGGGCGGATTCGAACCGCCAGCCTTCCGGGTATGAGCCGGTCGTTCTGCCACTGAACTACCCCGCTATATCTTTAAATTTTTAGCGCGAGGGCATACATAAATAATCAAAGTTTGTTGATGGTTTTCATAACACGACTAATGAAAAAAAATAGTATCACCAAAGCGATCAAACAATATTTTGATTTCTCTTTCAGTGAATTGCCATTTACCTTTTATTCGATTATAATACGAAGTAATACTAATGTTTAATAATTTCATCATGTATTCTGTATCTAAATTCTCTAATATCATTGCGGCTTTCAGTTTTGTTCTATTTACATACATAGGTATTTTAATTGCTCCTTTTGTTTCGATTTTCATAACACTAAACACATCTTACAACAATTTTTTCAGTGTTGCAAGTATTATTTCGATTTTTTTAACAATGTTACGATTTTTAAATATTTTACTTGCGTTTATTTTTTGAAAGATATAGCATAATGTTGAAGGGAGGGAAAAATGAATAGGCTGAAGAAATTACGAAGCCGCTCCAATATTGCGTTACGTGAACTATCTCGTTATGTTGACATCGCATACCCCGCACTATCTTTACTAGAGAACAACAAACAACCATTTAAAGAAGTGCATATCTTGAAGTTAAAAGACTTCTTCGATGTAACTGCTGATTATCTACTCGGTTATTCAATTCGAGGCATAGGCATTAACTTCGAGAGCGCTGCCGACGATGAGTATCATGTATTTATTAGTGAAGACGAATACTTTCAAATACAAAGTAAACACGATATTGAAGAAACCATTATTCGTCGCAATGGCGATTCAGAATTCGAAATAACTATACCCGGTCAAATAATAAAAGATTATAGTGGGCGCTACCTAATATTTAGATCCGTGCGAATTGCAAAAGAAAACGCTGGAATTAACCAAACTGTTCGCAACGAAATAACTAAAGAAATGGATAGAATGGATATTTACGAACTTGAAAAGCTTCTTCGGTTTATTAAAGATTACCTAAAATAAACTAAAAAGGAACCCCTAACTCGGCAAAGTTGACCGGGGTTCCATGGCTGTGAGATTTAATGACAAATCATATTACAACCGTTGTCATTTTACCACAATCTCACAGAATAGAAAAAAGAAAAAAGGAGATTGAACCAAAATGGCAATTATTAGAGACAATAAAAGAAAAAACTTTTACATCAACTATAAGTATAAATTACTTAATGGTGAATGGAAAAATATAAATATCCGTAACAAAGAATGGACTTTTAGTGTTGGCATTCGCTACATGAAGTCAATTGAATATGACGAAATTGAAAAAGACAAAGAAAAAAGAAAAGTAGCATATTCTGGCGGCGACACAATAACAGTAACTGAACTGATTGAATTCTTTTACCAAGTTAGAAGAAGCGAAAATATTGATAATAATACGCTTTATAATTATCAATTAGCCTATAAAAATTATTTGTTTCCGATTATTAGCCCCACTTTACAATGTGAGAAAGCTTTTACCATGCATAATGTTGATCGCTTTCGTATTAACCTAACTTCGCAAGGCTTGTCTTCAAGAACTATCAATAACAAGTTAACGTCCGTGCGTAAGCTCATTGAGTTTGCGAAAAAGCGGCGTTTCATGAACCGAGAATTAGCCGATGAAATACTTGATATTTTAGAACCAATCAAAGAAAACAGAAGAGAAAAAAACCATACAAATTTCTTTATTAACGGTGAAGAAGATTTAAGAAAGTTTATCGCTGCTTTTGATAGTGAAGAGGGAAGTCCAGAATGGCGAATACCCGTTCTTACAATGTTTTATGGAGCGCTTCGTGTTGGTGAGTGGCAAGCAATTAAACGAAATAAAGTTAACTTTGATAATAATACGATTCTTATTGACGCTCAAGTCGATAGTTTCGGGCAATATAAAGAAAGCACAAAAACTGGCATGGAACGCACAATTCATTTGCCAGAAACTTTTATGCGCGAACTTGAGGCTTATGTTGAAGAACGTGCAATTAACCAAGATGAGTTTATCTTTTTAAGCGTTTCAAATAAGCATATTGGACGCAATACGGTTCGTCGTGTTGTTAATAGGCATATCGAAATAGCGGGCATAGCGCATATTACATTGCATGGCTTACGCCATTCTTTCGCAACTCGAATGTTTGATAAGAATTATGACGTCCGCGAAGTGCAAGCTCATTTAGGCCACGCTTCAATGAATACAACAATGGAATATTATATTCACCATACAAAAAGAAAAGAGAAGAAAGATTTAAGTAACTTGTTATAAACAAGTGATTGGAGGAACAACATGACGAAATTAAAACTATCAGGAGGCGACATTGTCCTCTTAAAGAACGGAAGAGTAGTCGAAGTAGCGGATATAAAACTTAATTATATCGTTGTTGCATTTGATGAATGGTTTCCGTTTAGCGACATCGTTGAAATTATTGAACCAAAAAGAAAAAGAAAACGAAAAAGAAGATGAGTAATATTTATCAAGATATGCGAATAGCAAAAGATGAGTGCTACACGACAAGTGCAGAAGCCGATAAACTTGTCGATTTTTTACTTGATAATAAACTTATCGCACTTGATACGAAAATCTGGTTGCCGTTTGATACCGAGTTTAGCCGCATATATCTATCGTTTAAAAACAAAGGGTTTAAGAAGCTCATTCGCACAAGCTTAGCCGAAGGTATGAATTTTTACCACTTCGAGCCGGAAGCGTGGGATGTCATTATTTCTAACCCCCCATTTAGCGGTAGAACAAAGTTATTAAAAAGATTATTTAGTTTCAATAAGCCGTTTATCATTTTACAAGGAACACAATTTTTTAATAATCAATTTGCAGTTAATTATTTATGTAAGCACGATGAAGAAGTTAGTTTTTTATTTCCGGAAGGTAGAATGTCGTTTATGACTTACAACGAAGAAGAAAACATTGTCAAATCGAACAAAAGTGGAGCGGCTTTTTATAGCTTCTGGTTTTGCTTTAAAGTCGTGCGGGGGGGGTATTTATTTCACTCAAAGACAGCGGAAGAGAAAAAGAGACCGAGAAAATGGATCTCTTTGGGAATGTAGTAGAAGAAAGTCATTTAGATTTATTTAATTTTAATTTAGGAGGAGAAGATGAGTAAAAAAATAACAATGTTAAAAATCGTTTGCCCTTATTGTGGCTTTTATTGGCGGAGTGATAGCACACCGCAAGATTTAGCTAGTGCAATGCATGATTGCGATTATTGCAAAAGAAAATATCGGATATTACCGAATATCACTGAAAAAAGGGAGTATTAAAATGCAAATACAATTATTATTAACAATACAACCACAACATTTAGTCCATATCTTAAATGGTGTTAAAACACTTGAATTAAGAAAGAGTGTGCCAAAAGATTTTGTAGGTTGGGTATATCTTTATTGTGTGAAAGCGAAACCAAAATGGCTTTTATCCATTAGCGAAAAAGTAGTTGCGAGATTTTGGTTTGATGAATATGACTATTATTATTTTAATGAATATATTGGTGATTATAGGCTTTCAAATAAAAATACATACCCGATTTATGTAAACGCAACAATACCATTAGATGATTTGTGTTTAAGTTCACAAGAAGTAAGTGTTTATAGTAAAGGCAAAGACCTATACGCTTGGCATATTAAACGGCTTGAAATCTTTGATAAGCCAAAAGAATTAAGCGATTTTTATTATTTTAGAACTGCAACTGTTTATTGTGGTATGGATTGTCCCCCTTATGTAGATGAAGTTAAACACACATTAAGAAAAGCACCTAAAAATTTTAGATATGTTTATGTGAAAGGAGAAGAATAATGAAATTCTTACTGACACGCAATAAAGAAAAAGGTTTATATTTGTTCGCAAGCAACAACCTTAAGTTTGTTGTAGCAAATGTTGAAGATGATAATGGAATAGGAAATCAAGTTTATTCGTGGTGGAACGGTAAATACTTTGCGACACTAGAGGAAGCTCTACGCGAACTATCAAAGTAAATGACATTATGAGCAAACTTTATAGCGCCTTAGCCGTTATTACGATGATAGTTTTTATAGCGGCTATCGCATTACTAATATATTTACAACCATAAAATAGGCGTTCGGCTTTTAAATTGAAGATTCAGACTCGGTCAAAGGATTGATGCTCCTACAAAAGAGGTAAGAACTTCGCCGACAAAATCACAAAACACGAAACAAAAACGTGGACGCCTAAAATATTCAAAAGAAGGAGAAAGAATTATGAGTAAAAATTTATTTGTTACGACGACAATTGAAGTTGAACATGAAGTTAGTGTTTATTTTGACAATGATGAAGACGCAGTCGATGTTAGTCCAAATGTTATTAGAGAACTTTTAAGGCACGCATTCAGTAATGAACGTGGTTTTGAAGAACATAATCATTTTGAAGAAAGTGATCTTGAATATATTTTTCAAAATGACGAGAACGCGCAAAGGGAACTTTGGGGCGTGGAAAATCTATATTTAATAAAATTATTAGAAAGCCTAAGGTAAGTCTTGATATTGAATATAGTTTGGAGGTAAAGCAATGAAGATAGTTCCCATTTACGCTACGCCAAACGCAGATACAAGAAGCTTAAAAGAACTTGATTATGATTTAGTGCATAGTGATACGATAAAGCACATTGTAGGCGTTCATTTGGTATTGGAAGAATTAGCGAACCAATTAAACCGTAAAGGTCTATACCACGACCACACAAAGATAATGCATTTTGAAGATTTTTTCGCAGCACTTTCGACCGGTAAAACTGGCGAAGAATTTTATAAGTTAGATTGGTGGAAACTTCACTTAACCGAAAGACACCATTTAAACCAAAGCGTGCCGGAAGATGTTAATTTGTTAGATGTATTAGAAATGATAGTTGATTGTGTTTGTGCTGGTAAAGCTCGTAGCGGAGAAGTCTACCCCATAAACCTATCGAATGAGTTATTACAAAAAGCGTTAGCAAATACAGTTGATATGCTTAAAAAGAATATTAAAGTTATTAAGTAATATGGTAAACTAAAATTATGAAAAAACATTTAAAAGATCCCTTGAATATTGCAAATACTGTCTTTTGTATAATTGCATTAGTTTTTATTGCTTTTAATCGAACGGCTACAAGTCATGAGTGGGAAGTAATCACAATGATGTTAGGCTCAATAGGTCTAATCGGTTTTGTATCTACCTTGATACCTATTCTAATTAAAGAGAAAAAAGCTAAAAAGAATAAAATAGACGATTTGGGTAGCAAAAAAGACGACAATTAGTGGTAGATAGTGGGCGATAGTGTTATCTATCATATTAAAAAGGGTCGATAGTATGTAGATAATGAGCGTTAGTGTTATATATTACCTAATTCCCGTCGCCTGCTCCAGTCCATTGAAACTTCCCCCATTACTTTGCTTAAAAAAGGCAAAATAATAAGAGGGATTTTTTTATTTAAGTTACTACAGTAAGAACAAAATTATTATGAAAATAAAAA
>JALNZU010000057.1 GCA_023229245.1 Bacteroidales bacterium | reverse complement strand
AATATTTCTGATCAGCACACTATCTAACCTGACAGCCTGACCGTAGTAATGCCCTTCGAAACTTATCTCAAGCTTTTCCTGAGCAGTAATGCTGCTTCCAAAAATAATTATTTGAAACAACACTAAGAAATAGTACACTCTTTTCATATACTGCTTATTGTATTTATTTGAAAGTACCAAACTGGCAGAAAAAAATCTGCCAGCTTGGTAACAATATTAATAACAGGAGGCCGGATAAGGTCCGCCATAATCATTCACATACATAGTCCAAGTAAGTTCTTCAGTGGTATTGTTCGTAAAATGGACGATTACATCATTCGAAACAGTGAAACCCTGACCGCCATATCCGCTTTTAGGTAACATATGTATGACGCCATCATATCCGTTTGTCCAGGTAACACACATTTGTGTTTCCTTATAATGTTGAATGCCACTTATACTTCGATCAAGGTCAATATCTACAATCATACAATTACTGTTTACAAGTGAGTTAAAATCAAAAGCATAAGGGCAACCTCTATTACCATTGAAATTCATTACAATCGTACCATATTGACCACAAGGCAACTGCTGTTCATCATCAACCTGAATATCAACAGCAGATAATTTTAATACCAGAAAAGCTACAGGGACAAATAAAATTATTAAAACTATATATTTTCTCATTTTGATTAAGTTAAAATTAAACATTTTCGTATTAACAACTTTTATTTTGGTTGCCTATTTTCAAATCAGGCAGCCATCGACTAACGAATTTATTCTTGCCCAATCTGAAGATAAATTTGTTTTTTAATGTAAGTAAACCATAGTTCAATGAAAAATCTGAAAGCTCAATACGTTTGATGACCTTAAAGAAAACAGCACCTCCGAGAAATGATAGGGAAAAAGATATAACCCTCTGTTTATCTGTTGTATATACGATTTCCATTAATCGAATAACTAATAACAGATACAGTTTATCGAGTACCATCAAGGCTGTCAGATAATTGATTGCTTTCATTGCTTTGATGTTTTAATCGGTAAAAATAAGAACTTTTTAGAATAAAACAAATTTATCAGGATAAAATGTGTTGAATCAGGCCGCTATCTATAACCAATTTTTCACTTAGTACTTCACTAATTTCGTTGTTTCGCTTGTACCATCTTCAAAGCGGGTTACCAACAGGTAGAGGCCGGGAGGCTGATACCCCAGATCGAAAACAAGTATTTGATCCATTGGCATCAGGGTTTCCATTCCTATTTGTTGACCCTTTTGGTTAAACAACCTAAAGCTGCTGATCTTTTCCCTGCCGGGTGATATCACCTTAAAGCTCTGACCAAAAGGGTTAGGACTTACCTGCACACGGGCGTTTACCAACAGGTTTTCAGGCAACCCGACTACTGTCTGGTTTTCTATAGCTCCCATATCTATACGTATGCCATAGATACGAGGGTTGCCACGCAAATCAGTTGCAGGCAGGTTGAGACCACTAGTGTCGGGAGTGCCGGTGTTCACACAGGGCGAGCTGTCAAGTAGCGACCAGTCGGCAGAAAGACCATCGTAATCAGGTCCTGCATCGGGAGTGGGGTTTACAAACTGTGGATCATCCTGAATATTACCCTCACCCTGATAATAAATAGCTTCATCCGGAATACAGGAGTAGGCGAAATCAGCAATAGCAAGATCAAATGAATAAATCTGTATCGGTTTATAGCCATAGTAATCAGAAGTGTTTCCATGTACGATGTTGTTTCTCATCAGGATATTATTGCTGAAGAATACTATCCCGCACTTGTTATGAGAAAACCCTTTGTTGTTTACAATAGTATTATTAATATATGATGAAACAGAAAGTGAATGGCCAATCATTGAGCCAGGTCCCCTATTATTTGCTATTATATTATTGAAAACTGAGCAATTATAGCTTGTTTCATATAATGCAGCATTTGGAGATATATTATTCGTAATCATATTATTGAAAATAACTGAATTATTTGTTTGTGCCCCTAACCATATTGCAGCACCCACCCCATTAATCGCTGTTCCCCATGCGTTTTCACTGAATCGAACAGCTTGATTTTCTCTGAAAATATTATTGGATACTTCAGCTTTATTCACTTTATTTATCCAAAGTGCTCCACCATATTGTAAAGTAGAATTACTAATAAAATAATTGTTTCTGATGATTAAGCTTTGTAAATTGATTGCATATACAGCTCCACCAGAAAAAATTGATCTGTTATGCGCAAACATAGAATTTGAAATCTCCAAATGTGAATACACATTACAATAAATTGCTCCACCTTTTAAGTTTTCGTTAGAAGAGGTCAAAGGATTAGTACCTGGATCAACAGCTTTCCCATAATAAAAATGACAATAATTTATGATGGAAGTATCATATTGATTCTGAAGAAACTTTATTCCACCCCATCCTCCTGCAAGAGTGGCTGTATCGCCAAAACTATTCGTATCGGCTATAGTGAAAATAATGGGAAGCTTACCAGAACCAATGGCAATCAGCTTGCCATAAACATCTATGCTATAGTTATCCTGAAACTCTACATATACGCCAGGGTTAATAGTAAGTATAGCAGGATACTCCACCACTATATCATTATATATCCTAACAGTATCGGAGGACCAGATAGTATCGTTTTCAATGAATTGTTGACCAATTGATTGTTTTTGTGCTAAAAAGATAGTACAAATTATAAAAAGTGAGATAATTAGAGTCTTCATGGTTTAGTAGTATTAAAATTTGTATCTATAGTTGACTTCTTGTCTTGTTTATTTTTCCATTGGAGCTTATCAGCCGCATGAAAAATCTCATGCAGCCTATGGTTGAAGAATTTATTCTTGCCCAAACTGAAGATAAATTTGTTTTTTAATGTAAGTAAATCATAGTTCAATGAAAAATCTGAAAACTCAATACGCTTGATGACCTTAAAGAAAACAGCACCTCCAAGAAATGGAGGGGGAAAAGATATAACCCTCTGTTTATCTGTTGTATATACGATTCCCATTAATCGAATAACTAATAACAGATACAGTTTATCGAGTACCATCAAGGCTGTCAGATAATTGATTGCTTTCATTGCTTTGATGTTTTAATCGGTAAAAATAAGAACTTTTTAGAATAAAACAAATTTATCAGGATAAAATGTGTTGAATCAGGCTGCTAACTAAAATCAAGCATATCCAGATCGTTTTACACAAGCATAAAAGATATGCTCTTTATACCTGATTCATTACAAATCCGTGCTATATGCTTCACAAAAAAACAAACCAAGCTGATACTCAAGTTTGAGCGACTTCGTATATAGCTCACCGCCTTTAAAAAAACCCATATAAGCCTATTTGAATGATACTGTTTCATATCGGCAGAACTTAAGAACGAACAGTCGGCACAATAAAATTAAGACAAAAACATCGGATGAATTGATTTATTTGTATTTTTGGGCATGACATTTACCTAAAAAACAATATGACACTCTTGAAATCGGCCTGTGTATTATCGGTTTTCATGCTTGCAGCGGCACTGTTCAGGCATCAAAACTACCAGAATATGGATGACTTACTTCCAGATTCAATGCCTTATGCTCTTACACTGCCCTCTGATTGTGTAATCAGTCAAAAAGAAAAAGCCACAAAAAAACTATATATAATTCTTTTATCAACTATTTATTATTTAAACTATCAGCTATGAATATCATATCCTTTTTAACAAAGGAATTCAGAACCGGTAATGATATTGGTTTATTCCTTTTGCGATTAGTGGCCAGTATGGTTTTATTATACGGCCACGGTTTTGAAAAACTGATGTTAGCCTTCAGCGGACAGGAGATTCATTTCATGAATCCCATAGGTATTGGGGCAACCACCTCGTTTTACCTTTCCACCTTTGCCGAAAGTATCTGCGCCATATTATTGGCTATTGGCTTATTCTCAAGGTTTGCAACCTTAGTATTGACAATTAACTTTATAGTCATCTTTATTTTCCATGCCTTTATTGTTGGAGACGGGTTTTCTATCTTAGAGTTGCGTTTCTTTTATCTTAGCTCTTTCATCGCATTAACTCTGTTAGGCCCTGGCAAGCTATCGTTAGACTATATCTTTTTCTATCAGAAGAGGTAACCTTACATCCATCATATGCCTACCCTTATCATTTCGGCACGAACAGCTGCCATCAGTACACATTTAAAAGTAAAAAGGATACTGCCATTTCGTCTCAGGCGAATGGTGGGTCCTTTTATTTTCATGGACCATGCAGGCCCTATAGCCGATTTTCCGAGTGAGATATCTTCTATGGATGTATTGCCTCATCCTCATATCGGACTATCTACCCTAACGTATTTATTCAATGGAAGTGTGACCCATCGCGACAGCTTGGGTATCGAACAGATTATCCGTCCGGGAGAGGTTAACTGGATGACTGCCGGAAAAGGTATTGCCCATTCCGAACGCTTTGAAGACCCTCAGTTGCTCAAAGACGGAGAGTTGGATATGATACAGACATGGGTAGCTTTACCCGAAGAAGTAGAAGAAAACGAACCTTCCTTTTTTAATTATAAACCTGAACAACTACCGGTATTAACCGAGAAAGGTGTGTGGATGCGACTGATAGCCGGTGAAGCATTTGGCGAAAAAAGTAATGTCAATATCCACTCACCGTTGTTTTACCTGCATATACAGTTAGAACCGCAGGCTAAAATCAATCTCCCACACTCGTATAGCGAACGAAGCGTGTATATAGCCAAAGGATCTATAGAATCAGCAGGACGTAGCTATAAACAAGGACAAATGTTAGTGTTCTCACAAGAACAAGACCCAATACTGACAGCTAAAGAATCGGCTAGCCTGATGATGCTTGGCGGAGAACCAGTAGGCGAAAGGTTTATCTGGTGGAACTTCGTGTCATCTAAACGTGAACGCATCGAACAAGCCAAACACGATTGGAAAAATGGCAAAATAATTCTGCCCCCAAACGATAATAAAGAATTTATTCCATTGCCTGATAATAACTTCAAACCGGCAAGCAGTAAGAATACTTTGCAGACATAGCAAAATATTCACGAAATATCATACGTAATAAGCAGCTTTAGAAATATATCTTACGCAATATTTTTGAGGCTGCTACTGCTGCTTGTATTGCTTTTGTGCCACAGAAAAACAATCCCAAATACTTGACCAATACAAGGGAATATCTACTTTTGATACAATATTTACCTTGAATCTAAGTTAGTATTTCACATAAAAAGTTACGAAACTAAGAATTCGTTTTAAAAGCCAAATGAAACAATTTGACATGAAAAGAAGAGTCACTATTTTATTTTTTGGGTGTCTGTTTTTATTAGTGAGCGGTTGTAAGAAAAAAAATGACACCTTCAAGCCTGCTGCTGAGTTCACCGGCAGTCCTATAGGCGGCATAGCACCGCTTACGGTAAGCTTCAGCGACCAAAGTTCTAATAATCCTACTACCTGGAACTGGGATTTTGGCGATGGTACTACAAGTAACGAACAAAACCCTTCAAAAACATATACGGAAGCCGGCATATACACTGTAGAGATGACAGCTAAAAACAGTGGTGGCCATGATACTCAGGTAAAAACCGATTATATAGTAGTAGTCGAAGGTGACAGCTTTACCGATGATAGAGATGGGACAGTTTATAAATATGTAACCATAGGTGAACAGGTCTGGATGGCCGAAAACCTGAAATACCTGCCCGAAGTGGTTGGCCCTGGTACAAACTCAATTACCGACCCGCATTACTATATTTATTATTATGATGGCACTGATGTAGCAGCAGTTAAAACCACAGAATACTATTCAACCTATGGTGTGCTTTACAACTGGCCTGCTGCTATAGAAGCCTGTCCGGCAGGCTGGCATCTGCCTGGTGATGAGGAATGGACAGCGCTAACCAACTTCTTAAATGAAGAAGCAAATGCAGCTGGAAAACTTAAAGAAGCCGATACAGCCCATTGGCAAGCACCAAATACCGGAGCTACCAATGAAACAGGCTTTACAGCCCTACCGGGCGGATATTACGACAATCAGGGGAACTTCTTTTACAATATTGGAAAAACCGGATATTGGTGGACTACCGATGAGTACACAACCCACTTTGGACGACACCGATTCATGACATATAATGAAAGCCACGTAAACCGAAGCTTCACCAATAAAGGTCACGGGTTTTCGGTTCGTTGCGTAAGAGATTAAGACTATTTGAAACATAAGGGTTTTCTATCTGTTTTTCTGAAAAAAACAAATTCCCATACACAGATGTAACTCATGAATTATATGAGGCTACTTTTGGAATTAAGATCTGATTTAAATCTCACAGACCTTAAAAGTTTTTAGCTAAGTGTATATTATTACAATACAACGCATAATGCAATGTAGCAGATTGAAGGGGTAAATTAAAACCTGTTCATTCAAAGTATTTAATTTATAAATTATGCATATACTAATTGTGTGCTGAAAAAACTTCTTCTGACTGTTTTAAGTACAACAAAAATCATTATTTTTGTGGCGGAAGCTTAAGTTAAATTCTTCATATGAAACACAAAAGAAGAAAAATTTATGATGAAAAAACAATAAAAATATTCCGACATGAAAAACATATTTCACACATCTATTCCTTTCTTATTTCTTGGACTTTTGGTTTTATTATTCAATAGCTGTGGGAAGGAAAATAATATTGATAAGCCCACTGCTGATTTTATAGGCAATCCAACAAATGGAATAGCACCGCTTACGGTAAAATTCAACGACCAAAGTTCTAGTAATCCTACCACCTGGAACTGGGATTTTGGCGATGGTAGTACAAGTAACGAACAAAACCCTTCAAAAACCTATACGGATGCAGGCTCCTATACAGTGAAGCTGACTGCCATAAACAGTGGTGGTGAAGATACACAAATAAAAACAGACTATATTATCGTTACTCCTTCGGTTAATCCACCCATAACTGACTTTATTGGAAGTCCGACAAATGGTCAGGCTCCGCTTATAGTAAGCTTTACCGATCAAAGTTCCAATGACCCTACTAGCTGGTATTGGGACTTTGGTGATGGCACTACAAGTAACGAACAAAATCCTTCAAAAACCTATACGGATGCAGGTACCTATACCATAACTCTAACAGCTATAAACAGTGGTGGTGAAGACACGCAACTAAAAACAGACTATATTACCGTTACTCCTTTAGTTAATCCGCCCATAACCGACTTTACTGGAAGTCCGACAAATGGTCAGGCCCCGCTTATAGTAAGCTTTACCGATCAAAGTTCCAATAACCCTACTAGCTGGTATTGGGACTTTGGTGATGGCACTACAAGTAGTGAACAAAATCCTTCAAAAACATATACAGATACGGGCTCCTATACAGTGAAGCTGACTGCCATAAACAGTGGTGGTGAAGATACTCAAACAAAAACCGATTATATAGTGGTAACCGATGACGGCACCTTTACAGATGATAGGGATGGGACAGTTTATAAGTATGTAACCATAGGTGAGCAAGTTTGGATGGCCGAGAACCTGAAATACCTGCCCAATGTAGTAGGCCCCGTAATATCTTCCTATTCAGTTCCATATTATTACGTATATGATTATCATGGCAACAATGTGGCCAATGCTAAAGCCACAGAAAATTACCAAACCTATGGTGTACTTTACAACTGGCCTGCTGCTATGGTAGCCTGCCCGACGGGTTGGCATCTGCCTGCCGACGAGGAATGGAGCCTGCTAACAGACTACCTTGGAGGTGAAGGTGTTGCCGGAGGTAAACTCAAAGAGACAGGCACCATCCATTGGTACACACCTAACTCTGGAGCAACAAACGAAACCGGCTTCACTGCCCTCCCAGGTGGATATCGTAGCTATAGTAGTAAATTCAGCTATATGATAAGCAACGGTTGCTGGTGGAGTGCCAGCGAAGACAATACCACCAACGCATGGAACCGTTTTATATACTATTATAGCAGTGTAGTCGAACCGAATAACGACCACAAAAGCCTCGGATTATCTGTACGTTGCGTAAGGGATTAAGACTATGAAGGCAGAGTTTGCCGAAGACTGACGATTTGATAATTTGAGGCATAGGACTACGCTAATCAAATTTTTCTCTATAAATTGATCTTTTCACAAGGTATATTGTGAAAACCCTATTATGTCGCCATGTTTTTTTATTGATTTATTCAGTACCTTTTCAACCTTTTTCGGTTTTATCTGTTCATAGATTGAATTTTATATATTTTAGCAGCTTAGTTTAATACCAATAAACAAATCGTATGCAGTATCCCAAAAAAGTTACCATAGGCGATATTACCGTCAGGGACGGATTTCAACATGAGGAAAAGTTTATACCTACTGCGGCTAAGTTATGGTTAGCAGAAGAGCTTTTGCTATGTGGCTTCAAACATATTGAAGTGACTAATTTTGGTAATCCCAAAGGTATGCCTCAGTTCTCCGATGCCGATGAACTGTTCAAGGCTATACGCTCCAGTAAAAAGGTCGCGCATCTGCTGCCCGAAGCCAAGCTAACTGCCATTACCATACGGGAAAGAGCTATTGAACGGGCTATAAAAGCACGAAAAGAAGGATACGGACCTGATAGAATATTATTGATGGTAAGCACAAGTGAGTCGCATCAGTTTAAAAATTCCGGCCTGACTATTGACGATTATTTTCGTATGGCCGAAAAATATATTCCCAAAGCATTAGATGCAGGTATGAAGGTCAATGGCACGGTAAGTACTATCTGGGGCTGCCCTATTGAAGGCCCTACCGAATTGAGTAAAGCAGTAGAGTTTACAAAAAGATGGCTGACCATAGGTGCTACCGATGTAGAACATGCCGACCACGACGGCTCTGCCTCACCCGACCGGATTTATAAATACTTTTCCATGCTGTTGGATGCCGTTCAAGACCCATCCAAACATATTGTACACCTGCATACTACCCGTGGATGGGGATTAGCTAATGTGTTGGCAGCCTTGCAAGCCGGTATGACAAACTATGAATCTACTATGGGTGGTATAGGCGGACAGCCGGCTAATTTTGTGGATGGAGTACCCGTTTCCGGAACCGGAACCTATTATTACAAAGAAGCTACTGCTGTAGGATTAGTATCCACCGAAGATATGGTAGTGATGATGGACGAGATGGGAATAGAAACCAATTTAGACATCGATAAAGTACTTGAGACTGGCAAAATGGTTGAACGCATTGTAGGACGTAAGCTCCGTTCCGAAAGCATCCATCAGGGGAGAATCCCAAAGAGCATGTCGGGCAGAGCCTGAAAACTATCAGTTGAATAGTAGAATACACAGCTTTGAAATAAGATTTGGCAGATCTGTATCAGAGCACCATGAAATAATGTACTTTTGCAGCATTATTATCAGATGGTTAAAACAAAACTCATAGCCTCATGTCAAAAATAATGGACCCCATCGGTCGTCTGATGGGTTTACGCTATAAGTCGCACCCCTGGCATGGAGTCGAGATAGGCAGCAATGCTCCCGAAGTAGTTACCTGTTATATCGAAATGGTACCTACAGATACAGTCAAGTATGAGGTGGACAAGGTAACAGGTTATCTCAGGCTCGACCGGCCGCAGAAATACTCCAATGTAGTACCAGCATTATACGGGTTTATCCCTCAAACATTTTGTGCCGACCGCGTAGCTGCCTATTGCAGCGAAAAAACAGGACGTCCCGAGATCAAAGGCGATCGCGACCCACTAGATATTTGTGTGCTCACCGAAAAAGATATCACACATGGCGATATTTTGGTCCTCGCACGACCTATAGGCGGATTTCGAATGATAGACGGCAACGAATCGGATGATAAAATTGTAGCTGTATTGGATAACGATGCAGTGTATGGAGGATATAAAAATATAGGCGACTGCCCACCATTGGTAGTTGACCGACTGAAACATTATTTTTTAACCTATAAAGACCTGCCCGGCAAAGAAAGCAAAGTTGAGATAACACATGTGTTTGATATAGACGAAGCACATGAGATCATCCGTAGGTCTATGGACGACTATCACCATAAATTTGATAATTTGGACACCTTCCTGTCCGAAGTCTGATTCAGATTTCTATAGAGACAGAAAAAATCTCCCTCTGACCCACATCCATTGAAAACAGAAAATCATAGGGTGTTTAAATTATTTTGAGCTTCTTTAAAACATTTTACGGTTTCCTGAGCGTTATTTTGTAAGAAAAAAGTTATGAAACCTTATATTCCTGTTTAATTCACAAACCTACAATTTACTTTCAAATCACACCATTTTCCCCTTTTGAATTTTGGATTTAGGCCCGAATCTAGCGGAAATCAAGGTTAAACAGTTATTTCTCGAAATTTTAGA
>JALNZU010000023.1 GCA_023229245.1 Bacteroidales bacterium | reverse complement strand
GATACATATATTTAAAAACTTATTATTACTATTTCAGGTACTCAGGATTTAGACAAAGCGCTATCATCTAACGTTCTTTCACATGTAACAAAAATAAATCTACACCTTCAAAAAAAAGGTGAATGGGAGAGGTATGTCTAAAATTTCGAGAAATAACTGTTTAATCTTGATTTCCGCTCAATTCGGGTCTAAATCCAAAATTCAAAAGGGGAAAATGGTGTGATTTGAAAGTAAATTGTAGGTTTGTGAATTAAACAGGTATAAAATTCTTTACATATTATGATTCAGCGGCTTCAGCCCTGATAAAATATATACCATTCGGGAAATCATGCAAATTAATACGGTTAGGGAAATTTTGAAAATAAACCTGTTTTAGTATTCTTCCGTACAAATCAAGTATACTAATGTGCGCATCATGGTCTGTTGAAAGATTAATTTCAAGTGTGCCAGTGCTTGGATTCGGATAAATACTGATTTCATTTTGTAGTTCATCCTTTTCAGCCATTGAAGAAGGCTCGGGCATGCACCCGTCAAAAAGTATATTGTTGTTCACATAAACCAACTCACCCTGATCGAACTTGCAATTCAAAAAAGACCAATCCGGTTCAGCGCCAATATATAAGATATTAGTAGATCCAACTCCTTCGATAAACCGTAAAGGCTCATTCCATTGGGTTTGATAATCAAATTCGATAGTCTTTCGCTGATCAACGTAATATACATCAACTACTTCAACAGGAGTATTAGTATTAAATACTGGTAGTTCAAAATTCTCCCCTATCGAAAGGGTTAAATCCATGATCAGGTACTCCTCAGTATAATTTTGTGGTGTGTACCATATTCTTCCTGTATTTCTATCTTCCCGGATTTTTCCAACGTATTCAGCATAAGGATAAAAACCTTGAAAATACAGATAATGATAAATCGAGTCTCCATTTTCGAGAGAATAAAGATTTCTCAGAACGTTTCCAAACATTTCTTGCCAGGTAATATCCCAGGAAATGGTATCGGAGGCTATCACAGGTTCATAGGTTTGTGCCGGGGCCTCCAAAGCCAAGAATACTACAATAATACAAGTTTGTATGTTTTGTTTCATTTTTTTTACGAATTAAATTTGATTGATGTATTCAAGTCAGGCCACCCTACTTATATTGAGGAAACAAGGTGGCCTTACGCCTCAAAGTCGTTTTTCCCAAGTGTGTAAATGTGCTTTGTCGTGCAGTAAGGCAAGTAGTACGAATAGCTGTAACCAATCTGCATGGGTTTACGGCTGTTGCCTTTATAATGAATAGCAGCCGGTTGTTCTATCTGGCGTTCTAAAGGACATCTAATCCACTTGATCTTGAGTGTTTTCATCATGTGCCTGATTTATTTGGTAGCAATCACTAAAATATGAGAGTACGAACCTAATGCATTCTTTCCAATAAAGCAAGTGTTTGAATAATGATTTTAAGCTGTAAATTTATTATAAGTAGCTTTAATATTGATTATGAGTGATTTAAAGTGACTGTAATTTTTCATACTTAAGATTAATTAATAAATATTTAACATTTAGCTATTAAATTTCTTTGTATGCAGGAATTTATCAAGCTTCTTGATGGGACCTAATACTCAAATTTTAAATTGTGTATTGGCTTTTAGCTACAGGATATGGTCTTTGTTGTGTGTTTCTGAGGTAGAGTGGTAAAGTATATGAGGCAATGAGCAAAAAAGATATATGATGCCATTTATAGTACCTACTGCGATATGAAGTGTAGTGGCCAGCTAAAAGTTACATCTCAGGAAATCTACATTTAACACAATAAACCGTCAAAGTCAGGAAAAATAGCAAATGAAATGGCTGATAAAGGAAATGCTTTTTGGTGAATAGACTATTCAAGCTATATTCCCATGTTTGCTATTTAGTTAGGTGGACTACATCCCTTTAAGATCCTGATAGAGCTGAACGGCATACAGATCGGTCATACCTGATACAAAATCCACTACTGACTGTAGCCGGCTGTACATATCCTGACTTTCAGGCTGAAACTGTATCGGTATCAGCGATAACAGCTTCCGATGATACGATTTGTCGGGTTTGAGTGTAGCCTCTGTAAATAGTTCCATCAGTCCGCCTAAGATTTTAAATCCGCTCAGTTCAATCTTGACAACCGATGGATGCCTGTATATCTCTTCAACTGATATCTGACTGCATGACTCAAAGGCCTTGTTCAGATATTCGGGCAGTGCACTGACTAAACTTTGGTTGAAGCTTCCTTGCATGATATCGGTATAATGTATATGAAATATTTCAGCTACTTTTTTAACCAATATATTGATGACTATTGCCCGTAAAAACGCAATACGTTCGTTGGTATCGGTTACCTCCTGATAGGTACGTTGGATATAATTCAGTTGTTCAAGATTATCAATGGGATGTAAAAACAAGCGGAGCAGGTATTCTGTTTTTTGAGTTGAGAGTATGCGTAGTTTATGGGCGTCTTCAATATCCATGATCAGATAGCTTATGTCGTCTGCTGCTTCTACTAAGAACACTAACGGATGGCGGGCATAAGCCGGCAGTTGGCTGTCGGTACATATAAGTCCGCACTGTGTAGCTAGTTGTATGAAGCTCTCCTTTTCCGATTGGAAGAAGCCATATTTCTTGCGTTGGCCTCTGTTATAAGACGGATACGGATACTTCATCATTGCGGCTAATGTGGCGTTAGTAAGTGCAAATCCACCTTTTCGCCGACCTTTGAACTGATGGGTCAATATTCTGAATGCATTGGCATTTCCTTCAAACTCTTCTAAATCAGCCCAATACTGTGGTAGCATGAGTGGTTTGAGTTCTTTTCCCATTCCATCCTTGAAAAAACCAGAAATAGCTTTCTCGCCTGCATGGCCAAAGGGTGGGTTTCCCAAATCGTGAGCTAAGCAGGCAGCCGACACTATAGAGCCTGATTCATGCAGTAGCTCTTTTTGTTTGCTGTCAATATCTTTACGCTCGAAAAGCTTTTGAGCTACGCTATTAGCTATAGAACGACCAAGGCTTGCTACTTCAAGGCTGTGTGTCAGTCGGTTGTGTACAAAGACGCTACCCGGTAAGGGAAATACCTGTGTTTTATTTTGCAATCGTCGGAAGGGGCTGGAGAAGATGATACGGTCGTAATCGCGTTGAAACTGACTTCGTATATCTGTCTTAGTTGATGAGCCGGTGATACGTTGTGCCGATAAAAGTTGTTCCCAGTTCATAGGTTATCGGTCGTTTGTATGGTCGTACCGTGCTTCTTGCCTGGCATAAGGTATAGCATATGGCGAAGATGGTTGTTCATGTATATATTTTAAATAACCGGTAACAGCTATCATCGCTGCATTGTCGGTAGTAAACTCAAAAGGAGGGATATACAGCTCCCATTGTTCCGTTTGTGCCAGTTCGTTCAGGCGGTTGCGTAAGCTGCTGTTGGCCGATACTCCTCCTGCAATCGCAATTTGTTTGATTCCAGTTGTTTGCGAGGCTTTCTTTAGCTTGTTCGTTAAGATATTGACGATGCTATGCTGTATGGATGCAGCCAGATCATTCATGTGATTTTGTATGAAGTCGGGATTTTCTTTAAGCCTGTCGCGGATAAAATATAAAAAGCTTGTTTTCAGTCCGCTGAAGCTGAAATCTAATCCTTCAATCTTAGGTTCGGGAAATTGGTATGCGTTGGGATTAGCTGTTTGCGCCAGGCGATCAATGACAGGTCCACCCGGGTAGGCAAGTCCCATGATCTTGGCTGCCTTGTCGAATGCTTCACCTGCTGCATCATCTATGGTCTTGCCGATGATCTCCATATCGAAATAATGGTTTACCTTGACTATCTGGGTGTGACCACCTGAAACGGTAAGACACAGAAATGGAAACTGTGGCACTTTTTTAGGTGTATCGGAGTTTTGTATGAAATGTGCTAATACATGGGCTTCCATATGATCCACATCTATCAGCACGCAATTATTGGCTAACGCAAAAGCTTTGGCAAAAGAGCTGCCTACCAATAATGAGCCTAAAAGTCCGGGTCCTCTTGTATAAGCAATAATATGCAGTTGATTTTTATGTATTTTTGCCTCTTTAAGTGCTGTATCAATGACAGGTACTATATGTTGCTGGTGAGCTCGGGAGGCTAATTCGGGTACCACACCTCCATAGGCACGGTGTACTTCTTGTCCGGCGGTAATATTGGACAAAAGTCGTGTGCCATCTAACACTGCAGCCGAAGTATCGTCGCAGGAAGATTCGATGCCAAGAATATAAACACTCATTTGTGAAGAAAAAGGTGCACAAAAATATCAAAAAAAAGCTTAGCGAAGGGTTGCTCCTTGCGGTCGTAGCTATATCAGCCTTTTTGATCAGTACCTATGTTTCACTTCGTGACCCATTCATCCAGACTTTTGCTGCACGGCTTGCCACTTCATGGGTTTCAAATAAATTAGGTACCGCTATCACTTTAAAAGGGTTTTATATCAGCGCCGATTTGTCGGTCGAACTGCATGGGCTTCTGGTATATGACCATCACGATTCCCTCTTGCTACAAACCCAAAAGCTGAAGCTACAACCGGCTCGATATCAGTTTGGGAAAGGCTTGTCGTTGCGAAAGATTGAACTGCATGATCCCGTCATCCGGTTTATATGCTACAATGGTGAAGATGATTTTAATTATGAACTCATACTAAACCGTTTGAAATCTGATCAACCGGCTGATACTATACCTGCTGAGCCATACCCTGTGATGATCCGTAAGTTGTTGTTAGACAACGGTCATTTTGCGTATATAAATGAAAATTTTGCCGGACAGTATGGTGAGGGCGAGATGGATTACGATCGCCTTGTTGTTGACAGCATTGAGTTGAGAGCCGAGAAAGTTGCACTGATCGATCGTGTGGTCTCAGGACGTATTCAGCATCTGACGGCTCAGGAAAGATGTGGGTTTGATATCAGGCAGCTCTCAACAGATTTTATCATTGATGGCAAAGGTGTGCATACATCTGATCTGAGCGTTCAGACAGCCCGTTCCACACTTAGTTTAGATTTAGACTTGTTGTTTAACGAGATAGAGGCGCTGAAGGATTTTGTGGAAGAGGTGTATATAGTTGCAGATTTCAGACCCAGCGTACTACAGATGTCTGACATAGCCTGTTTTGCAGCAGTCATGGATGAGATGCCCAACAAAATAAATTTCTCAGGCCGTCTGGAAGGAACGGTAAGTGATTTTGCTGCCAAAGAGTTTGAGCTCAGATTTGGTGAACAGACTGATTTTATGGGAAATATTTCTATGAAAGGATTACCCGATTTTTTTACCTCGCATATACAAATGAATATACAGTCATTGACAACAGCTTTGGATGACCTTCGTTCGTTCCATATTCCGGTTGAAGAAAAATATATTCCTATACCTGAGGAGGTTAATATTCCTGGATTGATAGAGATCAAAGGTTTGTTTGAAGGTCAATACAACGATTTTCTGGCCAGAGCCGATTTGCGTAGCACTGTGGGTAATATTGCTACTGATTTAGTGATGCGTTCAAACCGACACACCGGGCAAATCAGTTATGTGGGCTCATTGAAGACCAAACAGCTTGAGTTAGGTAAGCTGACTGGTCAGTCCAACACGCTTGGTCAGTTGTCTATGGACATGCATGTGGACGGTAGCGGACTGACCCTTGAAACAGCTCAGGCACATATAAAAGGTAATATATCTTCTATCGCATTGTTATCCAATACTTTCAAGGATATTAAAATACAAGGCGAGTTGAACCAACATCTCTTTAACGGCAATTTCACACTCAATGATCCTAAATTGCAATTGAGCTTTGACGGATTGGCAAACTTTGAAGAAGAGCAGTCGCAATTTGATATAGCTTGCGACATACAACATGCCGACCTTTATGCACTCGGACTATTGGATACCGATGAGCTGATGCAGCTGCAAACTGTATTGAAAGCCGATTTCAAAGGGCTTGACCTTGAAAGTTTCTTAGGCACTATCACATTGGAAGAAACCGAATATACCGACAGCCGAGGCCAATATCCTATGCAATATCTTCAGCTGACTATGTTGGAAGACCCTGTATTGCACCGGAAGCTATTAGTCCATTCCGATTTCTTTGACTTTGAAATGGCAGGAATCTTTCAGTTTGACAATGCGTTACCCGATCTGAAGAGATATTTATTGCATTATTTAGAGTTTGAATCATTGGCCGATAAAGGGGTGTATCAAAGCCGGCAGGATTTTTATTTCAACCTGCAACTCAAAGACACCCGTATCCTTTCTGAACTGTTTAAGCCTGATCTGCTTATCGCACAAGGAACGAATTTTTCCGGTTCATTCACAGCCCGTCAACAGCAGTTGTATGCAATTTTTGCATCCGACTGGATTGATGTGTCAGGAGTGAAGATCGAGCAACCTTATCTGAATATGCGTAGCGATATGGATGATGCCAGATTGAATATAGAGATGCATCGGTTGAACTTTTTTGAGAGTCAGTCCGACAGCAGCCGATTTGGGATGGACCGCCTTTTATTACAACTGCAACTGCATAACGACAGCGCATTGTTCGGGCTTGGATGGGAAAACGAAAAGGCTATCCCACGAAACAAAGGAAACATCAAAGGATATTATCATGTGGCTGACGAGCAGCTAGCCGAGCTGAAGATCACTAAAGCTGATGTAATTGTCAATGATTCGGTGGTAAAGCTCCAAAGAGAGAATCGGATCCGTTTTACCCAAGATTTTGTACGCCTTGACCATTTCCTTTTTCACTGGGGTAACGGTGAGTTGAGTTTAGAAGGTAATCTGCCTTTGTTAGAGTCGGATACACTGATGTTGCTGTTTGATCAATGGGATATCTCTGTCTTTGATGTGATCACACGTCGTTTAGGCTTTGATCTGGACGGTATTATTGATGGCGATCTACAGCTTTCTAATCTGAGTAAAAATCCGGTGTTCACATCTAATCTGCATATATCGGATCTGTATCTTAACGATGAAAAGTTGGGTGATGCACGCATTCTCAGCTCGAGAAGTCAGGAAGATGCTTCAATTTATCTGAACACGCAGATCATACATACCGGTAATATTGGTTCAGGACGTATGCTGAATCTAAGGGGATTTTATTTTCCTGACAGAGAAGATGATCCGTTGGCATTAGAGCTGTCGTTGGAGAATTTCAGGCTCAGATTGCTTAACCAGTTTCTGGCCGGTATCCTCAGCCGTGTTGAAGGAGTAGCATCTGGCGAACTGAAAATAAACGGAAAACCGTCAGCACCCGAGTTAGAAGGCGAAATAAATTTGCAACGCACCAGCTTTACTATTGATTATCTTAATACGCGCTATTCGTTGCAGCATACGTTTAAGATAGAGCCATCACGTATAGTAGTGGATAAACTTATATTATACGATACATTGGGTAATAAAGGCGTCTTAAATGGTGTGATAAACAGTTCATATTTACGTGATTTTGTGTTTGATATTTCTATCAAACCGGAAAGGCTCATTGCATTGAACACCGGGCCGGCTCAAAACGAACTGTTTTATGGCTCAGCAGTTGTTACAGGCGAGGTGCTTATACGCGGGCCACTCAATCATATTGATATGGGTATCAGGGTTATCAGTCAACGTGGGACAAGTATAGTGATTCCGCTGAATAATAGCAGCGTAGTAGGTGTGAGCGACTATATACGGTTTGTAGAAGCTTTTAATCAGGAGCAGGAGGATCAGGATGAAGCCAAACCTAATTTAGTGCCTGATGATAGCTTTGCCATAGGGATTGATATGGAGGTGACACCTGAAGCTGCACTGCAGATCATCATGCCTTATAATATGGGCAGCCTCGAATCAAGAGGTAATGGAAATATCAGCATGGCAGTGGATGCCTCGGGCGACTTTTCATTGAATGGCGACTATGTAGTGCAAACCGGACAGTTTAACTTCGCCTTTGAAAACCTGATTAAAAAACGGTTTGAGCTACAGTCGGGTGGGATCATCTCATGGTCAGGCGACCCTTTGGATGCCGAGATAGATGTGAAAGGGGTATATAAAGTAAAAGCATCGGTATCCGGCTTAGGATTCGACAGCACCTCCAACCTTCGTAACAGAGTGAACGTAGATTGTATCATCCATCTGACCAACCAATTATTCAATCCCGATATACGGTTTAGCTTTAAGCTGCCCGGTGCCGACCAACAAATGGAGCAATTAGTGTTCAGCGTGATCGATACGACCAATGATGCGATGATGACCCAACAAATGATATCGCTGCTGATGTTAGGCAGTTTTAGCTATTCGTCTATTGATAACTTTTCTATTGGAGCCACTTCTTTCGATATGCTGTCGGGTCAGTTGAGTAACTGGCTCTCGCAGATCAGTAGAGATTTTGATATAGGCCTTCACTATCGTCCGGGAGATAATCTGACAAGTGAGGAAGTGGAGGTGGCACTCTCAACACAACTGTTCAACGATAGGGTGTCTATAGATGGAAATTTTGGTGTGATCAACAACCGTAGCGCAGCCCAGCAAGCAAGTAATATAGTAGGCGATTTCGATATCAATGTGAAACTGACTAATGATGGCCGATTGCAACTCAAGGCGTTCAATCATTCTAATGCCAGTAACCTTATTTCAAATGCCTACTTTGAAAGATATACGCCTTATACTCAAGGGATCGGCCTGATTTTTAGCCGACAGTTTGATTCATTCAGAGACATATTTAAACGACAAAAAACAATAAAACCTATAAGTTATGAAACTAATTAAATTCTTTTTACCGGCCTTAGTTCAGTTAGGATTGATACTGACGATACAAGCCCAGATCACTATAGTCCAGTCGGATATGCCATCGACAGGAGATACCGTCAGGACAAGCATCACCTTTGATCATCAAGGTTACGATTTCAGCATTACGGGGGAAGCTCATTCATGGGATTTTACCGCATTACGGCCTGAGGCACAAAAATTAGATACTTTTAAGACGCTCCTACAAACCCCTATAGTATTTTATTTTGCGTTTATGGGTGTAGCCGATATGGCTGTTTCATATAATTTAGGCGATCTGATGCCAGAGCTGTCTATAGATCATGCCTATCAGTTTTTGCAAAAGAATTCCAATGCTTTCAGCGATTATGGATATGGCCTCATCGTACAAGACCTGCCTGTCCCGCTTCGCTTTAGTAATCCGGATATCATCTACAGCTTTCCAATGACTTATGGAAACGAGTTTAGCTCAATAGCCGATTTAGAGTTTTCGTTACCTGATGTTGCATTTATCTCTATTGACCGTGCCAGAGAAACAGTGGTAGATGGATGGGGAACTGTACAGACACCTTATGGCAGCTTTGAAACGATTCGACTTAAATCTTCTATAATTGAACTCGATAGTGCATATATTGACTCAATAGGACAAGGATTTCAGATCAAACGGAATTATACCGAATATAAATGGATGGCGAAAAGTCATCGAATACCTATACTGAGTGTAATCGAAGACCCATTGCTTGGTACTGTAATTACGTATAAAGACTCTATACGCGATCTGACAGTAGATATACGTAAGATATATCAACCTTTTACCGGAATTATATACCCTAATCCGTTTTCTTCCGAATTGTGGATAAGCCAGATAGAAGATACAGGCTTCCCGTTGGAGATACAACTTATAAATGCGGAAGGAAGATTAATGTATCAAGAGAAAATACAAGAAAATACAGAGGAAAAGATAAGGATACGAATACCGGATAACCTGTCAAATGGGTTGTATTATGTCCGACTTAATTCAAATAATAAACGACAGCTGATAAAATTACTTAGATATAAATGATATATTAAAGTTGTCTATTATAAATTGTTAAAAAAATAATGAATAATAAGAATTTAAGGTGATTATGTATCAAAAAAATTACCTTTATGTAGTAAGTGTATATAAAATAATTTTCATTGGTATTTGATAATTATATCATATTATTACTATATTAATTATGAATTATTGTATTATAAACTGAATATTTTAGTTCATGTCACAACAAGGGTCTAATGGTGTTCTTCATGTGTATAAAGCTTCGGCCGGATCGGGCAAGACGTATGCTCTTGTGACGGAATATCTCCATTTAGCTTTGAAATATCCTATGGCGTTTCAGACTATATTAGGTGTTACTTTCACAAATAAGGCAGCTAATGAAATGAAGCAGCGTATCATCAGCTATATCCGACTGCTTATTGATAGCTCCCGGCATGATGATGAGTTTCGCCAGTCATTAATAAATGATTTAGTAGCAAAAACTGGTATCTCAGCTGACCTTATCCCACTAAAAGCAGAGGAGGTATTCAAAGCTATACTTCATCATTATAGCGATTTTGCTATTTCTACTATTGATTCTTTTGTGTATGGATTGGTTCGCTTGTTTACACGTGAGTTGCAGCTGCCATCCCAGTTTGAGGTTGAATTAGAAACAAACTATATAGCCGAGCTGATCCATCATCAACTGATTACTCGTATCGGTTCGGATGAAGTTATTACAAATGCCCTGTTGGATTGGGTCTATTCTAAACTTGACGAAGAGGGTAGCTGGAGGATCAAAGCAGAGATCATTTCTTTTATTCATGAACTCCTGAAAGAAAATCCCTTTTTAGCTGCCCAAGACGTCAAGCCCCTTGACACAGCTGATATACGAGAGATACAGTCAGTACTGCGAAAAAAAATATCAGACGATAAAACGAAGCTTCAACAAATAGCAACACATATCATCAGCCTAATTGAACAAGCCGGTTTGAATATCTTAGAATTGACTGGTAAAAGCACCGGCATAGGCAAGGCTTTTGAAGAACTGAAAGAAGGCGATGTGAAGGGTGCATTTGACAGGCAAAGTTTGATCAGACTTTTAACCCTCAACGCTCCACTTTTGCCCAAGTCGGCATCTGCTATGGATATACATGCATTGACATCTATAAAACATGAGTTGGATCCATGGATAAAGCAATTGACAACGTATTATAATGAAGAGCTAAAGTCATTTTATTTTTATTCCTTTCTCTTGCCTCAGTTGTCGGTCGTTCGTCTTGGAGAATCGCTGCGTGCGGTGATAGACAATTTGATCACCGAGGAGCAGATCGTGCACATATCCGAGTTCAATAAACGCATATCCGAGCTTGTCAATCAGGCTGCTGTGCCATATATCTATGAGCGGCTTGGGGAACGATACAATCATTATCTGATCGATGAGTTTCAGGATACATCGGTATTGCAATGGCGTAACTTCCTGCCATTGTTGGATAACTCCTTGTCGCAAAAACATATCAGCTTTATTGTGGGTGATGGAAAACAGGCAATCTACAGGTTTCGTGGAGGCGAAGTAGAGCAGTTTGTCAGTCTGCCAGATATTTACACTACACAAGACCATGTGATCAGCCATCAACTGCAGGAAACTTTTAGAAGAGAGTATAACCCTGTTCCGCTGAAAACAAATTACCGTTCTGCACGGGAAATAGTGGAATTTAACAATAGCTTTTTCAAGTACATACAACAGCAACTACCTCCCTCTTTGCAGTCGGTTTATGATGATCATTATCAAGACGTAAGGAAAGATGCTCCTACAGGTTTAGTACAGCTTGAGTTTTTTGATGCCAAAGAACCCCAGGAGCAGGACGACAGCATAGCTGACAGAGTGTTTGAGCTTGTTCAAGAGATGAGGCAGGAGGGATTTGCATGGAAAGATATAGCCGTACTGGCTAGAGTGAAAGATGAAACAGGCCAGATAGCGCAGCATCTGACCAATAAAGGTGTTCCTGTGGTATCGGCCGATTCATTGCTGCTGTCATCATCAGCAAGGGTACGCTTTATCATGCGACTGTTAAGGTTTTACATCTTTCCAAATGATGCAGTGAATAGGATAGAGTTGATTGAGCTATATGTGAATCAAATAAAACCGGGAAATCTTACTCAAAATTTTCAGGAGATCCTATTATCTCATACTGCTTTGCCGGAAAACCAAAAAGCGGCAAATACAGCTCAACTTATTGGGTACGAAATAACGGATCTGACGGGACTTAGCTGTTATGAAGCTGTGTGCCGGCTCATTTCACATTTTCAACTTGACCAGCCTTTTGATCCATATCTGAACTTTTTGTTGGAAGAGATTTTTCGCTTCGAGCAAGGGTCAGCAGGAAGCATAGCCGACTTTTTGGTGTATTGGGATGAACGACTGACAAAAAGTTCGGTAGTGTTATCGGAAAAAACAGATGCAGTCCATGTGATGACTATCCATAAAGCAAAAGGATTAGAATTTCCTATAGTGATCTATCCTTATGTGAGTGTGCCAGCTGGAGGCAGACGGATACACTACGAATGGGTTGACTTTGGTAGTCATGTTATTGGCAAGTTGAAATCTGGTTTGCTCAGGATCACTAAAGCATTGGAAAAAACAGATTTTGGAGCTTTGTATAGCAAAGAACAAGAAAAACAAAAGCTTGACCTTGCTAATTTGTTATATGTTGTCATGACACGACCTTCCTTGCGATTGTATGCACTGATCAGACAGCCTCGAAGAAAACCAGCCTTCTCTTTTCATGGTTTGTTTCAAGCATATCTTAAAGACCAGGAATTATGGGAAGATGGTCAAAAGGTTTACAGCTTTGGCCGTAAGCTAGAAAAATTATCTGCCCAGGAAGATCCGCTTCATCATAGCCTTTTGTCTGAAAAGTATTTTACCCGTTTTCAGCCTGCATGGAGCACACGAACAGCTGTTAAAGCAGTTGATCTTAGCTTCTTGGAATACAGTGAAAAAGACCCGAAAATGAAAGGAGTCTTATACCATAATTTTTTAGCCGGACTAAAGTCAGTACACCAATTAGATAGTGCGATACGACAGTATGAGCGATTAGGGTTGTTCTCTGCAGAAGAAGCTGAGGTTATGAGAAATTTCTTTTCGCAATTAGCTTCATATCCAATAGTATATGCTTGTTTTGATGCAGATAATACCTCTTCTTCTGAGGCATCTTTATTAGCTGAAAATGGTGATCTGTTGCGTGTAGATCGTATCAGCCGATTTGAGGATAAATTGGTGCTTTTAGATTTTAAGACAGGAGATCCCTCATCTTCCGACAGGCACCAGGTGGAAAAGTATAAAGAAGCCATAGGGCATATCGAAAGCCTGCCCGTTGAGGCTTATATTGTGTATTTACAGCCTTTTCACATTGTTATTGTGTGATAGCAAAAAGCATAAAAAAAGGAGGCGTTGTCGGCCTCCTTGATTTCTTACTACTACTTATGCTTGTGCTGTAGGTCCGCCCATTGTAAAAGGCGGCAGGGTGTCACTGGCGTCCTTGATAGGGCCATGTGCATTTTCAAACTTCTTGATATTTTCTGCCAATGCTTTATATAACCGTTTGGCATGTTCGGGTGTGAGTATGATCCTTGATTTAACTTTGGCTTTTTGCACTCCCGGCATCAGCTTCACGAAGTCAATCACAAATTCGGACTGAGAGTGTGTGATGATAGCGAGATTGGAATAAATTCCTTCGGCTATTTCTTCGCTCAGTTCGATGTTGATTTGATTTTTAGTGTCGTTCATAGATATTTTGTTAAAAAGACACGACAGAGGTTTGAATTGTCTGTCGTATCTTGATTTATTACTTATATTTTTCAGTGCCTGGGGTTAACGTACGCGAAGCAGCTTCCATCACGGCATCATATTCGGTACGCGAGCCTACGATCAGGTCATCATATTCGGGTAATCCGGTACCTGCAGGTATCTTATGGCCTACTATCACGTTTTCTTTCAGACCTAACAGAGTATCTGTCTTGGCATTGATAGAAGCAAGTGTAAGTACCTTTGTCGTTTCCTGGAATGAGGCAGCTGAGATAAAGCTGTTGGTTTGCAGTGAGGCTCTTGTGATCCCTTGCAGCACTTGAAATGCTGTAGCTGGCTTTACCTCTCTGGCTTCTATCAGCTTTTTGTCTTTCCGTTTGAGCGATGAGTTCTCATCACGCAGCTTACGTGCTGTGATGATCTGTCCTTTATGCAAGATCTCCGCATCACCCGGATCGGTTACATACTTCTTACCAAAGAGCTCATCGTTCTCTTCCTGAAACTCTATCTTGCCAACTAACTGGCCTTCAAGGAATCGGGTGTCACCAGGGTCTTCTACCTCTACCTTACGCATCATCTGACGGACGATTACTTCAAAATGCTTATCGTTGATCTTAACGCCTTGCAGACGATAAACCTCTTGCACCTCATTGACGATATATTCCTGTACCTTCATCGGGCCTTTGATAGCTAAGATATCAGCCGGTGTCATAGCACCTTCCGAAAGAGGAGTGCCTGCCTTAACAAAGTCGTTCTCCTGAGTAAGTATCTGCTTGCTAGTGGGAATGAGATAACTCTTCTCTTCACCCGTCTTGGAGGTAACGATCACTTCGCGGTTACCACGTTTAAGCTTCTTACCAAATGAGACTACTCCGTCTATCTCGGATACAACAGCCGGTTCTGAAGGGTTACGGGCTTCAAACAATTCGGTTACACGTGGTAAACCACCAGTAATGTCACCCGATTTTCCAATAGCTCTCGGTATCTTGACCAACATACCACCGGCATGAATATGGCTGCCGTCTTCTACCATGATATGAGCGCCAACGGGTAGGTCATAGGATTTTATCTCGACATTATCCTTATCCAAAATCTTTATGATAGGATTTTTTGTTTTCATTCGGCTTTCCACTATGACTTTTTCATGATAGCCGGTTTGTTCGTCTGATTCAAGTTTAAAAGTTACGTCTTTGACAATATTTTCATATTTTACCTTCCCTTCAAACTCTGATAAGATCACTGCGTTATACGGATCCCAGTCGCTTAGGTGCAATCCTTTAGCTACCTCATCACCGCTTTGCACGTACAGATTGGCGCCATATGGTATATTGCTGGTAGTAAGCACAATACCTGTCTTTTTATCCATGATCTTCAGTTCTGCCGAACGTCCTATCACTATAAAATAGTCTCTACCTTCTTTAGAAGCAGCTACGCTTCTAAGCTCATCAATTTCGACTATCCCATCGTATTTTGCTTCTAATTTGGATGTGATAGCCAGATTAGAGGCTGTACCACCCACGTGGAAGGTACGTAAAGTAAGCTGGGTACCCGGCTCACCAATAGATTGGGCTGCAATCACGCCTACTGCTTCTCCCTTCTGAACCAAGGTTCCCGATGCCAGGTTACGTCCATAGCAGTTGGCACAAACCCCATGCTTTGATTCGCAGGTAAGTACCGAACGAATTTCTACATGTTCTATAGGTGATTCTTCGATGATATGTGCGATCTCTTCGGTGATCTCCTGACTTGCAGCAACAATCAATTCATTGGTCTGCGGATGATAAATATCGTGTAGTGCTACCCTTCCTAATATTCTGTCGTATAGATTTTCTACTACCTCTTCACTCTTTTTCAGTGCGGATATAGTAAGGCCTCTAAGTGTGCCGCAATCTTTTTCAGTGATCACCACATCTTGGGCTACATCCACTAAGCGTCGGGTCAGGTATCCTGCGTCGGCAGTCTTAAGAGCTGTGTCGGCTAATCCTTTACGGGCACCGTGAGTAGAGATAAAATATTCAAGTACTGACAGTCCTTCTTTAAAGTTGGAGAGGATAGGGTTCTCAATGATCTCACCTCCTGTAGCTCCTGATTTCTGTGGCTTGGCCATCAAGCCTCTCATACCCGACAGCTGCCTGATCTGCTCTTTAGAACCACGTGCACCTGAATCCAACATCATATATACCGGATTGAAGCCTTGATTATCTTGCGAGAGCTCCTGCATCACCGTATTGGTCAGGCGGGAGTTGGTGTGTGTCCAGATATCAATGATCTGATTGTAGCGTTCATTATTGGTGATAAAACCAAGATTGTAGTTATGAAGCACCTCATCTATTTCTTCATTGGCTTGCTGTATGAGGTCTTCTTTAACCTTTGGCACTTTCACATTACCCAATCCAAATGATAATCCGCCTCTAAAGGCCATTTCGAAGCCTAAATTCTTGATATCATCTAAAAACTGTGCGGTAGAGGCTGTTCCAAGCTTACGTACCATATCGCCTATCAGGTCGCGCAACGATCTCTTGGTAAGCAATTGATTGATGTATCCATAGCCTGCTGGTATCACCTCATTGAAAAGTACGCGGCCTACAGTGGTTTCAATTGTTTTGTTTACCAATTTATTACCTTCCTTGATATCGACTCTAACGTATATGATGGCATGCAGGTCAACTTTTTTCTCGTTATATGCTATGACCACTTCTTCTGGCGAATAGAATCGTTTTCCTTCTCCTTTGATCGGCTCCTCGGGTGTGCTTTTTCGAGGTTTGGTGATATAATACAGTCCTAATACCATGTCTTGTGATGGCACGGTGATCGGGGCTCCATTAGCGGGATTCAGGATGTTGTGTGAAGCCAGCATCAGTATTTGTGCTTCTAATATGGCTGCATTTCCTAATGGGACATGCACTGCCATCTGGTCGCCGTCAAAGTCGGCGTTGAATGCCGTACACACCAAAGGGTGAAGCTGTATGGCTTTTCCTTCGACTAATTTAGGCTGAAAAGCTTGAATACCAAGGCGGTGTAGGGTAGGGGCACGGTTTAACAGTACCGGATGCCCTTTCAAAATATTTTCGAGTATATCCCATACGACCGGGTCTTTGCGATCGACAATTTTTTTAGCCGATTTCACAGTCTTGACGATACCTCTTTCAAGCATCTTACGGATAATGAAAGGCTTGAAAAGTTCTGACGCCATCTCCTTAGGTAACCCGCATTCGTTCAGGTTAAGCTCAGGGCCAACCACTATGACCGAGCGGCCGGAATAGTCAACACGTTTCCCTAAAAGGTTCTGTCGGAAGCGTCCTTGTTTACCTTTCAGGCTGTCGCTTAATGATTTAAGCGGACGGTTTGATTCGGTTTTGACGGCACTTGATTTTCTGGAGTTATCGAACAGTGAGTCCACAGCTTCCTGTAGCATACGTTTTTCGTTGCGCATGATCACATCCGGTGCTTTGATCTCTATCAGCCGTTTGAGACGGTTGTTGCGGATGATCACCCTTCTGTACAAGTCGTTCAGGTCGGATGTAGCAAAGCGTCCTCCATCAAGTGGTACTAATGGTCGAAGCTCGGGAGGGATCACCGGTACTACCTTAGTGATCATCCATTCCGGGCGGTTCTCGATACGGGTACGTGCATCACGAAAAGCCTCGAACACCTGTAACCGTTTCAGTGCATCCTGTTTGCGTTGTTGTGAGGTCTCGTTGTTGGCTTTGTCGCGCAGGTCGAATGAAACCTGGTCTAAATCAAGGTTTGCTAATAAATCGTGTATAGCTTCAGTACCCATTTTTGCGATAAACTTATCGGGGTCTGAATCAGGCAGATGCTGGTTTTCGGCAGGCAGCGCATCAATGATATCCATGTATTCCTCTTCGGTGAGAAAATCCATATACTCAATACCGTCTGCTTTTTTTATCCCTGGCTGTATGACCACATATCGTTCGTAGTATATGATCATATCTAATCTTTTCGTTTGCAGCCCGAGCAGTGCTCCAATTTTGTTTGGCAAGGAACGGAAGAACCATATATGAGCTACCGGGACAACTAGTTGTATGTGTCCCATTCGTTCGCGGCGTACCTTTTTTTCGGTTACTTCAACACCGCATCTGTCGCAAATAATTCCTTTATAACGTATTCGTTTGTACTTTCCGCAATGGCATTCCCAGTCTTTAACCGGTCCGAAGATACGTTCGCAGAATAATCCGTCTCTTTCAGGTTTATACGTACGATAGTTGATCGTTTCCGGTTTTAGCACTTCTCCATGCGATCTTTCCAATATAGATTCGGGAGAAGAGAGGCTGATAGTGATTTTTGAGAAACCACTGCTGACTGTACTATCTTTTCTAAAAGCCATATATATTTGATCTGTTGATGTTAAAGAATAAAATAGCTGCCCATTAGCATACGCTTGGGCAGTATGTTGTTATTAGTCAAAAGTTACTTCAAGGCCTAAGCCACGAAGTTCGTGTATAAGCACGTTGAACGATTCGGGTATTCCGGGTGTAGGCATATTGTCGCCTTTTACAATAGCTTCGTATGCTTTGGCACGTCCTACCACATCATCTGACTTGATAGTTAGTATTTCCTGCAGTACGTTGCTTGCTCCAAAGGCTTCCAATGCCCAGACTTCCATCTCACCGAATCGCTGGCCTCCAAACTGGGCTTTACCACCAAGGGGCTGTTGGGTGATCAGTGAGTAGGGGCCTATGGATCGGGCGTGCATTTTGTCATCGACCATATGGTGAAGTTTCATCATATAGATATATCCTACGGTAGCTGGTTGGTCGAATCGTTCACCTGTCCCACCGTCGTAGAGATATACGCTCCCGTTTTCAGGTAGCCCCGCTTTGCGGAGATATTCGTTGATCTCTTCGATTTCGGCACCATCGAATATAGGTGTGGTGAATCTCAGACCTAATTTGGCACCTGCCCAACCTAACACGGTTTCGTATATCTGCCCAAGGTTCATTCGGCTGGGAACCCCAAGAGGGTTGAGTACTATATCTACCGGTGTTCCGTCTTCAAGGAATGGCATGTCCTCCTCAGCTACTATGCGGGCTACTATACCTTTATTTCCATGTCGTCCGGCCATTTTATCACCAATATTGAGCTTGCGTTTCTTGGCTACATAAACCTTTGCCATCTGAACAATACCGTTGGGAAGTTCATCACCTACAGTAGCCACAAACTTTTTACGGTTATAAATGCCGTAATACTCTTTGTGTTTAATGTTGTAGTTGTGGATCAAGGTTTTGACATCTTCATTAAGAGCTTTGTCGGTAGTCCATTTGTTCGGGTTGACAATATGATAATCAATAGTTTGTAATGATTTTTGTGTAAACTTGGCTTTACGTGGGACCACTACTTCTTTAAAGATATTGGTAACACCTTGCGAGCTGCGGTTGTTGAGCAGAACGATCAGTTTGTCGACTAATTTGTTTTTCAGCTCGGCAGCTTGCTTATTGAATTGGGCATCCAACTCGCCAACTATCTCTTTGTCTTTTACTTTTGATTTTCTGTCTTTGATCACTCTTGAGAACAGCTTTTTGTCGATCACCACTCCTTTCATTGATGGTGGTGCTTTAAGGGATGCGTTTTTCACATCACCGGCTTTATCGCCAAAGATGGCTCTCAATAGTTTTTCTTCTGGAGTAGGGTCGCTCTCACCTTTTGGGGTGATCTTTCCAATAAGTATATCGCCTTCGTTTACTTCGGCTCCAACCCGTATCAGTCCGTTTTCATCCAACTCTTTAGTAGCATCGGCACTGACGTTTGGAATATCATTTGTCAACTCTTCTATTCCACGTTTGGTATCACGAACCTCTAAGGTAAATTCTTCTATATGCACCGAAGTGAATATATCTTCTTTGACGATTCGTTCTGATACGACTATTGCATCTTCGAAGTTATACCCTTTCCATGGCATGAACGCTACCATCAGGTTACGACCTATTGCCAGTTCCCCATTTTGGGTAGCATATCCTTCGCATAACACTTGTCCTTTGGTTAGCTGTTCCCCATGAGTTACTATAGGTTTCAGGTTGATATTTGTGTTTTGATTGGTACGCACGTATTTGGGCAGATGATACGTACGCACGTCTTCTTCAAAGCTAAGCAGTTTCTCGGCTTCGCTACGTTCGTACCGTACTACAATTCTTGCTGCATCTACATAGATAACTTCTCCATTTCCTTCGGCTTCTATCAGTACCCTTGAATCTTTTGCTACGGCCCGTTCTATACCTGTTCCTATGATAGGTGTTTCAGGAACCATAAGGGGTACAGCCTGACGCATCATGTTAGAGCCCATCAGTGCCCGGTTGGCATCGTCGTGTTCGAGGAATGGGATCAGCGAGGCAGCTATGGAAGCGATCTGATTAGGTGCAACGTCAATAAATCCTATCTGTGTCTTGTCCATGATAGGATAATCGGCCTGATGTCGTACCTTGATAAATTCGCTGGTGATATTGCCTTGTTCATCCACTTCGGTATTTGCTTGTGCAATAATTTTATCTTCTTCTTCTTCGGCGCTTAGATAAATAGGGTCGGCGGAAAGATCTATTTTTCCTTCATTGACTTCCATATAGGGTGTTTCTATAAACCCTAGTTTATTTATTTTGGCATATACGCAGAGTGAAGATATCAGTCCGATATTAGGGCCTTCCGGTGTTTCTATTGTACAAAGTCGTCCGTAGTGTGTGTAATGTACGTCGCGTACCTCGAATCCGGCTCGTTCGCGCGAAAGGCCTCCGGGGCCTAAGGCCGACACACGGCGTTTATGGGTCACTTCAGACAACGGATTGGTTTGATCCATGAATTGTGACAACTGATTGGTGCCAAAGAAGGAGTTGATAACCGATGATAATGTTTTGGCATTGATCAGGTCGGTAGGTGTAAATACTTCGTTGTCGCGTACGTTCATCCTTTCGCGTATAGTACGTGCCATACGTGCCAATCCAACGCCAAACTGTGCATATAGTTGTTCGCCTACCGTTCGTACCCTTCGGTTGCTCAAATGGTCAATATCATCTACTACGGTATTGTTGTTGGCAAGCTCTACTAGATAGCTGATAATGGCGATGATGTCTTCTTTGGTTAACACCTTGATATCGTCTGGCGTATCTAAATTGAGCTTTTTATTGATCCTGTAGCGGCCAACTTCACCCAGATCGTAGCGTTTATCGGAGAAGAACAGTTTTTCTATTATACCTCTTGCTGTTTCTTCATCAGGTGGCTCAGCATTGCGAAGCTGTCTGTAGATAAACTCAACGGCTTCTTTTTCAGAGTTGGCCGTATCTTTTTGAAGGGTGTTGAAAATTATGGCGAACTCAGCCGTGTTAAAGTCTTCCCTATGTAGTAGAATAGTTTTTACACCCGAATCAATAATAGCTTCTATATGTTCGTTTTCTAGTATCGTTTCGCGTTCTAATATGACTGAGTTTCGTTCTATGGATACCACTTCTCCTGTATCTTCATCCACGAAGTCTTCTATCCATGAGCGTACAACGCGTGCAGCTAACTTACGTCCTAAGACGCGTTTTAGTCCGGCTTTGCTAACTTTTATTTCTTCGGCCAGGTTGAATATCTCCAATATATCTTTATCGGTCTCATATCCTATGGCGCGTAACAGTGTAGTTACCGGTAATTTCTTTTTTCGGTCGATATAGGCGTACATCACGTTATTGATATCGGTCGAAAATTCCATCCATGAGCCTTTGAACGGGATGATACGGGCTGAGTAGAGTTGAGTTCCGTTGGCGTGTCGGTGCTGGCCAAAGAACACTCCCGGGCTTCTATGCAGTTGTGAGACGACTACCCTTTCGGCTCCGTTGATGATGAATGTACCTTTAGGGGTCATATAGGGTATCATTCCCAGATACACATCCTGCACTATGGTTTCGAAGTCTTCATGCTCGGGGTCGGTGCAATAGAGTTTGAGTTTAGCTTTCAGCGGCACGCTATAGGTCAACCCACGCTCAAGGCATTCTTCGATGGTGTAGCGTGGTGGGTCTACAAAATAGTCGAGGAATTCTAAAACAAAGTTATTCCGGGCATCCGTGATAGGAAAATTTTCGGCGAAGACTCTGAACAGTCCTTCGTCTTTTCGATTTTCGGTATTGGTTTCCAATTGAAAAAAATCCTGAAACGACTGGAGTTGAATATCCAGAAAATCGGGATAGTCAATAGGAGGTGTGGTGGATGCGAAATTGATTCTTTCAGATGGTATAACAGCCAAGGTCTTAAGTTTTTAATGCCTGTTGAGGCAGGCGGGTTAACGAAAAAAAGTAACACTAAGTACGTAATATAACAAAGGCGCAAAACCTCTATCTCAAAAAAGATGAGATAGAGGTTGTTTGGCCTGATATGTTAAAGGTCTGATTCCTTTATTTGATTTCAACCTCTGCACCAGCTTCTTCCAATTGAGATTTTAATGCATTGGCTTCGTCTTTGCTTACCCCTTCTTTAATAGCTTTTGGTGCAGCGTCAACTAATTCTTTTGATTCTTTCAGCCCGAGGCTGGTGAGTTCTTTAACTAATTTCACTACTGCAAGCTTAGAGGCACCTGCTGATTTAAGGATGACATCGAAAGAAGTTTGTTCTTCAACAGCTTCGTCTGCTTCACCAGCACCTGCTGTAGCGGCAACGGCAACAGCTGCTGCTGCGGGTTCGATACCATATTCTTCTTTCAAGATGGAGGCTAATTCGTTTACCTCTTTAACAGTAAGGTTTACTAATTGCTCCGCGAAAGCTTTCAAATCTGCCATTTTATTTACGTTTTTAAGGTGTTGTTATTCTAAAAATTATTCTAAAGTTTATTCCGGCTTCTCGGAAAGGGTTTTCAATATACCCGTTAAATTCTGACCTCCCGACTGCAATGCGCCTATTACATTCTTAGCAGGTGATTGCAACAGTGCGATCAGATCGCCTATGAGGTCATTTTTCGATTTAACCGTAACAAGGAAATCAAGTAGATTATCGCCTATATATACAGCTTCTTCAATAAAAGCAGCCTTTAAGATAGGGCGATTTGATGTCTTGCGAAACTCCTTGATCAGTTTGGCAGGAGTACTTCCAAATTCTGAGAACATAATGGAAGTAGCTCCTTTTAGTGTAGGATACAGCTCGCTCATATCAACTCCTGTCCTTTCCATTGCTTTACGCAAGAGGCTGTTTTTCACTACGAGCAGTTTCACATCACGGTTAAAGCATAAACGACGCAGTTTCGACGTGTTCTCCGCATTCAGATCTGATATGTCGGTCAGATAGAAATTCGGATTGGCTTTCAACTGTTCGCTTATTGCTTCAACGATCGTATTTTTGTCTTCTTTTCTCATATCAATAACTTCTTTTCACTTTTAGTTTGTTACTGATTTCAGATCAATCTGAACGCCCGGGCTCATCGTACTTGATATGTAGATACTTCTTACATAAGTTCCTTTTGCTGCTGCGGGTTTCAGTTTCAGAATAGTAGTGATCAGCTCTTTAGCGTTGTCCACTACTTTAGCATTGTCGAAACTTACTTTTCCGATTCCGGCATGGACTATCCCATATTTATCTACTTTAAAGTCGATTTTACCAGCCTTTACTTCTTGTATAGCTTTTCCTACTTCCATGGTTACCGTTCCTGTTTTAGGGTTAGGCATCAATCCCCGTGGTCCGAGGATTCGTCCTAATGCACCTACCTTAGGCATAACGTTAGGAGTAGTGATGACTACGTCAATATCTGTCCATCCGTCTTTGATCTTTTGGATGTATTCATCCAATCCGACGAAATCAGCACCTGCGTCTTTGGCTTCCTGTTCCTTGTCTGGTGAGCAAAGCACCAGTACTCGTGCTACCTTACCTGTACCGTGTGGCAGTGTAACCGATCCGCGTACCATTTGATTGGCCTTACGGGGGTCAACTCCCAAACGTATGTTTAGGTCAACGGAAGCGTCAAACTTGGTATAAGTGATTTGTTTGACGATATCAACTGCTTCAGTCAAGGAGTAAATCTTGCTTTTGTCGAACTTAGCCAGAGCTTCTTTTTTCTTTTTGCTAATTTGTGCCATCTATAATTCGATGTGTTAGGGTTCTACAAAATGCATGAACTAACCTGATCATTGCTATCAGTTGTTTTCAAACGGGGCGATGCCAGTGATCCTAACTCCCATACTTCGTGCTGTTCCGGCAACCATCTTCATTGCTGATTCCATAGTGAAAGCGTTGAGGTCTCTCATTTTGTTTTCAGCAATGGTGCGTACCTGATCCCACGAGATCGAACCAACCTTTATTCTGTTGGGTTCTGCCGAACCTTTTTTAACAGAGGCTAATTCGTATATCTGTACGGCAACTGGTGGAGCTTTTAAAATAAAATCAAACGATTTATCCCTATACACTGTGATGATCACAGGCACTACTTTGCCTATCATATCTTGTGTTCGGGCATTAAACTGTTTGCAAAACTCCATGATGTTGACACCTTTAGACCCTAATGCAGGGCCTACCGGTGGAGAAGGATTAGCAGCTCCTCCTTTGATTTGCAGTTTAATTAATGCGCTTATTTCTTTTGCCATTTGAAATCCTTAATAAAATTGCTAATAAGGAAATATATGTGTTTTACGATTCTTTTTCAACCTGCATGAAGCTAAGTTCCAATGGTGTCTTTCGGCCAAAGATCTTTACCATCACCTTCAGTTTCTTCTTCTCTTCGTTGATCTCTTCGATAATACCACTAAAACTGTTAAACGGTCCGTCGGTTACTGTAACGCTCTCGCCTACGATGAATGGAATACTAGCTTCTTCACCCATCTCCGACAGCTCGTCCACTTTACCTAAGATACGTTTTACTTCATTCGGACGTAGGGGATCGGCCTCACCTCGGGTACCTAAAAAACCAAGTACATGTGGAACAGACTTGATGATATGTGGTATTTCACCGGTGAGTACGGCTTCTATCAACACGTATCCGGGAAAATAGTTACGCTCTTTGCTTATCTTTTTCCCTTTACGTATCTGATACACCTTTTCCGTTGGGATGAGCACCTGAGAAATCATGGATTGCAGTCCCATGCGTACAATCTCGGCTTCAAGGTATTCTTTTACCTTTTTCTCTTTACCGCTGATAGCACGGATCACATACCAGTTTTTTTCAACAAATTCGCTCATCGAAGGTTAGATGTTTAAAACGTAAAACCCATAACAGACTCAAAATCTATCAGTATCTGTCAGAAAAACTTATAAAAGTTCTCTAGCAGGGTCCTGAATGAGATATCCATCAAATAAACCACTAAAGCGATTATCAGGGAAGCAATGGATACCACTATTGCACTACTTTGTAGTTCACTCCACGAAGGCCAGCTTACCTTATGCATCAACTCGGTATAACTCTCCTTCACGTAATTGACAAAGCTGAATTTTGACATTGAATCTATATTTTTATTTGCACGGGTGGTAGGACTCGAACCCACAACCAATGGTTTTGGAGACCACTACTCTACCAATTGAGCTACACCCGTTTAGTTAATTTATCACACTCACCAAAGTTATCTCTTTTTTAGATAGATATTCTTTGGTGAGTGTTGTTTATTGATTGTATGAATACTTATTCGATGATATCGGTTACCTGTCCAGCTCCTACTGTACGGCCACCTTCGCGGATTGCAAAACGTAATCCTTTCGACATGGCAATTTCAGCAATCAGCTTCACTTCTATAGTGAGGTTATCACCGGGCATAACCATTTCCACGCCTTCGGGGAGCACGATCTCACCGGTAACGTCTGTCGTTCTGAAGTAGAACTGCGGACGATACTTGTTATGGAAAGGTGTATGGCGGCCGCCTTCTTCCTTTTTCAGGATATAGACCTCACCTTTGAAATGTTTGTGTGGCTTCACACTACCAGGTGCTACGATGACCATTCCACGACGTATCTCATCTTTATCGATACCACGCAGCAACAGACCGGCATTGTCGCCAGCTTCGCCCTGGTCTAATATTCTACGGAACATTTCAACACCGGTTACTACTGACTTGAGCTTTTCGGCACCCATTCCGATGATCTCCACCGGATCGCCTGTGTGGATCACACCTGTCTCAATTCTTCCTGTTGCAACGGTTCCACGTCCTGTGATGGAGAACACGTCTTCTATAGGCATGAGGAATGGCTTATCCTGTTCGCGCTGTGGCAACGGGATCCATGTGTCGCAGGCGTCCATCAGTTCGTATATCTTTTCAACCCACTGCGGTTCTTTGTTCAGACCGCCTAAGGCTGATCCGCGTATAACAGGTGTATTATCGCCATCAAACCCGTAGAATGAAAGCAGATCGCGTATTTCCATTTCAACAAGTTCGAGCAGTTCCTCATCGTCAACAAGGTCAACTTTATTCATAAAAACCACCAATCTCGGAACTCCAACCTGACGAGCCAGGAGTATATGTTCACGTGTTTGCGGCATAGGGCCATCGGTAGCGGCTACCACGATGATTGCACCGTCCATCTGGGCTGCACCTGTAACCATGTTCTTCACATAGTCGGCGTGACCAGGACAGTCAACATGTGCATAGTGGCGTGCTTCGGTTTCGTATTCAACGTGTGATGTATTGATGGTGATCCCTCTTTCTTTTTCTTCGGGTGCGGCATCAATAGTGTCGAACGATTTGAATTCGGCAAGCCCTTTAGCTTGCAGTGAGCTGGTTATAGCAGCTGTTAACGTGGTTTTACCATGGTCAACGTGACCAATGGTTCCGATGTTTACGTGTGGCTTTGTCCTTTCAAATTTTTCTTTAGCCATATCAAATTGTTTTATTAAAGGTGTTAGTATAAAGTTTATTTGAGCCAATGGCGAGAATTGAACTCGCGACCCCTTCCTTACCAAGGAAGTGCTCTACCCCTGAGCTACATCGGCCATTGAGCGGGAAACCGGGCTCGAACCGGCCACCTACAGCTTGGAAGGCTGTCGCTCTACCACATGAGCTATTCCCGCCTTGAAAGTGGGGGAGGAAGGATTCGAACCTCCGAAGGCTTCGCCAACAGATTTACAGTCTGCCCCATTTGACCGCTCTGGTACTCCCCCCTGAAAAAAATGACTATGTACAATATGTTGGATAGTGATGAGCCGATGGAGGGATTCGAACCCCCGACCAGCTGATTACAAATCAGCTGCTCTGGCCAACTGAGCTACATCGGCTTTTCTATCAAAGAACGTTTTGTGCATGACAAATGCAGACCCCTTCAAAAAGGTCTGCAAAAATAGATAGTTTAATTGAATTGACAAAGGATTTTTACTAAAAAAAGCTTTCTTTCAATTAAAAAAGGTTAAAGTGCTGAAAATCAGTTTTGTTATTTGGTAAGCTTGGTCTTATACTTTTCTAACTGTTTCTTTAATGCATCAATAGCATTATCGCTTGCCTCTTCAAAAGTTTTACTTTGTTTGCTGGCAAAGAGGTCGTTCCCTCTGATGATCAGTTTAATCTCGGTGATCTTATTCATGGGATCATCAGTGTTGTCAAGTTTCAGCAGTACGTCAGCTCCAATAATATCGGGATATTTTTTTACTAACTTCTCGATCTTATTGCTGATAAAAAGTTCTAACTTTTTGTCTGCCTTGAAATGCAATGAGTTGATTTGAATGTTCATAGTTACCTCCTTTTATGATATTATTTAGCACCCCCTTTAGGATGTGCTTGTTGATGAATTTTTTTCAGTTGTTCAATGGTGTTATGCGTATAAATCTGTGTAGCTGCAAGATTAGAATGGCCTAACAACTCTTTAATAGCTATCAGACTGGCTCCGTTGTTGAGCATATGGGTAGCAAACGTATGTCTCAATACATGCGGACTTTTCTTGGATACAGTAGTGATAGCCGATAACTGGTTATGCACTATCCTGTGAAGCAAGACCTCATACGCTTGATTACCTTTGTTGCTGACAATCAGATGCTTTTCCTCAGGAAAGATATGTTGCTTAAGGATCAGATAGTTTTTTATCTGTTGTGTGAGTAACTTATTTATCGGCAGCAGTCGTTGTTTGTTGCCTTTTCCGGTGATCTTGATCTGTTGCCTTTGAAAATCAATATCGTTTATCGTAAGATTGATCAGCTCCGATGCCCGCATCCCCGTTTGATATAAGAGTTCAAACACAAGCCTGTCGCGTGATCCGGCAAAATCAGTGGGGGCAGCCTGTTGTATCTCTTTTTCCATATCTGTTTGAGGTATAAAAACAGTCAGATAGTCTTTTGTCTTCAGGGTTTTGATCTTATCCGAAGGGTTGTCATCAATAAATGCGTTAGCATGCAAAAAGCTATAACAGGATTTAAGTGCGGAAATTTTTCTGTTGATACTCTTATTGTCAAGATGATTAGCTTTCAAATGACTGATCCATGCCCGTATGATAGGGGTTGTTGCGTTGTCAATGGTGCAATTATACTGAAGCTGTATAAATTCGGAATATTGTTCTAGGTCGGTTTTATAAGCTTTAACCGTATGTTTGGAACTTCTTTTCTCGCTTTTCAGGTATGTGATAAAACTCTGAAGTGGCATAAAAAAACTTTGATGTAAATATAGCATATAAAATGATATTCACATCAAAGTCGAAAAAAATTCATGTAAAAAGAATTCTAATTCTCAGCTTCCTGACGCAGCTTTTGGATGTAGATCGCTTTCATCTTTTGTTCGCGTCTGATCACTGACGGTTTAGTGAACTTTTGACGATTGCGGATCTCTTTAACAACACCCGTTCTCTCGTACTTCCTCTTGTACCTTTTAAGTGCGCGGTCGATGCTTTCGCCTTCTTTTACAGGAATAATGATCATGTTAAATACACTCTCTTTCTTTAAAAATTAATACTAAACTTATCCTTTTTTTCAAGGGCTGCAAAATTACAAAAAACTTTGATACGCACAAGAGTTACAGTCAATTATTTCATTTCTGATCGTGAAATTATTCAGCTTTCAAGCTACGATGCAGGAAGCCGGTCATCAGCTCGTACAGATGTAAACGGGCATTATCGCTGTATATCCCGTGGTTGCGGTTAGGGTAGAACATCATTTCAAAGGCTTTGTTTTCTTTGATCAGTGCGTTGGCCATCTCCATCGCATTTTGATAATGTACGTTATCATCGGCGCTGCCGTGTACTAATAAATACTGTCCTTTGAGCTTATCCACATGGTTTATAGGCGAGTTTTCATCGTAGCCCGATGCATTCTCTTGTGGTCTGCGCATGAAACGTTCGGTATAAATATTATCGTAATATCGCCAGTTGGTAACCGGTGCTACGGCTATGGCCGACTGAAACACTTCATTACCTTTGGTAATAGCCAGGCTCGACATATATCCTCCATAGCTCCAGCCAAAGATACCTATAGCGGAGCTATCCACATAAGGCTGCCGGGCCAGGAATTTTGCAGTAGTGATCATGTCCTGGGTTTCATATTTCCCCAATTCGAGATAAGTCATCTTTTTGAAAACCTGTCCTCTGGCACCTGTGCCACGGTTGTCAACCGATACGACTATGAATCCTTGTTGTGCCAACATTTGGAACCAAATATGATTGCTTCCTCCCCAACTGTTGACAACTGTCTGAGAGCCAGGCCCTCCATAGACGTATATCAAAACAGGATATTTTTTTTCAGGATCAAAATCGGGTGGCAATAACTTCCAGCCGTTAAGCGAAACAGGCTGATTGTCGGGTAAAAGGATATGCTCGTCTTCAATAGTGAAAAAGCTGAAGCTCCCAAAGTTATATTCCTCCATGACTGACCTAAGCGTGGCGTTATCAATCAACTGTCTGAGTTTTTTCCCCTTGCTGTTGTAAACACTAATATCATATGGGGTGTTGATAGTGGAGTTGTAGTTGATAAGCAGATCAAAGTTTTGACTGAAAACCGCATTATTAGTTCCTTCCAACTGAATTACAGGAGTTATTTTACCTTTTAAATCTACATAAAGTATGCTGCGGTCTAAGGGATTGCGGTCGGCAGCCTGAAAATATATTCTTTTATGTTTGGCATCATAGCCGTAAATCTTGGTGATATCCCATTTGGTTTCTGTTAGCTTTTTTACAAGATTACCTTTCATATCATACAGATATATCTGGTTATAGCCTTCTTTTTCGCTGCTGATATAAAAATGTTTTCCGTCTGGCAGGAAATACAGATCATCTGTGATATCAATATAGTAAGGGTTTTCTTCTTCGTATAAGATATGTGTAGTTCCATCGGTTACTTTGGCTATCAGTATCTCCAAATGATTCTGGTGTCGGTTAAGTCGTTGGATCGCCAATTGGTCAGAGTTTTGTGTCCAACTGATGCGCGGGATATATATATCAGTTTCTTCACCTGTGTCCATAGTTTGTAATGAGTCGGTTTCTTCATCCCAGATGTGGATACTGACCACTGCATTATCTTCACCGGCTTTAGGATATTTGAAGCGGTATTGCTCAGGATACAATCCGTTATACATAGTCATTTGAAACTCTTTTACCTGCGATTCGTCAAATCGGTAAAACCCAATCTTTTTGCTGTTCGGCGCCCAAAAGAAGGCTTTGGTAAACCCAAACTCCTCTTCATATACCCAATCGGTTGTACCATTGATGATTTTATTATACATCCCGTCAGTGGTGAGTTGTTTTTCTTCTCCCGAAGCTAGATACTTCACAAATAGGTTGTTATCGCGTACGAAGGCTATCTTGGTACCATCGGGTGAGAAATTAGCTAATTGCTGTTTCCCATGTTCTGAAAGAGCTGCTAATTTATTGGTCTTGCTGTCGTACCAATAATAGAATGATCGCGTCGAATGTCTGTAAATCGGCTCGGTTTCGGTAGGGATCAGGATTTTTGTTTCATCCGCACTCAGCGTATAGCTTCGCAACGATATAGGGGTATCTGATCCATCAGCTAATAGATCGGTTGAATGAACCATTGTGGTTAGCTTTTCACCTGTAGCAAGATCGTAAACTTCTATATTGCCTGCTTCTATCACCGCATAGCTTTTCCCGTCAAGAAGCGGATTGATGCCATATACTAATTCCGGACTAAAGATACGGCTGTTCCATATTTGTTCAAGACTGATCTGCCGGGTTTGCGCCATCAACATCTGGCCGATCATTAGTAATAGGCTCAAAAGAGTTACAAAAAACGTACGGATTGACTTCATAGAATTGATTTTAATTAACAGTTTCCTAATGTGTTAAATAATATAATTAGTTATTCTCAAAACTTCTGCCTGCCCTTCTAAACTTCTGAAAGAAGTGAATCACACAAAGGTACATATTTTAAAACAGCATGCCGTTTATTCGATCAGTAAATGGCAGGTTTGGTGGAATATAAGGCGGGTTATTCAGGTTTACCATTGGCTGTTACCATCAGTAAGCTTTCAATGCGGATGATTGAAAACGGTATTCATATATGGATGTTGGGATCATTAAAAACTTACTTTTGCAGCTTTAGTATTGATATGGATTTATTTTCGTCGCTTGAGCAGTTTGAGTTTTGTGCGTTTGCAAGTGGTAGTAGCGGTAACTGTTATTATATAGGTCATCCGGAAGGGGCATTGTTGATAGATATGGGCCTTAGCGCACGAAAGATACAGCGCAATCTGAAACGTATAGGTAAGAATTTGTCGGATATACATGCTGTATTAGTTACTCATGACCATATTGACCACATACGGGCAGCCGAGTCTATTACCAAAGATCATCGGATACCGGTTTATGCTACCAAAGGTACTCAAAGAGGTATGCTGTCAAACAGGTTCACTGCTCAGTCTGATACAAGCTGTTTTTATGATCTGACTCCTGATAAGCCATTGTTTCTGGCGGGCTTTCGTATCCTCCCATTTTCTATCTCGCACGATGCGGAAGAATCGGTGGGCTTTTTTATACAAAACAGCCATAAGCGGTTTTGTTTAGCTACCGACTTGGGCTTCATCAACGAAACGGCAGCATTTTATCTTAAATCGGCTAATATTATAGTGTTAGAATCCAATTATGACGAGCAGATGTTGGTAAACGGTCCCTATCCTCTTTATTTACAGCAGCGTATCAAAAGTGAACGAGGTCATTTGAGCAATGTGCAAGCAGCACAGTTTTTGTCGGAACATTGGCATGATGCGATCAGTCATGTGTTTCTGGCACATCTAAGCAAGCAAAATAACACATCTGAAACGGCATTGAAAACTTTATTCGACCAGCTGAAAACCAAAGGTATTACACTAAACTCCACTATCCATATCTCCGCACTTGAGCGTACAATACCCAGTCCTTTATTCAGGTTAGATGGTAATTGATTAGCAAATACCTGCATAGTAAATAGTTTGTATATTTGTTGGAATTTAGAAGTATGGCCAATTATCGAAAAACCAGGAAGGCTATCAAACTACCTCGATTAATTGGAGGGAAAGAAGCCTTTATGAAGTTTTTAAAAGAAAATTTGAGGTACCCGCAAGAAGCATTGAAAGCCCGTGTTGAAGGGATAGTAATTGTTGAGTTTGACGTGGATGATAATGGCACTGTAGATAAGCCACGTATTATCAAAGGAATAGGATATGGATGCGATGAGGAAGCGATGCGATTAGTGAGTTTGCTGCGGTATGAGAAGGTGAAAAATCGTGGGATACGACTGAAATCAACTACTAAGATCAATATTAAGTTTAAACTCCCTCATACTCAAATACAATATAATATCACACCGGAAAAGAAACAGCATAAACCTGAAAAGGAATCAGCACCGCAACAAGCACCAGTCACTTATTCTTATACCATACAATTAAAACAATAATACTGATTATGCCGATAAGCTGTTAAACTCATGCAGCGGCTATCACTTGAATGAAAAGAACCGGGATGCTTCAATCAATTCGATGTACATGAAACAACGGTGGATAATAGTGCTATGTCTTTGGTTTTCTCTACCCGTTTTGAAAGCTGATTTTATTGGGTACCAGATAGATAATCAATTACGTAAGACTGTTGTTCCGTTTGAGTTATCCAACAATCTGATCATAGTACCGGTGATGTTGAATGACAGTCTTCCGATGAAATTTATTTTAGATACAGGTGTGCGTACTACCTTACTGATGGATGATCAGCCTGATTTTCTTGAGATCAGTCATACCCGGACTGTACAGGTTGCCGGCATGGGTAACTCTGATGCCATCGAAGCATATATAGCCTCTAATATCAGTTTGACCTTACCCGGGATAAGCGGAAAAGGCCAGTCGCTCGTTATTTTGAAGTCACCCTATCTGAATTTAGCCTCACATTTGGGAATGGAGGTACATGGCATCATAGGATACGATTTTTTTAATCATTTTGTGGTAGAAATAAATTATCCTGCACGTAAGCTGACGATTTATGACCCTAACTACTTCAAGCCTTCTGCCAGATTTCATTCAGTCCCACTTCGACTGGTCAACGACAGACCCTATATTGATGCCCTGCTAGAACAAGCCACTCATAGTGCACTCAAGGGTAGCTTTCTTCTTGATACTGGCGCAAGCTATGGCTTATTGCTTGAAATAGATGATGATACAGCCGTTACATTACCCGAGAAACATGTGCCAGCTATAGTAGGTTGGGGCTTGGGAGGCGAGATAGAAGGAAATATTGGGCGGTTGAAAAAGTTCTCCATAGGGAAATTCAGGATGAAAAATGTACTGGCATCGTATATCACCAAAAATGTAAGAGAACCGGTATCTGACGATCAAAAGCGTATCGGATCGGTGGGAGGTGAAATATTGAGCCGATTTCATTTGATATTGGACTATAAAGAGGGGAAGCTGTATCTGAAAAAAAACTCACAGTATTCTCGTCCATTTGAATACAATCTCAGTGGCCTTGACATCATTGCTACAGGAGCTGACTACACAACTTTTAAAGTTGTGCATGTGTTGGATAATTCTCCGGCGGCTATAGCAGGGGTGCAGTCTGGCGATATATTGATTTCTGTTGATGGCAAAGGGATAGGCGATTTGAGTTTGGAAGATCTTACCGCTATGTTCCGAAAAAGCAGTGTGAGTCGTATTCGGTTGATCGTCTGGCGCAACGATCAGGGATTAATCGAAATAAAGTTTCGGCTTAAGAGGATGATCTAAGGCAGTATAGTGAGAGTGGTACGCCTGTTCTGGCTGCGCCCTTCCTCTGTGCTGTTGTCGGCAACCGGCTGTGATGAGCCATAGGCTTTGGTTGCTATGCGCTCGCTTTGAATACCTTTTTCTACTAGATACGCTTTCACGACTTTTGCACGCTCGCCTGAAAGCGTCTGATTGTAGGCTTCTGAACCAGTATTATCGGTATGGCCGCCTAATTCAATCCGTAAACCGGGATTTTGTTGCAAGAAACCGACCAATTCATTGAGCTCGGCATAAGATGCTGCTTGAAGGAGTGTTTCATCCCATGCGAAAAATATATTGTGTAATATGATTGAACTACCTTCTTTTGCAGGCTCCAATTCAATCAGCAGCTCGTACGGCTTGTTTATATCTGCGGTTTCGGTACGAAATGTCAGGGACTGAAACAGATATCCTTCTTTGGAAATATGCATGGCATAAGGCCGGTTAGTTCTCAAAGGGATAAGAAACACTCCATCAGGTTCTAACTGCTCTTTAAATATCAGCTGTTGTTCTGCAAGGTCGGATAACTTCAGCTTAGCTGCTAAAGGCTTTGAGGTGTGTTTGTCAATGACTAATGCTCTTACATAGGTACAGGGTTCTGGTCGGAAAGCCTCAGGGAGCTCAAAACTATAAATATCGAATCCGCCTTTTCCTTCAGCTTTTTTAGCCGACATATACGCTTTTGTACCATCTAATGTCACGATCAGATTCAGCTCATCTTCAGAAGAGTTGACCGGAGCACCTAAATTTACCGGTTTCGACCAACGCCCTGTTTCGTCTTTTTTGCTCATAAACAGATCATAGCCACCTAATCCGGCATGTCCGTCGGAAGAAAAATACAAGGTCTGTCCATCAGGATGCAGAAAAGGAGCCATCTCGTTGCCAGCGGTGTTTATAGTAGCACCTAAATTGATAGGCTTGCTCCATGTACCGTCTTCCAAAGCGATAGACATATAAATATCCGAGCCTCCATACCCTTCGGGCCGGTTGCTGACAAAAAGTAAGCTTGTGCCATAGTCGGTGAGCACTGGCTGCGATTCCCATGCATTGCTATTCACAGGTTTACCAATGTTTTCCGGAAGAGTCCATCTGCCTTCTTTCATTTTTGAGATATAGATATCGCAGCTTCCTAATCCATCTGCCCACCCACACCCAGTAAAAAGCAGGGTCTTTCCATCGGCCGAAAACGATAAGGCTCCCATATTCCCTAATCCTTCCCAGTCGGGTACAAGCGGAACGGCAGTACGCCATATGCCTACTGTATCAGATTCACTGATGAAAAAGCGCTCTTCCGATATTTCCTCTTTACCTGATATACTGGCAGTCTTTCGTGTGAAGAGCAGTTGGTGTCCGTCAAGTCGAAGGCTGTTGATATATTCATCTGCCTCAGTATTGATCATGCCGGGTATTGGTGTCAACAGCATATCATAAGGCGTGTTAAATAATTCAGCGGCTGTAGAGGCAATAATCAGTTTCTCTTTCAGCATGGTCTGGGCCTCTGGCCTGAGATTATTGGAGGATAAAGCTTTTTTGTAAAGATAAACAGCAGTGTCATAGTTGGCTTTTTCGTAATATAGCTGAGCCATGATGCCATAGACCATTGGAAATTTAGTGCTGTCGGTTTTGATCAGGTTTTGAAACGCTGTTAATGCTTCTTCTTTTCGATTGGTTTCTAATTTCAGCTCAGCCAACATCAGCCAGGCCTCGGTATAAGATGGGTTATGGTGAATAGCCTGTTGAAGGGCGTGCTGAGCTGTTAGATAATCGGCTATAAAGAATGCTTCTTCAGCTTTTTTAAATGCCTTCTCAGCTTTTCTTACGGCCGACTTTTTAATTCCCTGTTGGGATTGAGCCAAACAAACCGGTGTGGCAAACAGCAATACGACTATCAGGGAATACGCATATATTTGTGAGCCTGAAGGCTGATACGCCATTGCGGATGTTGCATGACGTAGTCGGTCAGCCAGGGCATTATTTTTTCTGAGACGCTCCATTCGGGTTGCAAATATAGATGACATTTATTGGAGACTAAATTAGCATTCTGCTCGGCCCATTGCAGGTCGGCTGCTTTTTGTATGATCACTTTTAACTCATCAGCTTGTTTAAATATTTCCGGCTTAGGCGGTGAGAACTTTTTAGGCGAGAGGCATATCCAGTCCCATTGTCCGGTAAGCTTGTGAGCTCCTGAGGTTTCAACCATCGTCTTTATTCCTTTTTCCTGAAGTTTGCTTGTGAAATAATCCAATGGATATAAGGATGGCTCTCCTCCGGTTACAACTACTGTCTTTGCCGGATATACACAAGCCCGTTCAATAATATCATCGGTTTTAACAGGTGGGAAGAGGTCGGCATCCCATGAAGGCTTGGTATCGCACCAGCTACATCCTACATCGCATCCACCTATGCGTATAAAATAAGCTGCCGTACCCATATTATGGCCTTCGCCCTGTATGGTATAAAATTCCTCCATCAGTGGGAGTCGTTTTCCATCTTCAAACAAGTTCTGATGTTTTTTATTCATCACGTTGATATTCAAATAAATATCTGCTTGGAGTTTGATTTCTTAAAGGGTTAATACATTTGTATGGTTCAGGGCTTGTACACCTTATGCTGGGCAGCTAATAGGGTGTTTTTAAGCAGTGAGGCGATAGTCATAGGACCTACGCCCCCGGGTACGGGTGTGATAGCTGAAGCTTTGGCTGCAACTTCCTTGAAGGCTGCATCACCTGTGATCCTGTACCCTTTTTCGCTTTTTGCATCGGGTATGCGATGTATTCCCACGTCAATGATCACCGCATTTGGTTTGATCATATCGGCTTTGAGAAATTCCGGTTGTCCGATAGCTACTATCAGTATGTCGGCTTGTCGGGTCAGTTCGGCAAGATTGGTAGTATGGCTATGGCATAGGGTTACGGTGGCATTGGCATTTTCGGTTTTGCGCGACAGCAGGATACTCAGCGGTGTTCCTACTATATTAGATCGTCCTATTATCACGCAATGTGTTCCCTGAACCTCTATATCGCTTCGCTCAAGCAGTTCCATTATGCCGGCAGGTGTAGCAGGCAGATAGGCAGGAAGTCCAAGCAACATACGACCAATATTTCTTGGATGAAACCCATCCACATCTTTTTCTGGTGCAATATGTTCTATCACGTTGTTGGTATCTATGTGAGCGGGCAGGGGTAGCTGTACGATAAATCCGTCTATATCAGGGTCGTTATTCAGAAATTCTATGGTTGAGAGCAATTCCTTTTCTGATGTACGTACCGGCATTCGATAGGTGGTAGCTGTCATGCCTACTCTACGGCATGCGCGTTCTTTGGCAGCCACATAAGTCTCGCTGGCCGGGTCGTTACCAACTAAGATAGCTGCCAGATGAGGAGCTTCCAATCCTTGATCTATCATTGAAGCTACCTCTGTAGCTATCTCTTTTTTTATGAGTTCGGCAATAGACTTGCCGTCGATTAGTTTTGCCTTCATGGCTTATAGTTTTAACGTCGCATTTGTTGCATCATCTGCATCATTTTTCTAGCTCCACCGCCTCCTGTGGTGATGGTTCGCATCATTTTTGATGTCTCTTCAAACTGTTTGATGAGTCGGTTTACCTCAACAATGTTTGTCCCGCTTCCGGCGGCTATGCGTCTTCGCCTGCTGCCGTTGAGTATCTTGGGATTTTCGCGCTCGGCTGGTGTCATCGAAAAGATAATAGCTTCAATATCCTTGAAGGCATCATCTTCAATTTCGGTGTCCTTAAGAGCTTTGCCCATTCCGGGTATCATACCTGCCAGATCTTTGATGTTACCCATTTTTTGAATCTGCTGAATCTGCTTCAGGAAGTCGTTCAGATTAAACTCATTACGGGCTAATTTCTTTTTCAGACTGCGGGCTTCGGCTTCGTCGTACTGCTCTTGTGCTTTTTCTACCAACGAGAGGATATCACCCATCCCTAAGATACGCTCGGCCATACGCTTAGGGTGAAACACATCTAATGCGTCCATTTTCTCACCTATCCCGACAAATTTTATAGGCTTATCGACTACTGCCTTGATCGAAAGAGCAGCTCCTCCACGTGTGTCGCCATCTAATTTGGTGAGTACTACACCGTTGTAATCTAATCGGTCGTTGAATACTTTGGCGGTATTTACTGCATCCTGCCCTGTCATCGCATCTACCACAAAAAGTATCTCGTGCGGCTGAACTGCTTTCTTGATGCCACTGATCTCGTCCATCATCATCTCATCAATGGCTAGACGCCCGGCAGTATCAATAATGACGGTATTTAATCCGTTTGTCTTGGCATGCTGTATTGCCCTACGGGCTATGGCGATAGGGTCTTTGGATCCCTCATCCGAATAGACCTCCACCTCAACCTGCTCGCCAAGAACCTTCAGCTGCTCAATAGCTGCCGGACGATACACATCGCATGCTACCAATAATGGTTGACGGCCTTTTTTACGCTTGATAAAGTTAGCTAACTTAGCTGAAAAGGTTGTCTTACCACTTCCTTGTAAACCGGCTATCAGTATGATGGCGGGATTGGCTTTCAGGTTGATGTCTTGCGCATCCTCACCCATCAGAGCAGCAAGCTCATCACGCATGATCTTGACCATCAGCTGACCGGGAGAAACAGCAGTAAGGATCTTTTCACCTAAGGCATTTTCTTTTACCTTATTAGTGAAGTCTTTGGCTATCCTGAAATTGACATCCGCATCAATCAATGCTTTACGAACCTCTTTCAATGTTTCAGCAACATTGATCTCGGTGATATATCCCTGTCCTTTTAATATTTTAAACGAGCGTTCAAGCTTTTCACTTAAGCCTTCAAACATAGTTGATCTGATTTTTGACTGCAAAATTAGTGAAAAAAGAAAAGGCACGATACGAAAAGCTTTTTTACAGCTCTGACTACTAATCTAAATACCTACTTATAGGTATCTGTCGGCTAGCTTGTTTTTCCGTTCTTTGCCTTGTGGAAAAAATAGCTCAAACGACGGTACTTGCCGATTTACAGGAAGGCGAAAAAGGGATTATCACTAAGGTAAAAGGTAGAGGCGCTTTTCGTAAACGTATCATTGAAATGGGTTTTGTACCCGGCAAGCAGATCATAGTAGTAAAGCATGCTCCATTACGCGACCCCATTGAGTATAATATAATGGGTTATGAGGTTTCTTTGCGTAAAAGTGAAGCTCAACTGATAGAGGTTTATACAGGCAACGGATCGCAAACACTTGCTAATAATCATTTTTTTGGTGTGCAGGCTCTTGAACAAGCGCTGAACCTCAGACCTGCTACACGATCAAAATGTATCTCGGTAGCCCTGGTAGGGAATCCTAATTCGGGTAAGACAAGTATTTTTAATATTGCTTCTAACTCCAGAGAGAGGGTAGCTAATTATGGAGGAGTGACTGTTGAATCCAAGACAGCAAGCCTGAGGCACAAAGGTTATACCTTTAAGCTGACCGACCTGCCCGGTACTTATAGCATAACCAGCTACTCGCCTGAGGAATTATTCGTCAGAGAGTTTATATTTACCGAACTACCCGATGTAGTAGTCAATGTAGTAGATACATCCAATTTAGAACGTAACCTATACCTTACCACCCAACTGATAGACTTAGATATCAAGGTGGTGATGGCATTGAATATGTTCGATGAGTTTGAAGATACAGGCGATAGCTTTGACTACGAAAGTCTTGGGAAGCTATTGGGAATACCAGCTATCCCGACAGTAGGTTCTAAAGGAAGGGGTATAGAAGAGCTGTTAGACCGTGTCATACAAGTATTTGAAGATAATGATCCCGATACACGACATATACATATTAACTATGGCCCTGACATAGAAGCTGCTATCAAGAAGATACAAAAGGTGCTTAATGTGAATGGGAATGAACATATTACCAATATTATTTCACCCAGATACTTGTCTATCAAGCTGCTGGAAGGCGACCGTGAAGAATCACACCGGATAGAAAAATTACATAATGTTGATGCAGTTCAAAAAGTAATACGGCATGAAATGGTTCGTATTGAGACCATTTATAAAGATGAAACAGAATCTATCATCACCGATGCAAAGTATGGATTCATTGAAGGTGCATTGAAAGAGACTTATAAAGCGGCTGTAAAATCGAAGACAAATTTCAGCAGAAAGATAGACGGCATACTGACTCATCGACTGTTGAGCTATCCTATCTTTTTATTTGTCATGTGGATAGTGTTTCAGGCTACTTTCTTTATAGGCGAATACCCTATGGAGTGGATAGAGATGCTTATGGGGTGGAGCGGCAAACAGATTGCCACTCTACTGCCGGCGAGTTTTGTACGTGATCTGCTGATAGACGGAATAATTGGTGGGGTAGGAGGAGTCATCGTTTTCCTGCCTAATATCCTTATTTTATTTTTCTTTTTGAGCCTTTTGGAAACTACAGGCTATATGGCACGCGTGGCCTTTATAGTCGATAAGCTGATGCATAGGGTTGGACTGCATGGTCGCTCATTCATCCCTCTTTTGATGGGCTTCGGATGTAATGTGCCGGCTATCATGGCTACGAGAACTATCGAAAATAAAAACGACCGACTAATCACTATGATGATTATTCCCTTTATGTCGTGCAGCGCCCGATATCCAGTATATATACTACTGATCAGCGCATTCTTCACAGCCTATAAAGGAACACTACTGTTCCTGATATATCTTACCGGTATATTGATTGCCGCTATAGTAGCATGGATATTTAAAAAAGTATTGTTCAAAGCCGATGAGATGCCCTTCGTGATGGAACTGCCACCATATAGAATGCCAACAGCTAAAGCGATATTCAGACAGACATGGTTCAAAGGGGCACAATATCTTAAAAAAATGGGGACATTTATATTGCTAGCATCCATTATTATCTGGGTGTTGAGCTATTTCCCGCTTGGCAGACATATTGACAAGGAATACGATCAGAAAATACAAAATGTGTATGCCAGTTCAACCTACTCTGATTCAGAATCGGATAAACCAATTGTACTAGAAGCTACACTACATCAGATTGAACTGGAACGCATGAGCTCAAAACAGGAATATTCTTTCTTGGGCAGACTAGGAAAATTCATCGAGCCGGTTATACGACCCTTAGGCTTCGACTGGAAAATGGGAATAAGCCTGTTAGCCGGATCAGCAGCGAAAGAGGTGATTATTTCTACTATGGGAGTGATCTATCAGACAGGTCCTGATGACGAGCCTACCGAAAGCCTCATAAATAAGCTGAGAGAACAAAGATACGAGACCGGCCCTAAAAAAGGAGAGTTAGTGTTTACACCCTTAGTAGCCCTAAGCTATATGGCATTTATCCTGATCTATTTTCCATGCGTTGCTGTGTTTGCTGCTATACGTAAAGAATCGGGAAAATGGAAATGGCCGCTATTTACTTCTATATATACTACACTACTCGCATGGTTGCTGGCATTCGCTATATACCAAATAGGCGGATTGTTTGGATTTTGATACCGATCGCCTATCAGTAATCATTCTTTTTGTACTTTTACGGCATACAAAATTATCGATCAACCGTACTCAATATGAGCCAAAAAAGTGCTATGAAAGTTATTGACCAACAGATGTTTATGAATACATTCCAATACTTTGACAAACATATAGTGTTGGAGATAATTGATTTATTTATTCGAGATTATCCTGCACGGATGAGCGATATTAAAAAAGCTATTGATACTAAAGATTTCTCAACACTAAAGTTTGATGCACATAGCATGAAAGGAGTGATTGCAAATTTCATGGCAGAAGAGACGGAAGATATTGCAAGAACATTGGAAAACAAAGGTGCTGATGAAGAGGGCACTATGCTTGAAGAGACATACATAAAGCTTGAAAAATCGGGTGCAAAACTAGTAGACGACCTGAAAGAACTACGCCAGTATTTTCTTGAATAAATAAACTGTAGGTGGAAAAGTGTTTTTAATTCCCGCTGATCTTATTGTTTCCCGCTGATTCCGCTGATTTTCGCAGATGATTTTGGTTGTGGTGTTTGTAAGTGTAAACTGTAGGTGGAAAAGTGTTTTTAATTCCCGCTGATCTTTTTGCTTCCCGCTGATTACGCAGATTTTCGCAGATGATTTTGTTCATGGCGTTTGTGAGTGTAAACTGTAGGCGGAAAGGTGCTATTAACCCCCGCTGATCTTTTTGCTTCCCGCTGATTACGCAGATTTTCGCAGATGATTTTGGTTGTGGTGTTTGTAAGTGTAACTTGTAGGTGAAAAAGTGCTATTAACTCCCGCTGATCTTATTGTTTCCCGCTATTTTTCGTAAATAACCCTTTTTTATTGACTGTGACAACATATGAAAAATCACAAGTTATCCACCTTTCTAATAATACCTTTTGTAATTTCATCTACATTGAAGTTGACTAAAATACCTAATTTCAAGTTAGTTAGACGCAAATAAGTAATCACCTGCTTATGATGAACCTTATTAAGTTCTTCTACTGATTTAACTTCTACGATAACTTTGTCATCAACCAATAAATCTAATCGAAAACCTACATCCAGATTGACCGAATCATAAACTACCGGAACGGAAACTCCTGTCTTTACCTGACAGCCTCTTTTTTCTAGTTCATAATTTAATGCGGCTACATAAACCGATTCAAACAGTCCTGGACCTAATGCATTATAAACATCGAAGATTGCACCTCTTATCAAATATGATATTTCGTTTTCTGTTTTATTCATTTCATTCTTGTTTAACTGTTTGAGTTTTTGGATACTTTACAAAGTTATGCATATAATTGTGAATAAGTAAATTTAATATGCAATTGATCTTTTTGTTTCCCGCTGATCTTTTTACTTCCCGCTGATTCCGCTGATTTTCGCAGATGATTTTGTTTGTGGTGCTTGTAAGTGTAAACTGTAGGTGGAAAAGTGTTTTTAATTCCCGCTGATCTTATTGTTTCCCGCTGATTGCGCTGATTTTCGCAGATGATTTTGTTTGTGGTGTTTGTAAGTGTAAACTGTAGGTGGAAAAGTGTTTTTAATTCCCGCTGATCTTTTTACTTCCCGCTGATTGCGCTGATTTTCGCAGATGATTTTGGTTGTGGTGCTTGTAAGTGTAACTTGTAGGAGGCAAAGTGCTATTAACTCCCGCTGATCTTATTGTTTCCCGCTGATTCCGCTGATTTTCGCAGATGATTTTGTTTGTGGTGCTTGTAAGTGTAACCTGTAGGTGAAAAAGTGCTATTAACTCCCGCTGATCTTATTGTTTCCAGCTGATTACACTGATTTTTGCAGATGATTTTGGTTGTGGTGCTTGTAAGTGTAACCTGTAGGTGGAAAGGTGCTATTAACTCCCGCTGATCTTATTGTTTCCCGCTGATTGCGCTGATTTTCGCAGATGATTTTGGTTGTTCGGAATCTATAGTGTATTTTTTTGCTCTCATTCCATATTCAAACAATTAGTTTAATTTTGGACTTTTAAGTTTGCTTTTACTGATGAATGCACAAGTAGTTGAACTCAATAAAGCTGTGGCCGGTTTAGATGCCGCAGAAATATTAAAATACGCCTCAGATCTTTTTGGTAAAGAAATTGCCTTTGCAACGAGTCTCGGTTTAGAAGACCAGGCAATAACACATATGATCGTCAAGGCCTGTCCGGAGATGCGTATCTTCACCTTAGATACCGGCAGGTTGTATCAGGAAGTGTATGACTTGTTAGACAAGACACAAGCCAGATATTCACATAAAATTGAAGTCTATTTTCCTGATACTGCCGCTGTGGAACAAATGGTTAACGAGCATGGCATCAATCTTTTTTACGATAGCGTTGAAAAGCGAAAGCTCTGCTGCCATATCCGTAAGACACAACCGTTGAAACGTGCCTTAAAAGGGTGCAAAGCCTGGGTTACCGGGCTCAGAAAAGAGCAGTCTGTCACACGTACCAATCTGCAAACAGTAGAATGGGATGAACTCAACGGTCTCATCAAGATCAATCCGTTGCTGGACTGGACAGAAAAACAGTTGCGTGACTTTATTGATCAACATCATATCCCTTATAATCCTTTGCATGATCAAGGATTTCCGAGCATTGGCTGCCAGCCTTGTACCCGTGCCATACAACCCGGTGAAGACGTACGTGCCGGCAGATGGTGGTGGGAACGCCCCGACCAAAAAGAGTGCGGATTACATCAGGCATGACAGCCAATAATCCCTCAGGGCTGACCCGGGAAATCCTTCGACTGACATTACCTAATATCATCAGCAATATCACCGTCCCGCTAATCGGGATGGTTGATGTAGCACTGATGGGACACCTCAACGATAGCATCTTTCTGGCAGCAGTAGCATTGGCTAATGTACTGTTCAACCTCTTGTTTATGAGCTTTAGCTTTCTGAGGATGAGTACTACAGGATATACAGCTCAGGCCTACGGAGCACGCAATCACCAGGAAATTGCAGTGGTGTTGCAACGTGCATTATTGGTGGCACTGAGTATAGCCGGACTGCTGCTGGTTCTGCAATCACCTTTAGCGAAAATTGGCTTTGGCGTATTGGAAGGCGAAGCAGCTACAAAACATCTGGCACGGACCTATTATAATATCCGTATCTGGTCGGCACCGGCAAGCCTTACCACCTACGTGATGATGGGATGGTTTGTCGGAATGCAGAACACACGTTATCCCATGTTCATTTCTATAGTTGTAAACCTGCTGAATATTACTTTCAGTGTCTTTTTTGTTCGCGTCCTACAGATGGATGTACAAGGAGTAGCCTTAGGTACGGTACTAGCAGAATACATGGGCTTACTTTTAGCCTTCTTGTTGTTTAAAAATAAGTATAAGAAGCTGTTTGTACGCATCCCAATATCCATACTGCTACAGAAAGAAAAGTTAGTCAGTTTTTTTGCAATCAACGCAAATTTATTTATCCGTTCGTTGATACTGATCGGCTCTTTAAGTTTGTTTACCAGTCGGGCTGCCTCACTTGGAAATGAGACATTAGCAGTGAACAGTATTTTGATGCAATATTTTTTCGTCTTCTCCTATTTCCTGGACGGATTTGCATACGCGGCTGAAGCTTTGACAGGTAAGTACGCCGGTAGCAAGAATACACAACTTTTTATATTGACAGTACGCTATATCTTCCGATGGGGATGGGGTCTTAGTTGTATGTTCAGTATCGCCATCTTTTTTGGGTTTAAAAGCATGACAAATCTACTCACCAATAATGAAGATCTTTTGATCTTAGCTATTGATTACCGCTATTGGATGGCGGCTGTTCCTATTGCCTCTTTTGCCGCTTTTTTATGGGATGGGATTTTTGTCGGTACCTTATCAGCTAAATATATGAGAAAGGCAATGGTGATAGCCGGTTTATTCATCTTTCTACCTGCTGTATATCTTTTAAAACCTGTTTTAGCAAATCATGGGCTATGGATTGCCTTTTTGCTTTTTATGAGTGGACGAAGCGTAGCAATGTGGATATATTCTGCTAAGCTATATAAAAGCAATGGCATCGGATACCAGAAAAATATGCAGCAAGCAATTTAAAAAAAGTCCTAAATCCATTTCTTTATTCAGTCTTTTAGCGGTATTTTCTTACTTTTGCATATCAGGTAAAATTCATAATAACCATGAAAAACATTGAGAAACCACTTAGTAAAGATGATATAGTTTTCACCAAAGAAGAAGTGTTATCCGATTATAGAATCGCTCATGAGAGCAGGCAGGCCAGTTTGATAGGTCGCAGGGAGGTACTGACAGGGAAAGCTAAGTTTGGTATTTTTGGAGATGGGAAAGAGATTCCCCAGTTAGCTATGGCCAAAGTCTTTCAAAAAGGCGACTGGCGATCAGGCTATTATCGCGACCAAACCTTTATGTTGGCAGCCGGCATGGTTAGTATAGAGGAGTTGTTTGCTCAACTGTATGGGGATACCGACCTGAAAGCCAATCCCGGAAATGGTGGCCGACTGATGAATAATCATTTTGCTACCCGTACCTTAGACGAAAACGGTGAATGGTTGAAACTGAGCGATCTGAAAAACTCATCAGCCGACACATCACCTACAGCCAGTCAGATGCTCAGATTAGTGGGGTTAGCCCTGGCATCCAAGCACTTCAGACAAGATAAGAACCTGGCTAAGTATAAAAACTTCTCCATCAATGGCAATGAGGTGGCCTTTGGGACTATAGGCGATGCATCTACAGCCGAAGGACATTTCTTTGAAAGCATCAACGCTGCCGGAGTGATGCAAATACCTATGGCAGTCTCGGTATGGGACGATGGATGGGGGATATCGGTGCCAAATAAAGACCAGATCACTAAAGGAAATATAAGCGACATACTCAAAGGCTTTGAGAAAGAAGAGCATACCAATGGATATTATATCTACAAGGTCAATGCATGGGATTATCCCGAATTAGTCAGAGTGTATAAAGAAGGCATAGCCAAATGCCGTAAGGAACATGTACCTGTCCTCTTCCATGTGATGGGCTGCACACAGCCACAAGGCCATTCAACCTCAGGCTCGCACGAGAGATATAAAAGTCCAGACCAGCTAGAAGAAGAAGAACAAAGAGACGGATTGGTGCATTTCAGGGAATGGATCATTGAACAAGGTCTTGCTACAGCTGTAGAACTAGATGCTATCGAAAAAGCAGCTAAAAAAAGAGCACGGGAAGCCCGTAAGAACGCCTGGAATAATTTTCAACAGCCTATCATCGACAAACAGGAAGAGCTTATCAGATTGGTCAATCTGACAAGTTGTAACTGTGCCAAAACAGCAAAAATTGAGACTATCAAGGCAGACCTTGCACGTATAGGAGAGCCTATACGAAAAGATGTGATCTCGGCAGGAAGGAAAATATTACGACTGATTTGTGATTCATGCAGCGACCCGACCAATTCGTTGAAAACAAATGTAAGTAACTGGTTGGAGAAAGAAATGAAGGATGGAAGTGACAGGTATAGCTCTCATTTGTATTCTCAATCGGCATATGATGCCATGAAAATCACTCCTGTACCACCGGCGTTTGGCGAGAAGCCCGAGCTAGCACCCGGTAGAGAGATTCTGCGTGATAACTTTGACAAAATATTTGAGACCAATCCGTTGGTGATCGCCTTCGGAGAAGATGTGGGAAAGATAGGAGGTGTGAATCAGACTTATGAAGGATTGCAGGAGAAATACGGTACACATCGCATATACGATACCGGCATACGGGAAGCGACTATCTTAGGTCAAGGAATAGGTATGGCGATGCGCGGCCTTCGCCCTATAGCCGAGATACAGTATTTTGACTATCTGTTATATGCCTTACAGGCTATCAGCGATGACTTAGCTACTTTGCATTATCGTTCCAAAGGAGGTCAAAAAGCACCTTTGATCATCAGCACCCGAGGCCATCGGCTGGAAGGTATATGGCATGCCGGCTCACCGCTAAGCATGGTTATTGACTCCATACGAGGTGTACATGTAGCCGTTCCGCGTAATATGACTCAGGCTGCAGGATTCTATAATACCTATTTGCAGTCTGATCAGCCAGTGTTGATCATAGAACCTTTAAACGGTTACCGCCTGCACGAACGTAAACCTATCAATATGGGTGAGTTCAGTATAGCACCCGGACAGCCTGAGATACTGAAAAAAGGTACCGATATCACCGTAGTAACCTATGGCTCATGTGTCAGGATCGCACAAGATGCAGTAACTCAGCTACAAGAGTTTGGGATAGATGTGGAACTCATTGATGCACAAACATTGATACCGTTTGATGTGAATAGCAGCATCTTGGAATCATTGAAAAAGACAAATAAAATACTGTTTTTCGACGAAGATGTACCAAGTGGTGCCACCAGCTATATGATGCAACAGGTTATTGAGATACAAAAGGGTTTCCAGTATCTCGACAGCGAGCCACGTACACTGACGGCCAAAGCACATCGGGCAGCTTATAGCACCGACGGAGACTATTTCTCTAATCCCAATGCCGAAGATGTGTTCGATGCGGTGTATAATATCATGCACGAATACAACCCAAAGCGCTTTCCTAAGATATTCTAAAATCTACTGATCAATTGTCAATTAGCAATTAGCAATTATCAATTATCAATTATCAATTATCAATTATTAATTATCAATTATCAATTAGCAATTAGCAATTAGCAATTGTCAATTATCAATTGTCAATTATCAATTGTCAATTATGCTGCGAGTTTCTGTTGTTGGTGTTCGTGTTAGCTCCGTAGGAGTGTGCTTTTAGTAAGAATAGATATAAAACCGTTTCTATCGCTTTGTAAGGGCGGTCTTTTCTTTTTCAATAATAAGGTTTCCTGTCAATTTTGTCGGATGCTGTGGTAAACACTGTCTTTGCCATACGTTGGGTTGAGTGATTTAGTTATGCATTTCGTTATTCAGCATTGGAATCATTCATTTAATCTTGTATAGATCCTCTTCATCATCAATTCTTTTACTAAGTCGCCAAATGCTTTGTCCTCCAATATTTTTTCAAATATTTCCTGATTTTGGTCCATGCGTCCAATGAGTTTGTCAATGAACTTATCGTTAAATGCAAATTTGAAGGTGTCCATTTGATTCACTCTTGCCTGTGTCTGCAAGGTTTCGTCTTCCATCAATTCGGCTTCTATCTGGTCGAAGAAAAGCTTGTCTGCTTCTTCAAATTCTGTTCCGAAGCGTTCATTGAGCACGTTAATAATTTCAGAGAGCAAAGCCTCCTCATTCTTAGCTCTTTTTAGTCCGGCTTCTGATATCCCGCTGAGTTCGCCTTCTTCTCCTTTCTGAAGTTCGATGGTTCCTTCTTTTATCTTTTGTAAGCGGTAGTATTCCAACGCAATCTCATCATCTAGATGCAAGGATTCAGACAAATCCCTTTTAGGTAGTCTGGTTTGCAAGAGTTTAGCATATGCATAAAACTTCTCAAATTCTGAATCAATAAAAGGCATTATTTGAGAAAGGAACGCATACAGGTTCGTCCAGGAACGTAAGCCTTTTTTAAACTCGTCTTGTTTTTCTTCTTCTGCTATGGCTTTATATCTGTCAACTGCCGGATCGGTGAATGCGTACAGGCTTTTTTGCTGTGTTGGATTGTTCAGTTTTGTTGTCGGATCAAAATATATATTGGCAAAAGCCTCGATTTCTTGTGTCCAATACACTTGAAATTGATCCAACCTCGTCTTCAGATCATATAAATGATTGATATCTGTTTCTTCGGTTACGGAAGTAATCTCGTAATACGGTTGAAACGAATTTAAAATAGTTTGTCTGTCATTGGCAAAGTCTAGCACAAAAGTATCTTCTTTGCCCGGATACATTCTGTTCAATCGTGAAAGAGTTTGAACTGCTTTTACTCCCGACAGTTTCTTATCTACATACATGGTATGCAGCAGGGGTTGGTCGAATCCTGTTTGATATTTATCAGCAACTATCAGGATTTTGTATTCGTCTTTGTCAAAAATGCCCGGCAGTTCTTTTTCACTATATCCTGTCATTTGAGGCTCTGAAATGCCATCGGGAGTATTATCATCAACTACTTTTCCTGAAAAGGCTACTAATATCTTGATAGCATTTCCATAGCCCTTAGCTTCGATATATCTCTTAAACTCTTCAAAATAGCGTTTGGCATGTAGTCTTGAGCCACATACCAACATAGCTTTTGCTTTTCCTCCAATTTTTTTGGACACAATATTTTTAAAGTGCTCAAGGATGATTTCTGTTTTCTGTGCCAGGTTGTGCGGATGGAGTGAAACGTATTTACCAATAGCTTTAGCTGCTTTTTTCTTATTCAGATGGGGGTCTTCTTCTATGGCTTTGGTCAGCTTGAAGTAAAGCTCATAAGTGATGTAATTCTGTAATACATCTAAAATAAAACCCTCTTCAATAGCTTGACGCATGGAGTATAAATGGAAGGGCTTAGGTTTACCATCCTTATCTTGGCCACCGAATACTTGTAATGTTTTATATTTTGGCGTTGCAGTGAAAGCAAAGAATGAAATATTAGCCTGTTGACCTCTTATGGCTGCCGATCTTTCAATCTGTTCTCTTATAAAGTCATCTCCGGTATAATCATCTGTGTCGTCCTCAACGGCTTGCTCCAATGACTTTGAAGCTAGCACCTCTTTCATCTTTGTGCTTGCTTTACCACCTTGTGAGCTGTGTGCTTCATCAATGATGACAGCATATTTTCTATCCGGTAATTCGCCTACCTTATCCACCACAAAAGGGAATTTTTGCAAAGTGGTGATGATAATATTTGTGCCATAGCTCAAAGCAGAAGCTAATTGCGTACTGTCCTTGTCAATCTTCTGAACCACACCGGTTTTATGCTCAAACTGATAGATGGTATCTTGTAATTGTTGATCAAGCACTCGTCGGTCTGTTACAACAATCACTGAATCAAAAATCCGTTCGTCCATTGCGTTGTGCAAGCTTGATAAACGGTACGCCAGCCAGGCAATGGAATTACTCTTTCCCGAGCCTGCGGAATGTTGTATCAAATAGTTTTTGCCAACACCTACTTTCAACACACTCTCGCCTATGACTCGTACAGCATCCAATTGGTGATATCGTGGGAAAATGAGTTTTTCTTTCTTGTAAATCCTTTTTTCTGATTGGCCGCCTGGCATAGGCAGCTCGACTGTGATTTCTTCGGTTTGTAAATGTATAAAGCGTTGAATGATTTCCATCCAACTGTCTTTTTGTAAAATATTTTCCCATAGATAAGAGGTTCTGTACCCATCGGGATTTGGTGGATTGCCTTTGCCGTTATTAGCACCTTGGTTGAACGGCAACCAATAGGTTTTACTCCCGTCTAATCTGGTGGTCATGAACACTTCGTCCTGATCTATGGCGAAATGAACCAAACATCTTTTCTTGAAAGCAAAAAGAATTTCTCGGTTATCTCTTGTTGTGCTGTATTGTTTCAACGCATTGCCCACATTTTGACCAGTGAACTGGTTTTTAAGCTCTAAAGTAGCTACCGGAGTCCCATTGAGTGTCAGCACTATATCTACTGAGTTTTTGTTTTTTGTACTGTAATAGATTTGACGATAAACCTTCAAACTATTTTGGTTGTATAAGCGTACTGCATCAGGATTAAGGCCGGATGCAGGCTGAAAATAAGCCATTTGAAAACGCACACCGTAATCCACAAACCCATTGCGAAGCACATCCAGGCTGCCTCTTAAATCCAATTCCTTATATAGTCGCTGGATAACCCGATTATCGGTATCAGCACCGTGAATAGCTGCAATTTTTTCCCATCGCCTGGGCTGCGATCCTTGTAAAAATTGAATCACCTCATTTTTAAACATGCCCAATTCAGGGCTGTAATCCGGTGCATTGCCTTCGGTGTAACCGCCTTGTTCGATCAGCGACTGAACCAAAGCGGTTTCAAATGTATTTTCGGATGTTAGGTTCATGGGTTCTTTTTTTTGATAATAGTAAATAAAAAAAGAATTATTTATTTGAGTATCAAATGACTATCATATTTCTTTTTTACTTTTCTTTTTTAGTTCTTTTTTTTCTGCCAGGCGAAATTTGCTCTACCATATATTGGATTTAAGTAATAGAAATTATGTTTTTGTTAATATGCTCTGATTTAATTTGTTGTTTCTTAACTTGTTCTAAGACTTCAATAAAGATATACATATTACTTGAAGGATTTTCAAACTCGGTTAATTTTTTCGCTCTCTCTATTGCTTTTACCTGTTTAGATTCCAATTTTTCTTTCAACTTTTTGTCTATAATCCCTTTTTTATATCTGTTCTTGTTTCTGTTACATAATTCCTGAATACATGTATACTCGGTGATCTTTGTAGTTTGATTTTTATAATGAAGCAAAAACCAAAGTTCAATACTTGGGTTGGAAGTAAGCAATGTGGCCGAATCAATTTTATTTAGCCTTTTCAGGATTTTTTCAACATCGGCATCGTAAATCAGAAAATCCCGGTCTTTTTCATGGGTGGGTTTTCCTTTTTTGTATCGTGCAATGTATCCTTTATCAATCTTCGAGCCGGAAACCTTAGCCACTATTTCAATGGGCAAACGATATTTTGAACGAAGGTAGTGCACATAAGCCTCTTCCGTTTCACCTTCACAAAACACCCAGAAATGGGGTTTAATACGCTTTTTGCGTGATGGCCTTCGTTTTCTACTCATATATCAGATGTTTTAATTCACCCAAGGAGCCATCCACAAAGGGCACTGCATCGAAACGACCCTGCAAATAGGCTTTTTCCAGATCCATGGTATCTCTGAAATCGCTGTAGTCATACAAAGAATAGAGATCCGTTGATCCGTCTTCTCTTTTATTGGTGAACCAGATCTGGTCTTTCCTGAACTTCTTCAGGTCAAGAAACTGCGTATTATGTGTGGTACACAGCAATTGTGCCCTATCGCCGGCGCGAAAGAGATTGAATATGTATTCAATGATTTTCGGGTGTAGGCTGTCTTCAATCTCATCAATGAGCAGAATCTTGCCGTTTTTCACCACATCCAGCAAGGTCATCATCATAAAAAACAGTTTAATGGTACCCTGCGATTCTTCGGTTAAGAAATCGAAAGCAATTCCAGGATGATTTTTATGATAAGACCTAATTTGCAAATAATCGCCAACCACATCTTCAACCCTTAGCGTCATGTTTGATAAATCGGCATGAATACTTTTTATTGGCCTTTTTAATATTTTAATCTGGACATCCTCTATATCGCTATCAGCAATTTTTAGAGCTTCGATAAGATGAGATTTATAGTCCTTGCTAATATTTTGTATTGCAGAAACTCCAAAATCGATATAGTTTAGAATAAATGTTCTATGAAAATAGTTGAAAATATCTTTAGCTATACCTCTATCCATCTGACTTGCCCGGGAAATATAGAGCGTTTTGTTTGATGTGTTTTCTGCCACATCCATTGGGCGTCTTATAACATCAGTAAAATTATATTTTTCCTGTTTAGTGTTTCCTTTTGTTTCGTCGCGAGTATAAACCTCTTTAATCCTACCTTTGGGATAATAGAACAAGCTCTCCTTAAAAACCTGATCTTGAAAAAGGGAAAACGAGTACTCGTACTCTATGTCATTCATTACAAAACGTATGAAATATGTACTGGGCTTTTGAGGCATTCCATAGAACTTAAAACTTTTGAAGTTGTAGATAGTGTTCTCGTTATGGTTATGAGATTCGAAAACCATGGCATTGCAAAACCGAATTGCCTTAATAATATTACTTTTCCCAGAGGCATTAGCACCATACAGCAGAATGGTTTTCAGCACTTCATTTTTATCCTGTTTAAACACATTGTCCCTCAAATCCCTTGCATTTTTCGACTGGATATGGGCCGCCCGAAAGTCAAGTATAATCTCATCCTTTATTGAGAAAAAATTACTTAATCGTATTTCTAAAACCATTTTAAACGCCTTATTTGTAAAATATTTACGAAATTAAGACTTAAACCAAATTCCTAATTATATTTTAAGAAATTTTAACATATTTTTAATTGGAAACATACGACTCATTCCTGTCCTATAGATAAGCTAGCTTGATTAATAAGGCAGTTTGATGCTTGCCTAACAAGTGCCTGAACCAATGCGGTTTCAAATATGTTTTCGGACGTGTTGCTTATGTTGTTGTATGTTTCCAAAGTGGCTGCTCTTTCCAGTCTAATAAATTACCATGTTCATCAGAAGGTATTCCTAAAAACTGAATAGGTACAGTAGGATACTTATTAAAAAGAGCCTCTATCTTGTTTTTTAAATGATTGCCTGAGTTAGCCCGGTTTAATAGATATTTTAATATGCTCAAAAAATAGAATACCCGTTTATTATTTTCAAAAGTTGTTTCTAACCAAGGTCCTTTTGCTTTGATGATCCTGTCAGGCACAATAGCCAAATCACGGTTCCATAGCCTTGAGTGGTGAGCACAAATATTTCGTACATAAGTCAAGGTATGCAACCAGGAAGTAAAGACTTTATGGTGCACATCAAAGAAATCGGCGATTCGCTTTTTGTCTCTATTATCGGCCAAACCCCGATAGATATGGGATAGTTCTCCAATGGTTAATAATTCTAAGCACATCCAAGATGGAGGATTAGATGGCCGATCATAAGTATCCATATAATGTTTAATGAATACTTCTGGTCGTTGGGCTGTTTTTGCACGTGAAATAATAGCCTGAAAATCGGAATAAGGATCTACTAACATTCCAATCTTATTATAATATGGATTAACAAAATATGCTTTTTTATCATGCCAATGAGTATCATTATAAGTCAAAGACATTGAATAAATAAATTGTGTGCGAATAGCAACTTCAATCCGATCGATACAATCGAAAACAAGTAACCGCAATTCCCGATCGAAAGTATAGGTACGTATGATTTGCTTAAAAGTAGTCCCATGATTAAATTGATCTTTCTGCTTTTGGTAAGGTAAAAAGTAGGCGCTAAGGCGGTAATAGCTTATGGCCTGGAGATAAGAAAGAGCTTTTGCGTCATCTTCAACTGTTAAGCCTCTTTTTTTTATTAGAGCAAGTTGTTCTTCAAAAGATAAAGGGGATTTATCATACCTGCGTTTAATCATAATCCTAAAAAGAAAAGACCCTCCAAGTGTGCTTCCATGAGAGGCATGGAGGGTGTGTTATTGGTAATCGTATAGATATATTTATGCCATGACCAGTGATCAAATTTTATGGGATGCGACACTGATGCAACAAAAGTAAAACAAATTTTCGTATATGCGACACTTTTCATTTTTTTTACCTATAATTTTACACTACTTTTTTGCTTTTCCCGTTACCACCTCATTAATCAGGGCAGTTCGATGCTCGCCCAACAAGTACCTGAACCAATGCGGTTTCAAATATGTTTTCGAATGTTAGGTTCATGGGTTGAAAAATTTATCGTTTGTCCAATTATTTGGGTTATTGATGATATAATTTGCAATATGTTGATATTCGACCTCATTTCTAATGATATGGTCGTGAAAACGGGATTGCCATGCAAAATTCACCTGTATTTTTCTGATTTCAAATGAACAACGCCCTTTGTACCAACGTATAATACGTGACACATTATCATGCAACATTGGGTTTTTGTTTCCTGCAAATCCACCGGATTTAATTTGTGGTGGCTTTTTTTGATGGTGTTGTTGTTGATCCGACGGTTTATTCAAAATCAATATTCTGTAGATATGATTGGGCGTCACCATAAAATTGCCTGATTCTGCATATGGAAATTGTGTGGGGATTTCATGCCAAATGGTTTCTGCTATTTGTCCTGATGCGGATGCTATAAATTGTGATTGTACGATTTCTCCAAAAAAACATTCACGGTTGTGGGTACAAATGGTAATAAAATAAGCACCATTCCAACCGTAGTCCCACCATTGAGCACGGGCAGAGGCGATGCGATATTTGTTTTTGTATTTGTCCATTCTTGTTTCTATTGAGACGCGATTTATCGCGTCTTTACGGTGTTACTTTTATTTTCCCCGTTACTACCTCGCTGATTAGTGCGGTGCGGTATTCGGTTAATAATTCAATCAGTTTTTCAGTCTTGACTATTTTAGCGTCAATACAAGCGGATTCAGTTTCGATATAGTGAACGATGGATTGTTGTTCGGCAAAGGGAGGAACTGGTAATTCTAGAGAAGCATATTTATCAGCTCCTATATTCTGAATTGTTGCTTGATTAAAAATACTACTTTTCCAATATTCATAAGCACCTGATTTTGTAAACAAATAAAGAAAATCTGAATTCATTAAACTTGTATTTACAGATGCCTTAATCAAGTAACCAGCAAAACAAGCAATACCTTCATAATTTTTAAACTGAAATGTTTTCCCTACTGTTGCTCCACTTCTTGCAAATAAGATGTCGCCATCATTGAGCAAATAGTCGATTGCCTTTTCTGGTGACAGTGATTTAAAGGTATCTTGTTTTAGCATTCCATCATTGCCAAAATCCGTTATTCTAATATATCTTGGGTGGTTTAGATTTTCATCAATAGCAGATTCATTTGCTCCATATTTCAGTTTTTCTCTTAGTACATACTTCAACCTTTTCACCTCCCAATGTTCTGGTATTTCTCCTAACCAATCAATGCCACTGTCTTTCATTTTTACATCAGGATTAATACCTTTGGTAACGGCTTGATTGATGAGTGCTGTTTTTTCTTCTTGGTAAAGCTCAAGCAAGCGTTTTTTGTCGGCTATCAGTTCGTCTATTTCGGAGGTTTTGCGGTCTAAGTATGAGGCAATGGCGGTTTGTTCGGTGGAAGGGGGAGTTGGAACAATAACATTTGCTAATAACTCTGCTCCAAGATTTGCTAAACCTGTTGTCGTATTACTTAAATAATTATACTGCTCTCTTGCTATCATAGAATTCAAAAAATAAAAATATAAATTTGAACTTAATTTATTTTTAAGCCTCAGTCGCTGCATGAAGTTTGAATAACAGCATTTCATTTTTGCGACTCTTTCATCCACAAGAGCCGTTTTTCCAATGTGCAATTCACTTCCACTTGATTTTGTTACTAATAAATCACCTTTTAGTAATATCCCTTTTTTAAATTCTGTTTCAGTTAATTTTCTCCGAGCTGGCTCGCTTGCGAAATTCCATGAACCATCAATATTGATTTCTGTAGATCTTAAAACAATAGTATTTCCATTATCTTCGCCCCAAACTCCACCATCATTAGCTGTAAGTAATCTTTTTAGTTTGACACAATCCCAATGACTCGGGATCTCTCCAATCCATTCTATACCGGAATCCTTATATGCTGCGTATCGTTTCATGTTCCATTAAAATTATCCATTATCGTTTAATTTAGGATTTTTATTTCCTGCAAATCCACCGGATTTAATTTGTGGTGGTTTTTTTGACGGTGTTGTTGTTGTAGAGACGCAATTAATTGCGTCTCTACAACAACAACACAAACAATCGTCGTATCATTATTATTTCGGATATTGTCCGACGGTTTATTCAAAATCAATATTCTGTAGATATGATTGGGCGTCACCATAAAATTGCCTGATTCTGCATATGGAAATTGTGTGGGGATTTCATGCCAAATGGTTTCTGCTATTTGTCCTGATGGGGATGCTATAAATTGTGATTGTACGATTTCTCCAAAAAAACATTCACGATTATGGGTGCAAATGGTGATAAAACAGGCGTCATTCCAACTGCAGTTCCACCAATAGGTACAGGCTGATGCGATGCGGTATTTGTTTTGAAATTCTTTTGCCATCAGTCTAAAACAGTTTTTCCCATTTCCAATGTTTTCTCTTCCAACGCCAAAATATCTGCTTTAATCTCCGCCAATGGTCTTAATGGTTTAAACTCATAGAAATACTTGGTGAAATTCATTTCGTAGCCAATTTTTGTTTTGCTATGGTCTAACCATGCCCGGGGGAGATGGGGTTTTACTTCTTCATCAAAATACTCCTCAATGGTTTGAGATACAAGATTTCCGTTTGCATCTTTTTTTAAGAATGGAATGTTTTCGTAATCACGTAGCGAGGTGTCGGCTTTGGGTTTTCCTTTTGTTTTCACTGCTTTTCCATCTTCTATTAGCGGTTGTTCTACAGTTACACGCCAATAGCCAAAAAATTCATTGGGGTAAATTTTCACAAATTCATTTTCTTCAAAATTGCCATAAAGTTGAGTGATAAAGCCTATGCCTTTTTCATTTCCATCTTCAGCTATCTTCTTTCGTTTGTTTCCTAAACTTCTGTCCATCTTTTGCCAAAAACGATTTTCTGTAATAGGAGTGGTGCTATGTGGCGCATTGAGCTGTATGTGTGCTGCTTCTTTAAGAAGCTCTTCATCTTTAGCACCGTTGGCGTTGATCAGTTGCACCTTCCCTTTTCGCTTAGTACTTTTATTATTGGCTACTATCCAAATATAGGTGCTGATACCTGTGTTGTAAAAGAGTTGGTCAGGCAGTGCAATCACCGCTTCAAGCCAGTCATTTTCAATGATCCAGCGTCGGATATTGCTTTCGCCGCTTTCGGCGGCACCGGTAAAGAGTGGCGAACCATTGAAAACAATGGCAATACGACTGCCAGCCGGCTTCATTTTTGAAATCATATGCTGCAAGAAAAGCAAGGAACCGTCATTGATCCTTGGCAGTCCTGCACCAAATCGCCCGCTCATACCCTTGCTGTAAGCTTCAGCTTTGATGATCTTTTCAGCTTTTTTCCAGTCCACACCAAAAGGCGGATTGGAAAGCATATAATCAAATTTTTCATCTTCTAACCCATCTACTGTAAAGGTGTTGCCAAACTTGATATTGCTTGGGTTTTGCCCTTTGATCAGCATATCTGATTTGCAGATGGCATATGATTCGGGATTGATTTCTTGTCCGAAGACTTTAAGCTCGGCCCTGGGATTTAGTTCTTTCACGTATTGCTCGCCGACAGAAAGCATCCCACCTGTTCCGCAAGCCGGATCATAAAGCGTTTTCACTATGCCTTCCTGGGTTAAAATATCTTTGTCTTCAATAAACAACACATTTACCATCAGGCGTATGACTTCCCTTGGAGTGAAATGCTCTCCGGCAGTCTCGTTAGACTGTTCTGCAAATTTCCGGATGAGTTCTTCAAATGTGTATCCCATTTCCATTGACTCCATATCAGTCAGGTCAATCTCCTGAAATGCTTTCACCACCCGGAAAAGGATATCTGATTTCGGGTCGTCCATGCGATCTATCTGATCGTCAAAATTGAAGTACTCAATAATTTCCCTTGCACTGATCGAAAAGCCGTTGATGTAGTTTCTAAGATTTACAGCAATATTATCAGGATCGGCAATCAGTCTGTCAAAGTTGAATTGACTTCTGTTGTGGAAGTTGAACCCTGCAATTTTATTGAGCGCAATATCTTTGGCGCTTTCTTTCATTGCTTCTACTCTGGGCAGGTAGTCCAACAATTTTTGTTTGGTGGGCTCGAGCACACAGTCTAACCGCCTCAGCACCGTCATTGGCAGGATTACCTTTCCGTAGTCCGACTGTTTGTAATCTCCTCTCAACAAATCAGCTACTCTCCAGATCAAGTCTGCCTTTTCTTTAAAGCCTTTCATGTGTATCGTTTACAGTTTGTCACTATTGCTATTATTTTTCTGTCTATCTGTAGCAAATTTACTCACTTCATTTTGATTTTTGACTGTGTCCGCATATTGCTCTGCTTATTTCAATCTCTTTCAGCTTCTTAGATCAAATTTAGGATGTAGCTAAAAAATAATGTGTCAAGGAATGTGTCAGGGTTTTGTGTGGTGTAAAACGGTTAACTAATATGTTGATGTTTTTAGCACTTAGGTTCAATCGTAAAACTTTTTTGTCAAATGGGCTGTTATGTATCTGCCTTTCTATTGCGTATAGTGCTTGTTTGTTCGTTTTCTTTATTGTGTAGTGGTACGTTTGCTTGGTCTTTATGTCACCCTTGGCAAAATTTTATAGGTGTAATTTTGAAAATATGTTACCAAAAGCATTGTCATATTATCTTAGCATTGTTATAAAATATCCGAATTCATTGTTTACTAATAAACCCCTATCTAAATATAAATTCGATAATTCGCAAGATGTTTCAGGTGTTAATGCACAGGAATGACAAGCTGCAAGATTTAGTTGACCAACCCCTTGTCCTTCTGATTCTATACAAATTGGGTCTGAAGAGCAGTCTGTTGCTCTATAAATAGCACTATTAATACCTGAATTATTCATAAAAATGAAAAAAATGCGGGTAAATATACTGTTATTCCATTGAATTTCAGTATATTTGTTGTAGATAAAACCCCGCACTATGGACAAAGATAAAATAAAAAAAGCATC
>JALNZU010000022.1 GCA_023229245.1 Bacteroidales bacterium | reverse complement strand
GCTCACATATCAGCTACCGGATTCGGGTAAGATCAAAACTAAACTATTAGGAATGGATCGACAACAGAAAAAACTATACGAAATTATTAAACGAAATTTTTAGGGTGTCCCAATGCGGAACTCAAGAAAGAAGGTTTTAAAGCTAAGTTAGCCGGAGGATAATGTCTGATGACAAGCTTTTAAATCCTGTCTATTGGCGCGAGCAATATCTAAGGGAAAAGATTCGCTGGGACTTAGGTTATATAAGTCCACCCATACAGTTTTATTTCGACCAGTTTACCCATACTGAAGCACAGATTTTAGTTCCTGGCGCTGGCTTAGGTTGGGAAGCTGCCTATTTACATTACAAAGGACATACTCATGTATTTGCATTGGATTTTGTAGAAGAAATGAAACTGCAATTTTGTGTACGGCATCCAAGCTTTCCTTCAGAACGTTTCCTGGTTGAAGATTTTTATCAGCATCAAGGAAGCTATGATATACTTGTCGAACATAGCTTTTTCTCCGGTATGCCACTCAAAAACAGAGCCGACTATGTTGACAAGGCTGCCTCACTACTCAAACCGAATGGAAAATTGATAGGACTGCTCTTTAACCGGGAATTTGATTTTGAAGGTCCACCTTTTGGCGGGAATAAAAAAGAATATGAAGAGCTTTTCTCAAAGAATTTTTGGCTCAACACCTTTGAAACAGCCTATAATTCAAGCAAACCCAGAGCAGGCAAAGAATTATTTTGCATTTTCCAGAAAAAATGATGTGCCGAACAAATAAATAATTCTATATATTCGCAAAAACAATAATATTTTCAACTATGGAACCCAGTTTACTGACATCAATCGGAACCATTACCAAAAAAGAGAAAATCGCTACCGTTGAGAATGATATCAGAAGCAACACACTTGTGATGGAATCATTATTCCCTTTCCCGGGCTATCACGGTACTACCGTACCTGATCGTACCGATCCACGGTCACTCTTTCTGGTAACTGATGGCGATTTCAGCGATGACAGCATCATCAGGGCTGTGCAGAAAGTAAAAAATGAATATCCACACTATTTTGATGGCACTCCCGGCACTATTGAGCTCTTCAACGTTACTACCAAAGTTGTACGTATCAAATATATAGCCTACGAACAAGTGGGCGAACTCATCCAAGCCTTCGAACAAAAAGGAATCAAGTTCCAACGCTCAAAAAAAGTACCCTCATTTACTTCTATCATCAAGCTTACCAAGTACTTTCAAATCAACCTTAATACCGATGGAATATACAACGATGCGAACTGGAAAGGCATGTTCTATTTGAATATTCCCGAAGAACTGAGATGGGATGATTTTGAGAAAATGACTATAAGTATCAAGCATAATGTAGAAGACAAAAATTATGATGCCGCACTGACGACCATGTATAGCCCACAAGGCGTGATGGATTTTGTACGTATATACGACGAACAAAGCTGCCAGGGAAAACTGATATTTATACGTGAAAAATATTTAGAAGCAATTAAATACTTGTAACTCACCGATTAATACTCTTTTTCCAAAATAAAAGGGCCAGGTTGATCGTACGCAATGAGTATCGCATTTGCCAACTGCCCTATGAAAGCAATCCTTTACGGATTTCGGCTGCCTGCCGTATCTTTGCATAAAAAAATATGAATCAGGAAAATATTATCCTAATCGTCATAACCATATTGGTTGTGATAGCTGTGATCATACGAAGATGGTATATCAAACTGCCAAGGAGCTATGCTGTTTCCGAGCAGTTTTCATCCGGGCATAAACTAACAGTCATTGAGCATAATCCAAAAGATGAAACTGCCCTTATCGAGCTTTGTCTCCGCTATTCTCAACTTATGCCTCAGCCGCCTACACTATTTTTTGAATTCATCGGCAAAAAAAAAGAAAGCTTGCGAGTGAAAGCTGAAGAGTTGGATACAATTGATATAGAGACACATAACAATACTGATACGAAAGAGATACGCTTCTTGTTTAAAAAACGGGAGCTTTTAGTCGGAATGACGAACAAACAAATACCTACTTATCGCATTCGCTTTGTAGTAGCTACCGAACCTCACAAACTGATCAAATCGCATACCCTTGAATTTAACTCCAACTTGTTGCTTTTCCAACCCGAAATAGGGAAAGCTTATTTGTGAAATCTATATTTCTTTTTTGATCTTGAGGTATCAATGTGATGATCTGGTATATCCCTCAGTATAGATTGATCAAGTCCATAAAAAACCTGGTATCAACTGATTCAGCGGTTTAGCCAACAATTTTTTTTCAACTGAATAAACTATTTCCATACCTCCTTTTAAGAGGAAAGGGTGTGAGGGAACAGGATAAACCTGCTAAACTTGATCACCCTCACACCCCGAAACGACAGTTTAAGATAAGGAGTTCCGAACGTCAGCATTGAACTTCCATGTTTAGGCAAGCAACTGTCGCTTCTAAAACGGCTCGTTTTGGTCAAGCAGATACTGTCAAGTTTTTCACTTACGTTTTTGCAAGTTTTAACTTAAGCAAAAATGGGCCATCTACTCATTAATACCAAAAGACCCCTAAATCTAACCACCTAAATTCAACTTTTTTTTAAAAAAATTTATGCTCCGTCTATAAAACACTGATATTCAATATGTTTGCTCATAAAGTTTTTTTGAAAAAAAAGCGAAAAAAAAGCGATACAAACATATTTTCGACGATTTGAAACCAAAACCAATACAAAATTCTTATCAAAATTCTTTGAACAAATCAGTAAGCAATAAGTCTGATATTTTTTGTTAGAGTATCCTGCACAAACCATCCGATCAGTGTGCAAGAAATAAATCTTTAGCTCAAGCACTAAATCAGAATTGTCATTCAGAGGTTTAGGAGAGTATATCATCAAATATATATCATTGATAATTAATAGATTAGCAGTAGTTAGACGATTATTATCATAGGTAAAACAAGGAAAAAACATAGCCGATAAACAGTTGATCACTTTTTCACTTACTTACCGGTTCAACTCATTCATAAGCTGTTAGCTAATGCGAAGAAAGCTCTATGATTTTTGATGCTAATTTTTTATCTTTGTCAGGCTGAATTCGTTTTTCAGTAAATCCAAAATTCAGTTTGACTGACACCTATGATTCATCCACTAAAGCGATACACATTTTAATCAGCAACGTGGATTTCAAATTGCTAATGCCAAACAGCTACAAGTCTGATAATAAGATCTCACAATAACCATCTGAAAAAAATAAATGAAAGCCATGAAAATAAAACAAGTACTTTTTACAGGATTATTGATCCTGATTAGTTTAATAAGCCGTCAAACCTTCAGCCAATACATAGTTGATTTTGAAGGTGTCGGAGAGACCAAGACTGGTTATGCCACCGGTACAGTCAAGCTAAGCGGTTTAGACTGGGACATGACCAATGCACTGATAGGTACAGACACCAATGATTTTAAAAACGGAGTTCGATCAGCCCGTCTGCGTGGGTATGGTACTTCATCAATAAGCATGTTGGAAGATAAAGAAAGTGGATTAGGCACGCTAAGTTTTCTTTATCGCAGATATAGTTCAGAAAATCAGGTGGACTGGAAGGTAGAATACAGTACCGATGGGGGCAGCTCATGGATTCAAGCTGGTAATACATTCATCTCACCTGCTACGGATGAGGTGCAACAGTTTGAAGAAACACTGAATATAGCCGGCAATGTCAGAATCCGCATCAAACGTGCCACTGAAACCGGTACAACGAATCGAAGGCTCAATATAGATGATATTATCCTGACTGATTTCGTTGGTGGTGGCAATATCCCGCCCGTCATTGCCAATATCGTTCAGATCCCAGCAAAGGATATCACTTCAACCACCAGCGTACAAATTCAAGCCAGTATTACCGATACCGATGGTACTATCGCTTCGGCTCAGCTGGATTGGGGAACTCAAAGCAGTGTGTACCCAAATACTATACAGATGCAAGCCATAACAGGCGATACATACGGAACGCTAACCGATATTCCGGCTCAACCAAACGGCACTACTGTATATTACCGTATTCAGGCTATCGACAATGATGGGGCTACAGCCTACAGTGGCGAACAATCGTATTCAGTAAAAGACCCATTGACCACTACCCTACCCTATAACGAGACTTTTGACAACGACCTGAGTGGCGTATATACTTATACCGTAAGTGGAACCAAGCCATGGTATCATTATCAGCAATCGGCTGCCGCAAATGCACATCAAGGCGATTTCCCTGAAGAACACTGGCTCGTATTGCCGGGTATCAATTTAGATAATTATTCCAATGAGGTACTTACTTTTATCAGTTATGCACAATTTGGCACCTATGATGCAGAAAATTATCTGAAGCTATTTTATTCAACAAATTATCAGGGCATAGGCAATGTACAGCAAGCCGATTGGAAGGAGCTTGCTTTCGACAAACCGGCTGTAACTGATAATGAACTTTCAGCGCCTTCAGGTAACATAGATATTTCGGCTATCAATGGTCAGAGCGTTCATTTTGCGTTCAAATACTATTCTAATGGGGCGCCAACCCGTTGGCGTGTAGATGATATTCATATCTTTCAAAATGTGGATATACCAGCAACACATTTAGTGTTTTCCGGTTTTCCAGACCAGGGTGAGACAGCTGCAGTCATAGCCGGATTCACAGTAGAAGCAAAAAGAGATGATGAAACCGTTGACAACAACTATAACGGTGATATCACTCTGTCTGTATCACAAGGAGACGACAATCTGACTGGCACCCTAACCAAATCTGCCGTAGCAGGAATCGCTAATTTTGATGATATTATTTTCAGTGAGCCAGGCACGTATCAACTACTTGCGCAGTCGGGCACATTAACTCCCGCAGAAAGTGAACCCATCACGATCAGCAGCGTACCAGCACTAACGGAAATTCTTTTGCCACAATTTATAGCCAACGGAGCTAACGGAAACAGAGTACCTTATGCGTTTAGAGTTCAACTATCCAATCTGCTACCGAATTCAGTGTATAAATACACCAATCAGGTAGTTGATGAGACTGATGCTCCTACAACAAACGGAGCTGGAAACGTAATTTATGCAAATGCTGATGGTACTATCACACGCCAGACAGCCAATCCCTCATTTAATGTACCCGGAAGCTACGGAGAGTTCACTACTGATCAAAATGGTAGTTTTACCGGATGGTTTTTGGTAGAACCAACCAATAACGCCAGATTTGCTGCCGGCAAGGAAATATTTATGCGTATCAGACTGAATGGTGGTGATGGTGGAAACAATATTCAAACACGACTGACTACGCACAATACAGTACAAGTAATCAATTTTGGTACCGATGCTGCCAACACCTTAGGAACAGGAATAGTAGGCTTAACCGACTTCAGCCCTAATAATTTAGCCATGCTGTTTGATAATATGGCTGGCAATGGGCGACCGCTCTATGGTACGAGCATTGAATCTACCGGTATTGATTTTCAATCCGATAATACATGGGCAGTATTTTATAAAGATCTGGTTGCCGGAAATAACGGAGCATGGGGTGGTATAATACCTAACCTAAATCCCAATGGGGTAAAACTCATGCAGGAAAGAAGCCTGATAACAGGAAACATTGTTTCATCCGAGACATCAATTGATGGGATGTGGGATGATCAAAACACTGTCAATCCCGATGGTGGCAAAGCAAATGTGCTTGTCATTAATATCCGGCAGACACCGCTAATTACGATGAATCCTACACAATTAGATGGCTTTGAATATATTACCGGACAGGGTCCTTCAGATGTACAATCATTTAGTGTCTCAGGAGCAAATCTAAATACCGATATTACTATTACCGGAAGTAACTCATTCGAGATTTCAGAAACCGATGAACCCAATTTCAATGCCACTTCACCTATCACACTGAACCCGATAAACGGTACCATAGCTCCAACACAGCTTTACGTCCGCATGAAGGCCGGATTAGCGGCAGGCGACTACAACGAGAATATCCTCATCACTTCGCCGGGCACCGAACAGAAAACACTGACATTGAGCGGTAATGTGATTGAAGGTATCAATCCGCCTCAGGCGCATGTAACCCAGTTTACTGCTATTGCAGAAGCATTCGATAAGATACGAACGGAGTGGACTGACGCTCAACCAGAGGCAGAAGCTTATCTGATCAAAGCCAGCAAAGACGGATTTGAAGCTATAACACCTCCTGTGGACGGAATAGAAGAAATCAATGCCGATATGGTACGTAACCTACCCGCCGGAACAGAAACATGTACCTTTACTGAATTAGAGCAACTGACGGAGTATTTCTTCAAAATATATCCCTATAACGGGAACGGAGAACATATTACCTACAAAACCGATGGTCAAGTGCCTCAGGCATCGGCTACTACCCTGACCGGGCCTTCTATGACAACTGAGATATTACCACTCTATTTCGGAGCAAACAACAACAGGCTGACTTATGCCTTCCGAATGGCTTTCAATGGATTAAATCCTGATGCCACCTATAAATACATCAATCAGGTTGTAAGCGATAATGACGGGCCAACTGTTGCCGGTGCCGGAGTTCCTATCTTTGTTCAGGCCGATGGCTCATTCAACAGATCAAGCAGCACTTCCTTCTCTAATCCTGACCAGCACGGGCTGTTTACTACCGATAACAATGGTGAATTTGCCGGATGGTTTATGATTGAGCCTACGACGAATGCTCGTTTTGCACCGGGAAATACAGTCTATATGCGAATTCGGCTGAACGATGGTCAAGACGGAAATAATCCGGTTTGGTACTTTACATCGGAAGGAGTTCAGATGATAGGCTTTGGAACAGAAGCAGGGCCTGAATCAGGAACCGGAATAAGAGGCACCTCCAAATTCATGTCGGGTAATTTTGTCATGCTTTATGGAGCTGACAACAGGCCTTTAGCCGGTACGCATATTGAAGTAAGTGGGATTGACTTTGCTGCTATAAACAGCTATGCCGCTTTCTACAGAAATGAAGTGAACGGGATAGCTGGAGCATGGGGTACTATAGTGCCTAACGATAATCCTACCGGGGTAATACGTATTGAAGAACGAAGCCGGGAATCGGGAGAGGCCATCTCGGTATTGACTAACCCTACAGGATTATGGGATCAGACTAATACAGTGAATCCAAGGGGTGGTCTGACCAATATATTAGTCATTGAAACTGATCAGGAACCTGAGTTAACACTTGAACCGGATCAGCTGACCGGATTTCAGTATGTCTTTGACGAAGGGCCTTCGCTCACGCAATCGTTCACCATTTCCGGACGTGCATTGGAAGATCAGGTTAATATCGCCGAGCCTATAGCTTTTGAAATATCGCTGACAGACGGAGCTGCTTTCATTGCCGAGCCCGGACTTAACCTTCCTCAGCAAGGAGGCACGCTCACACCAACTCAGGTTTTCGTCCGCATGAAGGCCGGATTAGCGGTAGGCGACTACAACGAGAATATCCTCATCACTTTGCCGGGCACCGAACAGAAAATACTGACATTGAGCGGTAATGTGATTGAAGGTATCAATCCGCCGCAGGCGCATGTAACCCTGTTTACTGCTATTGCAGAAGCATTCGATAAGATACGAACGGAGTGGACTGACGCTCAACCAGAGGCAGAAGCTTATCTGATCAAAGCCAGCAAAGATGGATTTGAAGCTATAACACCTCCAGTGAACGGAATAGAAGAAATCAATTCCGATATGGTACGTAACCTACCCGCCGGAACAGAAACATGTACCTTTACTGAATTAGAGCAACTGACGGAGTATTTCTTCAAAATATATCCCTATAACGGGAACGGAGAACATATTACCTACAAAACCGATGGTCAAGTGCCTCAGGCATCGGCTACTACCCTGACCGGGCCTTCTATGACAACTGAGATATTACCACTCTATTTCGGAGCAAACAACAACAGGCTGACTTATGCCTTCCGAATGGCTTTCAATGGATTAAATCCTGATGCCACCTATAAATACATCAATCAGGTTGTAAGCGATAATGACGGGCCAACTGTTGCCGGTGCCGGAGTTCCTATCTTTGTTCAGGCCGATGGCTCATTCAACAGATCAAGCAGCACTTCCTTCTCTAATCCTGACCAGCACGGGCTGTTTACTACCGATAACAATGGTGAATTTGCCGGATGGTTTATGATTGAGCCTACGACGAATGCTCGTTTTGCACCGGGAAATACAGTCTATATGCGAATTCGGCTGAACGATGGTCAAGACGGAAATAATCCGGTTTGGTACTTTACATCGGAAGGAGTTCAGATGATAGGCTTTGGAACAGAAGCAGGGCCTGAATCAGGAACCGGAATAAGAGGCACCTCCAAATTCATGTCGGGTAATTTTGTCATGCTTTATGGAGCTGACAACAGGCCTTTAGCCGGTACGCATATTGAAGTAAGTGGGATTGACTTTGCTGCTATAAACAGCTATGCCGCTTTCTACAGAAATGAAGTGAACGGGATAGCTGGAGCATGGGGTACTATAGTGCCTAACGATAATCCTACCGGGGTAATACGTATTGAAGAACGAAGCCGGGAATCGGGAGAGGCCATCTCGGTATTGACTAACCCTACAGGATTATGGGATCAGACTAATACAGTGAATCCAAGGGGTGGTCTGACCAATATATTAGTCATTGAAACTGATCAGGAACCTGAGTTAACACTTGAACCGCATCAGCTGACCGGATTTCAGTATGTCTTTGACGAAGGGCCTTCGCTCACGCAATCGTTCACCATTTCCGGACGTGCATTGGAAGATCAGGTTAATATCGCCGAGCCTGTAGCTTTTGAAATATCGCTGACAGACGGAGCTGCTTTCATTGCCGAGCCCGGACTTAACCTTCCTCAGCAAGGAGGCACGCTCACACCAACTCAGCTATTTGTCCGCATGAAGGCCGGATTAGCGGTAGGCGACTACAACGAGAATATCCTCATCACTTCGCCGGGCACCGAACAGAAAACACTGACATTGAGCGGTAATGTGATTGAAGCTATTTATACACCCGAAGCCTATCCGACAAATTTCACAGCAGACGTAAACTCCAAAACAAAATTAACAGTTAGCTGGACGGATGCAATTCCTGCGGCAGAGGGTTATGTGGTCAAGGCCAGTTCGATTGGTTTTAATGATATTCAAGCTCCCATAGATGGGCAGATTGAGACCGAAAGTCAATCAGTCAAGCTGGCAACTGCCGGAATACAAACTGTTGCTTTTACTGGTCTGCAACAAGCTACCACATATTACTTCCAGATATTTCCATTCAACGGCTCGGGCGATAGGATCAGATATAAGACTGATGGAACGGTACCTCAAGCTTTTGCTGCTACACTCGGTGATGCGATGCTTACAGACCTTATCCTGCCACAGTTCATTCAAGGTGTTAACGGAACTAACAATACCCGCCTACCTTTTGCGTTCCGTGTCAAACTAAGTAACCTGATACCAAATGCCATCTATAGATATACCAATCAAGCTGTAAGCAATACTGACACGCCTTCAGCTGCAGGTGCAGGTAATCCTATTTATGTGAACGGAAACATCTTTTTCAGGACTACTAATCCAGGCTTTGTAAATGAAGGACAATATGGTGTGTTTTCTACTAATGCATCAGGAGAATATACGGGATGGTTTATGATTGAGCCTACTGGCAATATCCGTTTCACTCCGGGAAATACCATTCAAATGCGTATCCGTCTAAATGATGGAAATAATGGCACTACAGCTGCTACTTACCTGACAACCGGCGATATTACTGTTCTCAATTTTGGCGAGACCAATACTCCCGAAGCAGGTACTGCCATACGGGCTACTTCCTCTGCCACACCAAAGAACTTCGCATTGATATATAATAATATAACAGGTTCAGGACGACCATTGTATGGAACAAGCATTGAGGTAACAGATATAGATTTTGCAGCCAACACTACCTATCCGGCTTTTTATCGTAATGAGGTTGCCGGCCAGATTGGAGCATGGGGAGGAATTGTACCCAATATGAATCAGGCGGGAGTCAGGCGAATTGAAGAAAGAAGCTTGCTGAACGGCAATACTATAAAGGTTCACACCTCCGAAAATGGGATATGGGACTATACTTTTACCAGCAATCCAACGGGTGGATTGAATGAAGTAATAGTGCTCAACTTAGGTGAAGAAGACGACAAAAGCTCTCTCAGCGGGCAGCTTAAGATATTTAATGCAGCCGAGACCAGCATACAGTCACCTACGCCACAGACCGTATTTTATGTTCAACTGTTTGAAAATGGAATGGCTGTACGTCCACGCCAGATCGTTTCATCCAATCAGGCCTTACAATTGGAGTCATACTTTTCGTTTGTCAATTTAGAATCCGGCCGTAACTACACTTTACGTATTTGGGAGTCTAATCAATATAACAATCTCTCCCTTAGCTGGTTATGGAATAACTGGGGTGGAGCTACTTCTGTTGACGCACTGTTGATCAATCATATGTCAGTGATGAGCCCTCTTGTGAACTCATTCCCCTGGCTACTTGGTGTAGATGGAACGAGTTTATCGGATTTTGCCTTCCAGGTAGCTGATGTCAACGGTAATGGTTCAATCAATGCATCCGATGCGTTGAGCCTGATGAACCGTATTATTGGAATGCCGGGTTCTGACCCATTTGCCGGTAATAAGCACAACTTCCATATAGCAGGATCTTTAGTAGAAGACCATCACAGTCTGCGCTATCCTGCCGCACCTGATATTCAATTTGAAGCTGCAGGAAATTATCAGCCAACCACTCCATTAAATGAGATTTATTATGAAGCAGTATTGCCTGAACTACAAGCAGGAACAAATGTATTCAATATTTATTTCAGCCCGGTGGGAGATGTAAATGCTTCTTTTGCTCCACAGCATAACAAACAAAGTCATAGAAAACCAGGTGTTTATGCTGAAAAAACAGTCTATGAAGCGGACACAATACTACTCCCGCTATTCCTTTCAGAAGCAGCTAAATTGTCGGCTTGCAACATCAGTTTCAATTACGATCCACAGCAAATAGAGGTCAAAGCCATATATGGAGCTCCAATATATTATCATAATGCAGAAACACACATGATCACTATGGGCTGGCTTGAATATGAGCCTTTTTATCTGGCACATGATATTCCTATCGCACATATTGAAGCTGTGATACACCAGTTGCCGGATGATGGAATAGTGTTGTCTGTCAATTCGGACAATACTTCTTTTGCTTCTCCTGAAGCGATAGAACTGTCGCACCTCACATTAAAAACTTTAGCCCTGCGAAAAGCCGCTAATGCTGATCTGCTTGCCTTTGCATTTCCTAATCCATTTACTGAACATACAACGGTTCAGGTTCAATTGCCTGAAGAAGGGACACTTAGCTTATTAGTGTTCGATGAGTTAGGAAGGATGGTGTATGGCAAAACTACAGAAGCAAGTTCGGGCACATATCAACTAATAATTGACAGTAACAGCTTAACCGGCAGTGCAGTATATCATTATACAGTCATGCTCAACGGTCGGGCAAAACAATATTATCTTAAAGGAAAGCTGATACGTGTCCAATAAAACTATATCCGATGTGTAATACAATCATTTGACATACAACTATTTTCTTCAACAAATTCGTGTATATGCAATTTAGTCTATACATGAATTTGTTTGAAGAAGGCGGATTATTTTTTTTGCAGAATTTACTTAAACGAATAAGTTTTAATCGCGTTTATACGTATGATACTATTTCTGAGTTTACATTTAAACCTTGCTATACAACCCGAATGATCCACATTTTTAAATTGATACAGCCTGATTTTCGTCAGGTGAATTTTTTTAATTTTTTCTTGTATGTAATAAATCTTGGTGTATCTTTGCAGTCCCAAAACAAAGGGAGCTTAGCTCAGCTGGTTCAGAGCACCTGCCTTACAAGCAGGGGGTCACTGGTTCGAATCCAGTAGCTCCCACCTTTAAAATCAGCCACTTACAGTGTTTTTTCGGTAAGTGGTTTTTTCTTTGTGCACACAATTTGATACACAACTCCCCTTTATAATATACTTTCGAAACTGAAATACAGTTCTTACATTACCCTTTATACCAATGAAAGGAAATGATATTGCTCCTGCTCTGTACCCTTCTGCAACCGTACCCAACCGGTATAACTGAATAACTTTTGTAACATCCTCAACTTCAAAAGGGAAAAAACGTTTGTAAATAAGTTATGTATAAACATAGTATCTTCATAGTGCTGTAGTGTTTGTTTGAATGTTTCATAGTCAAAAAACACTGGTTCAGTGGGCTGTATTCGTTGAGGTTTCCAACTCATAAAGTTTACTAAATGGTTAGCGTTTTCCTTCTTCGAAATCATTGTTTCGTACCCATCAGAATAAGGGTTGAGGTGATAAGAATATTTACTTTCACGGTCGCAACGTCCGTAGTGTTCAGGTAAATAGTTGCCTGTTTCCGTGTCTATGTATCTTACAAATGTCTTACTTTTACAATCCGGGCAATGATACTTTTTGCTGCCTTTTTCTAAAATATACTGATATTTACTCATGAAAATCTTTGTTGAGGTTAGATCTAAAAAGTAATAAAATTATTACTTTTGTTCCTATGAAGTCAAGTGAACTGATAAGGAACTCTACAAGCCATACTAAAGCTTGCTGAAATTAAAACCGATAAAAGGTAAAAGATATGAATGTAACACTTAAAAAACCGAAAATCAACCTTCAAGTTATCAAAGAAGATTTGGGTTATACGGCAGTAGGACAATGGGAAAACAGAAGCCTTATTACCTGTGGCGATTCCTGGGAAGAGCTTCAACAAATGATTATAGAAATGGTCAATCTTACTTTTGAAGACTTGGGCTTTACCTTTACCATTGAAGAAATAAACTTTGAATATGATTTGGAAAGCTTTTTTGACTTTTACAGGATTATCAATGTAAAGGCACTTTCTGAACGTATAGGAATGAATCAAAGTCTTTTGGCTCAATACATCAAGGGGATAAAAAAACCATCTGCAAGTCAGACCAAACGTATCTTGCAAGGGGTTCAGCAAATAGGTAGGGAACTTTCCGAAGTCCGGTTTTTGCTGTAAAATGTTTAGGTGTTCAGTCGCACTTTTCGTACCATTCGTACCCAGTACGAACGGTACGAGGTTAGTTTGTAAACTACTCATTCTCAGCTTCTTTTATAATCCCATTAAAGCTTGTGAGTATATCTTTAAATTCAATATTGGTTCAACCGCACAGGATCGGCCGGAAAATCTATCTTTGAAAAGTAGTTTTCAAGCTCAATAATTTCGTTACCCAATTCGTTTTTTTGGCCTTGTACTTCTTTGCCAGTCTTTCGTACAACGGTGATTCTTCCGTAATGGAATACAGTTGAAAACTTGTTGCTTTAGATTGATAGTAATAACTTTTCCGATTCGGTATATACTTTTTATCGCTCTCCAAAAAGTCGTTTTTTTCAAGGAATTTAATACAACTATCTATATTACAATGGATTAATTTAGTTAGTTGTTTTTTGAAAAGAATTTTACCCGGTGCTGCCATTTATTCTCCTCTCATCCCCTCACATAAACATTTATTGGGTTGATACAATATCTCAGCATTTTTTGCATTAAGTACATGAGAAACTTATCATACTACATCAACATACGTCTGATTTATTTTTATCTATAGTTGATAGATTAAGATGACTAAGTGTATTAAGCAGCAATTTCGTCTATATTTTATTTTGGGGTTGCTTTACACCTTAGAAACTAAATAATTAAAGCCGGATGCGATATAAGGTGTTGGTTTTAGGTGCAAGTGAGAAAGAATACAGGTTTTCCAATATGGCTATCCGTAGTTTGCTTGCATATGGACATGAGGTCGTAGCTATTGGGTCTCGCACAGGAGAGGTTTCAGGTGTTCCGATTTATGACAACTGGCAGGAAGCTTACGACATACACACTGTTTGCATGTATTTATCTCCTGTCAGGCAAACTGATCTGATCACCAATCTGTTAGACCTTACTCCTACACGGATTATCTTCAACCCTGGAACTGAAAATCTTAGTTTTGAAAAGATTGCTACCGAAAAAAATATACAGATCATCCGCGACTGTACCCTTTTGATGTTAGATAGAGATAGGTTTTAACTAAATGATAAATCGTACTTTTGTCGCCTGATGGCAATTACTATGAACAAAATGCGCCGCACATTAATTTTTACAGGGATCATCCTGAGTTTTTTAGTTTTCAATAATGATTTATTGTTGGCCCAATTGGATTGTGCCATAGAATCTGATATCCCGTTACCTGTCTGTTACGGTAACAGCATTCAGCTCTTTGTAACTGATTCGGCCGATCATTATCTGTATTCATGGATACCGGGAGAAGAGCAGACATCTTCTATCCGGGTTAGCGTTACTGATTCTATTGATTATCAGGTGATGGTAACCGACACTTTAACTGGTGAATCATGCTTGAGTGCTCCATTTACAGTATATTATCATCCACTTGTCAGTATTCAGTTTGAACAATTGCAGCTCACTTGTAGCAATGGCGATAACGAAAACGGTGAAACAGCTATGGTACGGGCCAAAGCAAGCGGTCAAACAGCGCCATATACTTATAGCTGGGATATCTCTCCCTTACATATCGCACCTGACGATCCAGCTTTGGCTATAGGTCTGAAAGCGCATTTATGGTATTTCATAGAGGTAGAAGACGAATATGGCTGTAAAACAACTGATTCAATATTTACTCGAGCTTATCCCAACCCGGTCATAGAAATCATTGCCGACCCTGATACCGCATATATACAAAATCCGTATGTCAAATTAGCTTTTGAAAACTTATCGGCCGACAGTGTGGAAGTGATCAGCCATTTCTGGGAATTTGGTGATAACAGTCCACGCTCCGAATTAGAAACACCCGTACATACTTATACAGAAATAGATGATTACACCGTTTTATTAACAGTGTATAATTCGCAAGGGTGCGATACTGTTTATTTTCACGACATCAAAGTATTACCCATCAAACTGAATATTCCAAACATCCTTACTCCCAATGGCGACAACATTAATGATGTGTTGGTCATTACACCTGCAGCAGGTGAAAGCAATGATTCGGAGCTTACTAACCGATCGGTTGCTTTTGATGAAGGAGTGAAGCCTCTTTCAGCTTATTACACACGCACCTCATTAGTTGTCTTCAATCGGCAGGGCAGAAAGGTGTACGAGTCAAGCGACTATAATAATGATTGGGGAGCTGAGGGGCTAAAAGACGGAGTTTATTTCTATATTCTTCATTGCGAAGGATTTAAAAGCAATGAAGTGTACCGTGGCTCTATCACTATCATGGGCAGTCAGAATTATTGATCAATACATGGAAATGGAGTGACAGAGCCTTTTAGTGAAAAATATCTACAGAAAAGATTTAAAAAGTCGATATAGAACCGCATAAATCTGTTAGTTAAAATTTTGGAATTACTTCAAATACTAATAGTTACAAAATTTTACACCTCCAAAACTTATCTGTATTTCCCGGTCTTTGCTTTGTTTTTTCGTTTAGCTACATCAATTCAGATAAAAATCAATAATTTTGTGGCGTGAAACAAAAATAAACTTTGCTGATGACAGCTTGACTTTGGCATATGATTAATCAAAGTCAGAGGAAACATCAGGCATTTCCATTGGTTTAACTTTGGGATCACTGGTAGTAACAGAAGATATGAAATTTCAAATTTGATGAAAAAACTTTTTCACACGGTTCTTTCGCTCTTGTTCTTGATGGTTCTCATAGGATCATGCCAGAATGATCAGTCGAAGTTACCGGCAAATCTTATCAAAAACCCTAAGACTGCCGGCAAAGAAAAGGGCAGTGAGATGGGTTCGATCAGTTTTGCGAAAACAGAGCATGACTTTGGGCGTCTTATCCAAGGTGAGATAGTTAGTTATGTATTCAAATTCACCAATGCAGGTGATTCAGATCTGATCATCAGTAAAGTGAGTGCCAGTTGTGGCTGTACTGCCAGCAAATACACCAAAGAGGTGATCAGGCCTGGTGAAGAAGGTAAAGTAGAGATCACCTTTGACAGCAATGGTCAACGTGGTATTCAAAACAAAACAGTCAGTATATTGACTAATGGTACTCCTTCAACAACTGTACTCCGATTGAAAGCGCAAGTGGTTACACCCGGTTCTTATTAATACAATTCATATATGACAAACCTATTATTCGTTTTGCTGTTAGCACCTCCGGCCGAAGGCAAAGAAAGCGGCGGCCTTATATCCTTTCTGCCATTGATTTTGATCATGGTGGTATTTTATTTTTTCTTTATCCGTCCTCAGATGCGCAAAGCAAAGAATCAGCGGAATTTCCGTGAAGCTCTGAAAAAAGGTGACAGAGTTGTGACCATAGGCGGAATCCATGGAAAAATTAACGATATCAAAGAAACAACTGTCATTTTGGAGTTAGACTCCAATATCCGTATCACTGTCGAAAAATCAGCCATACTTTCCGATGGCTCACAAATAGGGACGAATAAATAAGCTCATGAGCTTAGCCGCTCCAACCTGCTTTATTCAGTCCCTATATATGCCAGGAGGATGCATTACAGCATATTCCTGCAGTAATAAATCAGTATTGTGTTGGAACAAAAAGTCAAAAAGCGAAAAAAAATCTTCGTCTTTAGCAGTTTCCTGCTGTTTTCAATCTTGATGTGGTTGCTCATCAGGCTCTCTGAAACTTATACCGAAACTTATACATTTAATCTGATACTTGAAAAAATCCCACCCGAGCTATGGCTGTTGGATGATCAAAACAATTATCCACTGAAAACATCAGTAAGCACAAACGGATTCAAACAAATTCAGCTTGCTGTGTTAGAAAACAGATTAAAAAAAGGCATCCCTGTTTCATTGAACACCATCCCATGGGAGAAAAAAAATCATTATTCGTTTTCTTTCAAGACCAGATACCTTACTGCTTTGATTGCGGAAAAACTTGATTTAGCCGAAAACGAGATTCGGTTTCACGATCAGGATATGATATTTTCAGCTTCTTCTACTGTAGGAAAAAAAGTTGCGCTGCATTTTCTTAGTCCGATACAGCCTAAGGCAGGATATGCTCTTTATGGGGATATCAGTATGGAGCCTGACAGCATTTGGATACATGCTCCGGCCGAAGTGGCTGACACTATCAGATGGATAGGTGTTAGCAGTAATTTGCAAAACCCTTTGCATAAAACCATAACTCAAGCAGCGTATATTGAACTCACATCTAATCTGATCAAACCTGCTATTGAGCAGCTTACGGTAACTATCCCAATCGAACCATTTACCGAAAAGCGATTTATTATGCCTGTTCAACAGGAGCAAAGTCCAGTATTAAAACTCTTTCCCGATGAGGTGGAGGTCATACTTCGGATATTCACCCGCGATTTTGATCAGATAAATACTGAATCGCTAAAAGTTATCCTGGATACTAACGGGCTTCAGGCACAACGTCAGTTTTTGCGACTTAACATAGCTATAGATCACCCATATGCCGAACTTATTCAACTAATGCCAAACAAGGTAGAATATTTGATCCTCATGCCATGAAACATTATGCCATTACAGGAAATATGGGAAGCGGCAAATCAACCGTTTGTATGATATTCGAACAGTTGGGAATATCCGTCTTTTATGCCGATCAGCAGGCACATAAAGCTTATGAACTTCCACATATAAAAGCACAACTGATCAACCTATTTGGAGAAGAAATCTATCAACCTGATAACCAGATCAATAAAGCAATGTTAGCCGCATTGATATTTAATGATCCGGAAAAATTACAATCAGTAAACCAACTGATCCATCCTCAGGTTTATATCATGTACGAGCAGTGGAAACAACAGAAGTTTTCTAATCCATACACCTTATACGAAGCTGCCATATTGTTTGAATCAGGTCTCCCCCATACTTTCCACGCAGTTATTTTGGTAACAGCCCCTGAAGAGCTACGTCTGCAACGAGTGATGAAGTACCGCAAGCTAAGTAAAACACAAGCTTTGGCACGTATGCATCAGCAATGGCCGGAAGAGAAAAAAATCCCTCTATCGAATTATATAATACGCAATGATGAAACACAACTGCTGATGCCACAAATACTGAAACTGCACCAAGCGTTAATAAAGGCATGACAAGCAAAAAAAAAACTTAGAGTAAAGCTGCGAAACCTGACTATTTCCAACAAAAATCGGGAGCTATCCATCAATTGAAACAACCATCTCCAAGCTAATTAAAAATACAGTCAAAGTACGACAACTACGGAGTTTTTAGATAGTTTCAGCATCTGATTATAAAATTGGGAAAAACCATCCCATTTTAGGAAAATGTCAGGTCTGTACTTAAGGGATGGAAAAAGATTGTTTTCAGTGATAGTAATACTTTCGGGATTAATGAAAAATTATGGAATAATTCTTGTTCACCTACAAGCTAAACATTTTTCTACAACAGAAAACCAACATCATATGAGTAAGTCGGACTATAAACGATTATATTCGTTACACAGTCTTTGCCAGCTAGTTATACCTGTATTGGCAGCACTATTTATTCATATGGGGCTATGGGCTGCCTTATCTGATCCTACAGTAGATGCAGATATTTTCCCAGATTTAGACAAAAAATCTACTCTAACAATTCTTGATGAGCCATTTCATTTACGCAACAATACAGACAGGATCAACACTTTCAATCATATTGTTTCGGATCAGAGCAGAAGCTTGAGTTATTTCCCCGACACGGTATTAGTGTATTCTCTTGCTCAAAATCCAAGGCAATACACTTATTTCTATTCTCAAAAAGGTGAGCGGTTGATCACTTTTATCAAGTTGTTTGAAAATGAAGAGTGGACGAATCGCTTGTATGAGACAAGTGTGTATGACGAAAATGGCAATCTGCTTAGCTCTACCTGGAAAAGTTGGTCAAACAACGAATGGGTTAACAGTTCCAGGACTACTTATACGTATAGCAGTAATAAAGTTCTCACTTCTATTGTACAGTACTGGGAATCAACTGGCTGGAAAAACTTTGAAAAAACCACTAATTCATATGATGTATATGGAAATCGGTTAACCCATACAATAGAAAAGTGGAGTGAAGGCGATTGGATCAATGATATTTATGAAATCTATACCTTCGATGCACAGAATAATTTGACCTATGGTCTGCGTCAAATCTGGAATGTGGTGTATTGGTTGAACAATCAGGAGTATTATTTTATCTGGGACGCAAACAGAAACTTGTTATCAGCTACCATAAAAAACTGGATAGAAGACGAATGGGTCAATTCATACAAAGAGACTTACACTTATACTGCCAACCGTCTGAGCGAATATACAGGCATGAAATGGTCAGATACCGAATGGCAGAACGACGAGAAATACACCTATGAATATACTGGTAGCGGTTTTGTTCTTTCAGCCATCGGGCAAAAATGGACAAGCAATCAATGGGTTAACAACAGCTTCAGTCAATACTCTTACAACAGCTTTGGCGGAATAGCTTCAGCCCTGTTTCAAAAATGGGAGTCCAACACATGGATTAATCAACAACTGTTTGATTATTCATATGATAATGCGGGAAACACGCTTGCAATGAATCTGTTTCATTGGGACGGCTCAACATGGAAGCAAAATAAAGACGGGCTGCTTGAACTTTATTATTCCAACAGTCTGTTAAGTGAAACATTCGTAGGCTACAGAGCCGAAGCTACTTATATTTCAATGCTGTTAAGCAGTCCGGAAATAGGTGAGCAGCCAATTTTTTCTATTTATCCTAATCCTGTACAAGACTTTATTTACATAGAAAATAATTTACTAAAAAACACAAAAGTAAAGATAAATCTATATACCATTGACAGTAAACATGTTACAAAACTTTTTGAAGGTGAAGTAAGTCATTTGCCTGATAACATTCAACTAACATCTTTACAAAATGGATTGTATCTCCTCAGCATTCAGACTGATGCTTTTGTTGAAACAAAGAAAATCATCATAAATAAATAAAATTGAAAACAACTCCATAATTTTTATAGCTATGAAACAAATCTTACACTTTACAAAACTTACCTGCCTGTTGATATTTCTTGGTCTGGGAAGTACTATTTACAGTCAGGATGCTCCATTCATTGAAATAGAGCAACCCACCGAAGCTGGTATTTTCTGGGAAATTGGAAGTCACAAGCTAATTGTCTGGAATAGTAATTTCACTAAACCGGTTAAAATTTCCTTAGTAGATTATACTGATATAGGTAACCCAGTTGTAGAACTGATTGCCGATAATGTAGTGGGTTCAACTTATTCCTGGCATATTGATCCTAATGAATTTACTCCTGGTGATAATTATAAAATCAGAGTAGCCAGTACGGTCAATGACAGCTATAAAGCGGAAAGTGATAACAATTTCTCTTTAGTTCTTTCACATCCCGATACCTATGTAAAAGTTGAACAACCCAATGAAGCAGGAATTACATGGGTTGCAGGCGAAACCTATTTGATCTCATGGGAGAAGGAGATACCCGGGAAGTTTACCATTGAATTGGTTGACAACTCCAATAATAGCGTTGAATACATCATAGCCACCAATGTAGCAGGCTCTACATTTTACTGGACAATTGATGGTGCCACCCCATTAAAAGACACTTACCGGATTCGGGTCATCAGTGAAGTAGATCCTGATAAAAAAGACATTAGCGATAATGACTTTACTATCTCTAATGCCCCCGGTGATGCAGAAATAGCCGTTTTACAGCCATCAGATAATGGAATAACCTGGGTTAAAGGCGAAACCTATCTGATCTCATGGCTAGATAATCTGCCGGGGAAAGTAGATATTGAACTGATCAGCGAAGACCCAATATTTTTTGATCAGGAAGTAGCATTCGATAAAGGTGAAAACTATAATGGTAACTGGACTGACGGTTCAAACCAAGGAATTGGATTTAAACCATGGGAGATGTCTTCAACGGGCAACGCAACCCCAATCAATGAAATTGTTGATCCTGCAGCCGGAGGAATAGTTGGCATGGATATCGAATCATTTGGCCAAAGTATTGATACTCAAGGTGGGAATGATGTATTTGCTGCTCGTGAATTTGATCAACCCTTAGAAGTTGGACAAACCTTTTCAGTAGATTGGGCCGTGAATAAATTTAATGATGGATGGCAATGGTTTAGCCTCAAATATGATGAAAATAATATATTATATTTCGGTCCTACACTTGAAGTGGATGATAATGTTATTTATTTCTGGTGGGATAATAATAACTCCGAACCTATTTTCCTAAACCATGGAACCAATGTGATGCATTTTAGCTTCACCCTAAAAGAAAATAATATAATCAATGTAAAAGCCAATGGACGGGATGGAGTTGAAATGCTCGACAAAGATTATCCTATTCCAGCTACACCTTATGGAGTGTATTTTAATGTGTATGCTAATCAAAAAATAGACGATCCAGAGAAATTTAGCTATTTCAACAACCTGAAGATCACTCAAAATGAATATGATTACTCCATTGCACAGGATGTGGGAGGTTCAACTTATGCATGGACGATTCCAAACAATCTGCCATCAGGTACCAAATACAAAATACGCATCAGCGATTCCGAGACAAATACTATTATTGGTGAGAGTGAATTTCCTTTCTCCATACTCAACTATTCACCCGATCATTTTATTAAAATTGACCAGCCTAACACAGCTAACCTGGAATGGGTAAGAGGCACGTCCTACTTTATATCCTGGTTAGATAACATACCCAGCAAGGCCACGATCTTTATTACAGATGCTAACGGAAATAACGGACAACAATTAGCTACAAACGTAGAAGGCACCACATGGCCCTGGGCTATACCGGCTAATTTCCCAACAGGCGATTATAAAATTAAAATCGTGAAAAGTGGTTTAACTAAAATAGCTGAAAATGCCTTTAGCATCATAAGCCATCCTGCCGGTGGTACTATAATAATTAATCAGCCAACAGTAGCTAATCTTGTATGGCTCAGGGGTCAGCCGTATTATATTGCATGGGATCCTAGTTTCCAAACTGGCCCTGTGAAGATTATCCTGATGAAAGGTGGAGTAGAAGTTCAAGAGTTAAAGGATAATTATGAAGGTTCAACCTGGGTATGGACTATTCCGGCCAATATCGCTAAAGGAAATGATTACAAGATCAAAGTACAAACTATAGATGGAACCGTTTCTGGCGAGAGCTTAAACAACTTCAGCATAGACGATACGCCAGGTGGCTCTATCGAAGTACTTCAGCCCAACGGAGGTGAAATACTATTTAAAGGAACCCAATATCTTATCTCATGGATAGACGATATACCCGAACCGGTCAAGATCGTACTATACAAAGATGATGTCGGATACAGAGACCTGGCTAATAATGTGATAGGCTCCACCTGGGTCTGGGATATTGCAAATGACATTATCAACAGCGATAAATATACTATCAAGATCAGAAGTATTCATAGCAATAATATCAATGATTTCAGCGATAATTATTTTACCATAATCGATCAGGTGTTGTTCTCTTTCTATCCTAACCCCGCTAAGGATTATATAACCGTAAATCTCAATGACAAAGTTTCAGACCATTTTGTCGTTCAGTTAAAGGACAAGCTCAACACCATTCATTTTGAGCAAAAGATTGAGGCATTTAGTGGTAATGAATTACGAATTTCAACAGCTAATCTTCCAACAGGAGTCTATTTCCTGACGGTTACCTCTACGCATTCAAAAGAAACTCAAAAAATCCTGATACAGCGGTAAACAATCTGACTATCGCATCATCAAAAAGCCCGAAACTTCATTCGGGCTTTTTGATTCATATCTCGCTATATTAATATTAGGTGTCATCAAAGCTTTACCATGTGTCAAAAAAAAATAACACACAGAAAAATCATTGAAAATGATTTGTCAATCAAATAATGTTATATATTTGCACTCATTTTTGAGCTAAGCACTACTTTAAATATCATCGTACAATGAGCAAGAACGCTTTACTTAAGTTTGTAGAAGATCAGGTTGAGATTAAAGATTTTCCTAATTTCAATTCGGGTGATACTATTACTGTTACCATCAAGATCAGGGAGGGAAATAAAGAGCGACTACAAAAGTTTCAGGGTGTTGTGTTGCAACGTGCAGGTGAAGGTCCTGCTGAAACATTCACTATACGCAAAATCTCGAACAATATAGGTGTAGAACGTATCTTTCCAATTTCCTCACCATTTATTGAAGATATTGAAATCAACAAAAAGGGTCAGGTGCGCAGAGCCAGAATTTTCTATCTGCGTAAGTTACGTGGCAAAAAAGCTCGTATCAAAGCTGCCCGACATTAAGAAACAATATAGTTTAAAAAAATCCCGATTGAACTTCAATTGGGATTTTTTGATTGCCTGTGCCATCCTATCTACTACTCTACTGATGGCAGATACATGCGGTTGCGTACCACTTCATAACAAGCGATTCCGGCAGCTACCGAAACATTTAGCGATCTGATCTCACCCAACATCGGGATGCTTAGCTTTTCATCAGCAAGCTCCAAATAGGCAGGTGAAACACCTTGATCTTCAGACCCTAATAAAAGAGCTATAGGACCTTTTAAGTCTGACTGCCAAATTAAACGATCCGTTTTTTCGCTAATAGCAACGACTTTTACTCCACTCTCTTTCAACAAGCCTATGGTATCTTTCAGATTATCTTCTCTGCAAATATTTATTCTGGTCAACGCACCTGCCGAGGCTTTTACCGCATCAGCCCCTATGAGTGCACTTCCACGTGCAGGGATCAGTAACGCATGCACACCAGCTGCTTCGGCAGTACGTGCTATAGCACCTATATTCCGCACATCAGTGATTTTGTCTAAAAGCAGTAAAAAAGGGTCTATACCAGCTTCGAACAACAAAGGAAGCAGATGCTCTATCTTTTGATATTCAACCGAAGCCATAAAGGCAATTACTCCTTGATGGTTTTTACGGGTGATACGGTTTAACTTCTCGGGTGGAACCCACTGAAACGGAACAGATAACCTCTTGGCCAATCCCATGATTTCAGACAATTGTGGCGAACGTACACCCGACTGAAGCAGTAGTTTTTCTATTTCGGTGCCTGCCCTTAAAGCTTCAATAACAGGCCAGATACCATAAATAAATTCATTCGATCGTGTAGAAGCATTTGACATGAAAGCACCTTATTTTAATACAGCTTTTATTTGACACATATATTGAAGGTAAGTGGTAACTAAATAGAATTCCGCTTTTACCCTCAGCTGGCTAAATTACATTCTTTTCTGCTACTTTACTGATCATAGAACATACATCAATGAGTTTTTACTGGCTTTGGAACAAATTCCATTGTAACTTTACAGCAAAAAAATATGCCTTTTAAAAGATGGACTATCTTGTATCTCTTGTTATTGGCTACTAATGTCTTCGGACAATATTACGAGCCTGCTAAGCCGGTTGCATCAAAAATCCTGATAAAAAATTTCTTTGATGCGGCTATGGTCTATCCTTCAGACGCTTATGACTTAAACAAATCGGGTAAGGTTGAAGTAACTTTTAAGATAGACACTGCAGGATTCCCTTTTGACTTTCACCTAAAAAAAAGTGTATTCCCTTCTTTAGACCGTGAGGCAATACGCCTGATCTCTTTGTTAATATGGTTTCCAAGCAAAAAAAATGGGGTGCCACAGCTTGATCAGAAAACTATGAGCCTTACATTCAATAAAAGGCACTACCAACGTATTGTAAAAGAGAGAGGATACGAGCTTCCAGGAATTTTTGAGATAGAACAGGATACAAACCGAAATATTTATAATTTTGCCGCCCTTGATATGCAAGCTCAGCCACTTCTTCCAGATAGCACCATAAGTCTGAAATGGTATGTTCAGCAGCAGTTACAGTATCCTGAGGCTGCTGCGAAGTTGGATATCACAGGCACTGTTCGTTTAGATTTTGTGATAGAAACGGATGGGATAGTATCCAACATACAAGTCACTGAGGCTGTGGGTGGAGGTTGTGATCAGGAAGCCATACGTATCTTGCAATCCATTCGATGGAAGCCCGGGATACGGGCAGGGATGGCAGTACGTTCGTACTCTTATTTACATATTACATTTAAGTTGGAGGATGCACGGCAGCAGCCCATTCCAAACAGACAAGCCAGCGGGCTCTAAAATTAATACCGAATTAGAATAATAAATCTGCACTATGAAAAAATACATTCTTTGGGGGTTAGCCCTGTTTTTTGTAACACCACATCTCACAGCACAAGATGAAGCTTTGCCTTCCAACTGGAAGAAGGAGGGAAAGATTGGTTTAAATCTTTCACAAAGTCATTTATCCAACTGGGCTGCCGGTGGTCAAAGCGCTTTGAACACACTCGGGCTGTTCAGCTATAAAGCCAATTATGCCAAAGGTAAACATCAATGGGATAATTTTTTAGACCTTGCCCTTGGATACAGTGTGATAGGCACTTCCAAACCAATCAAAACTGATGACCGTATTGAATTCAGCTCTCAATTTGGGTTAAAAGCTACCGAACAACTATTTTATAGTTTAGGCTTCTCGTTCAAATCGCAATTTGCCAATGGATTTGACTACGCCAATGATTCTACCCACCCTATCTCGGGCTTATTAGCACCCGGCTATTTCACCATAGGTGTTGGAATGGACTGGAAACCTTCGGAACATTTTACTATCAGTCTTGCCCCATTGACAGGCAGAGTCACCGTAGTTACTAAAGAAGAGCTATCCGAAGCAGGTGCATTTGGTGTAGAGCCAGGCAATACTGCCCGTTTTGAGTTAGGTGCTAAAATGGTTGCCCGACTGAGCAAAGAAATAGCGAAAAATATTGAAATAGGTACCAAATTAGAACTCTTTACCGATTATCTGAAGAATCCTCAAAATATTGACGTGGATTGGCAAGCAGCATTAACAATGAAGGTAAATAGTTGGCTAAATGCTAATATTGCCACCCATCTGATCTATGATGATGATATTATGATCATGGATAAAGACGGCAACATAGGCCCAAGAACTCAATTCAAAGAAGTATTCAGTTTAGGTCTGAGCTATACTTTCTGATCTAAGCTGCTTTTTACAATACGCTTAAAATGCCTTGATACCACTCATATCAGGGTGTTTTCTTATCAGTAAAGCTTCATAGAAACAGAAACTATACTTATTAAACATTCAATACTAAAAATAATGGAGCCTGATAATAACACTTATCTGATCCTGTCAATAGATTTCAGCAATCGGATGTCTTTGCGTATGCCATTTCGGGCTAATAGCAGGAATACGATAATCAGCAAAGGGCTAAAAACCCCAAATGAATAAGTAGGCTCAGCAGATACAGTTTTAGTGATGGCCGGTATATAAAAGAAAAACTGCAAAGCGATCTGAACCAAAGCTAAAAAGATAACCAAGTTGATCCAATACAATTGCTGAGCAAGTTTTTTATATTGAAAGATCAGATACAATGGCAACAAAATCAATAAAGCCGCAATGATAATTGAAGGTAAGAGAGCTACAGTTTTCAATACGGGTAAATTATCTTTTACATGATCTACCACCTCATATACAAAAAACTCTATAGTATGTAAAGTACCATAAAACCAAGCTATTGGAAAGAAGAATGCCAATACAGCCACCAGGGTAGCCAGCATCAAATAGATCGTTTGTATCCTTTGTATCATATTTTTTTCTATTTTATGGCAAAGATAGCTTATAACAACACATAATAAAAACACCTTTTGAGATCATTATTTTTAAAAAAAACTTGGTATGCGATGAAACTTGGTTATCTTTGCTGCACTTTAGCATCGAAGCTACTGGTTATTGTACTATAAGATTTCATTATTCGGAATTCTCCGAAAACTTCATAATTTTCACACATTTTTATCTAATTTCAAACTCATGTATGATATAGTTGAGCTTAACGGAAAGCTCGTAAGCGAATTGAGGGAAATAGCAAAAACATTAAATATTCCCAAGCCGGAAAAATTATTAAAACAAGACCTTATCTACCAAATTCTTGATCAGCAAGCTTTAAGGCCCAGAGTCAAAGAGCCTAAAAGAGCGGAGCCACCCAAAGTGGTTGTTGAGAAACCCGTTGTCAAGCGTACAAAGCCTAAGAAAGAGGTTGAGAAGAAGGAGGCCGTTGCAGTAAAGCCTGAGCCTAAAAAGCTTGTCACACGTCCGGAAAAGCCGGTTACACCAGCTGCAAAAGAAACCGAGAAACCAACTACTATGACCCATCAGATTAAACAAGAGCCTGTGGTTGCTAAAGAAAAGCCTATAGTCGCAAAAGAAAAACCCGTAGTCGCAAAAGAAAAACCTGCCAAAGAATTTCAGACGGCCAGCACAGCATCTCAGCCTTCATCAAGAACCCTTACACCTTTGGAAGGTGAGACACTGAGTACAAGCAAGCCTGACGAAAGAAGGCAAGGTCAAGCTGTTAAACCTCAAAAAGATATTCATTATCAGCAAAAAGAATCCCAGCGTCCATCAAAAGATATGGCAACAACCGATAGGCCGGTTACACCAAGAGAGCAGCAACCGCCTACTCGTGAGTCACATCCAATAGCACGTACACAACCTTCAGGACGTGGTCAGCAGCAGAGAAGAGACGACAAGCGTTTTCAAGACGGGCAGCGAAGCAGGCATCAGGAGTATGCGCAGGAGCGCCAGGCCGATCATGCCAGCAGCCGACGCGACAGCCAGCGTGAACAGCCCCGCCCCAAAAGAGAAGAGCCACCATTTGAGTTTGATGGCATCGTACAAGCAGAAGGAGTACTTGAAGCTATGTCAGACGGATATGGATTCCTCAGATCATCCGACTACAACTACCTTAACTCACCGGATGATATATATGTATCACAATCACAAATTAAACTCTTTGGCCTTAAAACCGGAGATACAGTAAGAGGTTCAATACGGCCACCCAAAGAAGGCGAAAAATATTTCCCACTCATAAAAGTTGATTTGATTAATGGACTGCAACCTGAAGAAATACGCGATCGTATCCCCTTCGACTTTCTGACACCATTATTTCCAAACGAGAAGTTCAATATTACCGGGCATGCCGAAAACACCCATTCAACCCGTATCATGGATTTGTTTGCACCCATAGGTAAAGGACAACGCGGATTGATAGTAGCTCAGCCAAAGACAGGTAAGACAGTCTTACTCAAAGAAGTAGCCAACGCTATAGCCAAAAATCATCCTGAGGTATATCTGATCATCCTATTGATCGATGAGCGTCCGGAGGAAGTAACCGATATGGCACGCAGCGTAAGGGCTGAAGTCATCTCTTCTACATTCGATGAGCCGGCCGACAAACATGTGAAGATTGCAAATATCGTATTGGAAAAAGCCAAACGGCTAACCGAGTGCGGCCATGATGTAGTCATACTGCTCGATTCAATCACCCGTTTAGCACGTGCGTATAACACCGTATCCCCCGCATCAGGTAAAGTGCTATCCGGTGGGGTGGAAGCCAACGCACTGCAAAAACCAAAACGATTCTTCGGAGCTGCAAGGAAAATAGAAAACGGAGGATCATTGACAATCATAGCTACTGCACTAATTGACACAGGCTCCCGAATGGATGAGGTGATATTTGAAGAGTTTAAAGGAACAGGTAATATGGAGCTGCAGCTCGACCGTCGCCTATCTAATAAACGTATATGGCCGGCTATAGACATAGTCGCATCAAGTACCAGACGAGAAGACCTGCTGATGGAGAAAGATACAATGAACCGAGTGTGGATACTTAGAAATCATCTGGCAGATATGACACCCATAGAAGCTATGGAGTTCCTGAAAGACAGAATGCGGTTCACCAAAACAAATGAGGAGTTTTTAATATCTATGAATGGATAACCGCATAGCAGATAACTAAACTATCAGAACGCCGCACACTTAGTAGCGGCGTTTGTGTTTAAAAACCTATCTCTGAAAGTAAAGCCTGCACATCCAAACCACCGAAGCTGCCCGAACTCATCAAAGCTACTACATTGTTATCCGAAGATATAGCTTTCAGCGCTCTGACCAAACTTGCACTATCTTTAATTACCGGCAGACTTCTTCCAAACCCTTCGCTAATTCGCTTATCCGACATCATTGGAAGCCGTTTCATGGCTACTGCATGAGAATCATAAAATACACAGGCGACATCTGCCTTATCTAATGTATGTTTATAATGGTCAATAAATCCTTCACTCATGCTGCTAAAAGTGTGCAGCTCAAAACAAATGACCAATTGGTGGTTGGGGAAACGTTCGCGTAACGCCTCTACACTGGCCTGTAGCTTTGATGGGGCATGAGCAAAATCACGAAACAAATATCGGTCGCCCCTGACAGCCACTTGCTCCATCCTTTTGGAAGCACCAGCAAAACTTTGTATGGCATCATAAAACACATCATCAGCTACTCCAATTGCGCTACATACCGCTTTAGCCGCTGAGATATTGGCAAAATTATGCCTACCGAACAGCTTAACCGGATACTTCGCTCCATTGCGATCAACCAAGCTAAGCTCCTTATCTGAGAGTTGATACGGGTGTACGCCATAAGGTTGAGAACGAAGAGTATAGTCGGCTAATAATTTTTCTAACACTTCGTCTTCTTCGAAATAAAACAACTGTCCATCCGGCTCTAATTGAGCAAGTAGTTGCCTGAACTGATCAAGGTATTGATCAAAATTGGGAAATACATTATAATGGTCCCATCCAATACCGCTCAGCACAGCTATATGAGGGTGATAGTGCAGGAATTTAGGGCGTCTATCAATAGGTGAGGTAAGATACTCATCTCCTTCAAGGATCATCCATTTTGCATACTTACTCAACCTTACCATTACCTCAAAGCCATCTAACTGGGCTCCTACCATATAATCTGTGTCAACACCGGCTTGCTTCAACACATGCAGTATCATGGCAGTAATGGTCGTTTTGCCGTGGCTTCCAGCTATGACAACACGTTCCTTATCTATGGATTGTTGATACAGATACTCGGGATAGCTGTATATCTTCACTCCAAGCTCTTGTGCTCTGAGAAGCTCCGGATTATCGCTTCTGGCATGCATGCCAAGAATAACGGCATCAAGCCGTAAATGAATCTTTTCAGGGAACCAGCCTAAAGCTTGCGGTAACAGCCCCCTGCTTTTCAACCGGCTGTAGGAAGGTTCAAAAATTTCATCATCCGATCCGCTGATCGTGTATCCTTTATCCTGTAATGCCATTGCTAAATTGTGCATGGCACTCCCTCCTATTGCAATGAAATGAACCAGCATATCAATTTCTTATCCATTTAGTACGAATAATTTGGGTTGCACGTATCGCTATTATCCGTTCCGGGATCGTGAAATATTACCTGATCCGACAGCCTGTACGTATGGTGCTAACCAAATCGTTTTTTTTACAAAAGTAGGGGTTTTCAATACATTTTGTCAGATATCCTTATAGATAGAAAACATGCGAAAAAACATCTGTTTGCATAGGAAATCAACAACAAAACATCTCTTCAAAAAAATAAAGAAGTTTAGAATTTTCTTTATGATTGATAGAAACTTGTATCTTTGAGACATGGAAAAAGCCTTGGGAAAAACCCCGAAATACGTAGTCAATATATCTGATCAACAGCGGGATATGATGCTTGGCCATGGACGTATCCCTCCTCAAGCCATTGATTTGGAAGAGGTGGTCTTAGGTGCTATTATGATTGAGAAAGACGCCCTTACAAGTGTTATCGACATACTTCAACCGGAGGTATTTTATAAAGATGCCCATCAGCGCATATTTGAAGCCATACAGCAGTTGTTTTCCAAATCGGAGCCTATAGATATACTCACGGTAACCAGTGAGTTACGTCTGAATGGGCATCTTGAGTTAGTAGGAGGTCCTTATTTTATTTCCCAGTTGACCAATAGGGTTGTTTCTGCCGCCAATATTGAGTTCCATACCCGAATACTGATTCAAAAATATATTCAACGTGAGATGATACGTATCTCGTCCGAGATCATTAAAGATGCGTATGAAGACACCACGGATATCTTTGATTTGTTAGATAAGGCTGAATCGCAGCTGTTTGCCATCAACGAATCGAATTTAAGGGGTAGCCTTGCTTCTATGTCGGATTTGGTTCAATTGGCAATCAAGGAGATTGAGGCTGCCAAAGACAGCACCCAAACGCTCAGAGGCGTGGGTTCAGGTTATACTGATTTAGACAAGGTTACACAAGGTTGGCAAAAAAGCGATCTGATCATCCTGGCTGCCCGTCCGGGGATGGGGAAAACAGCTTTAGCACTGAATATGGCGCGTAATGCAGCTGTCATACACGATAAAGCGGTTGCCTTTTTCACATTGGAGATGTCAGCCATTCAATTAGTTACCCGACTTATCTCGGCCGAGACAGGATTCCCATCCGAAAAACTACGGCAGGGACATTTAGCTCTATACGAATGGCAGCAATTAGTCACTGGAGTATCTATGCTGACCAATGCAAAAATGATCATAGACGATACACCTCAGCTGACTGTGTTTGAGCTTAGAGCCAAATGCAGGCGGTTAAAGCAACAACACGATATTCAAATAGTGTTCATAGATTACCTGCAAATGATGCGCTCGGGCAGCGACCACAAAGGAAATCGGGAACAAGAGATCAGCATCATCTCACGCTCCATAAAAAGCTTAGCAAAAGAGTTGAACATACCCATTGTTGCTTTATCACAGCTTAGCCGGCAGGTTGAACAACGGGCAGGCTCGAAAAAACCTATGCTGTCCGACCTTCGTGAATCAGGAGCTATAGAACAGGACGCTGACCTGGTGTTATTTATCTATCGACCTGAATATTATGGCCTGACAGAAGATGAAAACAACGATAATCTGAAAGGATTGGCATTGCTTGAAATAGCTAAGCACCGCAACGGACAGTTAGCAACCGTTGAACTAACGTTTAAAGGTGAAATAACCAAGTTTGAAGAAAGAGCCCAAACACGTAGCTTAATCGGAGGAAGGCGTACTGCTGCTATACCACCTAAAACCCAAACCATGCCATCAAAAATGAATAAAGATTTAGATGATGGATTCGATACACCACCAGATAAAGATCAGGAACTACCACCCTTTTAAGATTTCCCACAATTGTTATAAACTCTCAGGATAATATATTGTTAAGATCAATCCCTTTTGATGACATACATAAATTTCAATCGTATAAAACCCTCTACTCCATGAAAAAAAGCTACCTATTGTTCAGTTTTGTTTTCCTTCTGAAAAGCATTAGTCTGTTTGCGTTACAAGATATCGAGCTGAGCTATAATCTGAAGGTAAATAAAAAATATGCACTTGAAATAGTTTCGGTACAAACCATCACTATGGAGTTAATGGGGCAGACGATGACTGTTAAACAGCACTCTACTGTAGATCAGGAAATACGTATTGCCGATGAAATCAATGAAGGCTATAAATTAGAGATAGAATCCAAACGGATACAGATCAAACAAAACACTATGGGCATGGAGTTCAAATGGGATAGTAAATATCCTGAGACAGACGATCCTATGGTTAAACAGCTTGCAAATCAGTTGATTGCAGCTATCGAATCGGTAACCTACACCACCATAGAAAAAAACGGAATGCCAATCCATACGGAAGGGTCAGAGCTACAGATTGATAAAGGCAATATCTCTGGTTTTGAATCTGGTATGATGATTGTCTTCCCAAACAAACCTATCAAACCAGGAGAAAGTTGGGAAACAGAGTTTAAACCTGATTCCAATAGCGACTTTATCATCACATCCACTTATACTTTAGAAGAGATCAAAGGCAATCAGGCAACTATTTCGTTTGATGGAACGCTAAGCGGAAGTCAGATTATGGGACAAAACGCCAACATAAGCGGGAATATCACCGGTAAAAGTAAAATAGACATCCGCACAGGGTGGATGATAGATTCTGCGGTGCATCAAACCATACAAACCATTATCGAACAAGAAGGCATGCAGATACCAATGAAAATAGATAACTTTACGGAAGTTGTCTCAAAATAATTTATACCCATATCCCCATTGGTATGTATGTACTGATCAACAGGCCATGAACTAAGGTGGTATGTAACAAGATTTTCCTTCGTTGGCTGATGAGCTTTTTGCTTACATTTGTTTTTCTTTGGTAGAAAACCTATGCAACGCTTAAAGCAGGTCTCACGCATCATTTTGCAGATCATAAAAACTATTGTATTTATCAATGGATTGATCTTTAGTCTTATGATCGTACTGAGTTTTACTGACTTACCTTATTTATGGTATCATAGATTGGGAACTGCTTTGCAACAGCCTCAGCTAAAGTCACCGGATTATATAGTGTTGATGGGTGCCGGTGGCATGCCGGGCCCGCAAAGCCTGTTGCGATGCTCCTACGCCGCTTTAGTAGCCAACAAATATCCGGAAAGCCAGATCATCATTGCGTTACCAGCCGATACCAATGATTTTTTGCAAACCGATCATCAGAAAATGATAGATGAGCTAGTGATGAGAGGGACTGAACCAAACAGGATCATATCTGAAACAGCAGGCACCAACACTTTTTTACAAGCCACACATATCATGCAACTCATCTCGGATAAACAAGCAGAGCTATTGATCATCACCTCGCCCGAGCATATGTACCGAAGCATACTCACATTTCGTAAGATTGGGTTTCAACAGGTGAACGGCATCCCTGCCTTTGAAGGCACATTCGATGACCAATTGCTGATCAGTGAAGATCAAAAAGATAACCGACCCTACCTGAATGCCGAAAACTATTTAGACTTGCGTTATAATATGTGGAACTACCTTCAGTATCAAATAATTGTGATGCGTGAGCTAACCGCCATTAGCTATTATAAACTCAGAGGATATATCTGAGGCTGTCTTCTGTTGAAACCCTTCCAAAAAATAAGACAATCTATTTCCTTATTGTCGCATAAATCAGAAATAGTATTCATCTTTCTGAGCTACACACAATAATTAATGATGTGTTGAAATGTATTTATAGAATTGTTACGGCAGTTTGGATAAAATCTTTGACAAGCTATCAGATGCTGTAACCCGATGACAATCAAGTTGTTTTTATCCTTATCAAACAGCCTATATGATCAGGATGTTGTTTGCAGCACTTCATTTACCAAACGGGCAGCGTCTTCAAGTCTGATAGCCGAATACACCTTCAAGCCTGATTGATCGATGATCTCTTTCCCTTGTTCGGCATTGGTTCCTTGCAATCGGACTATGATAGGCACTTTGATCTCACCTATATTATTATATGCATCTACTACTCCTTGTGCTACCCGTTCGCCTCGAACAATACCGCCAAATATATTGACTAAGATTGCTTTTACATTCGGGTCTTTCAATATGATTCGAAATGCTTCTTCTACCCGTTTCGCATTGGCTGATCCACCTACATCCAGGAAATTTGCCGGTTCACCGCCCGACATTTTAATCATATCCATAGTAGCCATAGCTAATCCGGCTCCATTCACCATGCATCCTACATTGCCATCTAACTTAACATAATTCAGGTCAAACCGGCTGGCCTCCACTTCAATAGGGTCTTCTTCATGCAGGTCGCGCATAGCGGCTATATCTGACTGGCGAAAGAGTGCATTATTATCGATTACCACTTTTGAGTCGGCAGCAAATATTTTATCATCGGCAGCCTTGATCACCGGATTGATCTCAAAGAGGCTGACATCAGAGCCTTCGTAAGCCCGATAGAGTGCTTGTACGAATTGCACCATCTCCTTAAATGCTGTGCCGGATAATCCTAAGTTAAAGGCAATCTTTCTGGCTTGAAACGGCAAGAGGCCAGTACAGGGATCAATGATCTCTGTAAAAATCTGATCGGGAGTTTCCTCAGCTACTTTTTCTATATCCATCCCACCTCTTGGAGAGTACATGATCATATTCCGGCTTAGGCTGCGGTTGAGCAGTATACTCATATATATTTCCGACACCTGTGAAGGACCGGGATAATAGATGTTCTGCTCGATTAAAACTTTACGTACTAATTTTCCTTCTGCACTAGTTTGAGGTGTAACTAACATCATCCCGATGATCTGGTCGGCAAAGCGTTCAACTTCTTCTAATGATTTAGCTATCTTCACTCCACCACCTTTGCCACGTCCACCGGCATGAATCTGTGCTTTGACAGCCCATTTATCCGAGCCAGTGGCTTGTTGAATCTCTTTGGCGGCATCTACAGCTTTGGCAGGCGAATCAGCTATGATACCCATAGGGACGGCTACACCATAATTGCTTAAAATTTGTTTTCCCTGAAACTCATGTAAATTCATAAAACTATCTTGTTACTTTTTAAGAGGTCAAAAATAGCATATTTGTATTGATTGGGGTGATTATTTTTTCATTCGACTATTCTTGACTATCTCTGGGAAGTCGATTGAAGTCATTGTTTATGACAAAACTGTATCTAAAACCTGAAAAAACCTATTTTTGCATTTGTTTAAGGAGAAGTATGATCCATTGTTCTAATATCACTAAACGATACGGCAGGCTTGAGGTACTCAAAGGCATTCATATGCAGGTTGAGGCAGGTGAAATAGTTTCTATAGTAGGTGCTTCGGGTGCGGGCAAGTCAACCTTGCTGCATATCATAGGATCGTTGGACAAGCCCGACACAGGTATGGTAAAGATAAATGATGTGGATTTGTTCGGCTTGACAGATAAGGCTCTTTCAAGTTTCAGGAATCAGGAGATAGGGTTTGTATTTCAGTTTCATCATTTGTTACCTGAGTTCACAGCTTTGGAAAACATCTGTATCCCGGCATTTATTGCAGGTGTCTCAAAGGCAGAAGCCACTAAGCGTGCGTTAGAGCTTTTGGATTTTTTCGGTCTTGTAGAGCGCTCTTCTCATAAGCCTTCCGAGCTTTCAGGAGGCGAACAGCAACGCATAGCCGTTGCCCGGGCATTGATCAACAAACCGGCAGTCGTCCTAGCCGATGAGCCTTCAGGCAACTTAGATTCAACAGCCTCCACAGCTTTACATGAGTTGTTTTTCAAGCTGCGCGACAACTTCCAACAAACTTTTGTCATCGTTACACATAATCCTGTCTTAGCAGATATGGCTGACCGAAAACTACATATACTCGACGGAATGATCTCTCATCCACACTAAACGCAGATACCTATCGTTTTCTATGGCACATAGTAATTTTTCTCTCAACATGCTACGTAGTTTCATCTCAGCAATCCTGATACTCATTATATTGAGTGGCATTGGCAGCCAAATAGTAGTAGCCCAACAAGGCCAATCGTATGAAAGCAATATGCAATCGGGAAATGAACGTTTTCAGGCAGGTGATTTTATCAGTGCAAAAACGTATTTTGAAATGGCGCTGCGAATACGTGAAAACGATGCTACAGCCCAGAAGCGACTGTCGGAGACCATCACCAGAATAAGTCAACAGATGGAGCAGCAGGAACGCTTTTACCAGCACTTAGACTATGGCGATAGACTTCTTTCGGAAGGCAAGCTACAAGAAGCACTATCGGCCTATCAACAAGCACTCTTGATCTTCCCGGAAGATAAATATACCAAAGCTCAGGCAAACAAAATACGGGATGAGATAGCCCAAACAGAGGCTAAAGAATCGGCTTATGTACATGCGATGAATATAGGACAGCAACTGTTGGAGGCAAAAAAATACGAAGAAGCATTGCTGCAGTTCGATCAGGCCCTACAGCTATTCCCCGACCGGACCGAGGCAAAGAACTCGCATACAGAAACCAAAGCTCTATTAGAAGAACAACAGGCAATTGAACACGCATTTCATCAGCTGAAAGAAGAGGCTCAAGTATGGATAGCCCGAAAAAATTATGAGGCAGCTATTCAAAAACTTGAAGAAGCGTTACAACAATTCCCTGACGACGCCCCTACTCGTATCCAATTGGCAGAGACCCGGCAGCTTCATCAAAAAACTCTACAGTATGAAGAATTATTAGCATCCGCCGACCAGGCATATGAAAACAAACAAATGCAGCAAGCCCGACAACTATACACTCAAGCTCTTGATTTCTGGCCGGACCAAGCTTATCCGACAGATATGATCAGTAGGATAGATGCGTATTTTGAAAGCGATAGTTACCTGAGTACCATCGCATTGGCTCAATATTTAGAAGAAGCCGAACGATTATATCAGGATCAAGCATGGAAAAAAGCGTTAGAACTATACCATAAGGTATTGGATATTGAACCGGAACATATTGCAGCTACCGAACGTGTGACTGAAATAAGCTTTCAACTGAAACAAGTAGAGGAGTTGGCTCAACAGGAAGATGCTTTCCAACAATTAGTGAAACAAGGGGATGACTATTCTGAACAGCATGCCTTGACAGAAGCTGCCCATTCATATCGTGAGGCGCTGAAAATATTCGACAGGGAAGCTATACAGACCAAGCTGAGCCAAACAGAAGAATTACTTGCCCAACAGAAACAAATGGTTCAACAGCAAGAGCAGTATGATCAGTTGATACAGCAAGCCGATGATCAGATAGTACAGAAAGAATGGACTCAGAGCAAGCTTTTATTGGAAGCAGCTATTGCCATTTTGCCCGATCGGGAAGAAGCCAAGACGCGAATGGAGCGGGTAAGCACAGAGTTACAACGTATAGAATCAGAAATCCTTGCAGTTGAGACCCAATACGAACAATTGATGCAACACGGCATACAAGCTTTGGAGGACGAACATTATGATGTTGCTTATCAGGCATTCGATCAAGCACAACAACTAAAGCCATCTGAATCGCTGCCTAAGGAAAAAATAAAAGAGATAGGGGCGATTCAAACCCAAAAAGCAGCAGCTCTTGAGTTGGAAAAACGCTATCACGATCTCATTGCACAAGCCGATCAATTATTTGAAAGCAAAAGATGGGAAGAGGCATTAGAAACTTTTACAGAGGCTCAAAAAATCATGCCTGAGGAAAACTATCCTATAGAAAAAATAGCTGCCATCGGCCTTATCATTCAGGAAGCTGACACCAAAAAGAAGATAGAGCAAGAGTATGCGTTATTGATCAGTCAGGGAGATGAAGCCCTCCATAATCAGCAATTGGGGGCTGCCAAAGAAAAATATACAGCAGCTCTTGTGCTTCAGCCTGACGAGGCATATCCTAAGGAGCAAAATCGTATTATTGATGACTTGATTGCCAGACAAGCCGAAAAGGAAGAACAGGAGGCTGCATATCAGGAGCATATCGCACAGGCTGACCAGCTGATGCAGCTAAAAGAATGGGAACAAGCAATGCAGCGTTTTGAATCAGCTGCCGTACTAAAGCCGGAGGAGAGCTATCCAAAACAAAAGATAGAAGAGATAAAGATACTCATAGGTGAGCAGGCTGCTGCCGAGGCTTTAGCTCAGCAGATTGAGCAGCTGATCAATCAGATGGAAGAACAGTATGAATCCGGTGCTTATGACGAGGCCAATACAACTGCCAACGAAATTTTAAAGCTTGACGCTCAAAACAGTACGGCTGTCGAAAGGAAACAGCAAATTAAGTCAGCCATGGATGAGTTGGTTAGACAAACAGAACAATCATACCAAAACGCTATTCAACAAGGTGATGTATTAGTAGAGGAAAAGTCGTATCAGGATGCAATCATTGCTTATAAGACTGCCTTAGGCTATAAAAAGGATGATGCGGTTGCCAAAGAGCGTATATTACAGGTTGAAAAGATACAAGAAGAGCGTTTGATAGCAATTAGAAGCGCGTATAACCAAGAGCTCAGTCAGGCTGACAGGCATTACAGATCAGGGAATTACGATCTGGCTATAGAATTTTATCTAAAGGCCGAAGGGATCAAACCTGATGAGAGCTATCCTCGTGAGATGATTGGTAAAATTGCTGATGCTATGGAAGCCAACAAAATACGTGAGCTACTCAGCACTGCGTTACGCATTGAAAGCAATCAATCTGAAAAATTCGACTTCGAGCCGGTTGACGTAGCTGAAAGAAGATCAAACTATATCCTCATCAAAGCTAAGAACCTGACGGAAAACACATTTACTTTATTAGTCAATTTTGGCAGTCCGTCAGGTCGTAACGGCGGCTTTGTACTCCCTATACCCGACAATGCTCTGACAAACGACTTCATAGTGCGCATAGGATCACAGTATAAATGGTTCAGTGAAGACAATACCTGGATTGAACTGCTTCCAGAAAATGGCCAGATTGAATTGTACCAGATACAAATTTCCAAAGGAGCATTATAAGGTATATACCCACGAGTATTTGTTTATGAACCTATTATGATAGGGTCAAATATTTTGGGCTTTCAAACAAAAAATTTAGATTTGCACGACTGCTATCTATAGAGTGTGCCACCTTTTTTGATAATCAGGTTGTCATAGTTCTTTAGGAAAACTTGTATTAACTAAGCTGCAATACCATGACTGAACTCAGCCGCCATTTTCAGTTTTTTCGCGAAGGGATCATAGGTCACGATCTTGTGTATCAAAGTCCATATGGTGCCCAACAACTTATGTATGCCGACTGGATTGCCAGTGGTCGTTTGTATGGCCCTATTGAAAACCAGATCAGCCAGATCATTGGCCCTTATGTTGCCAATACCCATACTGAGACTAGTGAAACAGGTACTTTAATGACCCACGCTTATCATCACGCTCACAAGCTTATCAAAGAGCATGTCAATGCGGGACCTAATGATGTGATCATTACTGCCGGAACAGGAATGACGACGGTGATCAACAAGATGCAACGCATCATGGGACTAAAAAACTGCCGCATGCTAAATCGTGGAGATAAATGTCAGCAAACCAGCGAACGTCCGGTAGTTTTCATCACACATATGGAACATCACTCCAATCAAACAAGCTGGTTTGAAACTAATGTAGATTTAGTAGTGTTGCAGCCTGACGATGATTTGCTTGTTGATCCGGAGGAGTTACGCAAACAGTTAGAAAAGTATAAAGACCGACCTTTCAAGATAGGTTCATTTACTGCCTGCTCCAATGTTACTGGCATTGAGACGCCTATATACGAGTTAGCGAAGATCATGCATGAGTATGGTGGTATCATTTTCGTTGACTTTGCTGCCTCGGCCCCTTACGTAGATATAGATATGCATCCCAAAGACGATGAGATGAAAAAATTGGATGCCATTTTTTTTAGTCCGCATAAATTTTTAGGAGGGCCCGGAAGCTCAGGCGTGATGATATTCGACAGCTCGTTATACGATAGTCCTACACCCGACATCTCTGGTGGCGGCACGGTGGACTGGACCAATCCTTGGGGTGAATATAAATATATAGATGATATAGAGATACGGGAAGATGGTGGTACCCCTGGCTTTTTACAAGCCATACGTACTGCCCTTGCTATTGATCTGAAAAATCAAATGAACACTTCATTGATCCGTCAACGCGAGCAAGAAATGATAGATATGGCTTTCAAAGGCTTGCGGCAGATCAAAGGCTTACGTATCTTAGCTGATAATGTTGAAGAGCGCTTAGGCGTGTTATCATTCTATTTGGAAGACATACACTTTAATTTAGTTGTCAAACTCTTAAGCGATCGTTTTGGGATACAGGTTAGGGGTGGATGCGCTTGTGCCGGCACCTACGGTCATTTCCTGCTCGATGTCAGCTACGAACGTTCAAAAAAAATCACAGAGCTGATCAATTTTGGCGATCTGTCGGAAAAACCCGGATGGATACGAGCTTCATTTCATCCTACTACTACCGATCAGGAGATCCATCATTTGATACATGCAGTAGAAGAGATCAACACACATCATAAGAAATGGTCAGAGGATTATGTGTATGACAAGTATAAAAACGAGTTCAGGCATACACACGATCCGGCAGATAAATTTTCTAAGATACATTCATGGTTTAAGCTGCATTCGAGCTAATGGATGTATTGGTCATACCCTATTTCTATGCTTTTTAATCGAAGCGTACTACTTTTTCTACACCAGACAGCTTGCCTATTCGATGCATCAGCTGTTCTAAATGAGTGGTATCTTTGATCATCAGCCCTATCTTCCCTTCAAATCGTCCATCTCGGGTATCGAAGCTGATGCTACGCATAATCACCTTCAAGTCATTGGATATCAGGTTAGTGATTTCACCTACTATGCCAAGCGTATCTTTGCCTGAGACCTTGATACCAGTGTTAAAGTTAGGGTGATCAATAGATTGTTTCCATTCGACCTTTAGAAAACGATATGGATATCGTTCCTGCATCCTACGTGCATTAGGGCAGTTCACCCGATGTATGGTAATACCTGTGTTGATAGTTACAAACCCAAGTACTTCATCACCCGGGATAGGATTACAGCAACGAGCCAATTTATAGGTTACATTGCTGATGGAATCATCTATCACCAAATAATCGTCACTCCCGCTGTGTTTGACGGTAGGTTTTGTGTGTACGATTTCTTCGGTACTAGTTTTTACAGTAGTTTTTTCCCCATCGGCTAGTCCAATCAGATAGCGTTTTATCTCGAGCATATCGATCTTCTCGGTAGCGATCCTGTAATATAATTCTATCGCATTCTTCAGCTTATAGTATTTCACTAATTGATTGATGCTGTCATCGGTATATGCTATTTTCCAATTTTTGAGTTTTCTCAGCAATTCAGCTTTACCTATTTCAGCTTCTTTAAGCTCTTCTTCTTTTAGGTGTCGTTTGATTCGGGCTTTAGCTCTGTCTGTAACGACAAATGAGAGCCAGTCATGTTTAGGACTTTGTCTTTTATTGGTGAGTATCTCTACCTTATCCCCATTGTTCAGCACATGTCGTATGGGAACGATTTTATTATTCACTTTAGCTCCGTTGCATCTGGCTCCTACTTCGGTATGTACTTCATAGGCAAAGTCGAGCACAGTAGATCCATATGGCAGTTGTTTGAGGTCGCCGTTTGGGGTAAAAATAAATATCTTGTCTGCTACTCCTGATGTATCTTTTCTATACGCATTAAACTGGAGTTGTCCAGGGTTTTCCAACACATCTCTTACCTGATTCAGCCACTGCTCTGCTTCTCTTTTTGCGGGTTTATCTTTATACAGCCAGTGTGCTGCTTGTCCTTTTTCGGCTGTATTATCCATTCTTTCAGAGCGTATCTGAACTTCTACCCATATACCTTCAGGGCCTTCTACGGTGGTATGCAATGATTCATAACCCGATGCTTTGGGAGTAGTGATCCAGTCGCGCAGCCGCTTAGGGTTCGGATTATACAAATCAGTTACTATGGAATAGATTCGCCAGCAGTCTTCCTTTTCACGTTTGGGCGTGCTTTTGCTGATGATACGCATCGCAAACAAGTCATAAACTTGTTCGAACAGCAGTTTCTGATCGCGCATTTTAACCCATATACTGGGTATTGACTTGGTTCTCCATTTTAGTGTACAATCGAATCCATGTGCTTCAAGCTCTTTTTTGATAGGCTGGATAAACGCTTCCATCAAAGCGGTTTGCTTGTCTTTGCTGGCTGCTATTTTCCCTTCTATCTCGGCAAACACATCAGGCAGTTCGAAGCGCATCACACGTTCTTCAAACTCGGCTTTAATCGTATAAAGTCCTAAGCGGTGAGTGATAGGTATATACAAATGCTTGACCTCTAAAATAAAGCGATGCTGCCGATGCTCATCCAATGCGGTAATATTACGCAGATCGTAAAGCCGGTGAGCAATTTTGAGTAGGATCACCCGTATATCTTCTATAAGCGATAAAAAGAGTTTGCGAAACTGATCAGATTGGTACGATAGTCTGTCGGTAGGTAGTTCGGATATTTTTTGAAATCCTGATAAAATCGTTACTGCATCCGCACCGTAGGTCTCGGTCAATCTTTTCCAGTGTGCTTCATCTTTTATCTGATGATTATGAAAAAGGGTAGCAATAACAGTTGGCACTCCTAAACCCAATTCATTGACTGCTATTTCGGCTACATTCAGATGGTGCATGATGAATGTTTGTCCATCAACATTCGTCTGATTGTCACAGTATTTCAATGCTTCATCAAAAGCTTGATCTAACAATGCCAGTTCCTCTGCATGTGTAACCGCTTCCAGACTTTCTTTTAGTAGTCTCCAGCTGTTTTGGATTGGATTTGTCATTCAGTAAAAATAGAGCCCGGCCAGACCGCAGCATAATTCAACAGTGCAAGAAAAAGCAGTATGTACTACTAACGAATGGCTTTACTTTTTAGTGCCTATTTCTTTATCTTTTGGTGTTTTCATTCCTTCTTCTGAGATGCTGTCTCTCATTTTTGTATCGGCTTGTATATTTTGGAATTTATAGTAATCCATTATACCTAAGTTACCCGATTTGAATGCTTCGGCTATTGCTTGTGGTATGAGTGCTTCGGCCTGTATCACATTAGCTCGTGCTTCTTGTGCCCTGGCTTTCATCTCTTGCTCTGATGCAACGGCCATCGCACGTCTTTCTTCGGCTTTGGCTTGTGCGATATTTTTGTCGGCTTGTGCCTGATCCATTTGTAGTACGGCACCAATATTCTTACCTATATCAATATCAGCAATATCAATTGAAAGTATCTCAAATGCGGTACCTGAATCAAGGCCTTTTCTAAGGACTACCTTTGAGATGCTATCCGGGTTTTCTAGTACTGATTTATGTGAGTCGGCTGATCCGATAGAGCTGACTATACCCTCGCCTACGCGTGCCAATACTGTTTCTTCGCCGGCTCCTCCAACAAGTTGTCGGATATTAGCCCGAACGGTTACCCTTGCGGTAGCGATCAGTTGTATCCCATCTTTAGCTACGGCTGTAACCTTTTCGGTATCAATCACCTTAGGGTTTACCGACATTTGTACTGCCTGAAACACATCTCGGCCGGCCAGGTCAATAGCTGTAGCTGTTTTAAAATTCAGACTGATATTAGCCTTATCAGCCGAGATCAGTGCATTGACTACCTGCTGAACCCTTCCCCCTGCCAAATAATGCGCTTCGAGATCATCGCGTTCAACTTTCAGACCTGCTTTGGTAGCGGCGATCATGCTATTGACGATCACCGAAGGAGGTACCTTCCTCCACCGCATCAGGATCAGCTGAAGCAGTGAGATGCGAACACCCGACACAAGGGCGGTAAACCATAAACCTACAGGGATGAAATAAAATAGAAACCATATCAGAAATATAGCTCCTAAACCTATTGCTACAATAAGAAAAGTCTCATTCATAAAATTACGTTTTTAATTTAATAAAAATTTTATTGTCTTCTATCTTAATCACTTCAATTGGCTGGTCTTCTTCAATAAATTCCGAGCGGGCATGAACTTCATAAAACTCATCATGTATCAATGCCTTTCCAACTGGTGTACATCTTGAAATGGTGATGCCCTGATCACCTACTTTCACTTTTTCGGTGTCAATGATATTCACCCGGGCATCGATATTGGTCTTAAGCATGGCTTTATCCCATGTTTTAGGGCGCAGCACCAATGCCAATGCGATCAGGTTGATCAACAGTATGGCTCCAAGCGTATAGAATCCTGCCGTTGTGCCATGATATTGAAAAGCTAAATAGACGGCTAACACCATTAATCCAAAGCCGATAATACCGGCAAGACCACCACCTGGTATCACAAAGATCTCTAATAAGACCATAGCTAATCCAACGCCGATTAAAACAAAAATAATTGTCCACATATTATTCTATAGTTGTTGTAAGCTGTCTTAAAACAAATTCACGGTGCATAGCTCTTAGCTCAGATATCACTCCAGATTTTATGGCACATTTTCCTCTGTAATGTGCAATCATTGTACAGGTTTCGGCCTGTTCCAGACTATGGTCGCAAATTTCTATAAGAGCCTGAATCACATAGTCAAAAGTATTAAAGTCATCATTATGAAGGATCAGCTTATTCATGGGCTTGCGCAGCTGATCTGTCTCTACTTCATGCAGTTGTTTCTCTTTTACCATACGAAGCCTTGCTTGTTTTAAAAAGATAAAGATACAAATAATATATTGTGACAACCATTTTACTTAAATCGGGAGAAAAATAAAAGTCAGGCTTGTCCGGTTAAGCTACTGAATAAAAATAAATTGGAAAGTGTGAGCCTTCGTATCTTTTTTTCTTGGTTAGCTGCTTCAGTCGTTTTATTCGATCAACAACTCCCTGCTTTGCTTATTTTTGTGCCATGACTACTAAAGATCATTTATTCATACAAAGGTTAGATTCGTTGCTCAAGGGGCCATTGCCGGGGGTTTCGGCTCAGATGCAGTTAGAGCCTGCTACTCGCCAGCTGTTTCCTGACAGGCCATCAGCTGCTGATCCACCGCGTGAGAGTGCTGTTTTGGTGTTGTTATATCCGCAGGCCCACAGTCTGCATACAGTTTTAATCAAGCGAAACGATTACAATGGGGTGCATAGCGGTCAGGTATCTTTCCCGGGTGGAAAGATGGAGGCAAGCGACCCTGACCATATTTGTACTGCGTTGCGTGAGACAAGGGAAGAGATAGGCGTTGCTGAGACACAGATTCAAATATTAGGCAACCTGAGCCCGTTGTATGTACCACCAAGCAACTTCAATATACAGCCTGTAGTAGGTTTCAGCCGTCATGCACTTCAATTTTCACCCGACCCTTATGAGGTGGCTGAAATATTTACCGTATCAATGGAGGAGATGTTGAATCCGGCTTTAGTAAAAAAAGAAACCGTCAGGTTAGCTGACGGTCGCTTGTTTCAGGTTCCATGTTATGTCTTTCACCAACAAATAGTATGGGGTGCCACATCGATGATCATAAGCGAGTTTATTGAGATAGTCAAACAAGCTTTAGCATAAAACCAATCAGAGAATCACTATCTTACTTTCGATTTTAGCACTATGCCGTAAAGATTCGGTTACGCCACAATATCTGTCTTGTGACAAACTGACAGCCTTCTCAAGTTTTGACTTATCCAGGTTGTCGCCTTTAAAAGTATAGGTGATCATGATCTTATGATAAAATTTAGGGTGCTCATCGGTCAGCTCGGCTTCTACCTCTACATTAAAATATTCAGGTTCGACCCGCATTTTCTTCAAGATAGAGACTACATCCATTCCGGTACACCCACCTAATGATACCAGGGTAAGAGGTTTTGGACGAGGTCCTTTGTTCTGACCGCCTACATGCTCATCAGCATCTAACACTAATTTGAAGCCATTCACTTCAGCTTCAAAAGACATATCACCTGACCAGGTTAAATCAACTTTATTTTTCATCTGAGTATAGTTTTGAAATTGTCCATATTTTATAGCAATTCCAAAATGTTCAACTGATGGAACCGCCTTGTTTTCCCATATACTTTTTTAAAAGGACATATACGTTTGGTCCTTTGTGTTTAAAAGTCAAAAACCATGGTATGATCCTCATTTTAATTGAATGCAAAAAAGGCTGGGATGATACCGGCGCCTATGGAATCAACAAGCATGCCATCATATTTATATCTAAACACATACCCATTTTCCATGTAATTACCGACATCCGAAACAAGTATCATATTGTTATTAGGGTCAACAGCTACCCTATAAAAGCTATTGCCATTCGATTCGACCCAAGGCGTATCGGGTAGTTGATCATCGGTCAGTGCCATCTGATATATATGGTAATTGATAAAATACAGTGTATCAGCAGTATTATTTATTGTCAACGCTTCCGGTGCCATTGATTTGGATGGAAAGTTGAAACGCTTTTCTATAGATAAGGTTTTAGGGTTGATTCGAAACAAAGCCGGATATTCTTCTTCCATAAATCCGCCACTACATAAGACCCACAACCGTTCGTTCTTGTCTAACACCATGCTGTTAGGTTCTTTTGCCACCACTATACTATCTGATACCTTATCGAATCTGGCGTCAATGACTTGTACGGTATTATTTTCAGTAGTTTGGTTATAGTTCGTCCAGTTAGTAGTAAAAACTTTGGTATCATAGAGTAACAGATTTTCTGTGGTCTTACCAGTATTGATGTTACCTAATATTTGAAGATTAGAAGGGTTGATAACAGTAACTCCTGTATAGTTAAAATCAGACACATAGGCCTTTTCAGCATCTATGACCTGAATATAACGAGGCGAATACAATCCGCTTAGCTTGGCTACTACTTTACCCGTAGTAGCATTCATGCTCCATATGGTACTGCTGTTGTTAACGACTATAAACGCATAGTCATTCCAGATACTGACGCTATGACCTACATCACCAAGGGGCAGGTCGTTTTTTTGATAGAAGAAGTTATTGATCATCCTGGCTGAATCATAATTGTAGAATGAAAGGGAGGAATTACCCGCAGTGAAATTCCCCTGATTCAATACAAAGAAACCTTTCCCTATGTATTCGGGTTTGATGGGTTCCGGCAAATCGTTATCAGGTTTGGAACAGGAAGCTGATATCAATACTAATACAGATAGCAGGCTGAAAAAGATCAGCTTGTGATTGTGAGACAATCTGAAAAAAGAATTCATGTCATTCATTGCTTTGTGTTTTAATTTTTATTGGAATAGAATAAATTATTTGTAGTTGAAAATGTCTTCCAGGCATTGGTCTCCACAACACTGCCTGATAGCTTTTATTCATCAGATTATTGATGCCAAATTGTATGTCGAAATTTTTTATTTGTTGGGTACTCAGCCCGGCATGATGCAGGGCATAAGCCGGTAGCCGGCTATAATGGGCGTCATCGGCAGAAAAATTTGTATATCGGCTATCCGTATATTCAAACTGATAATATACTCCTAGTTTTCCGGCAGTCAGCCGAAGCAAGGCATTTCCGTGGTGTAGCGGGATATACATCAATTGTTTTCCGGTAGTCAGTTCAAACCGGTCTACTGCACTTTCATCCGTTGTAAGCGTGAACGCATAGCTAAGATTGAGATAGCTTTGAATTTTTCCTATGTTGAGTGTGATCCGTTCGGTCAACTCCAGACCTCTTGCCTTTACTTTTGCAATATTTTCTGGTATCCAATACCTGTAGGCAGAAGGGCGCCACAGTATCCAGTCGTTTATCAGGGAGTAATAGGTTGATATCCGGCTTTCAACTTCTATAGCTTCTGTTGTTAGTCGATGAAACAAACCCAGGTCAATACTTGATGCTTTCTCGGGCTGCAGATTTGGGTTTCCGCCCGGGTTCCAGTATAAGTCGTTCATGCCCGGCAGACGATAGTTAGAGCCGACAAAGACACTAAGCACAAAATCAGGTGTTTGTAATGGATAGACATCTATCGCAACAGCGGGTAACAGGCCTATTGCTTTGCGATCGACCCAGGTATGCTGCAAGCTCAGCCGGGCATGAACAGCCTTAGAAAAATGATGCTCGCTACCGGCTTTTAGCCACATATGAATACGGGAAACCTTATCCGCAAAATTGTTTGTATTCACATAATCATTATCAAACCCCATCAATACAGTCAGCTCGTTCGTTTTATTCCATGTTTGACTAAGCTTTGCATGATTCATCCATGAGTCAGCCTTGTTTTCCGATTCGATATGGGTTACTATATTATAAGGTGGCCATTGAGTGGTGGTGATCAGCTCATAATTCATGCGATTAAAAAATATTGCCGTATTCAACTCGGCTGAGCCGTCATGCCAATAATATTTGTACGACAAGATATTTCTGCTGTAGTTTTCACCTTGTGTTTCATGTGGTGCTCCTCCCCTTTCAAGATTTGTCATAATAGCCGGCAGACTTCTGTCGTTCCATTGGTTCCAGCTTTGAAAGTTCAGTCGATGGTTGGCTTTGAATGCGTTGATTTCCTGCAGAAACCCTCTGTCATAATATTCTGCATCTTTTTGTCGAAGGTATTCGGGTGGCCATCCGGCTGTGTTGAGGAATCGAAAATCGTTTTTCCCAAAGCGGTTAAATACCCGGGTACGAAACTGCACTTGTTTCCCGCTATAGGAAACATCAGCAAAGCTTCCATAATTGCCAAAGCTGGCTGCTGATTGAATGAGCTTAAGCTTCAATCCGTCCTGATATTTCGGATTGTTCTTCAATGTTACCGTACCGCCTAATCCGCCTGTATAGCTATCTACTGGCATAGCCCATGCTAATTCGATCTGATCGGCGAGAAAGACGGGTAAGAGCGAAAAGTCAACCTGTCCGTGCTGGCTGCTGTTGATAGGGAATCCATTCCAGAGCACCATCGTATGGCTTGCACCCGAACCACGAAAAGATACTGTTGTAAGTCCGCCAGGGGTATTGGACTTTACAAACAGCGGACTGTATTGCTGTAGCAGTACGCCCACATCAGAGGTAAGGGTCATTCGCAAAGGGACGGCATCTATTTTTTGCTGTTGAGCCTGAGAAGCGATACTATATGGCTCGGCTATAACTTCTACCTGATCCAATAACAGTGTATCCGGTAGTTGAGCCAATACCTCAACAGATAAAAGCCAAATGCCTGACAAACAAGCCAACAAAATGCGTAACAAGCTCATAGAAACATCAATCTCACGACTTAGTATCAAAGTCGTGAATGCTATTATGATTATTGAACGCGGATTTTTTTAACAGGTAGGTACTGCTATTTCGCCCTACTTTTAAGGCTAGACTGATAAAGATAATATTACCCATACAACTGATTTTAAGGCTATTGGTTAAACCTCAAAACTTCAGGAAATATGTCGGAAACAAGGAAAAATGTTCGACTGCTTTTATCCCGAAAGCTTTGCTTTACTCGTTTGAAAGGCAGGTCTTCTGACTTACTCACTTTTGGCGGCCTTCCCATCCTGTTACTAGATTATCTGAAAGACAGTGGCGCAGGGATTACCAAAAGTTGTTCAATGAGCTTACAGCAGCGGGTACTGTTCAGGATTTTCACCTGATTCCCTATTAAATAATCAATCCTGCACGGATTGCTATACCTTTTCAGCTACAAAAGTACATTATTTTTCTATGCTTTATTATAAAGCAAAGAATATTATTCACTACATATGAGGTGTAGAAAGTTAGTTGCGGTTCAAATATCTTTGAATAGCTTCAATCAGCTCATTGATATTGATTGGTTTTGCAAAGTACTCGTCGCATCCAGCTGCTAAGGCTTTGCTTTCATCGCCTGTTATGCCATGTGCTGTAAGAGCTATGACAGGTAGTTCTGCTCGTAGGGCTTTGATTTCTTTTGTTGCTGCAAAGCCATCTACAAAAGGCATTTTCAGATCCATGACAACTAGATTAATCTCGGGATGTTCTTTCACTAGTTCAATAGCTTCTCTGCCATTTTCGGCTCTAAGGATACGTGCGTTGAGTTTTTTCTTAAACAATATGCTTACCACGCTAAAGTTCGAGTCCTCGTCTTCGGCTATCAGGATCGTAGGGCCTAGTTCAACATCTTTTTCCTTATCTGTTGAATCCTGCTCGATTGGGTAGCTGGCTGTATAGTATTCTGTTATCGGCAGTTGTACCACAAAAGTACTACCTTGATGTTTGATGGAGTTGAAGAAAATTGATCCACCCAACAGTCGTGTGAGGCCTTTGCAAATTGCTAGTCCAAGTCCGTTACCATCATACTGACGCCGGCTACCGGAATCTTCTTGAGTAAAGAAATCGAAGATTTGTTTTTGAAACTCAGGGTCAATACCAATACCGGTATCTTTAAGCTCGAACACCAAATGATGATGTATCCTGCTGACAAGCAGGTCGATCCCACCTTTATGGGTGAACTTAACGGCATTATCTAACAGATGAACTAATATTTTTTCTACCAACTCTTTATCGGTTGTGATCTTTCTCTCGCGTTTTTTCAGGCTGATATTCACATTCAACCTGAGCTGCTTGCTGATTGCTTCTGAGGTATAATCGTTTACTAATTTACTTACTATTTCACTGATATCGAATGTTTCATCATGTCTTTTCATCTCATCCGAATGTAGCAGTGCAATATCCACATATTGTGTAATAGTTTGCAGCAATCGTCTGGTACTCTGGTTAATTATAGATGTCAGTTCCCGTATTTCTTCATCGGCTGAATGGCTGTCACCCAACAAGCTTGCAGCTCCAACTATTCCATTCAGAGGTGTTCTTACTTCATGGGATATATTATTCAGGAACTGTGTCTTGATCTGATCGCTTGCTTCAGCTTTTTTCTTAGCGATGATCAGTTCGTGGTTCATCTTTCGCACCTGCTCATTACTCAGGGTAAGCTCATTGTTCATCACCCGTAGTTCTTCGTTTTGTTGTTGAAGCAACTCTTCACTTTCGATGAGTTTAAGCTGGGTTTGATTCTTCTCGGTCATATCACGTATGATACCCATGATCACCTTTTTCCCTCCTAATGTAAGGGCTAACGTACTGACTTCAACATCTTGTATAGTGCCTGTTTTGGTTCGCTGTTGAAATTCGTAACGGGCAGGGATTTCTTTGTTTTGTGCTCGGGCTATTCTTCTCCTCTCAACAATTTCCTTGCTTTTGTCGGTCAATAGTACATCCATACTAAAAGTGTCTGACAACAGTTCTTCTTTGCTATAGCCTAACATATTGAGGAATGATTTATTGGCATATACGAACTGGGTTCCTTCAACCAAATAAATTCCATCAAATGCATTTTCGATCAGGGCATGAAATCTTTCTTCACTTTCGCGTAGCTGGTGCAGCACACGTTCATGGCTAAGCCAGGAGGATACGCTGACAGCAATTTGGTTTATGAACTCTTGATTTTCCTCAATAAACGGATCAGCTTCTCTGCTAACAACGCATATTTGACCATTACCAGCCTCACCGCCGCTGATCTTCGCACTGATCTGAGTGCTATCAGGCGATTCACTAATTGATTCGCCATATTCTACATCATTCAATCGCAAAGACACAAACTTCGACTCTGTTGATGGAAACACTTCACGCAATATCCTTATGATGACTGTCAAAAACGATTCTATGCTATGCTGCTGATGCCGCTCATCAGAAATCTTTTTAAGATAGCTCATATCAGTCAGGCGCTGTCGCAAAGCTAATGTTTGATTAGCCACTAAAAGTTCTAAAGAAGCCCAACGATTTTTCAGAAAAGCTACCACAAAGAAAATTGCGACAACAGCTAACACACCAAACACTAGTATAGTTATCAACCGGATATTTTTAAAGTATCCCACTTCAGCTCTAATGGTATGGGCAACGATCAGATAGGTTTTATTAAACAAAAATAGAGGTAACACATTTTTTGAAGAAAGCCCGTTAAGATGTGTCAATCCAATATCTTGTCCGACGTGTTGAAGATGGGCTTCGGGCAGGCCGGTCAGATACTCACTATGGGTATCACTAAGTAGCTCAACCAAAGCAAGGGCAATAATATCATGAGCAAAGTATGATTTTGAGAACACTGTTTTCAAGATATACTGGGGATTGACCACAGCAAGTAAAACCCCATCCAACTCATATGTCTTGAGATGGTCTTCTGCCTTATCCCATTTATAAAACGGAAGGGCTACAAGGATGAGGTTTTCTGTTAGAGTGTCATTTCTATCGTTTAAAAGCCTGCTTGCTGATGGCTTACCCGAGAGAAACGCACTGAGCTGAACACGCTGAATAGCTTTATTGTGGTCTTTCACAAACTGGGCAACAGATATGTGCTGCTTAGGATTATACTGGTTAGCTAAATAAAATGGCCGATGTTGCAGCCTGATAGTTGGTAACGTATGCTCTATTTGTCTTTCGTCTTCTTCGTCAACTGATTGATAATATAATAAAGTCTCCAACAGATCTGTCCCAAAAAGAGATTGAGTAAAACTCTCAAACTCCTCGGGTTCAACACTTTCACTGTTCTGGATAAAGGATACCACCGTAGCTAAGTTTTTCTTCAATTCGCTTAGTGCGCTATGTAAATTCTGTTGAACAGGCAGCGCCACATTCCTGAAAGAGGTCTGTCTCTCAATGGCATCAATACGATCGGTAATTCTGACGGCAATAAACAAGAACAAAGAAAAGTTAAGTAAGATAGCTACTGATTCGATATGCCTCAGCTTAGTTCCAATATCAACCGACTGATTATCACGCCAATAAATCAGGGCAATAAAAAACATATTGATTAGCAGAAAAATACTGATCAATATGACAGCCTGTGTCTTACCTTTATTTAGTTGTTTTGTAAACCTGCTTGCCTGAAAATCAACACCAATATATAACTCCATCGCATTATCCAGCGATAACTTGATAGGTGTGAGTACTGTTATCACTTGCAATTCGTCAATAAAATAAGGTTTGGATACTACAGGTAGCTGTATCTGGCTTGAGGCATCAAATATCTGGCCCTCATCGAGATAGATATTCCCAATCTCATAGTCCATCAGCTCTGGAGTAGTAGCTAATGCAATGCGAACCTGATGGTTTTCTACTGCCAACACAAAAATATTTTCACATTGTAAATGGCTCTGATAAAGCATGAGCTGATTGATATAATTTCTATAACGCAGATCAGAAGCATCATACTGCGTTTCCATCATATCATTAATAAAGTTTTCAGTAACGGCATTAGACAGATTATAACTGATATCTGTCAGGCTATGTATTGTTTGCTGTTTTTGGCTGTGCAGATACCATCGGACTGCCCAGAATAAAAATCCTGAGAAAATAACTAAAACTATAATCCACAGCAGCAGATAGTTTTTAGGGTTACGAATAGCTTTCAACGGCATGAACTATAGTGTTTAACATTATCTGAAAGATCAGATAATTCAATTTACACACAAATATAAATAATTATATTTTCAGCCACTGTCATTAGTCGGGCTAAAGGATTTTTTTTCTCAAGAAGGACGACACTTTATGTAATGCAGATTTACAGATTTCGGATGACACATATTTTACTAAAAGCTGTATTACCTTTTTACAGTTTTCCTTTTTGAATAGCTATTGATCAAAAGAATGATACCGGTTATCACAAACGGAATGCTCAGCCATTGCCCCATATTCAGTGTCATAGCAGATTCGAAGCCAACCTGTGGTTCTTTGAGGAACTCGATCAGGAATCTGAATCCAAACACCAATATCAAAAACCAGCTAAACATATAAGCTGGTTGCGTTTCAGCTTTCTTTGCCTTGAAATAGCTATGCATCAAAAAGAGGAATGTACCCAAATACACTAACCCTTCATAAATCTGTGTAGGATGCCTTGGATCGGTATTCAGATCGGGATTGTAATAGCGTACAAACTGAAATCCCCAGGGAAGCTGGGTTATATGACCGAATATTTCTGAATTCATCAGGTTACCTGTACGGATAAAAAACCCTGCCAAAGCTACTACTATCACTATCCGGTCTAATATCCAGATAAGTGGTTTTTTATATTTCCTTGAAAAGAAATACAATGCCAGAATGATCCCTATTGCAGCTCCATGACTTGCTAATCCGCCTTCCCACACTTTGAGTATCTCTATAGGATGCGCCAAATAATAGTCAGGCTCATAAAACAGGCAGTGCCCTAATCTGGCCCCTATGATAGTAGCTAAAAGCATATAAGTAGAGAGCACATCCAATACATCCTGTGAAATGTTTTCGCGCTTAAACACACGCTGCATAATGATATAGCCTACTACAAATGAGGCTGCAAACAGCAACCCATACCACCGAACCTCATGACCACTTAGTAGCGGGAGCCAATCGGGAAAATGAAAGATAACGGGAGAAACATCCCAGATAATATGAAGAAGCATAGCCGGCTTTTTCTGCAAATGTACATGAAATTTTTGCCCATGACCCAACAAAACTACTATAGAAACAAATAGATAGTATAACTTTTATACTAACCACTGAACAAAAAATTTAATATTTGCAGTAAGTTTTAAACAGTTCGTTCAAATTATTTGTCATGAAAAGCTTTAACCTATCCGATTGTACGTATAACAACAGCTTATCTATTTGCAGATCATGGTTGTGTATCCTCCTTTTAGGGTTGGGTTCAACTAATTTATGGGCACAACAGGCGACACTTATCAAGTCGCCTGAAGCCATACCGTTGTCGGATAACAGAATAAAAATTTTCTTAGGCGGAAGTATTGATATGGGGAAGGCGGAAAACTGGCAGGCACAGGTTGAACGTCAGTTATCGGATAAAAATGTGATAGTGTTGAATCCCAGAAGAGATGACTGGCAGAATGACTGGAAAGCTGTCAGCACAGATCCTGATTTCAGGACACAGGTAGCATGGGAATTAGAGGCATTAGAACAAGCAGATAATATCATTATGTACTTTTTGCCCGAATCACAGAGCCCGATCAGTTTATTGGAGCTTGGGCTTTATGCCAGAACAGACAAGCTGATGGTTGTGTGTCCCGAAGGATATTGGAGGAAAGGGAATGTGGATATAGTATGTGAGAAATATGAGGTAGAGATGTACGAATCATTGGAAGAGCTGATGGTGACTCTTAGAAATAAAATCCCATAAAGACATCACTGACTAAGCTAGTATCCAAAGATGAACTATAGCGTATGATAAGTCAATTGAGCGGCTTATAACCGTTGAAACTCAAAAGTCGGATAGCCTTTCTCCCCCACCTTATTATAATAGCTTATAAACCGTAGCTTAAAATAGAATCCATGCTGATTACGCACCAAATAAGTGTATTCCGGTTTGACTTCATACACCACTGCCCCACTGTTCACATCACCTTCCACCTCTTTCCAGTCGTAACCTATCTCGTCTAAATTTGTTGAGTAGGAACGGTTTATCACATCTTCAAGTGTCACTTCATCAAAGACCAGACTCGTATCCCTCACACATTCAGTATCTATTCGGTTGAGCAAAGCACCGGTAACAAGATATGGGTACGGCTCACCAATATTAGTAAACAGCAAGGTAGTATATTGTGTGAACAGCAAGTCGTAAGAAGATTTATCCGGTTCGGGAAACACCTGCTCCTGACTGTCAAACGAATAGTATGAAAAATTTTTCTCCGGCTGCTTGAGTACCATAGCGGAAGTGTATTCCGTACTATTCAGCATGGCATAGCGAAAATAATAGCGATCGGCTTTTAAACTGTCGAAGATAATCTTCCTATAGCCTAAATTATTTCCTAACTCATCATATCCTCTATGGATGACATATACCTCAGATGAGTATATGGTATCAGACTGGTTAACGGTGATCCAGTTTCGTAAAGCTGTTTCGTTCAGATTACCGTCTGAGGGGTCAAACTGCATTTCAAGTCCGGCTGGACTGCTTACCTCATCAAAGCTGTCAGTTCCTGTGAGGGCAGCCATCATAAAATTGGCGGTATTCAGCAGTATGAGTGAGCCATATTCATCAGCCTGAAACATCAGATCAAAACTTTTCTTTTCTACCGTACCTACTACTGCGCTGTCTTCAAGGCTGTAATACACCTGATACTTATATGATTGGGTCAATTCAATAGTTTGTGTCACTTTTCCGCCTCTTGGAGCAGGCAAAATTCGTTCGTCTTCTTTGAAACACGAACTAAGCAGCAGCACCATTGCGACCATAGCTATAAAAATCTGCTTCATCGGTCTAAAATTTTTGGTCATACCTTAAAAAATAAAACAGGTTTAAAGTTGCGTATCCATTTCATCACTTTGTCTGATACAGGTTAAAAGTCAGTTTGACAAAATACGTACGTCCCCATCCAACCGGCGAGGAGCCTTCACTGACACTATGTGCTGTGCCTCCTCCCCTGTCGCCAGAGATAAGAATATTGGTGTTATCAAACAGGTTTTTCGCACCGGCCTGAAGCTGAAGCCTGTTACCATAAAACGAGCGGCTTACCGACACATCCATAATATGATATGGCTGCATCATATACCGCAGGATCGTCCCATCCTGATCTACAAACACTTCCGGATATTTTCCATTGTATTTATAAAATAATCCAACCTGAATTTTCGGTTTCTGCCAGCGATAATTAACAGTAGCCAACACATCGGTACTATACACCATATCCACCTCAGGGGCATCCTGCTGGCTCTGCTTTCTTCCTGTCTGACCAATACCGGTCTTCAGTTCTATCCATGGGAACAGCTTAGCCGTCCATTGAAGCTGATATCCCTGAGTGATCATCTGGTCGAGATTCACATAAGTATATAATGCCGTCTCTGGGTCAATTGCTGCCAGAGTGATGCTGTTGGTAATCGCATTATAAAAGGTATTCAGTTCAATACTGAGATCATGTGTTTGCTTATATAGCTGATACACCAAGGCCATATTGATATTCTGTGAGCTCTCGGCTTGTAGATCTTCGTTCCCGCGTATGTTATGGTTCACATCCACAAACTCCAGATACAGCTCTTTGAGTGAAGGTGCCCTGAACCCTTTGGCATACGACCCTCTGATACTCATTGATTCAAACAGTTCATATTTTAGGTTCAGAGAATATACCAAAGGTGCCTGATAGCGTGTGTTGAAGCCATAACGCAATCCTGGTTGAAGTAAAAAACGGGAACCCGGCTGCCATTTCACACTCAGAAACCCGGCATAATCGCCTATAGCCTGCCACTGATCTAAAATACGGCGGCCATATCCGGTCTCATAGGTTAAGTCTAATCCCATCTGATAGTTAAACGGCTGGTCCGATGCACTCTTGCTGTATTCGGCACGAACAAGATACTGACCAAAATACGAGGTATCCTGATCAAACACATTAGCCGTCAGGTTCTTATCTAAGGTCGTCAAATCCACAAACCAGGTATTCTTCACCCGGTTGTAATAAGAATACGATGCTAAGGCGGTCAGATACCGGTTATTACGTAGCCGGCTTGTCAAATCTATTCTGGAAGTCAAGCGGTTAGTAATGAAATCGCTGTCGAATGCGGTTTCAAAATAAGGTTTTAACAGATTCCCATTATCTTTTAGCATCTCGTTGAAATAAGAAAGGTTCATGCGCATATGCAAGGAGGGCGTTCTATATGCTAATCCGGCTTCGCCGCTATATTGCCGCTTGGGTTTCCATTGTTTGCTTCGGATAGTGTCAAAAAGGCTGTAGCCATCGAAAAAGTTGCGCATAGCTCCTGCCGTACCCGACCAACGACCTTTACTTGCCGATAGTCCGGCAGTGAAATTATACACTCCTACCGACTCAAGGTAAGAGGTAGCTTGCGCAGTATATCGCGTCTGATCGTAATCACGAGTGATGATATTGATGACACCAGCCAACGCATTGCTACCATAAATAACCGACATAGGACCTTCAATCACTTCTATTTGCTTCACATGATGCAGGTTCAGCTGACCCAGGTCAATATTTCCATTCATACGGCCTATCAATGGAACACCGTCCACTAAAAACTTGATATGCTCACCGCCCAAGCCTTGTAAAGTAATGCGCGAACCTAAGGCCCCATCAAAAGAGGTACGTATGTTCAGCTCACCCGACATGAGATCACCTAAATTATTCGAGGCTTTCTGACTGATAGTTCCAGCGCCTATCACCTTCACCCTGAAAATAGATTTGTCAACAGGCTGTGGCGTATATTGGCCTGTTACAACCACCTCATCTATAGTATATGACAATGGCTGTAGCAATACTTTTTTCTTTTCCGACGGCTTGATCGTATCTTGTATCGCTTCATATCCTATGGCAGAAACAGCAAACAAAACCGGATTTGCCAATTGAATCTCAGCCTTTCCATCCATATCGGTTATAAGGGTTTGAAGCCTATCGCCATTACTGCTGCTCAACTGAATATGGGCAAAAGCAACCGGCTCTTTTGACCGTGCGTCTAAAAGCTGTATGCCTGCTCTCTGGCCAAGCAATTGTGTCCAGCAAGAGAGCAGCCCTACAGCTATTAAAACTTGTAAGGATCGCATGATAGACTAGCTTATCTGATCAATAGCTTTTGACGTTCAAGCATTTTATCACTCTCGATCTCAATGATATACATACCCTTAGTAAAGCCGTTCAATGGTAAGTTGAAGCTGACTGCCTTAGTCAGATACTGCTGATCAACTAGTTTACCCGACAATTCATAAATCCGCAGCATCGCAGGAGATTCTACCTGACTTAGGTCGATCAGAACATGATCTGTGGCAGGATTGGGATAGATTCGTATAACCGATGAATGGCTGAGTTCCTTCACATCCGACATAGAGATCAGCTCTTTTACTAATCCGGTTTGACCAGTAGCTGTGCCACTGAAATATTCGAACTCAAGCTTATACACATCACCCTGGCGGCTACGCACGAAATAAGCCAATGAATCCGGGATGACGTATGCAAACTGATTCATATCGAACTCTTTCCAATCATGGCCAATAGGAGTCATATACTCTTCAAAATCTTTGGTAAACCATTCATTAAAGTCGGGTGCCACAGGGTAGAATTTGGATACACCTACCTCTAAATTCGACAAAACCCCAACTACTATATAATAAGAAGGGTTTCCTTCCAAGTCGTAAACTATGGCGGCATAGCGGCTCCACATCAAATCCCATTCGTTGATATCAGGCTCCCGATCAACAACTTGTTGCATCTGTAGATCGTAATAGATAAACATACGGTTGTCCTGATACGGTGTTACATCCAAAACAGCTTCTACCTCGTTGTTGCCATCTAAATCGGCATATTTAAAATAGAATATGTTGAGGGTTGAGTTTTTTTGTTGCATCCATAGTTTTTTGAAACTTCCATTAGCTAACTGCAACACAAATAATGAATCACCCACCACATCATGGGTGATCATATTATATATTCCCCATCCATAGTCGGGATGGCCAAGCGCATGGTAGCTAAAAGCACCATCTTCCCAGATCGTATCCGAGTTGTGCATAGGCTGCCATTCGTCCATATCTGTAAAATCCATAGAATCCCAGGCAGTGGTATCGCCATGAGGATAGGTAAACAACTGTACACCAGTACCTTCATTAATAATGATACCGGCGCTCCAGCGATTGGTATAAAACCCCAGATCCCAGTTATTTCGGGGTTCAACTTTGATGACACCTTGTTGCATGCTGTAAAAAACATCCGATTCATACCCGGGTCCCATCACAACAGTATCATGTATGGGATTTGTCCAAGCGGTATGGCTTGTCAACAAAAATGTCAGGGATAAGATTAAAAATATATATTTCTTCATAGTAAATTTGTTCATTGGTTTGAAAATCAGGTAATTTGAATAATA
>JALNZU010000021.1 GCA_023229245.1 Bacteroidales bacterium | reverse complement strand
TTAGACAGACAGAACAAAAGTCTGTATAAAAACTTTTTATCCAACAAAAGGATAAAAATAAATAGCATTAAAAATGTCCACTTAAACACATCGGTTAAAAAAAAGCATCAAAAATGTCCATTACTCCTTAATTCACTATCACCCTGTTTTCTAACAGATCAGGGCGTTGATTTTAAAGTCATAAAAGGTTCGGTATATCCCGCTATCCAATTAGCCACACACTGCCAATAGCTGTATGGGTATTAGATTACCAATGTGCTACGTATGAAGTTGTTCAGCAATTATTCTGAAATAATACTGATTCCCTTATTTTAGCTTAATTAAACAAGTATTGTCGAACAGTTTTTAATAGCGGTCTTCGCAGTTCAGATCGGCGAATGCTATTTTCAGTCGTTCTATCATTGACTTCTCAGCTTCACGAAGCCAGTTTCGCGGGTCGTAATATTTTTTGTTAGGCTGGAACTCTCCTTCAGGGTTTCCTATCTGACCTTGGAGATATCCGTGATATTTTTGTTCAAACACACGTATTCCATCCCAGAAAGCCCATTGGGTATCGGTATCTATATTCATTTTCACTACTCCGTATTCGAGCGATTCTTTGATGAGCTCAGGTTCGGAGCCTGATCCTCCATGAAACACAAAATCAACAGGGTTAGGCTCGGTTTGGTATTTTTCCTGAATATATTTTTGTGAGTTATACAGTATAACAGGTTCCAGCTTTACATTTCCGGGTTTATATACTCCATGCACATTTCCAAATGCAGCTGCTATAGTAAACCGGTCGCTCACCTGACTTAGCTCTTCATAAGCCCGTGCTACTTCATCAGGCTGTGTATATAATCGGGAGCTATCCACCCCAGTGTTATCCACTCCGTCTTCTTCGCCTCCGGTGATGCCTAACTCTATCTCAAGGGTCATCCCCATTTTAGCCATACGCTCCAGATATCTTTTGCTTATCTCTAGATTGTCTTCAAGTGTTTCTACGGAGAGGTCGAGCATATGCGAACTGAAAAGAGGCTTTCCATATTGCTTGTAAAATGCTTCACCTGCTTCTAACATTCCATCTATCCATGGCAGCAATTTTCGGGCTGCATGATCGGTATGCACGATTACTGGAATACCATACATAGCTGCTATCTGATGGATATGATGAGCTCCAGATACGGCACCTGCTATAGCAGCTCGTTCGCCAGTGTTTGACAAGCCTTTACCAGCAAAAAATGAAGCTCCTCCATTAGAAAACTGTATGATAACCGGCGAGTTGACTGTTCTGGCTGCTTCCATCACAGCATTTACCGAATTCGTACCTACCACATTTACAGCAGGAAGGGCAAAGCGATCCTGCTTGGCTTTCTTAAATACTTTTTGTAAGTCATCCCCAGTAACAACACCGGGGGCAATGATTGATGATAATTTTTCTGACATAATTCAATATTTTTATCGTAAATAAAACACCTTCATACTTCGATATGTTCAGTTGTTTAAGAGATACAAAATTAATGAAAAACAGCCATCGGCTTATTTTCTATCGTCCTATACGTGCGAACTTTTCTACTTGATTGTTTATGATGGTAAGCAACTCGTTTTTGCTGATTGGCTTGGCTATATAGTCATCGAATCCGGCTTCTAACAATTTTTCTCTGTCCCCTGTCATGGCATAAGCTGTTTGTGCTATAAAAGGCACTAATCGATATTCAGGAAGTTCTTCCCGGATTTTATGCATCAGCATAATACCGTCCCAAGGGGATGGCAAATTAATATCAAACAACATCACATCAAAAATATGCTTCTTTTTGTAGTGGCTATAGACGATTGACAGAGTTTCTTCACCATCCACGGCAATAGTGAGATTGCCAGACCTTTTCAATATTTTCTGAAGCACCATTCTGTTCATCCGGTCGTCTTCTACTATGAAGATTTCAATAGGTTTGGTTGTGTTAGTCTGATCGGTTTTATTTCCATCAATTGCTTTGGTTGGGTCGTCATGTTGCTTGCCACATGGAACAAATATATCTACTGTGGTACCTACTTCTGGTATGCTTTGTATTTCGATTCTTCCGTGCATGAGATCAAGCAGCCGCTTGGCTAATGGCAACCCCAGACCGGCTCCTTGAGCCGATTTGTTGTATCCAACACTTTCCTGATTAAAAGCTTCAAATAAATAGTTTTTATACGATTCATCTATCCCGATTCCGGTATCTTTAATACGTATCAGCACCTCATCCTGATTTTCAAGATACTCGTTTGTAATAGTAACGAATCCGGCATTGGTATAGGTAATAGCATTATCAACCACTATGCTTAATACACGCATCAGTTGTGAGCTATCGGTTATCACCACTGGTGTCTGAGCTATTTTTTTCTTAAACTTGATCCCCTTTTCGTTCGCTGCAAAGACATATAATTCGCATACATTCTCGATGATCTCACCCACATTAAATGCGTGCAACTCCACTTCCATATCATTGGCTTCAATACGGCTGATATCAATAATATTGGTGAGTAGATTCAATAGTCTGTCGCCACTTTGTTGGATACTAGCAGCATATTCGTACAGTTCTGTGTTTTCTAACAAGGCCAATTCTGTTTCAAGCAAGCTTGAAAAGCCGATGATTCCATTCAGTGGTGTACGAATCTCATGGCTCATATTTGCCAGAAACGCATTTTTTAAGTAACTAGCTTCTTCGGCTTTTTTCAATGCTTTTTTATGTTCTGCATCACGTGCACGACTTTTTTGAAGCTCATTCTCCAGGGCTTCGGTCTGCTGATACACTAATTCATCTATACGCTTTTCTTGCATCTCTTGCTCGGCTCTAACAGCATGCAACTGTGCTTGTGTTTTCTGAAGCTGCTTGACGATCCTTCGCCTGCGAAGCTGCCAATAGAACAGAAAAATTCCGATAACAACTACCGATCCCAATACTATGCCTATGAGCCAACTTTTTGATTTAGAGGTAGAAGTCAGAGAATCATCCTGATCTGTGGCGTTCAGAAGGTCTATCAGATTTTGACCTGTCCGTTCTTTTAATATGCTGTCAATATCAACCTGACTTTGAAGATATTTTTTCATATAGTAAACAGCCGAATCTACTTTATAGTGATCAGCATATATATGCGCCAACAGATTATAAATCTTTGCTTCTATATTAGGTTGATTAGTAGATTGAGCCAAGGGTACAGCATCCATCAATAGTTGCAGGGCACGCAAACTATCAACACTGTGAACCGTTCCAGCCAATTGATACATAAGTATGGGTTTGCGGCTCTGATCTGCATTCACCAATTCATGTTGCAGACTGTCGGCACGAAGTATCAATTGCAAGTCCTGAGCTTTTAATGAAAAGACAAGGCATACGAAACACACAAGATATAGATGAGCCTTTTTCATCTGTATTATTAAAGTTCTATCATTGTTTATCAATAAAGCTACTCCAAATTTCAAACTGATGGCATTGCTTCATTTTTTCATACTATGCAGGTGTTTTACTGCTTTTTACTATCTCTATTGGTTTATTTGGCACACACAAAAATAACTTGCTTATTTCAAATAAACAACTGCTCCACACATTTTTATTATTTCCTTTTATCCTTAAAAAACTTTTTCAGCATTTGAGCTGACTTTTCAGCCATCAATCCTTTTTCATAACTTGTAGCTGGATGCAACATTTGCACTCCAAAGCGCATAAATCCCATTTTCTCGTCATCTGTTGCCCAAACCATTTTCTCAATATGGGCATGATATAGTGCTGTAACACACATAGGGCAAGGTTCAAGAGTAACATATATAGTGCATCCGTCCAAATATTTTGCACCTAAAAAGTTGGATGCTGCTGTAATAGCCAGCATCTCGGCATGTGCTGTAACATCTTGCAGTTTTTCGGTCATGTTATGAGCTCTGGCTATGATGCGTTTGTTACTTACAATCACAGCTCCTACAGGCACCTCGTCAATATCGGCAGCTTTTTGTGCCTCTTTAAAGGCCTCTTTCATGAAGTATTCATCTGTAAAAAGAGTTTGCATGCCTTTTTATTTTTTGATAAACCAAGATTCATAAGATTGTGTAGCAAAATCAAAACGGATAATATAATGTCCTGATTTGAGATGCTCTACAACAATACTTGTTTCAGTTTTTTCAGTCAACCTCAATACCGATTGATCTACCAAAGCTCCTTTTATATCATACACTGAATAGGTTACACTTTTATCTGTAGTGGGTAATCCCGATATGTTTAAGCGGTCTGTAACCGGATTGGGGAACAGCTTCAGGTCTCGGTTTTTAGTCGTTTCTTTTATCCCTGTATATACATCCTTTTCCCATATGGTTGTAAACAATCCTCTTCCATGTGAAGCTGCCAACACTGTTTGATCGCTATCGCGATATTGGAGCATATCCACTCGTACATTGCCCATGCCTTGAGTTGCCGGTTCCCATACAGGTTCAGGTTCGTGCATCTGGTTTGTGATCCAGATACCGGTTTCGGTAGCAGCCATAACCTGACCGCTGTTCAACGGGTGATACATAACCCAACGGATAGGCATATCCGGCAGATTACCTTCTTTTTCCAGCCACGTCTGCCCGCCATCATAAGTTTGCCATAGCGAAGAAACTCCATAATTGGAGAAGCTGACCAACAAGGTATCTTCTGATCCGGCCACAGTGACAGATGATATATTAGCGGTAGGAAACGATGGTGAACCTATCTCAACAGCTTGCGGATCACTTTGTGCATTGATCACTTTATAAAGGCGACCCGCCTGGGTACCCACAAACAGATGCGTTGAATTATCGGGTGAATGTTGTGAAAAACGTATATGCGAAAAAGGAATCATATTCATGGTACCCAAATTAATCGTTCCACTCCCCGACTGGTTAGTACCTGCTCCATATACCTTATACAATCTCCCAGGATTGCTACCGGAAAAACTTACTGCATTGGCATATATAGTATTGGAACGCCAGTCATAGTCGGCAGGCGAAACAAAAGTTCCATTTCCGCCATCAAAATAGTCAACGAAATTATTGTTCTTGTAAATATAATACCTGTTATAATACACCGATGTAATATAAATATTGGGTTCGTTTTTGTCCCAGAAACAATATGCTCCATCGCCTCCGCTAAGCATATCGTTAATAGTAAGGGGCTCGCCACTGTATTTCAAACTTCCATTATCTTGCAGTCCTCCTAAATATTGCTGGCTACCGTATATAGGGTTTATGGCACAAGAATAAAACTGCAAGGTGTTGAAATTCTGATTTCTTTCGACAAAAGTGGGAATAGTTTGCTGTGCATTGGTGGAGAGAAACACGCCTCCATCACTGGCAAATATAGCCTGTTTAGGATGTTCGGGTCGGAACAATATAGTATGCTGATCGGCATGTACATACTCATCTCCACCACCGTAGTACATCAAAACCCAATCGGAAATTTTTATCCAGCTTTGGCCGCTATTTGTCGATTTCCAGAGGTCAAGTCCTCCGGTATACACTACATTCGGGTTAACCGGATCTACCTTCAGTATAAATGCATGCCATGCCAGTGTACTCCAGTCTTCGGCAGGAATATTCACCGGTGACCAGGTTTGCCCACCATCTATAGAACGGGCAATATACCGGCCATGATAATAGTTGAAATCGCTGGTATAACCTGCCGCAAATTGGGCATACACTATATCAGGGTTAGATGGTGAAGAAGAAACTATAGTTCTGGCCGGAATTTTATAATATGTCTGGCTTGATATCAATTCGTTGTAGTGGGTATAGGCAGTCCAGCTACCGGCAGTTCCCAGATCGGAGAATAACACAACAGCCCCACCTTTCATTTCAAGGTTTTCCATAGTACCTACAAACAGCCGGTTGTTTGATGCCAGTTCAATTTGCGCCGGAGCATAGACAGTTCCCTGTTGTCCAGGTATCTCGGGTAAGACCTGTTCCCAGTTCATCCCTCCATCCGCAGAGCGATACAAGCCATCAGTTGGCATACTCTGATGTGAGTTACCCTGATACTCTCCTGAAACAACAGCAGCGTAAATCACTCCTATACCATTTTCATCGCGAACTTTTACATCCGTCACATACGCAAAATCCATAGTAGATGGCAAGAGTTCCCATGTATCTCCTCCGTCAGTACTTTTCATAAGTCCCATACCCAACCCACTTGACTCTCTGTATATCACCCTTGCTGTCTGAGCTTCACCAGTTCCTGCATACATAGTCAATGGATTTGTTGGGTCATATGTCAGGCTGCTGATCGCCAGATTAGGCCAGAAGTCGCCTATAGGATGCCAGTCTTGAGAAAGATTGGTGATATCTTCTGTAACCCATAGCCCACCTGTAACACCGGCAGCAAACACCCGTTTATTCTGGACATCATTAGGATCGAACATCATCGCCCGGGTACGCCCTCCCATATCAGCTCGGGTTCCTTCCCAAAAGATGGTATTGCTCTTACTGACAGTTTTTTGTTGCTCCAAAGTCTGTTGATAAGCAGTGTATTGCCGCTTCAAAGGCACATACCCTAACGCTGGATCAAGGGTTTGAAAAAAGTTCTGTATGGCTGCCACATCAGGGCGATCAGCTTTGGGAATATCTTTCAAATTGGTTCCTGGTGCAGGTAAAGGTTTCATCAGCTCATGCAGCCACTCTTCATATGATCCACGTGGATCGTTAGAGGAAGGAAACCGAATTGCAAAAAACCATACAACAAAGGAAAGAACTAAAAGCAATCCAACCACATATACTTTATTGCGTTTCATATCACAACTATTTTTTAGGATTAATGAGCCTCTAACCAGTTATTTCCGGTATTCATATCAACTAGTACAGGTATTTTCAGCGGCAAGGCTTCAACCATATTTCGACGGATGATCTCTTTCAATGGTTCTAATTCGTCTTTTTTAGCATCAAATACTAATTCGTCATGTACCTGAAGGATCATTTTCGATTCCATTTTAGCTGCTTTCAGCTCTTGGTGGATTCGAATCATAGCTATTTTTATCATATCTGCCGACGAGCCTTGTATTGGCGCATTGATGGCATTTCGTTCGGCAAATCCTCGTACTACTCTGTTGGCACTGTTGATATCGCGCAGCATCCTTCGTCGGCCTAAAATAGTTTCAACAAATCCATGTTTTCGGGCAAAAAGAATTTGCTGACTCATATAGTTCTGTACTCCCGGATATTCTCTGAAATAGCTATCTATGATATCTGCTGCATCGGAGGTGCTGATACCAAGTCGTTCGCCCAATCCGTATGCTGATATCCCATAGATGATCCCAAAGTTAACCATTTTGGCATGACGTCGCATCTCACGGCTTACTGCCTCCTGCTCAACACCATAAACCCGTGCTGCAGTAGCTGTATGAATATCATATCCTTTGACAAAAGCTTCCATCATCGCTTCGTCTTCGCTAAGATGAGCAATAATGCGTAATTCGATTTGAGAATAATCGGCAGCAAGCAGTGTGTAATGTGTGTTACGTGGCACGAAAGCTTTGCGTATCTCTCGTCCTCTTTCGGTACGTATTGGTATGTTTTGCAGATTGGGATTGTTTGAGCTTAATCTTCCTGTACTTGCAACGGCCTGATTATATGAGGTGTGTATTCGCAGATCGCGTGGATTGACCAAAGTGGGAAGCGCATCAACATAAGTTGATTTCAGCTTGGTTAGCGAGCGATAATCTAAGATCAATGGAATTATCGGATGGTCGTGGATAAGCTTTACCAACACATCTTCTCCTGTAGGATATTGTCCGGTCTTAGTTTTTTTTGCTTTGGTTTTAAGGCCTAACTTATCGAACAGCACCTCTCCAAGCTGTTTAGGTGAAGCTATATTGAACCTTGTCCCAGCTTGTGAATAAATCGTTGTTTCTAATCCGGTAATATCGGTTTGCATTTGCCGGCTGATATCGTTTAAAACCTCGGTATCTATACGTACTCCTTCAGCTTCCATATCAGCTAACACCTGAACCAAAGGCATCTCGATTTCATTAAACAAATATTCCAGCTTGAGATCATGCAACATAGGTTCCATCTTTTCTTTAAGCTGGAATGTGATATCTGCATCTTCGGCCGCATATTCCTTGAGCTGCTCCTGAGGCACATCGCGCATATTGCCTTGTTGCTTTCCTTTTTTCCCTATGAGCTCGGTGATAGGCACAGGCTTATAATTCAAGAAAATCTCAGCCAGAAAGTCCATATTATGCCGTTGATCAGGCTCAATGAGATAATGAGCAATCATGGTATCAAACAAAGGGCCTGATACCCGAATATCGTACCAGCGAAGTACCGAGATATCGTATTTCAGATTTTGCCCTATTTTGGTGATGGATTCATCTTCAAATAGTGATTGAAAGAGCTGTACCTGCTGCTGGCATTGATGATAGTTTTCGGGAAGCAATACAAACCATGCATGATGAGGCCGGACAGAAAAGGAGATCCCAACTAATTCGGCAGTGTGGGCATCGATATGTGTGGTTTCAGTATCAAAACAAATTGTTTTATACTGCGACAAGCTTTGCACCAGGTCGTTGATCTGATCTTCACCTACGACCAACTCATAGTGATGCGGAGTAGTTTGTAAACTATAGGAATCACTTTTGATCACTTCGGCTACCTCATCCGGTTCGAGACCACTAAACAGGTTAAGCTCCACATCGGGCGTAGCTTTATTTTGGCTCTTTTGGGCATCACCAAAAAAACGTCTTGCAAAGGTTCGAAATTCCAACTCATCAAACAAATCAGACAAAGCCTCTATATCAGGCGTTTCAAGTTGTAGCTTTTCTTTTTCAAACGCAATAGGTGCTTCGGTAATAATAGTAGCAAGTTGTTTGGATAATAAAGCCTGATCGCTAAAACTCTCTAAATTTTCTTTAAGCTTTCCTTTTAGCTCGCCGGTACGGTTGAGCAATTCTTCTACAGAGCCAAATTCACGTATGAGCTTGATAGCCGTTTTCTCACCTATACCCGGAACTCCCGGTATATTATCAGAGGCATCACCCATCAGTCCTAATATATCAATCAGCTGCCCGGGTTTTTCGATCTCATACCGTTCGCATACCTCATCTATTCCCCAAACAACAGCCGCTTCACCAGTTCTGGCAGGCTTATACATGAATATATGCTCTGATACCAATTGCCCGAAATCTTTATCGGGAGTCATCATATAGGTGTCAAATCCATGTTTTTCAGCTTGCTTGGCTAAGGTGCCTATAATATCATCGGCCTCGTATCCATCCAGGGTGAGTATAGGAATACGAAATCCTTTAATAAGTTCCATGATATATGGTATTGAAGTAGCCAGATCGTCAGGCATCTTATCCCGATTTGCTTTGTAATCGGCAAAATCTATGTGGCGCTGTGTAGGTGCCATAGTATCAAAGGCAATCCCAATATGGGTAGGCTGTTCATTTTTCAGTATATCATATAAGGTATTGGCAAAGCCAAGTATGGCAGAGGTATTTAATCCTTTTGAATTGATGCGGGGATTCTTATTCAAAGCAAAAAAAGCCCTGTAAATCAATGCCATGGCATCTAACAGGAACAGTCTTGGTTTAGAAGTATTCATACAGTTTCTTTTATTAGACAGACAACAGTCGACAGTTTGTATTCGAGTTTACGGATTGAAAAAGCCTGAAACAGCATCATAACTCACACATACTGCCGCCATTTCATAAAAAATGTTGCTTTTTCAACAGCTGTGATCAGATTAATGTTTTCAATATACATTCCCGGTAGATCAATATTTATATTGCTCAGATTGATAATACCGCGCACACCGGCTTGTTGCAAGATTTGAGCTGTTTGCAGTGTATAATTCCCCGGCACATTTAATATAGCTAGCTTGATGTTCAAAGCAACAGTAGACTGATATAGTACATCGAAACGAAAACGACTGATATCATCTGTTTTCTTGTGTTCATCGGGTGTGTCGAAGTCGAAAACAGCCACTAAATTAATCATTTCATTTTCATATTCATTCAACAATATCTCTACAAACGCATCATTATTTCCAACCAATGCCATTCGGCATTTGTCGAAAGGGTTGAGTACTGAATTGATATGTTTTATTACCTCATCTACCGGATATCCCATCCTCAGATTAGGTGCCTGACATCCGATGAGCATCATATCACGTCGTACCGACTCCTGTGTAGCTCCTGTCAAACGTGACAAAGCTGATGAATTGATATATGGGCTGACCGTATACCGATATTTGAGCAGATGTTGTCTGTATTGGCTCAGCCGCTCAACTACTTTTTCCGATAATTCTTCAATGATGTGCATAGCCAATGTAATTCCAAGCGAAATTACATTATTTCGGCCAATATGAGAAAGATAAAAAGCTGATAAGCAGGATTGCCTGAGATATAATCATCCGCAATCCTGCTTGTTTTCTATGTTAGTTACAGTGTCGTTCTATATAATAGGTATGTAGCAATTCATGTGACTTATGGCTCATCGGGGCTTCTAAGAAATCCTTGTATAAAGCTAACACCTCTGGATTTTCATGTGATTTACGGATATGTTTGCCTGCATCTTCTTCATAGATAGCTTGTGCCCTTTTAAGCCGTATCTCTGAATTAGTGGGTATGGGTTGTCCACCACCTCCAAGGCATCCGCCCGGGCATGCCATTACTTCGATAAAATGAAACTCTGCCTTGCCTTGTTTCACAGCTTGCATTACTTCCCACGCATTGGTCAACCCATGAGCCACAGCTAATTTCAACTCTACTCCTTCCAAGAACGACCATTCTGGCAGACATCCTTCAATAGTGATATTAGCTTCGCGTACACCTTCCATCCCACGTACCGGTTTGATATCCAAATTGGCAAAAGGCACTTCCCTTCCGGTAACTAATTCATAGGCGGTGCGCAATGCTGCTTCCATCACACCACCTGTAGCTCCGAATATTACTGCTGCTCCACTGCTCTCACCCATCAAGCTGTCGTGTTCCTGATCAGGTAAGGACATAAAATCAATACCCGCCATTTTAATCATTCTGGCTAACTCCCTTGTTGTAAGAACATAATCCACATCTTTGAACCCGCTCGAACGCATCTCGGGACGGTCGGCTTCATACTTCTTTGCGGTACAAGGCATGATAGATACCGAGACTATTTTGGCCGGATTTAGTTTTCGTTTTCGGGCATAATAGGTTTTAGCCAATGCACCGAACATCTGTTGAGGAGATTTGCAGCTTGAGACGTTGGTCAGATAGTCGGGGAACTTATGTTCAATAAATTTGATCCATCCAGGTGAGCAGGAGGTTGTCATTGGAAGCAGAGTACCGGCATCAGCTTTTTCGGTAAGTACGGCTTTAAGTCGTGTCAATAATTCGGTGCCTTCTTCCATAATGGTCAGATCAGCTGTAAAATCAGTGTCCAAAACAGAATCAAACCCTAATGTTTTCAATGCTGAGACCATTTTACCGGTTACCCGTTCGCCTACATCAAAACCTAATTCTTCACCTAAGGCTACCCGCACAGCAGGTGCCGTTTGTACTACTACATGCGTGTTAGGATCCAGCAGCGCATCCCATACCTCCTGTATGTAATTTCGTTCAGTCAATGCGCCGGTAGGGCAGCGGTTTACACATTGTCCACAATTAGTACATACCACATCATTGAGCAGCTTATCCATAAAAGTGGATATTTTTTGCTCATGTCCTTTATGCGACACAGTGAGAGCTGTTACATGTTGTAGCTGAGTGCATGTGCGCACACAACGCTGGCAACGAATGCATTTGCTGTCATCTTTGATGATGGATGGGGAAGAGGAATCAATAGTATAATGCTGTAGGGCGGGCAAAGGAATCAGGGTTACCGGTGTGAAGATGTACTTGGCTGCCAGGTCCTGCAGCTCACAATGATTATTTTTATAACAATTCACACAATCGGATCGATGTTCCGAAAGCAATAGCTCTAATATATGACGGCGGGCCTGTTGTACTTTAGCACTGTTGGTAATGATCTCCATCCCATCAGCAACTGGTACGGCACATGAAGCCTGTAAAGTTCGTACCCCAACTTGTTCTACCACACAAACCCTGCAATTGCCAGCGACACACAAATCGGGATGATGGCATAAAGTGGGTATATGAATACCAGCAATACGGGCTGCATCTAAGATGGTCTTCCCGGCTTGAACCTCTACAACTTTTTTATCAATAGTTAAACGGACTGTTTTCATTTTATCAGGATTTTAGTAGATCATTTCTTCATAAAACTCATTAACTATGGAATTGAACGCATTACCAACCGATTGACCAAGTCCACATTTGGATGCCAGGCGCATAGTTTCGGTAAACTCCATCAAAGTATCCAAATATTGAGCTGGTTTTGTTTTTGATTTTACAGCTTCAATTCCCAACAACAGTTGTTGACAACCTACCCTGCACGGCGTGCATTGCCCACAGGATTCTTCCATAAAAAACTCTAAAAAATTATGTAACACATGATACATGGAGCGGTGGCTGTTGAACAACATCATTGATCCTCCTGTGGGTATGCCTTCAAAACCAATGATCACCTGATCGAATTTTCGTCTGGGCACACAGAAACCCGATGCTCCGCCAACCTGTACTGCTTTGGTATCGCCATCGCCAAACTCGGCCACAAAATCTGACAGCTTCATACCCATTTCCAATTCATACACTCCAGGCTTGGGTGTATCACCCGAAACCGAGAATAGTTTGCTCCCTGTAGATTGTTCTGTACCATAGGCCGCAAAAACATCCGCACCGATGTAGCTGATCAACAGTGCATAAACCCATGTCTCTACATTATTTACAACCGTAGGTTTATCCTCATATCCTGCTATAGCCGGAAAAGGTGGTTTGTTGCGTGGCTCACCACGTTTACTCTCCATTGATTCTATCAATGCCGTTTCTTCTCCGCACACATACGCACCACTACCCATTTTCAGTCCGATGCTAAAATCAAGCTTCATCTGCCGGAATGCCTCATTCATATCATTCATCTGAGCCAATATATGATTGCGCATCCATATGTATTCATTACGCAGATAAATAAATCCTTTGGTGGCACCTGTCAACCAGCCACATAATCCCATTCCGGCAAAAACTTTATCAGCAGCTTTTTCAAGGATCACCCTATCTTTAAATGTACCCGGTTCACCTTCATCTGCATTACAAATAATATATTTCTCATTGCCGGGTGCTCCTTTAGCAAATTTCCATTTCAGGCCGGTAGGGAATCCAGCTCCACCCCTTCCACGCAAACCTGAATCGATCAGTTCTTGTATCAATCCATCCTTATCGCGCTGCATGGCGTTACGCAATAAGGTCAGTGTATCCAGACTACGACCAAAAATCAAATCTGTCTTACGTACTGTGCTTGTGTTCGTCATTGTTTCCATATCAATTTGTTGAAAGATTAGTTACAAAAGCCTGTGTGGATGCTTGTTTGAGATAGTTAGTCAGTATATGCGTCACTTTCACCGGATCAAGGTCGGTAAATACCTTGTCGTTGATCAGCATAGCAGGTTCGCGGTCGCTCCAGCCAATATCATTTACAAGTTCAAGACTGAAAACACCATCGGCAGTGGTCTCACCAGGTTTGATACCCAACTGATCGGTAATAGCAGCCAGAACCTGGTCGCTGCCTTTCATTTTAGCAATGATCGACTTACACAGTCGTATCATATATTTTCCTTTCCTGTTCAATGGCAAGAAACTGTAAAAGCTTGCTGTGCCATATACCTCAGCAGCCGACATCTGAAGCAGATTTGCAATGTGCAGCATATCGCCTTCAGTAAGAAAGTTCTGTTGCTCAACCACATCCTGCAATATTGGCAACAAACGATCCCGTTGAGCTCCCTGACGGTAAATAATCTCTTCTAAAACTGTTTTTTCCATAATCTTATGTCCCTTTGTTAATTTGTTAACAATTATGTATATGAACTTATAGTCTTTATACTAAGTTACACATATTTTGAGATATGCAATAGCAGCCCGTTTAGAGGTAAAACAAGCTTACAATGGTTTTATATGGCTTAATGTCAATATATTACAACTGAATTAGCAGAAGGACACTGTTTATATTGTTTCTAAATTACAACTTCAATCAGTGTAGAAAAGCTGATAAAATTATTTCTATGCAACTTCCTGGTATACTTATATCTATTAATCTATTTGTTAACTTTTTCACAATAGATTATTACACACTAATGATTTTTTTTGATAAATAGCGCATATCTTTAAAAAAAAATGGGATTGCTACGAACTTGTTTGATATGGTTTTGGGGCTTACTTTGATAGTTCGTTAGTAAGTCGGCTGCTGTACAAAACAAAAAGCACCTGGATAAAATTCAGGTGCTTTGAATTGGTGTTGCCCGACCAGGGTTCGAACCTGGACTTTTCTGATCCAGAGTCAGACGTGTTGCCAATTACACCATCGGGCAGCAGGCTGCAAAAATACAAAATGATTCATATGAAGACCTTCGCCTTATTTAGATTTATTTGTTAAGTTTTGCCCAGTTATCTCTGAGTGGTACTGTTCTGTTAAACACTAATGCGTCTTTTTGGCTTTCGGTATCCACACAAAAATATCCAATACGTTGAAATTGAAACGTATCACCTATTTGGGCTTGAGCAAGTGAGGGCTCTACTTTACAGTTCTTAAGTATCACTAATGAATCAGGGTTTAAGAAGTCGAGTGCGTCACGATCTTTATGTCCGGCTGGGTCTTCGTCCATAAACAAACGGTCATACAGCCGGACTTCTGCATCCACTGCTGATGAAGCATCCACCCAATGCAAGGTACCTTTCACCTTGGGTTGTTTAGTACCGCTACCACTCTTAGTTTCTGGATCATAGACACCATAAATAGTACTCAGCTCACCCTTGTCATCTAATTCATACCTGACTGCTTTCACCACATATGCACCTTTTAGTCTGACTTCCCGATCAGGGGCTAAGCGAAAATATTTTTTTGGAGGATCAATCATAAAGTCATCCTTTTCTATATACAACTCACGACCAAATGGGACATGCCTGCTCCCACTTTCAGTATCTTCAGGATTGTTTTCCAATTCTACCCACTCGGTTTGTCCTTCAGGATAATTGGTAATGACTAATCGTACAGGATTAAGTACAGCCATCACTCTATTGGTTGTTTTATTCAAGTCTTCTCTCAGAACAAACTCGAGCAGTCCGACATCAATCACATTATCGCGTTTGGCAACACCTATCCTATCGGAGAAGTTGCGTATTGAAGCAGGTGTATAACCTCGTCGGCGCAACCCGGCTATAGTAGGCATACGCGGATCGTCCCAGCCTTTGACTATGCCTTTTTGTACCAACTCAAGTAATTTTCGCTTACTCATCACTGTGTAACTTAGATTCAGACGGGCAAATTCAATCTGACGAGGACGATATTCAGTTTCAATAATCTGATCTAAAAACCAATCATATAAGGGGCGATGTACTTCAAACTCAAGTGTGCATAACGAATGTGTGATACCTTCGATATAGTCGCTCTGGCCATGGGCAAAATCATACATAGGGTATATTTTCCATATATTGCCCGTACGGTGATGCTCGGCATGTAAGATACGATACATCACCGGATCGCGCATATGCATATTAGGCGAACTCATATCTATTTTGGCCCGCAGCACCCGACTACCATTTGGGAACTCACCCCTTTTCATAGCTTCAAACAGGTGTAGGTTCTCCTCTATACTTCTGGTGCGAAACGGGCTTTCAATACCCGGACGAGTAGGAGTACCACGCTGCTGGCTAATCATTTCCTGAGGTTGGTCGTCCACATAAGCAACACCTTTTTTTATCAGCAAAACAGCCCATTCATACAACTGTTGAAAATAATCAGAAGCATAATAAGGTTCATTATCCCATTGGAATCCAAGCCATCTGACATCCTCCATGATCGATTGTACATACTCTTCTTCCTCCTTTTCGGGATTAGTATCATCAAAACGGAGATTGCATTTCCCGCCGTATTTTTCAGCAACACCAAAATTCAGACAAATCGATTTGGCATGACCAATATGCAGATAACCGTTAGGCTCAGGAGGAAAACGAGTGTGCACACGTCCCTGATGTTTATTACTTAAATTATCCTCTTCGATAATCTGTTCAATGAAATGAAGAGAACGTTTTTCCTCGTCCCGAGGCAGATCACTCAACAATGACATAAGATGTTACAGAATTAAATATGCTTGATTTTGAAACTTGCAAAAATACGTTGTTTTTATTACACACCCGATTTGAGACTCCTTATTCCATTCCCTGTAAAAAATTTCAGCCAACAAACGCTTGCAGTACAGATCGTAGCTGTTGAACATATCCTCCTCCAAACAAATTCACATGAACTAACAAAGGATATAAGTTACACAGATCGATCCGTTTTTCCCAGTCATTCTCAAGCGGAAAGGCCTCATGATAAGCATAATAAAAATCGGGATGAAAACCTCCAAACAGCCGGGTCATTGCAATATCCATTTCACGATGGCCGTAATACACGGCTGGATCTATTAAAACCGGCAGAGCCTTATAGCTGCATAAAAAATTACCGCTCCAAAGATCGCCATGCAGCAAACACGGGGCTTCGGCAGGTATCAGATGAGGCAGTTTAGTAAAAAGCTTATGAAAAGATTGGATGTCGTTTTTGTGGAGATAAGCCTTATCAACAGCCATGGAAAGCTGAGGCTGAATACGAAATTGAATAAAAAACTCATGCCAGTTACTACTCTCGTTATTTTGCTGTGGCAAGGATCCTATATAATTATCATGATCCAACCCAAAAAAAGCTGCCGTATTTTGGTGCAGCGAAGCCAACTGGTAGCCAAAGCGTTTCCAGAAACGAGTATCGGGATGTCCTTGCGGAATATATTCCATCAATAAATAACAATGACGGGTATCATCTCCTTGACCTATAACTTTCGGGATTTGAATAGAACCAGTCTTGCGTAAGAGATTTAACCCTAGGATCTCGGCTTCAAACATGCCCGGAAATTTATACGAAGAATTCCATTTCAGAAAAAAATCCGTGCCCGCATACTCTAAGCGCACCGCATGATTGATAGACCCTCCACCCTGACTTTGGGTTGAACTGATATTGGATTTATATCCTGTAAACAATTCAAGCTGTTGTTCAATAGAAACAAGTAAACCGGCTGGGATCATGATACAAAAATAAGGAAAAACCTCTCGCCTATATACTATTTTCCTACATTTACAACCTAAAGCCAAACTAATAACAACAATGAAACGATTCATATTTATAGGATTGATAATTACCGGCTTACAGGCAATGGCCGATTACGACAGCTTGTTTTATTCGTACAGCCTCAGAATTGATTATATCCATTCAGGTACAGCTACAGAAGAATATTTTTCGTTAGCAGGTATGAAACAAGAACCCTATTGGGGAGGATCAACCCAAAAACTCGTAGATACATTTGGTTATGGAACTCATATGGCCCAAGTATTTGACAGCCTTGGTCAACTGATCTACTCACGAGGATACAGTTCATTATTTGCCGAATGGCAAACTACCGATGAAGCTAGACTGCTCGCCAGAAGCTTTGAAGAAACAGTAGTAATTCCATATCCAAAAAACAGGATCAGATTAATAATTTCATCCCGCCAAAGAAACGGGCTTTTTATACCTAAATTTGAATTGGATATTGATCCGGACGATTATTTCATTCGTCCTGCCATACGACCACAATATGAGGTATTTGAAGTTTGTGTAAACAGACCTTCTGATCAGGCAGTAGATATTGTGATCCTGCCAGACGGGTACACTTCAGACCAGATAGATCTTTTCAAGGAAGACTGCCAGCGGTTTACAGATCAGCTTTTCAGTTTTGAGCCTTATACATCTTTGAGTCATTTCTTTAATATACGTGCCGTTTTGGCGCCTTCGGCTGATAGCAACATAGCGGTTCCGGCCGAAGGATTTTGGCCTGAAACCATACTTTCATCCAATTTTTACACCTTCGACAGCGAGCGCTACTGTATGAGTACCCATCATTTTACTATCCGTGATCTGGCTGGACATGTACCTTATGATCAAATATATATACTTACTAATACAGCAAAATATGGAGGTGGAGGCATATTTAATTTCTATTGTTTGAGCTCGGCTCGCAATTTGCAAACAGCTGCCATTATCGTACATGAATTTGGTCATGGCTTTGCCGGTCTAGCTGATGAATACTACGATAGCTCAACCGCCTACAGTGAGTTTTATGACTTGGACACCGAACCCTGGGAACCCAATATCACAACTTTAGTTGATTTCTCAAAAAAATGGGAATTGCTGCTTGAGCCAGACACTCCTGTACCAACGCCGGACACAGACGACTGGGACGGCATTACAGGTGTTTTTGAAGGAGGCGGATACAGCGCTAAAGGAATTTACAGACCAGCAAGAGATTGTCTGATGCACACATTTAGAAACAGTGTTTTTTGCCTGGCCTGCTATCAAGCCATTGAAAAAATGATCTTGTTCCATGCCGATTAAGCTTTGAATCATACCTCAATCTCTCTTCAATAGTTATTAATTAACACATAAGCTGATTTTATTGCTCAGTTATACAGTTTTATGTAATTTTGCCCTCAAATAATGTTAATTTTTTCACAAACAAATACTAATACTTTCTTTTATGAGAATTACGAAATTAGACCAGATGTTCGAGGTGTTGAAAACCAGTAAGAAAAAACGTTTAGTGGCTGCCTATGCCAATGACGAGCATTCCATCAGTGCTGTATACTTAGCCATAGAAATGGGCCTGATAGAAGGAACTTTAGTAGGCGATAAAAAAGAAATAGAAAAAGTATGTCATACGCTTGATATTGACACTCAGAAATTTACTATAGTTCATGAACCTGATGAGATGAAAGCTGCCCTCAAAGCGGTAGAGCTAATCCACTCGGGCGAAGGTAATTTATTGATGAAAGGGTTGGTGAGTACCGACAAGTATATGCGGGCTATTTTAGATAAAGAGAAAGGTCTGATGAATAAAGGCGCAGTGCTGAGCCATGTAACGGTCATGGAAAACTCCCACTATCATAAATTATTGATAGTAGGCGATGTGGCCATACTTCCTGCTCCTGAGCTTCCTGAAAAGGTAGCTATCACCAATTATCTGATACATACAGCCCATGCCTTAGGCATCGAGACTCCCAAGGTTGCGCTCATCGCAGCATCAGAACAGGTATCACCAAAAATACAAGCTTCGATTGATGCATCTGTCATCTCTAAGATGGCCGATAGAGGTCAGATCAAAGGAGCATTTGTGGATGGCCCATTGGCATTGGACGTAGCCATTGACAAAGAAAGTGCAGAAATTAAAAAAATCGGTGGTCAGGTAGCCGGCGATGCTGATTGTTTAGTGTTTCCCAATATCGAAGCCGGGAATGTGTTTTACAAAACCAACACCAAGCTATCGGGAGGCGAACAAGGTGCTATAGTGGTTGGCGCTAGGGTACCAGCCGTATTATCTTCAAGGGGTGACAGCACTAAGACAAAACTGTATTCCATAGCCTTAGCTGCACTTACAGCTAATTAACTATTAAATAAGTACAGAACTGATACTCTCAATACCATGTCTTCTAACGACCAGATTTTTATTCTAACCATCAATCCCGGATCAACATCAACGAAATTCGGTGTATTCTTAGGGCTTGATCCTGTTTTTATTAAAACAATTCGTCATTCCAACGAAGAGTTGGAAATATTCGAAAAGATAACTGATCAGTTTAATTTCAGGAAAGAGTTGATCTTAAAGCAAATATCCGAGACAGATATTGAAATTGAACAGATACGGGCTGTAGTAGGGCGGGGTGGTTTGCTTAAACCTATCGAATCTGGTGTGTATGAAGTCAATGAAGCTATGATACGTGATCTGCGAAACAGTCCGCTTGGAGAGCATGCCAGTAATTTAGGCGGACTGATTGCCTGGGATATTGCACAATCGCTTCCTCAAGCACGGGCATTTATTGCAAATCCGGTAGTAGTGGATGAGTTAGAACCTATCGCACGTCTCTCAGGGCATCCGTTACTGCCGCGTATATCTATTTTTCATGCATTAAATCAAAAAGCAGTCGCACGTCAGCATGCCAAATCCATCATGCGCAAGTATGAGGAAATGAATCTGATCGTGGTACACCTTGGAGGTGGTATTACTGTTGGTGCTCATTATAAGGGCAGAGTTATTGATGTCAATCAGGGATTAGACGGGGATGGCCCTTTCTCACCCGAACGAAGCGGGAGCTTACCGGTAAGCTCATTGGTAAAACTTTGTTTTAGCGGGAAATATACCGAAAAGGAGATATTGAAAATGATCAAAGGCGAAGGAGGCTTAGTGGCTTATCTAAGTACTAACAGCGCCTATGAAGTCGAACAAAGGGTAGCTGCCGGTGATCAGGAAGCTGAGTTAGTTTACCAGGCAATGGCCTATCAGGTTGCAAAAGAAATAGGAGCTATGGCCGCCGTTCTTCATTTTCAAGTCGATGGTATATTGATTACAGGAGGTATTGCACATGGAAAATATTTTGTCAATCAAATCATCGAAAGAGTGCATAAAATAGCTCCCATACATGTATATCCGGGTGAAGATGAGCTGAAAGCATTATCCCTGAACGGCCTCAGAGTGCTGACAGGTGAAGCAATACCAAAAATATATGAATAATTGTATCTCCAACCTATCGGTTTAAAATTTTGGAATAATATAATTTTCAAAGTATTTCAAAATTTTAAACCGCTGAAATAGTGCTGTTCTTACTTTCCTTCTTACATATAATCTAAGACGCACTACATGTAAAAGTATCATAGTGTAAGTCTATTTCAATCCCATTCACATCTGATTTTCCTATAAATTATTTTAAACCTATGGATATGAACTAAATTACTTACTTTTGGCTTTCTATTTTTCTTTTACATTTTTAAAAAACGCATCAACAATCTTATGAAAAAAGTTTTACTTTATGCTACTGTCATCTTGCTTTTTGCTTTAGTCATGGGTTTGCAATGGGCTATCAGTTCTGACAGTAAAACAGAGCGTGAAAGACGCAATATGGTCAATACCCGTGTTGACAACAATAATTACTACAAGCGGTTAGCTCGTAAAGGTTTATACACTTTGAATCCCAAAATCAGGACAGAGCCTGCTGTGTTTACAGGTTCGGCCATTAAAGCTTTTTCCGTTTTAACTGATGATTCACCTGATGTTCCGGTCACTAACGAAAGCTCTACTCAAAGTGAAAACTCCGTATTTGTCAGTCCGTTAGATAATTCGGTAATTCTTAATTCTAATAACAGTACTACTCCAAGCGCTTCATCACTATATGGTGCCAACGACTTATATTCGTTCGATTCGGGTGAGACCTGGAATGGTAAGGTACAAGGTGTGGCAGGAAATAATTCTGGTGATCCGGCAACTGCCATAGGATGGAGTGGCAGATGGTTTGTAAATTATATCGCAAATAATTACGGGCAAGGTGTAGCCTATTCCGACAATCAAGGTGTTACATGGACTGCCCGAACCATTGCTCCTAACCCGGGTGATCTGGCAGATAAAAATCATTTCTGGATTGACAACAGTTTAACCAGCCCTTATGAAGGAAATTTATATAATGCCTGGACTGATTTTGGCGGTCCGTACAATTACGAAATTGTCGTGTCACGTTCTACTGATGGGGGTGACACCTGGAGCACCCGTGTTCCTCTAAGTACTGCTGTTAATGCCGGAAGCCACAATCAGGGGGTCAATATACAAACAGGTCCAAATGGAGAGGTATATGCCATTTGGTCTATCTACAACAGTTGGCCTGCCGATGAAGGAGCCATAGGTTTTGCAAAGTCACTCGACGGTGGTGCAAGCTGGACGACTGCAACGCGTATTATACAGAACATTAAAGGAATACGTGTAACTGAAACCAAGAAAAATCATCGTGTAAATTCATTTCCATCTATGGCTGTTGACATATCCAACGGGCCTGAAAGAGGTAATATTTACATTGTCTGGGCAAATATCGGTGAGCCGGGTGTAAACCAAAATGTTGGTATAGACGTATATATGATCAAATCGACTGATTTGGGTGAGAGTTGGTCAAATCCTATACGTGTCAATCAAAACCCTTTCGGTCAGGGTAAAGAGCACTATTTCCCATGGATGACCTGCGATCCTGAAAACGGGATTTTAAGTGTTATTTATTATGGCGACCGCAACGTGAATCAGAATCAGGTAGAAGTATTTGCGGCTAACAGTATGGATGGTGGTGAAACCTGGGAAGATTTTAAAATATCCGATGTCGCCTTTACACCGGCACCTGTACCCGGTCTGGCAAGCGGATACATGGGCGACTATCTTGGAATATCGGCAAGAGGCGGAAAAGTTTATCCGGTCTGGACCGATAACAGAACAGGAGTAACCATGTCATACACTTCACCTTACGAAACCAATCCCCTTAGCAGACCATTCAATCTGGTTGGCAGCATCGAATTTGAAACGGGGACAGTTACGCTGAACTGGGAATATGAAATGGCACCTGATTTTGTAGGATTTAATATCTATAGAGACAATGAACTGATCCATACTGGTACCGAAACCGGTTTTACAGAAACCTTACCCGATTATGGTGTTTATACGTATCTAGTTACTGCAGCTTATGCCGGTGAAGGAGAAAGCAGCGCCAGCAGAGTCATCCTTCAATGGGGTGATGCGCATATAGCAGTAGCTCCAGAAAGCCTTTATCAGGTATTACCTATCAACGATTCGGCACAGCAAACCCTTACTATTACTAATGTAGGTCAGCTCCCTATGGAGTTTGGAGTAGCTTCTGAAATAATCAGCAACAAAAAAGAACCTAATGCGTATTGCGCAGCTTCCGGTGGAGGCGATGAATATATCTCGCGTGTTCAGCTTGGGAGTATTGATAATCAATCAGGGAGCAGCAACTACGCCGATTATACACATATCTCAACAGATGTAAAATCAGGGGAGCCAATAACACTTACTATTACAAACGGCAATCCTTATTCCTCTGACCAATGTGGAGTTTGGATAGACTGGGATCAGAATGGCGTGTTTGATGATGAGCCTATTATTGTTAGTGGCAGTCCGGGCAATGGCCCATATACCGCAATTATTGAGCCTCCTATAGGAGCCAAAGCCGGTGCAACACGCATGCGTATCCGAATCACATGGTTGGGAGAATTGTCGCCCTGCGGCTCAACTACATACGGAGAAGTGGAAGACTATACCGTAAACGTTATCAGTTGGCTTGCGTACACACCCACAATCGGTACTATTGATCCTGGTGAATCAGCAGAAGTAACAGTTACTTTCAAATCAATTGACCTGGATGAAGATGATTATTTTGCCAATCTGAAAATCAGCAGCAATGACCCCGACAATGAACTCACGCTGATACCGGTTCACTTGAAAGTATCCGCATTTTATGTGATGGCTTCAGCCATTGATACTGAAATATGCTATGGGGAAAGCACCCAACTGTTTGCAAATGCTCATGGTAACAGCTCACAGGTTAGTTATTTCTGGCGAGATGATGACGGAACCCTAATTTCACAAGAGCAAAACCCAATTGTAACACCCGAAGAAACAACGACTTATTTTGCTTATGCCGTACAACAATCCGATACTATCGTTAGTCAGCCATTACAAATCATCGTATTTGCGCTTCCCGAAATAGACCTTGGAGAAGACGCACAATATTGTGGTGATCAGCTCATAGTATTAGACGCCGGCAATCCTGATGCTACATATGAGTGGTCAAATGGAGCCACTACTCAAACGATTGAGATCAGTGCTGGTGAGTTAGGTTTTGGCGAACATCAGCTTTGGGTTCAGGTTACCAACATCACCGGATGTATCAATAGCGACACTATAGGGATTACTTTCAATCCCCTGCCCGAAGTCAATATAGGCGAAAGCCAATTAATATGTGGTGATGAGCTGGTACTTTTAGATGCCCAAAATGAAGGTGCTATCTATCTGTGGTCAAATGGAAGCACGACACAAAGCATACAAATCTCTGCCTCGGATGTAGGCTTGGGAACTCACCAGATATGGGTGGAAGTTACTGATCAGCATCTTTGCACCGCTTCCGATACCACTTATATCACATTTTTAGAAGCACCTCCGGTAGTCGAGCTCGGTGTTGATACCGTGTTATGTGCTGGAAGCACTAAAGTATTACGGGTAGAGATTGAAGGGTTTGATATCGTATGGTCAAATGGATCTACCGAAGCTGAAATAATTGTTGATACTACCGGTTTTGGAATAGGCGTTCAAACATATTGGGTTGAGCTTATCCATGAAAACGGGTGTGTCAGCCGTTCGGAAGAGATCTCTATCGAATTTCGCGACTGCACGGGTATAGCCGAGCAAGACCAACTCAAGCTGAGCGTATTTCCAAACCCCAGTCAAGGTGTTTTCACACTTGATATGCAAGGAGCCCGCGAAAGAGTTTGGATCAGAGTGTTTGATGCTGCCGGAAACTTAGTCTATCAGCAAAAAGACCTGATAGTCTCGAAGGGAAGCCTGCATAAAATAAATCTGTCTGAACAGCCAAATGGAGTATATAACCTGATCATCGAAGGTAGTAATTTCTATTCCAAACGTCTGATCATTCAAAAATAACAACTACAGATAACTTATAAAACGGGGCTGAAACAGCCCCGTTTTTTTTTATCTGATCTCCACAGAAGCACAAAGTTTTGTTTAACCAGGCAAATGTTAAATGCTACGATAATCAGTATCTTTGCCGAAATTTTACAGCGTATGGGCTTACATTTAAGTGAACAAGAAATAGTCAGGCGTAATTCATTGGCCGAATTATATCAATTAGGTATCAACCCTTATCCTCAGGCAGCATTTGAAGTTACTACGAACAGTAAAGCCATACTTGAAGGATTTGAACAAAAGCCGGAAGACTTTCAACAGCTTCGTATAGCCGGAAGGATCATGAGTCGACGCATCATGGGTGCTGCTTCTTTTGTAGAGCTGCAAGATGCCGCAGGAAGGATACAATTATATGTTAAACGTGACGATTTGTGTCCTGAAGACGATAAAACATTATACAACACAGTATTTAAACACCTATTAGATATAGGTGATATAATTGGTGTCAGCGGATTTGTATTCAAAACAAAAATGGGCGAGATCACAATACACGTGCAATCGCTTACAGTGTTGAGTAAATCTTTACGTCCACTACCTATCGTAAAAGAAAAAGACGGACAATATTACGATGCATTTACCGATCCTGAACAACGATATCGGATGCGTTATGTAGACCTTATTGTAAACGAAGGCGTTAAAGAAACCTTTATCAGACGTACTAAGGTAATCAACAGCATGCGTAATTTTTTTAACGAGCATGGATACCTTGAGGTAGAAACACCCATATTGCAACCCATACCTGGTGGAGCTGCTGCCCGTCCTTTTATCACTCATCATAATGCACTTAATATCCCTTTATATCTTCGTATTGCCAATGAGTTATATCTCAAGCGACTTATAGTAGGCGGATTTGACGGGGTTTATGAGTTTGCCAAAGATTTTCGTAATGAAGGAATGGACCGCACACACAATCCCGAGTTTACAGTTATGGAAATTTATGTGGCCTACAAAGACTATTTATGGATGATGGATTTTACAGAGACCATGCTTGAACGGGTAGCCCTTGAAGTAACCGGCCACACTACTGTTATGATCAATGATACCGAACTTCATTTTCAACGGCCATTTAAAAGGGTTAAAATTCTTGACGCCATAAAGGAGCACACCGGTTTTGATATTTCTCATATGTCGGAAGCCGAACTATTAGATACCTGCCGTAAATTAGGTATAGAAACCGACCCATCTATGGGGCGCGGTAAATTGATTGATACTATTTTCGGCGAAAAATGCGAACATCATTTTATTCAACCTACTTTTATCATTGATTATCCGGTTGAGATGTCGCCATTATGTAAGCGCCACAGGGAAGACCCCACCCTTACTGAACGATTTGAGCTTTTTGTCAATGGCAAAGAAATTGCCAATGCATATACCGAGCTAAACGATCCCATTGACCAGCGAGCACGTTTTGAAGAGCAGCTAAAGCTTTCCGAACGAGGTGATGACGAGGCAATGCTTATTGACCACGATTTTCTCCGTGCGTTGGAATTTGGTATGCCCCCTACATCAGGCTTAGGGATAGGGATTGACCGGTTAGTCATGTTACTTACCGGGCAAACCTCTATACAAGAAGTACTGCTGTTCCCTCAGATGCGACCCGAAAAACTACGTAAAACCATCACACCACAAGAATTTATAGAAGCCGGCGTTTCAAGTGAATGGGCAGCACACCTTTTACAAGCAGGATATACGACAGTAGAGGCATTGAAAAATGAACCCCCCACTATTATCCAGCAAAAAATGAATGCGTACCGGAAAAAGAATAAAATAGATATCCCAGCCCTACAAATAGAAACTATAGAAAAATGGATACATCCTGACTGATCTGAGCACTGCTTTTCAAGGCAGTTTAAAATTAATTTACATACTTTTGTAAGCAAACTACACTTTATTCTGTTATTTTAGCTGAACCAATCAAAAATAAAGCTACCTATGAAACGTCTTTCTGTCATTAGTATCGTTGCTTTGCTGCTTGCAACCACACAATTATTCGCTCAAAAAAGCATCCATTATCCTGATTCGGAACCGCCTTGGACCATTAGTGCAGCTGGAGGCACCTCAATTTTTTTGGGGGATGTCAAGCAAAATAAAATCATGCCGACATTTTTCAATAAGAATGAGCTGAGATTTGTAGCTGCCTTAGGTGTTGAACATTCACTATCAAACTCATTCCGTCTGCGTGGACGAGCTGCCTATTCACATGTAATAGGCACACACCGTCCGACTAATCGCTATTTTCAATCATTTGTTTATGAAGGCAATCTAAGCGTAATGTTTTATCCTATCAATGCCATATGGGGTTATGATCCCGATCGTGTGGCAAACATCTATTTGCTTGCCGGTATTGGAATAGTAAATTACAATAGTACCTTATACACTCTTGATTTACTACAGACCTTGGGCACACGAGGGTATGGCAATGGAAAAGGGATCAGCGGTATGACCCTTGATGGAGTAGCAGTAGGAGGATTAGGTTTAGATGTACCGTTAGGTTCACTCGTCTCCTTACGCTTTGAAATGACAAACCATATGATTTCAAGTGATGAAATGGATGTGGTTGTGTCTGGATTCAAATATGATGCATACAATCAGTTTACAGTGGGTCTTGCATTTCATTTTGGAAGCAGTAAAAAGTCGAAAGCTGTCATTTATGAAGAAGCTGAACCTGTTGAGATAATCATTCCTAGGGAAGAACCTGAACAAATTGAAGAACCTGTCATCATTATTGAAGAGGTTAAACCCGAACCAGAGATAATTCCCGAAATAATAGAAGAAAAACCGGTCATTACTACTCCTGAGCGTCCCGAACGCGAATACAGGGTACAGATATTAAATAATGGACGAAAGACAATAGACCTGAATCAATTAGCTAACAGATACCGCTTGAATGTACATGATATAGAAGCCTCAATATATAATGGTCAAAATATTTATACTTGTGGCGGCTTTGTTACCTATGAAGAAGCTGTTGTTTTAAGAGATAAACTCAAATCGGTACACGGGATACACGATGCATTTATAGTACCTTTTGTAAAAGGCCAAAGGGTAGCTAAAATGCCTCAATAACTTACGGCTAAAACAATCGATGAGCAATATAAATGGTTATGAATAAAAGTGATTTCGATTATCAACCCGATAAAGACGATCTGCCCAGAGTGCTTACTTTTTGGCTTATTGTGGCAGCATTGGCTTTTGCAATTTATTTGTCTCAAATATTTGTGTGAGCCTACTTTCAACTAAGATCATTAGCTGTTGAAGTATTTTTTTTAAAAACAGACTATAAAAACAAATGCCTGTTCAATGATAAAATGAACAGGCATTTATAATAATGTTATTTATAGTCAGGTTATTCTTGAGTTTCCGTTAGATTTTCAGCAACGGATTGCTCAGATACTGCTGATTCAGTGGGCTCTATTGCAGCAGTCAGTGGTTCGGGTGTTCCCGAGCTGGCCTGTGGTGCAGGTTTACTGATGCGTTTCCTTTTGGGTTTTTCAGCCACCACTTTCTTTGCTTTTTTCACCTTAGTTGAAGCGCCTTCCTTTTTTAACTTCAGCTTGAACTCGGGTAAAGCTTTGCCATTCTCATCCACCCACTCGGGTAATGCATAGGCATATCCTCTTCCTTCATGCTTTAGTTTTAATAAATCCTTACGCCTATCAGAGGTCATTTTCACCAAACATTGATTTAGCTTGATTCTTGCATGATCCTCATCTTCAAAAAGACCGGCAGCCCGAGCCTTTTCAATCAGAAGTACCAAAATATCCCTACTCAATATGGCTCGTCCATTTTCAGCTATACTATCATAGATCATCCGATCCCATACTGATAGTGGCTGCATCTTACGGCCACGTTTTTTAAGTGTTTTGACTTTGGGAGTTGGCTTAGCCTTAGTTGGTGTTGGTTCAACGGCTTTAGGCTCTTCCTCAACTATCTCCACCTTAGGCTGATCAACATCTTCTACAGCATGAGTATAGCTTACCTGACGGCTTCCCTGAATGAGAACTAACTCATTCTCTAAAGTTTGGATCTTCTCGCGCACAAAAGCTATCTTATGCTGCAACTTACGCATTTCTGAATGATATTCGTTCAACAGATCAAGAATATCAAATTCATTTAATTTAGACAACTTATTCATATTAGTTAATGATTTGAGGCAAAAGTAACATATTTTTACTCAATTACACAATTATACGAAATTATTTTATACTTTTTTGATAAAATCTAAATCAGACCGATAATTATAATAATAAAACCTTAGGTTTATTCAAATACCTGTCTCATTAAACTACTACAAAACAACATCTAACATGCTGATGATACCATATATTCAGTATGTATTTACTTCCGTCGGTTTAAAAGTCTGACCCCATAAAAAATCTTAAACAACTGCTTGAGATGCTATAAATTAGTTAAACCCCCGATTGATCGACTCTCCTTTCGGCAGGTCGCTATTCAAGAATCAACCAAAAATCCTTGCATAATTAGCATAGAGTAACACATATCAACACACCAATATAAAAACATACGATCAAGGTGTTTTCTGTAAGTGAGTAAATCGTTGCCTGCAAACATTACCCACAATTGAAAATCAAAAAACCGAATTAGAATAGCCTAACATTTATCGGATGAATATGCTTGCCGAACGTCAAAAAACCGTTAAGAAATTTTAACGTTTATAACTTTTTTTAACAAAACAAGAGGTTGCTACCAAAATACTCATGGAAATAAAGCTCATCTTTTATTCTCTTGGTTTTCTGATTGTTACATTTTTCAACTTGATCAAACATTGATATACATCAATAAAATAAATCGTTTAGATCGTTTATTGACGCGATAAATCTCACTGAAAACCTATTGTCGGCATGAGTGAATAGGGCTAATATTGCATGACAAAATCATATTCAAAAAAAATCGAATAAAAAGAAAGTAATCCAAAACCCAAAGGTATATGAAAAGTCTTAAAAAAATCAATTGGATAATCAGTCTTTTACTGATTGCGTCTATTAATTTTGTTTCTTGCACAAAAGAAGGGCCTGCCGGTTTACCCGGTTTAGACGGAAAAGATGGTGAAGATGGTATTAATGGGCTTGATGGCACGGCTACTTGTGCTGCTTGTCACGACAATAGTCAAGTAAATATCGCCCTTACCCGTCAATGGGAATTATCGCAGCATGCGATGGGAAAAAATTATCTACGGAATCAGGATAATTGTGCCGGTTGTCATACCAGTCAAGGATTTCGTGAGATCATACTTACCGGTGCCGACAATACTGCTGCTGCTATTAAAAACCCCAACCCACCCAACTGCTACACTTGTCATAATATCCACACCGACTATAGTGTAAGCGACTGGTCATTAGCTACTACAGCACCTATCACACTTCGTATTTCAGGCGATGTAGTTGATCTTGGCAAGGGCAATCTGTGTGGCACTTGTCATCAGCCACAAAATCCTGGGCCTATGCCTGTTGTAGGCGGATCTGATGTAACAGCAACCAATATGTACTGGGGCCCGCATTATGGCGCACAAGCAGTCATAGTATCCGGTAAAGGAGGCTACGAAGTAGGAAGCGGATATACCAACTCAGCTCACGTTTCAATGATAGAAAACACATGCATTACATGCCATTTAGTTGATAATTCAGGTGAAAATGCTGGAGGCCATATGATGAATCTCTCGTATGGCAATCCAGAGAATCCTTCTATACTCACAACGGCTTGTACTAGCTGCCACACTAATCAAGAAACCTTGAACACACTAATAGCAAATGTAAAAACAGAAATAAAAGGACTATTGGCTGAGTTGAACAGCAAGCTCAAAGAAAAAGGAATCATGGACGATGGCAACCACATTATTCCAGGAACCTATTCAGCTGATCAAGCCGGTGCATTTGTCAATCACAGCCTGGTGCATTATGATCAAAGTTTTGGGATACATAATTATCCCTATACGAAGAAACTATTAGAAAACTCAATAACTGCTTTAAACTAAACACAGCTCACAGAACATGTTCCTATGCATTTAACAGGAACATGTTCTTTTTTAACAAAACGCCAGGATTCTTTCAAACCTATAAATCTTATGAAAAAACACTTGATTTTCACCCTCATGGTAGTTTTTACCCTTGGCATGCTCACCTCATGTCAATATGATTTTTATGTACCTGAGCTACCCGATATTGATCCTGAAGTAGATGTGAGTTTCTCTCAAGAAATTACACCAATATTTAGTGCCAAATGTCTTAATTGTCATGGTGGTAATATTCCACCCGACTTACGGCCGGAGAACGCATATGCTTCCATAGTGCCAGCAAGGGTTAATTTAGATGTACCTAACGATAGTAAAATTTATACCAAACCCCTGCCCGATGGATCGCATGCCGCTAAATACAGCGATGCAGAAGCAGCTTTGATCCTGACCTGGATCGAACAAGGGGCTAAAAACAATTAATACTTAAACGTGATCATTTATGAGAAAAATCGTAACGATAGTAAATCTGTTGGTGTGTTGCAGCCTCTTTGTACAGGCTCAGGAAGAAAAACCAAAAGACCGTCCGGTGAGAAGCCCGTTTGAGAGTGGAATTTTATTGGATAACCAGACTACAGTCATCCCCTATAAAAAAACTTTGGAATATACTATCCAACATAAATTCAGCCCGATGAGCAACGGCCTTTCAGATTTGTTTGGAATATATGCCCCGGGAGCCAATATGCGCATGCACTTTGCATACGTACCTGTCAAAAACCTGCAAATAGGTTACGGACTTAGCCTGCAAAATATGTATAGCGACTTTTCAGTCAAATACAATATTTTAGAACAAACACGTAAAAACACCGTGCCAGTAGCTGTCGCTGTTTTTGCTAATATGGCTATTGACGGTCGAAATGCAGAAGCATTTGGTAAAAATTACAGTTTTGGCAACCGGTATTCCTATTTCACCCAATTGATCATTGGCCGAAGGGTAAACGATTGGCTGTCGGTTCAGGCACATGCTAATTTTACACATTTCAATCATACCCGTACGGGTGTTGACCACGACCGTTTTGGAGTCGGGTTTAACGGCAGAGCTAAATTCTCACCCCAATCATCTATATTATTTCAATTCGATAGCCCGTTGATGATAAAATCTATTACAGAACATCGGGATGATGAGCGCCTTGAACCGGCCAGACCTAATTTAGGTGTTGGATGGGAGATACGTACCAGCACTCATGTATTTCATATTTACATAGCTTCTGCCAAAGGGATGATCCCACAGGAAAACTTTGTACATAACACCTACGACTTTACTGATGGTGGTATGATGTTTGGGTTTTCCATGATACGTCTATGGAATTTTTAACTTAAATCAATAATTAACACTTCACTATTATGAATACTAAAACATTGTATAGCATAGTATTAGCTTTTGCTGCTTTTACTTTCTTAGCCTTCACTTTTCCCCAGGATCAACAAAAGGGAGAGCCCTGGAAAATCCCTGCTGAATATAAAACCAAAGTGAATCCTGATAAAGGCGATGCCGAAAGTGTGAAGTTCGGGAAAACAGTATATGCAAAGCATTGCCGTTCATGCCACGGAAACACAGGGTTAGGCGACGGACCAAAAGCCCGTAACCTGAAAACACATCCTGGCGACTTTACCGATGCCCAATGGCAAGACTCGGTAACAGACGGTGAAATATATTATATGTCAGTCATCGGACGAGATGAAATGCCTAACTACGAAGGCAAAATACCAGATGAAGAAGAAAGATGGGCAGTAATAAATTACGTACGTTCGCTGAAGAAATAAGTAACAACATATCTGAATGATATGTAAAGGTTTGTGATTAGTAGTCGATCACAAACCTTTTGTTAATTTATTTACGGTTTACCTGAACCTGCTCTTGAGTTACTAAAGCTAATCCCAATCAAGCGGATACCATAATGCAAACAGACATTCGGATACCAAATATTTTAACTAAGTTGCAATGAATTTTATTTGGGTATCTGCCTAAATCATCAAGCCTATGAAAAGACTGTATATCTTTATTATCTCACTGTTTATCATTAGTTTGCCTTCATATTCACAGATGTTGGTGGACTTTGAAGGTGAGCCGGCGGCTTTTGAAGATAACCAACATTGTTTTGATTGTCATTCAAAAAAAATATATACCTACGAAAACGAGTACACCGGACGTATCGAACGTAAGGCAATGAACCCGAATTTCATATTAAACCCCGACAAGTTTTACCTTGGAGTACATCGTCATTTCAGTTGCACCGACTGCCATTCACCCGATTATGAGACTTTTCCGCATCAGGCAGAGCTTCGTTTAGAGGAGATGTATAGCTGTTTAGACTGTCATGGAGGCGATCCTACATATGAACAATATCACTTTGAACTGATAGAAGATGAGTTTGGCAAAAGTGTGCACGCTAACCGACATGATGAACACTTCAGCTGCTGGAGCTGCCACGATCCTCATTCCTACAGTGCACTCACCCGAAGAGATATGAAAATATCGGAAATAGTACGGCAGCATAATAACACTTGTGCCAGCTGCCATGATAATCCCGACCGTTTTCAACTGATATCGGATAGCCTAAAAAGACCATTACATCAAATTCACGATTTCTTACCCAACTATAAACTCCATTTTAATGCAGTACGCTGTATCGAGTGCCACAGCTCACCTACTGATACTCTGTGGGTTGCACACAACATACTCTCTAAAGACCTGGCGGTAAAAAATTGTGTGGAATGCCATTCAGCCAATACCTTGCTGATGTCGTCGTTATATAAGTATCAAAATATTGAGCTAAGACGAAGCCGGGGCACATTAAACGCCATGCTGATCAACGAATCTTATGTGATAGGAGCCAATAGAAACATTTATCTTAATATCGGCAGTTTGGTAATCTTCGGGTTAACTCTGTTAGGTGTATTGGTTCATATTATTTTTCGAATTATAAAATAAATTATATGGCAGAAAAAATATATTTATACCCTGTCTGGCTCCGTATCTGGCACGCCATCAATGCGTTGATGTTTTTAGTTTTGATCGCTACCGGTATCAGCATGCAGTACAGTCATCCAGATGCACCTCTCATCCGATTCGATCGGGCTGTCAGTTGGCATAATATAGCCGGTATCATCGTTTCGTTGAATTATCTGATCTTTCTGATGGGTAATTTGATAACGAAGAACGGAAGTTTTTATAAAATCAAACTAAAAGGTCTGATAAAAAGTCTTATCAAACAGTTTGACTATTATCTCAGAGGTCTTTTTAAACGTGAGCCAGCTCCTTTCCCTATCAGCGAAGAACGCAAGTTCAATCCACTTCAAAAAGTCACCTATGTAGGCACTATGTATGTATTGGTTCCTATTATTATAATCACCGGATTAGCCTTGTTGTTTCCCGAAACCATAGTATCCAAAGTGTTTAACTACAGCGGTATTTATCTGACTGCACTGCTTCATGGAACAGTAGGATTTTTATTATCGGTATTTTTGGTGATACATGTTTATTTCAGTACGATAGGTGCTTCACCTTCCAGTAATTTTAAAGGAATGATAAACGGCTGGCATGAAAAACACTGATCTCAAAAAGTTAGGACGAGGTATTGTCCTAATAGTTACCGGCATAACCTTGCTACTTATCGTTTCGGTCGCATGCCGGCAAAGCAGCACATCTAAGGTCTCTTATCAGGTTGATCCGTATAACACAAAAATAATAGCCGATGAGGTGTTACAAACCAACTCATATACTTATGTGTTAGCCGGTGAAAAAAATCTTCAATATTGGATAGCTATCAATAAAGCAGATATTAATAAAGGTAAGACCTATTATTATTCCGAATCAATGGAAGTTCATAATTTTCATAGCAAGGAGCTGAATCAGACCTTTGAAAGTATTCTTTTTGTCGGCAATTTAAGTTCTCAGCCCATACCTGCTTCTAATCGTACCGAATCGGTTTTACCATCTATGGGAAGCTCATCGGGTACACCTTTTCTGCCACGGATAAAGACAGATACCCTCAACAGGGTTGATGGGAGCCTCTCCCTTGCTGAGTTATACGAACATAGGCATGAATTGGAAGGGACTACTATAAAAGTAGTAGGCGAGGTGATGAAATACAATCCTGCTATTATGGGGCGTAACTGGGTCCATATTCAAGATGGTACCGGGAAAGAATCCTTTTTCGACCTTACTGTAACTACACACGATATGGTAAGTGTAGGCGATATAGTACTCTTTGAAGGTGTATTAACGCTTGGTAAAGACCTTGGCTCGGGTTACTATTATGAAATCATTTTAGAAGATGCCAAAGGAGCCCGACTAAGTCTGCATTAGGAGTTTATTGAATTTGTGTTACAGCAGCAGTGACAGCCTGAAACGGGTTGTCTCTGCTGTCTTTTTATACTGCATATCAGATTAATCACCTACTTTTGCAAAAACCCTAGTATGATTTTTGGAATTGGTACGGATATCATCGAAGTAGATCGTATGCAGCAACGATTACTTGATACGCCTGACCTACGCGATAAGCTTTTTACTCCACGCGAGCAGGCCTATGCCGAAGAACGTAACACTATTTACCAGCATTATGCAGCTCGTTTTGCTGCAAAGGAAGCATTTTTTAAAGCCCTTGGAACAGGCTACCGATATGGGATGGCGTTCCATGAGATTGAAGTAGTCAATGATGAGCTTGGGAAGCCTGTCATAGAGGCACACGGCAAAGTACGTGAGTTCATCGGCCAGCAGGGTATCCGGCATATCCACCTAAGTATTTCGCATATCAAGGCAATGGCCAGCGCACTTGTTGTCCTTGAAAAATAATCAGACATTTAGTTCGACCCATACAGGACAATGGTCTGAATGGACTGCCTGAGGCATGATACCGGCAGAGTTTAAAACAGGAAGCAGGTTCCCGCTAAGCATATTATAATCAATACGCCAGCCTTTGTTATTGGTACGGGCATTGCCTCTATAGCTCCACCAGCTATAATGATGCGGTTCTTTGATCAGTTGCCTGAAGCTGTCAATAAATCCCTTATCAAGAAACTGTGTCATCCACTCTCGCTCTTCGGGTAAGAAACCTGATACCGTAGCATTCCGTATCGGGTCGTGTATGTCAATAGCCTGATGACAGATATTATAGTCTCCCGAAACTATCAACTTGGGTCGCTCCTTTCTGAGCTTTTCAATAAATGTATCAAAATCGTGCAGCCACTGCATTTTAAAAGCTTGCCGTTCATCGCCGCTGCTACCTGATGGATGATATACCGATATCACCGACAACTCGCCAAAATCAGCCCGTATCAGCCGGCCTTCACGATCGTATTGAGGCAATTCCATACCTATCACTACCTTATCAGGCTTGCGCAGGCTGAGCAGTGCCACCCCGCTATATCCTTTTTTTTCAGCCGAAAACCAATAATGGTGATATCCGAGTGCCTCAAAGTCTAAAAGAGGAATTTGATCATACATAGCTTTTATCTCCTGAAGGCAGAGGACATCAGGCTTTTCGACTGCTAACCAATCTAACAAACCTTTATTGATAGCTGCTCGTATACCGTTGACATTATAAGTGATGATCTTCATAATAACAAATTAAAAGTGCGAAGGTAACGCTTTGACAGTTGTCAAAAAAGTAAAACCTTGTGTCATGAGACCATTTTCAAGCCTATTATCGAAATAATCAGCGTGGAGATAAAAAACAGCCGCCAAATGTCGGTGGGCTCGTCAAGGAAAAAGATCCCAAACAGCACTGTCCCTACAGCTCCAATTCCAGTCCAGACGGCATAAGCCGTTCCTATAGGCAACTGTTCGGTTGCCTTGTATAATAGTACCATACTGATGCTTAGAAACAGTAAAAAACCACCCAACCATAAGAGCGATTCGGTACCAGTTGTTTGATGTGCCTTGCCTAAGCAAATAGCAAATGCCGATTCAAAAATACCGGCTATAATAAGTATGACCCAACTCATATCGCATTCGTATTATAGAAATCCCACAAAAATAATCATTCATTTGGCTCTTGTTGTTACCACTAATAAAATCGGCTCACAAGCTTAATTTTTGTCTTGAGCGATGCGTTAGCTAATCAGTTTAATATCCGAATCTTACAAAGTAAAAGTCTGTTGAATTACCAAAGGTATTTCCTTCAAATCGAAAAGAGGGGTTAGACTAATTTAAAAAATACCTAATATTGCAGGTAGAGGACTCAAAAACCCAATATTATGATTCAACAACTCATTTTTGCGCTTGTACTGCTGATCACTTTTACTGTATTCGGCTTTACCATGCGGCGCATATTCTATAATTTCAAGTTCACTAAAAAGCTTCCGTTAACCGATATCGCCAAACGTTTAAAAGTTACGTTGAAAGTAGCTTTAGGGCAGTCGAAAATCTTTCGTTTCCCGTTGAGTGGCATCCTCCATGCACTGGTTTTCTGGGGTTTTATGGTGATATTGTTCGGCAGTATTGAAATGGTGATTGACGGTTTGTCGGGAACCACACGTATATTATCTGTTTTAGGCCCTGTGTACACTATTCTCATTGCGACAGGTGATGTGTTTGCAGGCATTGTTTTAATTTCAATACTTGTTTTCTTGTTTCGGAGGCTTTTTGCAGGAGTAAAACGTTTTTACGGTCGGGAGATGAAGCCGGTTTCCAAAGCCGATGCCAATCTGGCGCTTGTTTTAATCTTGCTGTTGATGGTAACCCTTTTAGGTATGAACACCTATTATTTAGCTGACGCTCATGTAACAGGTGCTGCCGTCAAAGGAACTTATCCACTTAGCGCTTTGCTTGCTCATTTAGTGGGTAATACAGCTGAAGTCCATATTCATTTCTGGCATAGCTTCCATTGGTGGGGACATATATTGCTTATTTTCCTGTTTGCCAACATCCTACCCTATTCCAAGCATTTTCATGTGTTCATGTCTATTCCCAATGTGTTTGTAAGCCGCATTAGTCCGTTGGGTTATGTAGATAATATGGACAGCATCACTCAAGAGGTTCGTCTCATGCTTGATCCACAGGCTAATATTGAGGTGTCTGATGAAGCTCCACCTAAGTTTGGTGTTTCCGATGCAGAAGATGTAACATGGGTGAACTATATGAATGCGTTAGCATGTACCGAATGTGGGCGGTGTACGTCGGTATGCCCGGCCAATATTACCGGTAAGCTTCTCTCACCCCGAAAAATCATGATGGACCTTCGTGCCCGAATGAAAGAGAAAGGCCCGGGACTGCAAAAAGAAGGCTTAGGATATTCAGACGGCAAAGCGCTGCTTGGAGATTATATCACCGAGGAAGAGTTATGGGCTTGTACTATGTGCAATGCCTGTGTACAGGAATGTCCTATCAACATCAATCAACCTTCCATTATTTTAGATATGCGCCGTTATTTAGTTTTAGAAAAATCGGCAGCACCTGCCGGGCTGAATACCGTGTTTACAAATATTGAAAACAACGGCGCCCCTTGGCAATTTTCGCCTCAGGACAGAATGAACTGGGCAGAAGACCTGTATATGAACAACGTATAATATCATAGCCATGAGCGAAACAAAAATAAAAATCAATGTGCCAGTAATGGCCGAACTAGTTGCACAAGGAAAACAAACTGAATGGCTCTTTTGGGTTGGATCGGCCGGTGCATTCGACGATAGATATAAGAAAGTAACCCGATCATTTGCTCAACTGCTCACCTATTTTGAGATAGACTATGCAGTATTAGGCGTAGAAGAATCGGATAGCGGCGATGTAGCCAGACGGGCCGGAAACGAAATGCTGTTTCAAATGCAAGCCATGACAAACATACAAATCTTCGATTCGTATAACATCAAAAAAATCGTAACCTGCTGCCCACACGATTTCAACACATTCAAAAATGAATATCCCGATTTGGGTGGACACTACGAAGTTTGGCATCATAGCCAGTTTCTACAAAAGTTGGTGAAGGAAAAAAATATTCAACTCAACACAGGCCTTTTTAAAGATAATACCATAGTGTTTCACGATCCGTGTTATCTAGGACGAGCTAATAATGAATACGAGGCACCACGCGATATACTGAATCTGATCCCCTCGAAAAAAGTTGAAATGCCAAGAAACAGAAGCTCAGCACTCTGCTGTGGTGCGGGAGGTGGACAAATGTTCAAAGAAGCAGAAAAAGGCGATAAAGAAATATTTATCGAACGCACCGAAGAAGCTATAGGAACCGGCGCCGACATTATTGCTACTGCCTGCCCGTTTTGCATGGTGATGCTGACCGATGGCATCAAATATAAAAATCAGGAAGAACGCATGCGCAATTACGATATAGCCGAGCTATTAAGTATGAGCTTAGGACTCTGAACAATTATTTAAAAACCAGACTATCAAGAGATATTGTACCGCAGCATTTACTCATCCCGAACAGTCGTAAAAGATAAAAAAGTGTATGAAACAACGCAGACGTTTCAGATGCAGACCTACCGTACCCAAGCGATTTCTTTTTTTTATCGGAGCAGTAATTTGGGCTTATGCCGCATACAGAGTCAGTAAATTAGCATTGAAATATATTTCCGATATCAACCTACCTGTCTGGCTGACAGGACTATTAGGATTAGTAAGTTTAGCGGTCTTTTTTAGATTTGTGTTTCTGAATGTAAGTCGGAGATACATACAACGCATCCGATTACTGAAAGCAGAGAAACCTTGTGTGTTTGCCTTCTTCGGATGGAAGAGCTACCTGCTTATTCTATTGATGATCTTTATGGGAGTGATATTCGCTAAATATGAAGTGATCCCTTATGCGATACAAGGAATATTTTATATAGCTCTAAGCGGTTCGCTATGTATCTCAGCACTGATGTTCCTAAAAGCAGGGATAGACTACAAAAAGAATACGCCATAAAATCAATACTGTGTATATTCTATTGCTCATACTATCAATCATATATACATATCTCACAATAAAAGAAAACAAGCTTTTTGTGTTCGACAAATTTTTAAACCCATATACTAAACATGAAATCTAAAAGAAGTATCATTTTTTTGTTCCTGATTTTGTTTGGAACAATTCAGGCACAGGAGCCGACTTTTTGTACAAACTGGAAACTTTCTGCTATCACTCAGCTTTCTTTACCTGTTTTTTCCGAAAATCCTTCTGTGGATGGAAAAAAGTTTGATCAGGCTGCCTGGCTTGAATCTGTCCAGCCCGAAACGGCTACTCTATCCCAATGGACTGACTTTACCGTAGGCCATGATAGTATAGTCACCCTTGTTCAGGGTAAAGATAAACTTGTTCAGTTAGCTGGATTTTTTCACTGCGACCGCTGGACCAAGGCAAGTCTGAACCTTTCGACCAATGCCATTTATGAGGTCTATATGAATGGAAAAAAGATCAAGACCCAGAGCAAGCCTGCCGATCATGCAGTAAAGATAGAACTTACAGCAGAGTTGGGAAGCCATCAGTTGCTGATAAAACTGATAACGGTAGAAGACACGCTTAAGCTAACCAGTCATATTGAAGCAGCTAGTAAAGATAAGCCGACAATAATAAGCTGGAGCACTGATCCACAACGTACTTTATCCATCAATGACATATTGGAAGGTGAATCTGTTTCGGCTGCCACAGTCTCCCCTTCGGGAAAATACCTGTTTGTCCGTATCACCGAAACCCTATCGAACAACGGTAAAACCCAAACGCACTCACGCATTTATCATATGGATCAGAAAAGACATATCTTCTCCCTTAGAAACACTGCCGTTTATGCCAGCTGGATGCCGTCTTCCGATCGCTTATATTATACGGTAAGAAAAGACGAGATCACTGATATATATGTGTATGATCCTACATCCGGTGATGAGCAATTGGTTGCATCCGGATTGAAGTCGCCCGGCAGGATAGTTTGGTCACCAGATGAAAGCTATTTTATCTATACCAAAATGGAAGAAGCCTCCAAAACGGGTGATCTGAAGAGAGTGTTTACCAACGACGATCGCATACCGAACACACGAAACCGCTCTTATCTTCATATGTACGATTTACGCACCCGGATATCGCGCCAGCTCACAGCCGGAAACCTGTCAGTCTCATTGCATGATATCAAACCAGATGGCACAAAAATCCTTTTCTCGGTGTCTGTTACCGATTATACCGAAATACCTTTCTCAAGGCAAAGCCTTTATGAAATGGATGTGCAGACTATGCAGCTTGATACCATCTGGAAAGACAAGTTATATGGCGGCTATTGCAAATATTCGCCAGAGGGAGACCGGCTGTTAGTCTCTGGCTCACCCGAAACTTTTGGAGAACTTGGGGTGAAGGTCAGCGAAGGCAGAATACCCAATGTAAGCGACAGGCAACTATATCTTTACGAGCTGAATAAAAAAGAAGCCCAAGCACTTACCCTTGATTTTGATCCGGCAGTAAGAAGCTCATACTGGTCAAAAGACGGCTGGATATATCTGACAGCAGTAGAACGTGATTATGTGAATTTCTATAAATATGATCTCAATAAAAAAAGATTCTTAAACATCAAGCTACCTGTCGAAGTGATCCAGTCGGTTGATTTTGCTGTCAACAAACCATTGGCAGTCTATACCGGAAGCAGTATCAGCACTCCTCAAAAACTCTTTGCGTTAGACCTTAAAACGGGAAAATCAACCTTACTGCTATCACCCAAAGAACAGCAACTCAAGGATGTACATTTTGGGCAAACGGAGGAATGGAACTTTGTGAACGAAAGGGGCATTACTATTTATGGCAGGATTTATTATCCCATAGGCTACAATCCTCAAAAGAAATACCCTGTTATAGTAAATTTTTATGGTGGAACTAGTCCTACTGATCGTACGTTTGGGGGCCGTTACCCTAAAAACATATGGGCAGCCAACGGATATTTGGTGTATGTGCTTCAGCCAAGCGGTGCTACAGGCTTCGGACAAGATTTCTCAGCGCTGCATGTCAACGGATGGGGCCGCGAAGCCATTGATGACATCATTGAGGGAACTCAAAAATTCTTGGAAGCACACCCATCGGCTGATGCAGAAAACATAGGATGTATTGGAGCATCCTATGGCGGTTATACGACTATGCTGCTTCAAACCCGTACCGACCTTTTCAAAACAGCTATAGCACATGCCGGTATAAGCGATATTACAAGTTACTGGGGCGAAGGATACTGGGGCTACTCCTACAGCACCGGAGCTACTAAAGGGAGCTACCCATGGAATAGACGTGATATATACGTGGATAACAGCCCTTTGTTCAATGCCGACAAATTTCAAAACTCAATACTACTGCTGCACGGGACATCAGATACCAATGTGCCTGTAGGCGAAAGCCTACAGTATTATGCTGCCTTGAAAATTCTTGGGAAAAATGTTGAAATGGTATTAGTGAGCGGTGAAAACCATCATATCATAGATTATAAAAAGCGTATCGAATGGCATCAAACGATCATGGCATGGTTTGACAACATGCTAAAAGATCAGCCTGAACAGTGGAAAGAACTTTATCCTGAGAAACATTTATAACAATCGTAATTCACTAAGGCCAGGAACACTGATACAACACAAGGATATTAGATCCGACAATTCAGCTATTGATCTTGATGATCAAGTGTTTCCGGTATCAGCTCATCATAACGTCCTTCTTTGATCAGTTGCTGATTATACAGTCTTCTGTTGCGTTGCAATCGTCGCTGAAGTCGTGCCGCATCATTGAACAAATCGTATAACGCTTGTATAGGCCCTTTAATAGTCAAGGGTGCAGGGTCCATATATAACAAAATATCACGCAACTCATCGTTAATATTTTCTAACCTAGGCAAGGTGATAGGCTTCATGGTTACAAACAATTGCTTAAAGGTAGGCCAGTCGTAAAACGAGCGCACTACCACCTCCTCCATAAGTATGGTATCCTTACGTAACAATACTTTCCATCTGTTATCATTTTCAGTCAACGAACTGTCAAAAGGCATGATAGTGCGATGAAATCCTATGGCAGAAAACATGACGGTATCTTTAGTCTTACCGTGTAGGACAAACTTACCGTCCGCATCGCTTATAGTACCCCTGCGATTCATCCGGCTGATGATGTGTACGTTTTTCAATGGCAGCAAGCTATCGGCTGTAAGTACCTCTCCTTCAATCCAGACACTTTGCTGTGCCTCCATAGTATATGGAATCATGCTGCACAAGAGCAGAAACAAAATGAGGCCGGCATTTTTCATATGACAAGCAAAGGTAAACGAAATGCCTGCTATTCTACAGCTACTCTGTTTAAATTTTGTTAAGGCACTATCCATATAGTGAGGATGATTGATAATTCGCTAATCCAAATAAATCTCAGGTAAATGAATACGTAGGGTGATATAGGCGTTCAACAAGCTTAATTGTCTGATATCTTCCCGTATTCCCGATGCGCTTACAAATCCAAAACGAGCTTCCGAACGCATGAAATCAGTTTCAACAGTTAGATGGAAGCAATCTGAGACAGCATAACTTATTGAGATCCCTGCTCCGTATGCAAAGCTTCGGCTTTGTGAATTAGTGATCTCATAAAAAGGAGGCCCTCCCATATAATATACTGGCTTGTATAACTGATAAGGGCTGTAGCTCACAAAAAGTCCTGCATTCAACCGCATATCAACATCTATTTTTTCAGCCACCCCCATTCGGTAAGCCGGTCCACCTATAAAGCTCATAATGCGATAAGGCTCGCTGCGGATAGTCAGATCGGTAAGAAATGGATCGGTCTGTACTTTTTCATACCCCAAACGTTCGACAGCCACCGGATGCAACTGCAACCCAAGCTGCATTTGCAACCCCCACCTATTATTGTATAAACTACTCAAAGAAACTGCACCCAGAAAACCACTTTGAGCAAAACATCCATCATCCAGACTGTAAGAAGCATATTCAAATAAAGGCTGCGACAGGCCAGTGCCAAGATGTAAATTTGTAACAACAGACTGGGAATTCAAGATGAAGCTTATCCCTAAAAAAAAGACTGACAAAGTATGACGCATACAAAGTTTATCGATAACTATGAGAACGAAAATACTAAAAAAACAGGCAGCAAAATAAACATAGTATTTTGGGTGTCTTTAGTAAAATAGATGTAATCCTGAACGACTAAACAAAAAACTTTAAGCTGATTAAGATAAATCATTTATTTTTGTGTTTCAGATCAACTCATGAATAGATCATAACATCAAATAATATTGTCTTTCCAGATGCTCAACCGAAAGTCTGAACATTGTATTCACTGTGACACTTGTAACAAGCGCTCGCCTTTGTTTAATCTGCTGAGCAACGAAGAGTTGAAGTTAGTAAATACCGGCAGATTTGAAGTGGTTTTCAATTCGGGAGAAAATATTATCAAACAAGGGACAACGGCTGCTCATCTGATCGTATTGGTCAGTGGTATGGCAAAATTATACCTTGAAGGTATTGACAGAAAAAATCTTATCCTTGACATAGTATTACCCTGGAAGTTTTTCGGAAGCCCAGGTTTGTTTACTGATCTGCGGTATCAATACAGTGTAGCAGCCCTTTCCGATTGTTCGGCCTGTTTCATACCTGCTGAAAATATCCGAAAAGTGATCCGCATGAATCCAGATTTCTCGGAAGGCCTCATCCGGCATTGCAATCAAAAGAGTGCTTCAAATTTTGAGCGCCTCATCAGCCTGACACAGAAGCAAATGCATGGTCGTTTAGCCGACACCCTGATCTATCTAAGCGAGAAAGTGTTTCACGATCGTTCGTTCCGGCTCAACCTAACCCGCTTAGAGTTAGGTGAAATGTCGAATATGACCAAAGAAAGTACAACACGAATCTTAAAAGAATTTGAAGCCGAACGTATCATTGCCCTAAACGGAAAAGTGATTGAAATTCTTGAGTTCGACAAGCTCAGAGAAATAGCTCTCAAAGGATAAAAGGCGTATAGACAGGCTCTTTCAACAGCTTTTGCAACACCACCTTTTGATTGATGGCACGCATCAGGTTATGCGCTGGGTACTTAGTTTTATAATACACATCACCCGACAAATAATCAGTTAGAAAGCGGAGCGCCTGCATATATACCAATACCGGTCCACCAAACAACATATATTCCCTCTCGGCTTCGGTAAGAAAATCTTCAACCTGATCAAAATAGGTTTCGTGTATGGCTTGTACTATATCGCTACGGATAAAGATTGACTCAAAGTCGGTTTCATTTTCATCACTGCTGCAAGCCATAGTACGGATCAAATCGCCTATGTCGGAGATGATCAGTCCGGGCATTAATGTATCAAAGTCGATGATAGCCCTGAACTCCCGTGTGGTGCAGTCGAACAGTATGTTATCCATTTTCGCATCCATATGCATCAAACGTTTCGGCATCTGGGGTGCAGCCCGGGAGTACCATTCCGTGATCCAGTGATACGCTTTGAGATGATCAATCAATTCCCTGGCTAATTCTTTTCGTTCAGGGGTAGCAACATCCAACGCCTGATCGTATTGCCGCTTTCGCAAACTCACATCATGAAAGTCGGGGATAATGGCATGAAACGATTCAATTTTCACTTCACTCAGTAATGCGACAAACTTCCCAAAAGCTGAAGCAGCCTGTCGTGCCATATGCAGGTCTATGGCGGTAGAATAGCTACAACTATTCTTTATAAACGGCATCAGTCGCCAAAAACAACCTGTTGTATCTTCTATCAGGCTATCACCCGTTGTTGCTGATATACATCTGACCATCTGATAATCGGGTGCATGCCTATTCAAATAGTCTGCCGCACGCTCCCAGTTGTCGGCTATCTGCCAGGGCTTAGGGAAAATATGCGGATTAATTTTCTGAAGGATATAAAGCGGTTCTTCCTTAAAATAAATTGCATAAGTCTGCTGTATATTTCCCTTCCCATGCTCTTTTGCAATATACCCGGCCCTATCTAATTTGAACGCTTTACGTATCTCTAAAGGGATGACGAACTGTTGCACCTGAAATTTTAGTCTAATATCGGTCAGAGTTAGCAAATATATCCGGCATGGTTTTCCACCTTCCATCAGTAAAATCGGGGAAGTCTATAGGCTTGTTTCCCTGTGCTATAGATTCTTCAGACAAAGGCGTGATGACGCTCCAGGCAGCAGAGTCATACACATTAATAGGTGTTGGCTCATCATTTCGTATAGCTTGTATAAATGCATTCACCACAAAAAAGTCCATCCCGCCATGTCCGGCGCCTTGCGCATCTTCCCCGTATCTCTGCCAAAGCGGATGGTCAAATTTTTTAAACCATTCGTCGGTAGTCTCCCAGCGATGTGCCTGCGTAATTCCCTCTATATGTATTGATCGGTTAAGATCCATCCACAATCCTTTAGTTCCCTGAACTCTGAAGCCTAACGAATAAGGCCGGGGCAGATTAGTATCGTGCTGTAAAAGGATGGTCTCGCCATTTGCAGTATTGATCATGGTAGTAACCAAATCGCCCAACTGAAACTTAATATCCGCATTCGGATGATGTTTGCCTCCGTGTTGGACGATATATTCGTGTAGGCCACGGGCTTTGGAAGCCATAGATACCAGATGCGTAAATCGGTTACCGGCATGGACTCCAATCATTTTAGACAAAGGTCCTATGCCATGTGTGGGATAGAGATCACCATTGCGCCTGATCGAATGTTGGGTACGCCATTGTGCCTCTGAGTAAGCTTTTTCACCAAACTCAACACCTCCGCCATAAGGCTGTTTGCCATCGTTAAACTTCACATCCCGCAAATCATGCTGATACCCTCCCTGTAAATGGACTAACTCACCAAAAACATGCTGTCGTACCAACTGCAACACTGCCATAATATCGCGCCTATAACACACATTCTCTAACATCATATATTGCATACCGAGTGTCTGCGATTTACGGACTATATCCCAGTGTTCTTCTACTGTTGTACCCATGATCACCTCGCATCCCACATGTTTTTTAGCATCCATAGCCTCCATAGCCATAGGATAGTGCCACTCCCATGGGGTAGCAATTATCACGGCATCAATATCTTTACGGGCAAGCAGTTCGCGATATGCATAATCGCCTTTACTGTATATTACAGGATGTGGTTTGTTAGCTTTGTCGTACAAGCGCAACGCACTTTCAATCATTACCGGTTGTATATCGCAAATAGCCGGCACCTCTGTATCCTCGCGCTGTAAACTCAACCGTAACAGCTCCTGACCGCGCAAGCCTGTCCCAATAACCCCAAGACGCAACTTACCGTTCGGGCTGCCAAAAACCACCTTAGAAGGCAAAACAGTGAAAGCCGCACTAACCAATGCACCTAACTTGATAAACTCACTTCTCTTCATATGTTTAAAACTTTGGAACTACTAATTCGTAAATCACCCTTAAAATATTTTAAAAAATAATACTGAAATTATTTCCCATGCATTTTGTTGATCCTATCCTAATTCATATATGATGATTAAAAATGGGTGCAAATCCATTTCCTGGTATCGGATGTTCAAAAATACGGAATAATCCAAAGTACAATCAGAAAAACAAGACATACGGCTGCTTTTATACCATAGTTTCTAATCAGACCTGGATTAAATAAACTGCGGAAAAAGGTACAATCAAAAGTTACAGCTGATCGCAAGAAAAAGCGTCCAGAAAAAAGATACTTCCTACATCTAGTAATGGTCCGTCGTATAAAGCTATTAGTTGTTTTCCATAATGCCCACAAAACTCTGTCAAGGGTTTATGATCAGGTAATAATCGGGGATTTCCACAAACATAGATTATATCCTGAAGTATTCCACAGCAGCCTGGGAAAAAGCCATGACGAAAGCCTGCTAAGCGAACACTCTTTGTAGAGCATAGAAAAACCTCCATGCCTGAACGTTTCAGGGTATTGAAACAAGCTTTATCTGAAGTGATAAATGCATTTGGTGCTACCGGAAGCAGATTACATCGCGTATATCCCTGATTGAGATGAATTTGCTGAGAAGGAGGATACAGCTCTCTAATAGCCGGGTCGGTATAAGAGAGGTTATGCAGCAAGAGCGTCTCAGTTGCCACAGCGTTATAGTGTGAAGTGAACGGATACTGGCTCTGAGGCTGTTTTACCCCTTTGATCAGAGGTACGCCAGCTTGATCAAGCAGCTGGATAATTGGATAGGGGAGTTCGGGTGCATAAACAAGCCCAGAAGGCGTAGGACAAAAAAATATATCAGGATGAGATGCAATAGCCTGATATACCTCAGTCATAGGTAAAAGACCAACCAAAGTTCCCATGGCTTGTAACTGCTCAAGAGCTGCTGTCGGCATCCGGCTATCAGCTAGGATAATCATAATTTTTCGATATGGATGGTGAAATGATCTCTGTGTGGCAAGTCAGCAGCATGAAAACTAACTTTTTCGTATCGCTCTGACAAGTTTTTTTTATTGACAGCCTGATATCCTATCGCGAAATTACGTTCGCTTACAGGAACCTCTATCCGTATAGCTTTAGCTTCAGGCCATTGTGTTTTCTCAAAAAGTTTTTTCCATATATGTGTCATCACCAACTCTTTAAAAGCCGGATGAAAAGGCCCGGCTATATAGCCATACGAACGCAGCTCGTCTGACGGAAATAATCCCATCCGTATCACTTTCACTCCTGCACGTTCAAACAGCAGATATAGTTCAGCCGACCACTCTATCGCATCCTGCAAAGGCAACGCTTGATATATCCCATTTTTAAATTGCTCTTCAAGCTCGGTATCTGCTATGACCAAGCAAGGATATATTCTGGTTTCATCAGCTCCGGCTTCAATAATTTTTTGTGCGGTAGTCAGGGAACTTGACAGACTATCGCCGGGCAGGCCTATCATCATCTGAAGTCCTAAGCGCAGGCCTTCGGCACGTATCATGTCCGACGCATTATGTACATCGGCCGCATTATGTCCTCTTCCACTCTTCACAAGAACCTCATCATCAAGCGACTGAGCTCCTAACTCTATAGTCCGCACATTCCATTGCTTCAAAAACCGAACGGCATGCTGAGTGATAAAATCAGGACGGGTGCTGATACGTATCCCTTTCACCCTGCCAGAACTCATATAGCTGTTAGCCAATCGCAGGCAGAATTCCTGATAAGAGATAGGAAGACCGGTAAAATTACCTCCGAAAAATGCAATCTCAACATCAGACGCTCCTATCGGGATGGTACTAAGACGGGATTCGATAACAGCCTTCATCTCCAAAACAGAAGGAGCCGCATCATGACCGCTGATAGCTGATTGATTACAATATACACAACGAAACGGACAAGCTAACTCAGGTAAAAAAACAGGTATATTATAATGCTTCTCCATCCGGAAATAAATTTCATTGCTACCACTATTCAACACATGAACAGCAAATCATCACATGAGCCTACGCCTGATGATTATTTTTTGCAAATAGGCCCACGAAACTATCGTACAAAAATACGGCTTTGAAAGCTTTGTTGAAAACAGAAACTTACTTCATTAGCCAAAACAGCTATAGAATAAAGCTACCATGCCGGACTTATTATCCAAATAAAACCGAAGGATTGCATGTGATTTTGTAGTTTTACTTCATATAATTTATTTGCTGATGAAAGATATCTTCCATTATACTGCCTGGCTTGTAGGTTTATTGGTTTTTGTTGTCATTTTCTCCCTTATCTCAACTATGTTACCTGATGACACAGTGCGCTTGCATATCCGCAACTCATTACCTGATGTGGTGTCTCTGCCCGATTATCCCGAGCCTATGATCAAAGGGCGAAATCACAGCTTAGATTATGCAATGGACGGCATGATCACTAATATCATCTACAATCTGAACAACCAGACTCCCATACAGTCGGTATTACTCTGCCGCTGGGATTTTGATGAAAGTCAACCCTATCAGTCACAATGGCACAATTTAGCCTATACTATAGAGCATACCGATCAGCTACCTAAGGTGGTTTACGGGCGATATTGGCATGGCAACAGCTTTTTGTTCCGGTTCCTGTATTGGATGATGGATTATAACGAGATCAAATGGATGATTTATTTTTTAAGCAGCCTGCTGTTTCTTTGTACTACCATTTTCCTATATAAACGTTTGGGATTCCTGACAACTCTTGCGCTCCATTCCGGATTACTTTTTCTCAATCAATATGTGATGCAGTTCAGCATGCAGCTTGCTCCGGCTTTGTGTATCACCCTGATCGGGATGATGGTTGTATCTCACTGTCGCATAGAGAACACCAATAAGCTATTCACTGTCTTTTTGATCTTAGGAGCTTTAACAGCTTACTTTGACTTGCTTACTGTTCCTTTGCTCACCTTTGGCATGCCTTTTTTAGTATGGATAAGCCTGCTGATACGGGAAAACAGCTTCACATACACACGATTTCTCAGAGATGGGCTGACCGGCGGACTGTTATGGCTGTTGGCATATGCCTTCATATGGGCTTCTAAATGGGTATTAGTGGCATGGTTCACCGATTTTCATATCTGGAAAGATGTACAGCATTTCTTGCTGATGCGCTCCGGTGCAACAGACCAGGGTAGGTGGGATGCAGTAAGGGTAAACTTCAACCAAATGCCGTTGGTATGGATCAATTTAGCTGCCTTATTGTTGCTATTACGATCACTGAGCCGGCTCAGCCGTCAACATATCATGGCAGCGCTTGGATTCATAGCGATTGGACTACTTCCATACATCTGGTTTTTTGTGATGGCCAACCACTCTGCCGTCCATTTCTGGTTTACATATCGCATTCAGGCCATCAGTATCAGTGCGCTGATGCTGGCTTTGATAGTGCTGCATAAACCAAGGGAAAAGATTCAGATCAAAAGCAAAATATAAATCTCTATGTCTTGTTTTTCAACACTCTATGGACAGTATTTTCATATTATCGTTTGGTAGCTTGATGAAGTGACGGATTTTTACCGATCCCGATAGCTCCTTAAATCCACAAATATAATGTGTTGCTATGTTGAAAATATTTCAGTTGCCATTTCAATCCTGTTTTTTGAATTTTTATTCAGATTTCCACTCTTTTTTAGCATGATCAATAGCTCAAAAATATTGACAGACCTGATGGCAAATGAAGAGAAAAAACCTGAGGTGTTTACTTTTTTTCACGACAGGACATATTTTGCCCTGTCAGATAAGCTTGTTTGTTTTGCAAAACGCTTATACTCAGCACAAAGACATCTAATCGTACGGTCGATCAGTATAAAGGCAAAGCTTGCATTGCTTACTTTGTCTGATCCATTTTCCGGCAACACAGATGAATTTGACAGTAAATCGCTTTATTCTTGAAGTAGGGAAAAAACCTTTAAATCCGGCTGCTGTTGGTTGCCTTTTTTTCCTGGGAAAATTGTTACATAGGTAAGCTTTTAACCCGATCTTTAGAAAAATATATCAAAATATCTCAAAAAAATGAAATTTTAAATTACTGGAACTCAATATATTAAAAATTAAATTGAATTTTTTTCAAAAAAAAACGATTTTAGGTGGTTAGATTTAGGGGTGAAATGGTATTAATGTATAGAGGGGTAGTAAATAAACTACTAATAAATTAAATAATTTTAATCCTTTTAAAAAAAAATACCATGAAAAAATTACAAATTTTATCGATTTTGTTGATTTTAGGCTTGCTGTCTTTAATCAATTGCTCAAAAGAGAGAGAACTTACTGTTGGAAATGATCAACATGCTGTATCTATTGAGTTTCAAACGAAAGTTACCCAAGACATACTTCAGTTTTTGGATAAGGTTGAAGTGTACAAAAGTAATCCCAACCTAAAAAATGATGAAAGTATGGATGTTGATTCCGCTCTTTGGTACCTGGAATCCTGCTTCAATTATAGCTATGGATTTCCAAATGAGTTCTACAAAACCTACCAGGTGGACACTATTTATTTAACCCTTGAACTGACCGGCAACCGCCGAGTAAGCATGAATGCCTTAATTGCTAAGTATGAGCAAATGATTGAGGAAGTAAGGAGTGTATATCATGGCTCTGCTTTTTCACAAAAGGGCCTTGCGCTCATCAACCTTCAAGAGGCCTCCGGTACAGCCGAAAACATTCATTTTGCGGTGAATGTGGTTACAGGCGAAAAAACCGACGACATTCCACCTCAGCCAGTACTTGAAGGGCCGTTTGGTGATGAGGATTATTGGTGGTATGGCGAAATGGAAGGTCGCTGTGAGGAGTTCTTGATGGATTCAGACGCTGCACAACAGCTCATGATGGCCATGAATGCCAGCTTGCCAGACCCGACCGGTAACTTTTACGTGATCAATCCGGTTTTTAAAGACAGAAAGGGTGGTGATCCCAATGTTCGTCGGCCCAACGACCCGCTTGACAATAGCTTTGATTACTATCTATTTTGTGCTTCTGAGGAAGTAGGACCGGTTAACCTTTGTTTGGAGCGCAATACCATGAACGCGTATTTCAATTTTTTACGCTATTTAGGCCACCAAAAAATAAAAGAAGACGAAGGTCTTGGGACTGAGTACAGCCTGATTAATCTTGTTAAAATGAAAGGTGATTTTGAGTTTGTTAATGAAGAGCTCAATAATGATAGGATCTTTTTTCACAAAGGTTCTTTCAATTATGGTATAAAAGTTCACTATATTACGGAACCTATTTACCCGATTGAATTGGATTAAATGTCAATAACGACAATTTTATAATTTATTCAAAAGCACAAATATGAAGAAGTATCTTATAGCTATATTATTCCTTCAGTTCAGCTTGTCATCAATAGCTCAAGACTCATTTGAGTTGATTTTTGGTGAACCGGAAATTAATGAGAATTGTACACAAACGCTGGAGCATCAAGGATACTATTATTCATTGGGTAGTAAGGGAGTTTCCCCTGAAAACTATAGAGCTATGGTATTGTATAAAATAAGTTATGATGGACAGATTATAGGGCAGGTTCAATTTCCAAAACCAGATACTAGTTACGGAATAAATTTTGGCATACCCAAAGCCAATGGCAATATTCTATGTTTTGGAACCTTAGGGCATGAACCGTATCCCTCTCAGAGGCGATATACCTATGTTTGTGAGATAAGTCCTGAACTTGAACTTGTTTGGGAAAGAATGGATAGTATTGTGGAATCTCATCCACTTGCAAGACATAGATTAAAAACTATCATGCTAACTCCGGATAATGAAGTGATACTGCAAGGAATAGTTGATACAGTGGAGTATGGATTCAATGAATTTCTTTTTTTCGCAAAATACGATCTTGAAGGCAACAGGCTTGGGTATACGTCATTTATTAATTATGTAGATCGTAATATAGGTAGCCTGATGTTAAATGAGGACGGCAGCGGTTTTTTCCTGTTTGGTGAACTGTCAGTTGGGCGTTCATCACGTAATTGGATCGAATTTGATTTCGATTTTAATTATTTAGGTAGTGGTCGTCTTGAAACACATCATGGTCCGCCCCTTATATGGAGCCCAGCCACCGCCAGTTGGGTAAGTAGCGATAATTTCATTTTAGCCAATAGTTATGAAATACCCGGAACCAATGAAAAAGGCCTTGAGATGCGGCTATTTGATTCCGGGAAGCAATTGCTTAAGTCAACAGCTATTTACCATGACAAAGATATTAGAATACCAGAATATAAAGGAATGGGTTTTATTGATGAGAACTTCATTTGGGTTGCCACCTTTGAGCCCCTTCTTCCTGATTTTACTGGAGAAGAGAAAATCAAATTTTTCGTATTTGACAATGAAATTAACCTAAAAGGCTCCATGACCTATGAAGGTGGTATTCGCTATTGGCTTTGGGATTTATTGGCAACAAGCGATACCGCTTGCCTTATTACTGGAGTTGTTGGCGAGAACCCTGGTGTCAATATGTTTACTGATAACTATCTCAAAAAAATAAGGCTTGATGATGTAGTAACGGGCATCATTAATCAGGATTGGAAAGTGGGGTCTACCATTGAAATATGGCCTGTACCGGCAGGGGAAACACTACATGTGAAAAGTAGTATTGATTCCGAGCTGCTTGTTTTGAATGGAATAGGACAACATATTAGTGTTCATTCTATAAGAAAGGGATATAACCTCATTTCACTAACAAATCTATCATCCGGCATCTTCTTCATCGCTGTCAAGCAAAATGAAAATATTATTGAAACTCATAAACTTATAAAACAATGAAAAAGTTACACAGTTATTCCATGTATTTCAGATTACTGCTCTTCCTGTTGATATCTACATTGAGTAGTAGGCTTTTATATGGTCAATGTATCAGTTGCGATGGTACAACGACTAATGGTTTGTATCCAAGTGCAATAGGAAGATATACACAAGCTACGGGTAATTATTCATTTGCTGGTGGAATTTATTCCGAGGCAAATGGAGCAGCATCTTTTGCATTTGGTAATAGAGTATTTGCCGAAGGAGGCAGTTCAGTGGTTTTAGGTCAGTTCGTTAGAGTTCATACTTCTTCAGCAATGATATTTGGAGTAGGATTTGATATAAACAACCCGCTGATTAACAATAAGTCTCATTCAATGATGATTGGTTTTGGCTCCACCAAACCTACCTTGTTTGTGGGACCATCCAATGGTGTAAACAGCACGGGTAAAATAGGTATTGGCAATGTAACCGATCCACTCCACAGGCTAAATTACACATTCGGGCAGATCAGTACGATGATGCCAGTTTACTGCTTGAGGCCACCGGTAGCAACAAAAGAAGTAGTATTTTAATGGCTGGTGGTCAAGCTGTTATTGGTACTAGTTCGCAAAATCATTCTTTATCGTTTGTAACCGGTACTACCCACACACGTATGTTTATCAATGGTATTAATGGTCATGTAGGTATTGGAGGTACTACAAATCCACAGTCCCCACTTCATATCATGACTGACGGTACACAGGATGCTGCTATATTGATTGAGAGCACCGACAAAGGAAAAGCAGCTGGGATTTACTTTAGCGGGAGTGCTGCCAATATTGGTATTTTAGACCAAAACAAGCCTATTTCATTTTATACTGCCGGTACTAATTTGAAAATGAGAATAACCTCTGATGGCAATGTTGGTATTGGTGTTGCTGCTCCACAACAAAAGCTGCATGTTGCCGGAGGTGCAAAATTTGATGATCAGGTGTTGATTGATGCCGGTGGTCTATACGTAAATGGTGAGGTGAAAGCCAAAAAATTCCATGCCAGCATCAGCCCTTTTCCCGATTTTGTTTTTGAGCCCGGCTATCAGCTTTTACCCATTACCGAGGTAGAAAGTTTTATAACCGAAAAGGGACATCTTCCAGGATTTCCCAATGCAGCCGAAGTGGAGAAAAACGGAATTGAATTAGGCGAGATGAATGCACTTCTTTTGCAAAAGATAGAAGAGCTGACACTGTATATTATTGCTCAACAGAAAGAGATAGGTGAGCTTCGAGTACTTATAAATTCTACCAAGTAAATGAAATAAAGCCATGAGACAACAAATATTTCTTTTACTCATTTTGTTCTGTGGCGGAACAGAAGGATGGGCACAAACCAAAGCACAGTCAGTAAAGTTTGAGTACGATGTTGCCGGTAATCGAGTATTACGTCAGATTGTTGTACAAATAATAACTGATGCCGATTCATTGTTTAAAGAAAGCATCCTTTTTGACCATTTACCTGATGATCCTATTGAAGGATTGAAAGTATATCCGAATCCTGCACATGAAATAGTGTATATTGAGTTTGTTGACATACCAGATACATCTGTTAAGTATTTAATGATTGATATGTACGGTCATTTGCTTGAGCGAGGTGTTATCGACAATGTCCTGACCCCTCTGAACTTAAGCCATTATACAAGCGGGATATATTTTTTGTTGATAAAAGCGGATGCTAAGAATGAAACGTTCAAGATTATCCGGCAATAGCTTAAGAGGCTGGTTATAAAATTTTTAAAAATTATTTTTTACAACCATTTAATTTGTATGAGCATGAAAAAACGAATAATTACCGCCATAATTCCCGTTGTGATTGGATTATTTGCCCAAGCTCAGACACAGTACGCTCCAAATTTTATACTTAATCATAAATTAACAGGTTCTCAGCATTATAGAGCTTCACAATTTATTGAAATGGGAATAAACGAAGGTAATGCTACTGGATTTGAATATAATGCTATTAGTAGCAATGAGTTTAAAGCAGAGATTGATCCCTTCATGGTTTTTCCACCAGTAGAAGGAGAGCTTGGTGGACCTAATGCCGGTGATCAGGGCATAGTTGGAAGTATTGATGGAGTGTTTGATGTGAGCGATTTGGGAGCTGCAACATATACCATACCTATTAAGTTGCCGATGGGAGTTGGAGGTACTGTTCCTCCACTATCATTAACTTATAGCAGTATGGTAGGAAATGGCTTGTTGGGGATTGGATGGAATATTGAAGCAATATCAGGTATTTCAAGAACAGGAAAAACTATTTATCATGATGGACGTGTTGAAGGTCCACAATATAATTCCAGCGATAATCTTAATTTTGATGGAATGCGAATGATGTCTTTAGGTAATAATATATACACAACAGAGGTTGAGGGTTTTAACCATATAAAGATTGTTGAGAGTAATTCAACAGGCCCCGTAAGTTTCGAAGTTAAAACACGGGATGGGAAAATTCTTCGCTTTGGGCAAACCGAAAACTCAAGACAAAAGTTGGCTAATACCGAAACAATAATCACTTGGTATTTAAGTAGTATCGAAGATTTATTGGGTAATTTAATAACTTATACGTATGAACATCGTAATGGTAATTTGTTGCTGAAAGAAATAAAATATGGTGGAAATGACAAAAATAGCCAAGGACATATTTATCAAGTGCGCTTTATTTATATTTATGATAGAATTGATCCATTTACTAATTATATAAATGGAATGTCAATAAAGAATGATTGTCTTTTGGATCACATTATAATAAAATATATACCCCAGAATATGGAGTTGTTCAAGTACTCTTTGGAATATGATAGTTCATCATTGATCTCCAGCCGCCTTACCAAAGTAAAGTTGGAAGATACAAAAAACTCTCAGGAGGTAAACCCTACAACAATTGAATGGGGTGAGCCTACAGATAATTTTACGCTAACAGCGACTAATATAATGCCTAAATCAAATAGAGATGCTGAATATACTTTAGGGGATTTTAATGGTGATGGTAAGGCAGATATATTGGCCGCATATTATTACAAAGAAAATGGTGTAAAACTGTATGACACGTGGTCTATATTTTACCTTAATGAAGCAGGTACTTCTTATTATGAAGTAGAAATGGGTAGTCTGAATCAACCCTATCAACCACTATTTGTATATTTCGTTGCAGGTGATTTTAATGGCGATGGCCGCGATGATCTACTTAAAGTTATAAGAAACTCGTCTAACTCCTATACTGGAATTTTACTAGAATCTGATGGTAATTATGGTTTCTCATCGCAAGGTTCGATCGATTACAATTTTGGTGAGAATCATTATATTAAGATTACGGATATGAATGGTAACGGAATTAATGAAATTTTGATAGTAAGCATCTTAACTGATCATCAAAACAATAAGAAACACATTCTTTTAAGATGTTTTGAGAAAAACCAGTCAAATAATTTCTTTCAAAGTCTTTTTGTTAATTCACCTGCAACTGATGGTTATTTTTTTACAGTTGATAAAGATACTGAATTATTTCCTGTTCAACCGGGAGATTTTACAGGTAATGGACGTACTGACTTATTAGTAAATACTGATAATCTTGAAAGTACAATATTTACGTTGCATCCAACCGAGCCAGTTTTAACTGAGCTTGTTCCTACCAGATTTGGCTTCCCAAACCGATATCACCGAGTATTTACAGGTGATTTTAATGGTGATGGGATCACTGATATATTAACATATGCTTATGCAAATCCTAACATTGGATGGGAATTACATTATTTTAATGGTAAGAATACATGGATTGAAGGATTATGTCCTATAACATTTAACTCTGATCCTGGGAATACCAATCATATTAAACGATATATTTATACAAGCGACATTAATGGGGATGGCAAAACAGATATACTTGATATTTATATGACAGAAACCTATTCTAATAATGCGAATTTTACAGTATATTATAGCAAAGGAAATAGTTTTAAAGAAGTTGAAACATTATTGGCCTCTATGGAATATAGTCAAGATTTATTTGATTTTAATGGAGATGGCAAATTAGAAACACTTCTCTGGACTCAATCTTATACCCCGCTAAATATAATGTCTTATCATAAAGAAGAAAAAAGTAATCTAGCAAAATCAATTATCAATGGACATGATTATAAAATTTCAGTTTCTTATTTGCCTCTGACTAACTCGCAGATTTATCAAAAAACTCTTCAAAAACAATTTCCTGTTGTGAACTATCAACCTTCCTATTTTGCTGTCAGATCAATTAAGAAAGATATTGGTGATAATCATTTGACTACACAAACATTTAAATATGAAGACCTTTTAGTACATAGGCAAGGCAAAGGATTGTTAGGATTTGGCAAAAGGCTGATTACGAATAGTTTTACCGGTGTGTCAGTTGAAAGAACAAACGAAATATACACTATTCAAAATAAATTTTACGTCCCATATACCAAAAAAATAAAAACAAAAAAAGCAAATGGAGAAATTATTTCATTAATTGAAAACACAATTAATCATCAAAGTTTTCCTTCATCCCCACTTAGGATATTCCCGTATATCGAAAGTACTCATTACACAGAAAGGAATCTTACAACAAATGACTTTGTTAAAACAGTGCATAAAGACTTTTCTTATGATAATTATGGAAACTTGATTTCAAGTGTCGAGTTGATTGCTTTAGAAGAAAAGCAGTCTTCCGCATCAGCTTCTCAATATGAGCATCAGATAACTACTAATTTTCAATATTTAGCTCCGGACTTAACTAATTGGTTAATTAGTCGTCCAGAGAAAATAACTAAAAAAGTACGATATTTTACAGAAGAGCAGTATGAGCCTACACTTGTGTTTTCATACTATCCCTCCGGCCATTCTTCATTTCCTTTACTAAACGAAAGGAAGATTCATCCAAAAAATATCCTTACAAATAAATTATCTACTAGTGAGTTATACTCATACGATGAATTTGGAAATATGAATAATTTAACTCTTAGCGCCCCCTATTCAACCCCATTACTTGAAACACGCACTTCCGATATCGCTTATGGCTTAGCATACCATCACCGTTTTCCCACATCCCATACCGATGCATTAGGAAACACATCCATTTCAACCTATGACCCAGTTTACGGTATATTGAATACTTCAACAGACCCCAATGATCTGACCACTCACTATGATTCTAATCCGTTGGGTACTTACAAGAAAATCACTTCACCTGACGGAGTTATCTCAACTACTGTAAAACGATGGGCCCGAGGAAACATCTATGCACCGAACAATGCACAGTATTATACATGGGAACAAACTTCAGGTACTCCCAAAGTATTAGTGTTTTACCATAAAACAGGTGTAGAGCTACGCTCGGTTAGTTTTGGTTTTGACGGTTATGCTATATATGTGGACAAAATCTATAATAACAAGGGCCTTCTGTATAAAGAAAGCTTACCATACAGAGCGGGGACATCTCCGATATATACAAAATACGAATATGATATATACAATCGTTTAAAGAAAGTAATAGCACCTGATAATACCACTACCAATACAAGCTATAGTGCCAATCAAGTTACTATTTCGGTTACTGACGGAAGCATTACGCGTACCTCTTCCAGAAAACACAATGCTGCCGGATGGCTTATAGAAAGTACCGATAATGCAGGTAATGTAGTAAAAAATGAGTATCATTGTAACGGTAATCTTAAAAAATCATATATTGTGGGTCAAGCATCTACCAAAGTTTTACTTGAATATGATGATATGGGTAATCGCTCTTTGATCAACGATCCGAATTATGGTTCTATAAGCACTGTTTATAATGCTTTTGGAGAATTGGTGCAACAAACCAATCCCAAAAATGATACCATTACTTTTAAATACGATAAGTTGGGTCGAATAACAAATGAAACCAGAGCATCAGAAGGAGCTGTTTCTTGGAATTATTCGACTGTCCCAGGAAAGTTAGGAACCCTTGAAAGCATTATAAAAAATAATCATCGGACCAACTTTGTTTATGACCCCTTGCTTCGTTTAACCGCTGAGACCGATATTATTGACGGAGTTTCTTATAACACCAATTATACGTACGATGATCTTGGCCGTCCATTACGAACCACTTATCCCACCGGTGTCATTGTGCGGGATGGATACAACACATCTGGTTACCATGCCACTGTACATCTTGAGAACAATGGCAAACAATTATGGCATACGGAGCAAATAAATGCCATGGGGCAGATAACCAGGTTCTCTACAGGAAATGGATTAATAAGCGAGCAAACCTATTATCCGTTAACATCCTTACTTCATACTGTGCAAACTGTAAAAAGCGGGAATGCTTATATACAGGATTTTGAATATAAATGGTTTGGATTAGGAAATCTTGAATACCGTAAAAAATGGGTTAACGGAAACAAAAAAACATCACTTACCGAAAGTTTTGCCTATGATGGATTGGATCGTCTGACTAAAGTCAGTCTGAATGGTACTGTTTTAGGGAATTATGAGTATGATGCACCTAATCTGGGTAATATGACCTATAGCCAAAGTGATGGTCAAACCTTATTTTCTGATGCAAGCTATGGTACCCACGGCTATGGCCCTCATGCCGTTACAAAGCTTACAACCACCAATCCTATACTTATAGGTCCTCGTCAGGACATTGTGTATAATGGTTACGATAAAGTTTCTTCTATCACTGAAGGTAATCATTCTTTGCAGATTCAGTATGGTCACCATCGTCAGCGCATTTCTCAGCAATATTCCAATGACAACAGTACGATTGATAAGATATGGTCAGGTGCTTGTGAATTTATACTCAAAGACGGAGAATTGTACCAACACACCTATCTGAGTGGTCCTATGGGTTTGTTTGCAATCCATATTATTAAGCCTGATGGTACTGAAGAAATCAATTATATACATACTGACCACCTTGGCTCGTGGAACACCATAACTGACGAAAGCGGCAACCTACTGCAAGAACTGAGCTTTGATGCCTGGGGCAATAGAAGAGATCCTGCTACCTGGCGCGCTTTTGCCGGCATAGCAACCGCGCCGCTGTTTGATCGCGGCTTTACCGGGCACGAGCATTTGTACGCCTTCAACCTGATAAATATGAACGGCAGGATGTATGACCCCATGGTTTCGCGCATGCTATCACCGGATAATTACATACAAGCACCCGATTTCTCACAGAGTTTTAACAGGTATAGCTATGCATGGAATAATCCGTTAGTGTTTACTGATCTGGATGGGGAATTTTTAGTTCCTGCTTTATTTGGAGCTTGGTTATTATTTACAGAATCTGGTTACGAAGTTCAAAAGTATGTGTTACCGGTAGCGACTCATGTTGATTTGAGCTTTGGGAGCCATTCTAATGGAATCGGCTTGAATTTTTCAGTTGGTATCCCTCAATTAGCACCTATAAGCTATCGATATGATGTAGGAG
>JALNZU010000056.1 GCA_023229245.1 Bacteroidales bacterium | reverse complement strand
TAGACCTTACAGGCTTCCATAAAGGAGCTTATGTGATGCAGTTCATCAACGAGCAGGGTGAACGAGTGCATAAAAATATAATTATCAGTGAATAATTGTTTTGGTTAAGTAGATGAAAAGCCGGCTTATTTCAAGCCGGCTTTTTTTTATCGCATCCTAAAAATAGCTTTGATTTTAAAAGATCAGGTTTATTTTCCAGTTTTGTAAAGTTTTTAAAAGACAAGTCGTTCGATTATCCTTTTCAAAAATATCTAATACATTGTAAAATATTGTTTCTCATCCTTTTAAAATAAATACCCAGTACATGGTATTGACAATACTATTGGATAAGTTTCATCTTTGTAGTACAAATTAATGAATTAATTCTGCTTTAATAATATTTTATTTTCTTACTGATGAAATATCTCAACATTGCTTTATTATTGCTTTTAGGAGCGGTTCTATTCCCATTCGCTTCGTCATTAGCACAAATTACCGGTTTGCCTAATACTGCTGTTAATCACCTTGATTCTTATCCATTAGGAGGTTTATCTTCTTCTGATGGGATTCGTTCGTACACTGAAAGGACGCTCGTTGGTCTTGATACGCAGTTTGGTGGTGATGCTCTTCCAGAAGGCTGGCAGATGAATGAGTTAGGGGAGGAGGGCTACTCCTGGGAGTTGCTGCCTAATATGATCTGGATCAACAGTTATCAAAACGAAGGTCATCATGTAGCCGGCGAATTGATAAGTCCTGTCATTGATTGCAGTGAGATGGAGGTTGTGTTGCTTGGGATGAATTTATATTATTATTTCTATCCGTTTCCGGCCGGGATGACTGATGCCGAGATACGCTACAGCACTGATGGAATCACCTGGCACACATTTTATACTTTTACTCATCATGTGGGACAGGGTTCTAATTCATATAATGAATGGGATCTTACGGAAGTAGCTGCCGGAGAGGATACGTTTTATCTTAAGTTTTGGTTTGATGATCAGGATGAATTGCGGGCATACTGGCAAATTAAAATGGTTACGGTGTATGCTCCAACCGAGCCGGAATTTTCAATCATACCCGATCTGACAAGCCAAGATTTCGGAACAGTGTTATTAAATGAAAGCAGTCTGCCACAGACGTTTACAATTTTCAACTCTGGTATTGGCAGCCTGTTGGTTCAGCCTCCGGTATTGGATAATTCAACGCATTTCTCAATATTGTATGAGCCAGCAGATTTTCCGGCTTTATTAGGCTTCCATGATAGTGTCAGTTTTGAAGCGGTGTTTCATCCTCAGCTTGATGGCATTCTTGAGACCGATCTGATCTTGTCATATACAGAAGCTGCTCCCGGGCAGCATTCAATCACCTTGACGGGTACGGGTTTTGATCCAACGGTTACAGAGTTTCCGTGGATGGAGGGTTTCAACCAGTTTGATTTTCCAGCCTTAGGCTGGCATTTTGTAGGTGGCGTAGATGGAGCGTACTGGGAAGGTAATGGTGTTGAAAAATATGAAGGAAGCCGATCGGTAAGAGCACGTTACGGCCCAACATCAGCATATAAAGCAAACGAATGGTTAGTATCGCCGCCCTTAGATCTTGATCAGCCAAATGCCGAGCTGTTGTATTTTTTCGTCATGTCGAATTTCGAGCCGGATAGCATAACCGACAAGCTACAAGTATGGATACTACCCGACTATTTTGATGATGTAGCCAAGCTTGAAGCTAACGGAGAAATGATAGCCGAAGTATATGCAGGCGAGGCATGGGAACGTAAATCAGTTGACATACGCGGATACTCTGGTATCAAGCATATTGCATTTCGGTATTGGGTAAACCATACCTCCGGCTGGCGGTTAGTATATCTTGATGCTGTGACCATAGATAAATTGGAAACGTATTCACTGACTATGTTGGAACCATATGGTGAAGAAGGTAAAGTTGTTCCGCAACCTGGCTACCATACCTATTTCGAAGACGAGCAGATCACACTGACAGCCGATGCCGATTATGCATGGGGATGGAAATTCGATAAATGGGAGGTGGACGGTGAGTTTTACAGCGATCAACCTCAGGCTACATTAGTGATGGATGCCAACAAAACAGCCCAGGCCTATTTTGTTCCTGTGACACCTATCACCCTTGAGATGATTGCCGCTCAGGGAGGCTCTAGCTTACCGGCTACCGGATTGCATCAGTATAAGCAAGGTACTCAACTTTCGGTTATGGCATATCCCGAATCGGGCTATCAGTTCAACCACTGGAAGAAAAACGGACTTCAATATTCCATCAATAATCCAATACTGATCTCTATAGATGAGGATTTGAGCCTGCAAGCTGTCTTTTCTGAAAGTTCAAGCTATACTATCGGATTTACTGTAAAAGACAGTCAGGGAAATAATATTACTACGGCTCAAATCCGAATGAATGGTATTGAAAATCCAACAGGGAATTACTTTTTTGATGGATTGTTTCCCGGCAGCTTTCATTATTCGGTTATAGCTGATGGTTTTATTCCTACTGGAGGGGAGATAGAACTCACAAACCAGAATATCAGCCATGAGATTATCCTTGCTCCTGTTCAAGGCGATACCTTTACAGTTACTTTTACTATAACCGATGAAGCCGGATTATCAATTGACGATGCGTTGATCACCCTCAATGGGTATGAAGGCCTGGAAGGCATGACGAACTTTACAGGATTTTCGGCTGGTAGTTATCCTTACAAAGTGGCTCATAGTGGGTTTCAATCCGTTGAACAAGAGCTACAGATCGTATCGGAAGATGTGTTTATAACCGTGATGCTGACAGCGGATAATCGGTTTTGGTATGAAGACTTCGAGCAACATATACAGCCCGGTGGATGGGGTATTGTGATTCATGGCGACGATAACCGAGGATGGGAGTTTACTGACGGGACTGCTTCCATCCACCCGAATGAGAACCTTAATGTGAGTGCCAGTTTAATTTCACCAGCTATAGCTGTTAATGATGCTAACGCCTTGAGTATCAGTATGCATCACTTTTATAACCCATACACACGAACTAATGGAGCCATACGCATCAGCAACGATGGGCTAACATGGCATACGGCTCAGACGTTCAGAGATAAGGAAGAAGGAGACCTCTTTATGGAGGATATGATGACGTATTATCTGACCGAACATTTCGACTTCAACGACAAGATATATCTCTCGTTCTATTATAGCGCACTAAACTCTTATAATAACTTTTATAACTGGACAATTGACGACTTAGAACTGTTTAAGCCTGATCCACAGTCGTTTGAAGCAAGCCAATACAGTAATAACATATACCTGCATAGTGGTCAAACGGGTATTCATCAACTCTTTATAAAAAACACAGGAGGCCTGACTGATACCTATACTCTTGAAAAGATAGATGGTTCGTGGGATTATGACTTCCCATCGGAACTGACACTTAACGGAGGAAATCAGATGATCATTGACCTGAGTTTTGTCATGCCAAACGATCTTGATATGGGTACGCGTGATACTTTAGTCATTCGCATCAGCTCCTTAGGTAACCCACAGCTCACGCATGATATCAGCTTTATTAGCGCAACTATAGCACCTATAAAGGCTTATTATAAAGAAGATTTTGATATAGTTACTGTCCCCGAGTTGCCCGGCGGATGGACACGTATTGTAAATAGTACCACGAATAATGCAAGATTGGTAACTGTTAAGAATGCAGATGCTGCCTCAGTTCCCAACCACATCAGAAGCAATAATTCTTCTGATCCTGAAGCTGAGTTGATACTGATCGCACCTCCATTAGCTGAGGGCAAATCGCTTAAAGAGTTTCGTACGAGGCTTATGCTGAAAAATTCTACTTCGGCACCACTTATCTTAGGAACTATGGATGATCCGCAAGGTACCTTTACTCCGATCACATCATGGGTTTCCGATAATCATTACACTTGGAAAGAGATGATGCATGGATTTGAAGATTATGAAGGAACAGATACGTATGTTGCGTTCAAACACGATGTAACAAGCACTTATACTCAGGAAGATATAGACGATATCATAATAGAGGTGATACCTCCGCCTATATTTTATATAGATACACCATCGCACGATTTTGGCGAGGGATGGGTTGACTATAATAACGATTCCATAGAAGTTGTTATAACCAATAAGGGCCATTATGAACTATTACTTCAAGAGATCGTCCTTGAGGCTGGAGAAAATTTCTGGATAAAGGCAAATAACCTTCCGGTTGCCTTGGAATTCAACGAACCATATGTGTTCAAGGTTGGATTTAATCCTCAGCAGCTTGGACAGGTACAGGATCATATTTTGATCACTTATACCGAAGAGACACAGCATAGCTTCAGCATGGAAATAAATGGTCAAGGTTTGGTACGTCCACAGGGTTCCACCTGTGATGATCCGGTAGTAGTAGATCTGCCTCTCATCAATTACGAAGGAAATACACAACAATATGGACGTGATTTTCGACCTACTTTTGTGGTCCCTGAAAATGTGTATCTAAGTGGGAATGAAATGGTCATGCAGTTTACCTTGGAAGAAAACAGCTTCTTAAGTGGTAGTGTTGATGGTCCAAGAGCCGGTTTCTTTGTGTTAGCTGCCTGCCCTGATCCGATCAATCCTCCACAGATATTGGCTGGCGCATTCAATATAGAAGGATATGACTCTTTTGAAAATGTGATGATGGATGCCGGTACTTACTATCTGATCGTCAGTTCTTCACATACCAAGCCACCTTTTTATACCGATTTTTCAATCAACTTGTCTGCCGAGCCTATGCCCGATTTTCACCATGTCAACTTCTTGGTTACCGAGCAATCACCTGAAGCTCTTCCATTGCAGGATGCACGTATTGTTGTTGAAGGAGAATATATTTCCACTACCCTTTACACTTCACCAACAGGTATGGCTACAGCAAGCCTTTTGGAAGGCGATTATTTGGCTACGATATTCTTGTTTGGATATCTTGAAAAGGAGGTACCATTCAGCCTTATTTCTAATTTAGACCTTAGCATACAGCTACAAGACCTGATGTTTGTACCTTCTAACCTAGTGGTTGATACGACTGGCCTACAGGCCGGACAAGCCTTGTTCAGCTGGGATGCCAAACCTAAAGGAGAGCCATGGACACAAGGCTTTGAAGCTGAGTTTCTACCACAGGGTTGGGATCAGATCATCACCAATACCGGAGGCCTCATACCCGGAGTTGATAGCGCCGATTGGAAGTTTACCTGGCAACAATACGGAACAATTTATTTCTCCGATCAGACAGTAGTGCCAAAGGAAGGTAGTAAACAAGCGTTTGTACACTGGAGTACAGATCCACAGGATGAGTGGCTGATCTCACATGAGTTTAAAGCTCCAGCCGACAAGTTAGTATTTTGGTATTTCGGCAATAATGGCGAATCCTTACAGCACTTTTATCTGAAAGTGTCAACTGATAATGGACAGAGCTGGACTGCTTTATGGGATGCTTCAGAACTACCTTCAGGGAAAAATAAATACGATTATCCAGCCATAGTGGATCTCTCATATTATGCGGATCAACAAATCCGGCTTGCATGGAATGCAGTAGGAAACTATGGATTGATATCAGCTTTTATGCTGGACGATATAAGTGTAGGAGACTTACGTATCAATACGGATGATCTGATAGCTGTTTCAAAATCGGGTAATACTTTTATGCAATCCACCTCCAAAGAGTGGGTAAGTGGCCAGCCTCAATCTATTGCCTCAATGCGTGAACCTTATGAACTGCCTCAGGTCAGTTTAGACGATATGCGTTATACACATGATCAGAAAGCTAACAGGACTATGACAGGCTTCGATATTTATCTGGATGATATGGGAACACCGATAGCATCAGGGATACAGATTGACGAGTACTTATATACTGGTCTGGCAGCAGGCGATTATCTGGCTGGTGTCAGAGCTCATTATACAACGGGTGCTACAGAGATAATTACCAAAGAATTTACTATAGTAAAAGGAACGGTTGGCATAGCAGAACAAGGTGGGGAAGAAGATCAACTGAAGGTCTTTCCAAATCCTGCTAATCAATGGATTATGGTTGAAAATAATCGAATTATTGACTATTACAGCATTTTCAACTCCAATGGAACACGGCTTATTGCAGGAAAAGCTGAGACAACAAATCTGCAATTAGATGTGTCGTCATTGACGTCGGGTGTGTATCTGTTGCAGATTTATTGCGGTAAAGATTTATATCATAAGCTTATACAGATCTATTGAGATTAACATTCTATTTGAGAACTTCTTTGAAAGTTTTTTTACGGGGTTTTGCTTTCAGCAAACCCCGTAATTTTTTTAATGCAACAAATAGTTTGTCAATGCGAGGGGATAGTTCTCAATTACTTGTGTTTTCTTCTCCCGTCATCTGATGAGCTTGTACTATGGCATGTTTGATGGCATATTTATATAAACCTAAACTTCCTTTGGCGTTTGTTTTGGCTAATATACTTTTGCGATGAGTCTCAACGGTTCGTTCGCTGATGAACAGCTTTTCTGCTATCTCTTTATTTGACAGCTCGCGTATGATGAGCAGTAATATTTCTATTTCCCGTTTGGTGAGTCGGCTTTTTTTGATATCGCTGTATTCTTCTAAATTTTGCAGCTCTTCCATTTGACTCATCACGGTTTCCTGTATATCGCTTCCAATAAAACGTTTCCCCACAGAGACTGTTTTGACTGCTGTAACTAACTCGCTTATATTGGCTGATTTTAAGATATAGCCTAAGACTCCTTTGCTGATCATTTTTTTGATATGTTGATAATCATCATACATTGTCAAAGCTAAAATCTTCGCTTTCTTATTGCGTTTCATAATCATTTCTGCCAATATGATGCCCGACATTTTAGGCATATTGATATCGACTAAATACACATCAACGTCCAACATCTCGAAACGATTCAGAAACTCCTGTGGATCAAGAGAATAACCTACTAATTCAATTTCTGGTTCATCCACAAGCAATGCAAAAATTCCTTCAATAAACAACTTGTGGTCGTCAATCATATATATCTTTAAAGGCGTCATAGATCAGATAGAAAAGTGGTGATAAAACTTGGTTTATAATGTGTTAATCGGTACTATAAGGGTGATGATAGTACCTCTGCCCGTCAGGCTGTCAATAAAAAACTGACCGCCTAAACTTTCGATGCGGTAACTGGCATTCTTTAGTCCCATCCCTTGATTTCCATTCAAATCAGAGGGGTCGAAGCCTTTGCCGTTATCTTCCAACATTATGGTTAGTTCATCTTTGTCTTGAAGTACGTGTATATTCAACTCGCTACATTCTGAATGGTTCACTACATTATTTAGAACTTCTTGCACTGTACGGTACAATGCATGCTCCACATAAGGCTTATAGCTGTTTGCCAAGCCGTTGATACTTAGTCCTATTTCAAACTTACGAAGTTGTACCAAGCGCAAGGTCAGTTCTTTCAATGCCTCCGCAAAACCTTTTTCGGTGAGTATCTTGGGCGACACATTATTTGAAATATTTTTGATCTCCCTTAATACTTCTTCTATATTTTTTTGGGTGTTATGCAATAGATTCTTTTTTTTTCCGGTATCCATTTCATTCTTTTCCAATATATTGGAAATATTCACTTTGGATAGCGACAGTAGTGGGCCTATTCCATCATGAAGTTCGGCGCTAAGTCGTTTTCGTTCGTTCATCTCGGCAATCATCACTGCTTGTGTTTTTTCGGTGCTATGCCGTATGCGGTTTTCGTTCTCTCTGTCTTTTTGCTTTTGTTTGATCCTATCTAAATAGATATAATAGATCAGTGAAAGGATTATTATAGCTAATGCCAATAATATGATCACGGCAGTAACCACTACTTTTCTTCTGTCGGCTAACAGCTTTTCCCTTTCAATTTCCCGTTCTTTATCTGCCACCGAATCAATAAGCCGTTGTATCTCAAGATTATACACTTGAACGTGTTCCGAATGTTTCTCCATATTTTGCTTTAGTGCCTCTGCCTGCTTGAAATAATCCAATGCCGCCTGTATATCATCCTTTTTTTCATAGACTTCTGCCAATAAATGAGTGGCTTCGTATATCAGCTTTTCATCGTTAAGCTCATATGCTATGTCAGAGGCTTCATTCACTTTCGATAGAGCCGGTGTTGTTTGTCCCATAGTCAGGTAAACCTGAGCTAATCCTAAAAGAGCTGAAACTACGTTTGACTTGGATTCAATTTGTCTGGATAAGGAATCACTTTTTATATAGTAGAATAACGACTGGTCAAAGCGTTCTTCTTCAAGTAGAAAGTCGCCAAACTCTCTATAGGTGGAGGCAAGGCCAAAATTATTATCACTCTCCAACCCAAGCGATATAGCTTCTAAGAAAAAGTGATAAGCCGAATCGGGAGCTTCAATTTTTAAATAATATTGTGCCAGATTACTGGCAACGGAGGACACACCAATCAGGTTATCGTTTGCTTTGAAGCCTTCATAAGCCAGCAGAAAGTATTGTTTGGCCATATTTAGATCGTTGAGTTCAAAATAAATACGTCCGATATTGTTCTGCGAACTTGAAATATCTCTTATTTGGTTTAGTTTCTCATTCAGTTCTAAGGCTTTACGTAAAAAATCAAGGGCATCTTTAAAGTTACCTAAGACAATATTTAATGCACCTATATTATTATAGGCATTGCTGATATGAATAGGTGAGTTATATTCCAAAGCAAGCTCCAAAGTGCGATGATATGCGTTTAGCGCTTGCGTATAATTTGTTTGAAACAAATAGGTGCTTCCTAAGATATTGTTATACACCATCTCATATATCTCTTTCAGCTGAGGGTCAATAATTTCAAGGCGGTGATAGACCATGTTTCTGGCACTGTCAGGATCGGTGTACATCAAGCTTTTCACTTTCTCAAATGCAATTTCTTCTTCTTTAACCAAGGGATTGTTTTTGAGATCGGTCAGCCAGGTCTTTTTTGATTCACCGCTTTTATATACAGAGTTAAAATACCATCCTGCAACTAATACAAGTATGACTGCAAGGATGATCAGTATAATTTTTTTTCGGCGGACATTACCTGATCTATTGAAGTCGGTCATTTTTTTTACTATCCTACGCAGGTTCATCGTTCAATATTCTCAATTTGATTTGCAATACAAATGTAGGATAATCCTTTTTGTTGGAGCTGGCTTTCAGGCTATTTGAAGCCTTTTTGACCAAATATACCCAATTGACGGTATTGTCGGCCGGTAGCTATCCAAGTACTTTTGTTTGCTGCATGAAATCTTTTGCCATAGGCAAGTTGGCATGTATCATATTCTTTAACACACTAATTTTTAAGCTATGAAAAAAGTCCTACTTTTATCGTTTCTCAACCTGCTGTTTCTTTTCTCTATCACAGGTAAGGCGCAGCCTGTTACCGCTCCTGATCAGATGTCGGGAAACAGAAGCAACATAGTCTTTTTCGAAGACTTTTTAAATGAAGAGCTACCAGCTGGATGGCAAAACAATTATAGTTCAGGCATGCCATTTGATTTTACGGCTGCTGCTAATTTTTCATTGGCCTATATTTTTTCGGAGCAAGGCTTTCCCGATGTGAAGGCTCAACTACAAAGCCCTGCTATTGACCTCAGCGCATATGCAAAAGTCACCATGGCTATCGAACATCTGTTTTATATTGAAGGAGAACATCCGGCCGATGAGCTGGCTTCTATTGAGTATAGCTTTGACGAACAAAACTGGTTACCAATAGTATCCTTTTCGGAAAGTAATGATGAGCCTGGTTCATGGCCCGAGTCAACTTATGATATTACTGATTTTGTCGCAGGTGAGCCACAGGTTTATCTGCGCTTTAATTTTGACGTACCAGAGTATTTGGACGATTATTATTTTGTTCTTTGGGAAATTGAAAGCATTACATTAACAGCTTCCACTGCTGATTTTGTAGATGAATTGCCATGGTCGGAAGGTTTTGCTGCCGGTGATGTACCTAATGGATGGGAACAACAGATACTCGGTGATTCGGGATGGGATTTTCATCTCGATCCCTTCCCACATATTTCCATCTACGCATTTCCGGGTATGCCTCATGCGAACGCTCGCTTGATAACACCAGTCTTTGATCTTACAACCGAGACACAGGTCATATTGGGAATGCATTATCAGATGTATATCTATGATCCTGAGGAGGTCAGTGTTACCCAGATTCAATACAGTGAAGACGGAACGAATTGGATACCTATTGAACTACCCAATTTGGATACAGAAGGAGAGTTTATTATTTCGCAGTTTGATCTCACGCAAACATTAGCGGGCAAACAGTTTCAGTTAGCCCTTTTTGTTGATTACCCTTCAGGCATTGATAATTATGAAGTGGTTTGGGAGATGCGTGAGATATTTCTCGAAGGGGCAGGAGCACCTACCTACACAGTTACTTTTCATGTGCAGGATGAATCGGGCGATCCCATTGATGATGCTACCATTAGTCTGGGTGATATGGTCAATGAACCGGGTAATTATGTATTCGATGATTTGTTGTCAGGATTTTATACCTATCAGATCAATAGGGAAGGCTACTATCCGGCTACCGGAGAACTGACCCTGTCAGATCAGAATATAGAAATAAATGTTTCATTGGAATTGATCACTTATACTGTTCAGTTTGAGGTGTTTGATTATAACTTTTTTGTGATTGACGATGCCGTAGTTACAGTTAATGGAACTGCATATGCTCCAGGAGATTATTATCATACATTAGTGCCCGGCTCTTACGACTACTCAGTTGCTAAGGAAGGATGGCAAGATGCTACAGGAGTTTTTGAGCTGACTGATCAAAACCTGACTGTTAAAGCGTATCTGGAACCACTTTCCTCATCAGTACTAAGTTTGCCGGTTTTTGAAGACTTCAGCGGGCTTGACTCCAACGAACTCCCAATAGGCTGGCATCGTACATCAGCTGTTTGGCAGATCAATTCAACTAATCATGCTGGCGGCGAAGCTCCAGAAATAAGTTACGAGTTTGAAAATTATACCGATGCCGAAGGTGAAGATAAGATACTCACACCTTGGATCGATCCGTTATCAGAAACTCAGTTGTGGCTTACTATAGATCATTATCTTGATGATCAGCTGGGTGAATATATACCCTATACTATCCGGATAGAAGGGACACATGATCTGGAAAATTGGGAGCTGTTTTGGATAGAAACTCCCGAAGAAGATATAGGACCCGAAAATCTTGTGTTAGATATCTCGGCTATGGCCGGTGCGCCATTCAAAATTGCTTTCGTGGTTGATCTGGGTACCAGTTCTTCACCTATAGCACTGAATTGGTTCCTCGACAATATATTAGTAGAAGCTGAATCAGCACCTGAAATATATACGATCACTTTTGAAGTAGATATGCGTACTGCATCCAATTTTGATCCTGATATAGATCAGGTGTTTTTAAACGGCTCTATGTTTGAATGGGCTGAGCCAGGCTCTCAATCAGAGCTACAGCTCATGTCGCGTGTGGATGATAGTTGGAAATGGACCAAAACTCTCGAGCTTGAAGAAGGCGATTACGAATACAAGTATTTCTTGAACGCTGGCTGGGAAGGTGCTGAATGGGAGGGAGAACCCAATAGAGATATTTTGGCCGATGCCGACAAAACCCAATCAGATTTTTGGAGCTTCATAGATACACCCCCGTTGATTACACTGAGTCTATTATCAGATCCTGCTGATGCTGGAACTCTTGAAGGAGCTGGTGAGTACTATCAAAATCAAACGGTTACTATATCGGCTTTACCAGCTGAACAATTCAACTTCCTCTACTGGACACATCAAGGAAATATCATCACTAACGAACCTTCGTTCGATTACCTGATACCTTCAGAGAATACCACTCTCACCGCTCATTTTGAAGCTATACCCGAGCCGGTTTATACCCTTACCCTTACCGCTAATCCCGTTGAAGGAGGTACGGTAAACGGCAGCGGCGACTATCATGCCAATGATCCGGTTACAGTACAGGCTGTACCCACGCAAGGATGGAGCTTTGTCAACTGGACAGCAGAAGATAACACTGTACTGTCCACTGAATTGCAGTACAGTTTTCTGATGCCTGCCGAAGACCTGAGCTTGACGGCTAATTTTGAAACTGAATACATAGCTTCAGTTCCGTTCAGCGAAGATTTTGAAGAGAACTTCCCACCTTTGGGATGGAAAATATATGACATAGATGGTGGCAGTACCACACGTATCTGGGAAGCTAACACAACGTATAACCATACTACCAACGGGACTACCTCAGCATACCATATGTATGGCCCTACTGGCAATGCAGAAGATGGATGGATGGTCACACCAAAAATTCAACTTACAGCTCAGACAGATATTGAGCTACGGTTCTGGAGTTATAATCAATACCCTGGCGATTATGGTAAAAACAGTGTGCTGATCAGCTTGGGTAATGGACACCCACTCAGTGGTGAGTTTATTGAATTATGGTCACCGGTTACTGTGGTTAGCGAGTGGGAAGAAGCTATTATCGATTTGACAGGATATGTAGGTCAGGACGTATATATTGCTTTCCGCTATGAAGGAACATATGCCCATTCGTGGTATGTGGACGATATCACTATAACTGAAGCTGCCCAACCCGCTTCCATCAGCATCAGCCCATCCTCATTGAGCGAGATTCTTGAACCGGGTCAGACATCTGTGCAGCAACTGACTGTAACCAATACAGGCGGCTCAGACCTTAGCTTTGAGATAGAGGTGAATATTCAGGATGGTGCTAACGTACTCAGTCCTGTTTCTGATCCTGTTAACAGCGATCATCAGCCATCTATCCATGCGGATGCTTTTGCCAAGG